>CAYPJU010000111.1:0-12901 GCA_964411125.1 uncultured Bradymonadales bacterium | reverse complement strand
CGGCTCTGGCAGAAGAAGAGCGTCTTCTGCCCCTTCGCGACTTTCGACGCGGCGAGCGCCAGGTCGTCCAGCGACTCTCCATACGTCACCGCCAGCTCCCGGCGTGCCGGTTTCGCCGGCGGATCGACGACGACCGCATCCCGCCTGGAGCTCCCCTTCAGCCACGCCGCGATCGCGTCCGGGTTACCGACCGTCGCGCTCAGACCGATCCGCTGCACGTCGTGCACCGACACCCGCGCCAGCCGCTCGATCACGCTCATCATGTGCGCCCCGCGGTCCGTCCCCGACAGTGCGTGGACCTCGTCGATGACGACCGCTCGCAGACTCTCGAAGAGCCGCCGGTGCGCGATCTTCCCCGAGACCAGCATCACCTCCAGCGACTCGGGTGTCGTCATCAGCAGCTCGGCTGGGTCCTCCAAGAACTTCTTCCTCGCCGTCGGGCCGACGTCGCCGTGCCACACGAAGCGCCGCAGACCGACCATCTCGGTGTAGACCCCGAGCCGCTCGGCCTGGTTGTTCAACAGCGCCTTGATCGGTGCGACGTACAGGACCCCGACCCCCTCGGGAGGGTCGTCCAGCAGCAGCGACAGCATCGGAAACATCGACGCTTCCGTCTTTCCGCCTGCAGTCGGAGCGAGCACCACCGCGTTGTTGCCACCGAGGATCTGCTCCCCCGCCAGCTCCTGCACCTCCCGCAGCGACGTGAAGCCGAGGCGGTTCGTGATGCCCGCCTGCAGCCGAGGATGGAACCGCTGAAAGACGCTCACCAGACGACTTCTTCCGAGAACACCTGCTCACCGTCATCGGGGTAGTCGACGTCGCCCGACACGATCTCGCTCTCCTCCTCCGACAGCGTCGACGGGTCGAACCCGAGCTGGTCACTCGGGTCGAACTCGGGGTTCTCGTCGACCAGGTCCATCTGGTGCACCAATTGCCGCAGGAAATGCCGCGGCACGACACCGACGTCCCCCTTGAAGCCCTGCGTCACGCTCTTCACCAGCTCTTCGATGAACTGCGTCGTGATCTTCTGCTCGAAACGCGCGCGGTCGCCCGCCGGGTAGATCTCCCGGATCTTCATCGCCACCTCGCGCAGTCGCGCGGCGTCGAAGGGCTTCAGCGCCAACTGCGGCTGCTGCGCGCTCGAGAACCCGCCGACCTCGTGGAACTTGATGCGGTCGTCGAGCGCCGCGAGCGCTCCGACACCCCGCCGCGTGTCGAAAAACGTCGGCGTGCCGGTGAAGACCCACAGAAGCCCCGGGTAGCTCCCGGCAGCGTCGACGATCTGCCGCATTCCGTTCAGCGACTGCGCACGCACGTCTGACCGCATCCGCATGATCGTCTCGGCCTCGTCGATCACGACCACCATCCCCTCGTAGCCCGCGCCCTTCACGATCTCTAGCACACCCCGCAAAAACGACAGCGCCACGCTGTCGGTCACCTCGCCCTTCAGCCCCGCGGCCGCCTTCGCCGAGCGGTCTACCGAGGTCGTGTGGCTCCCGGACAGCCAAGAGATCAGCTCGCTCGCCACGGTGAAGTCGCCGGACTGCTTCGCCCGAAAGATCGCGTCGACCGCGCGCACGAATTCGTCGGGCACCTGCCCCTCCGTCTTCGACCGCAGCTCCTCGGCGAACCGATCGGCGACCGCCTCGTCGAACCCGTCCGAATCGGGGTCGTGGCCCGCGTCGATCATCAGGTCCTCGATGTTGCCGATCCACCGGTCGAGGATGTCGTTCAGCGCACCCTGCGGGCACGTCGGCGTCGACAGAGACTGCAGGATCTTCGCGTAGACCTCGCGAAACTTGTGGAAGTGAAAGTCGTTCGCCGACACCACCGTGAACGCCGTCGCGAAGCCGCTGCGCTGCGCCTCCAGCACCGCCAGCCGCGCCGTGAAGGTCTTCCCGCACCCGTAGTCGCCCCGCAGGAACTTCACCTCCCCTTCGCCGCCCCGGACGTACTCCAGCAGCCTCCGAATCTCCCCTCGCTCCCGGTCGATCCCCACCGCGAACGTCTCGAGCCCTCGCGTCGGGACGACCCCGTTACGCAGCGACTGCACCAGATGCTGCTTGTCCGACTTGCTCAATGGCATCGTCTACTCCTTGACGTATCGTTTGCCCGCCGCGCTCGACTCGACGCGAATGCCGAACGCCAGAAACTCGGACCACTGCGCCACCTGGCGCGAAAACCGCCGGAACTGGCGCCCGCCCCCCAGCACCCGCGTGGCGTCCTTCTCGGTCACCGAGCCGTGCTTGCTCAGGAACTCCAGCACGCGTCGCGCCCCCTCGTCCTCGATCGCGGCCCAGTTGCTCTCCGACTCCGGCTCGTGCGCCGGTGTCTCGTCGTCGTCTACCCCGCGGGCGGTCCCGGTCACCCGGAACAGCGACTCCAGCTCGACCGGACGAATCTGTTCCTGCCGCCCCAGCGCCACCACACGCACCTTGCAGCGCCCGTCGTTCGCTCCGCGCACGACGAAGTCGACCTCGTACATCCCCCCCGGCTTCACCTGGATCGTCTGCTCCGACACGAGCTCAGCCCCCGCCCGAATGTCGGTCACCTCCAGCTCGAGGTCGTCCTCGACCGGCTGCAGCGTCAACTCGAACGTCTCGGCCGTCGCGAAGTTCAGCGCCCCCTGCTGGCGGCGAAGCCGCACCGCGACCCGATTCCCGCCCCCGGGCACCTCCTGGCGCGTCCCCTCGATCGTCAGCCGGCTCGCCTCGGTCCCGCCGCCGCTCTTGCGACGAAAGTCGAGCGACAGCACCGGGATGACGCGCTCCTGCAGCGAGTTCCCGCCGTGCACGTAGTTTCGCGTCCCGCCCGGCACCGCGTAGCAGCGCGTCGTCCTCGGAAACACGGCGTACAGCGTCGTGTCGTCGTAGCCGAGGTCGGACATCCGTACCGCGACCGCGTCCTTGCCCGACATCCCCTGCTCGTCGAACCGGTACCGCGCCGCGAAGCTGCCGCTCGCGTCGACCGTCTCGGTCGGAGGCTCCACCAGAAACCCGTGGTCCGCCGTGATCACGAACCGCTGGATCCCCGCCCTGCGCAACTGCCGGATCGCGCTCGCCACCCGCATCAAGATGTTGTCGAACGCCGCCGTCCCCTGGCCGACCTCGCCCGCTTCGTCCAGGTCGACCGAATGCACGACCGCCAGCCCGAAGCCCTGCAGCGACCCCTTCAGGTTCGTCGAGTCGAGCACCTCGTCGAGCGACATCAGCGGACAGTTCGTCCCCTTCACCCGCTCGCTCATCGCGCGTCGACGCGTCTCGGGATCCTTCACCCGATACGACCCCAACTGAAACCCTCCCACCTTCGTGACGCTCCCCTTCTTCGCCAGCACCGGCGTCATGCGACCCCCGCTCGCCACGGGCGCCAGCAGGTTCATCCCGATCGACGTGATCGACGGCAGCTCCGCCAGCCGCGCTTCGAGCCGCTGCTCGAGGCCCGCCGTGCCGAGCCGGTCGACGAGCTCCTTCGCCATCTCGAACCGAAACCCGTCCAGCAGCACGTACGCCAGCCGGTCCGCGCTGTCGTTGACCTTCGGCCGCACCTCCTGCTCGAAGATGTGCCGCTGCCTGCGATCGTCGGACGGCAGGAAGCCCTGCTTCACGCAGATGTCCGCGAAGCGGTCCGCCGCCGCATTTCCCCACGTGTGGTAGCGCGCCCGCAGCGCGTCGAGCATCTCGCGCACCCGACCGAAGTGCGGCATCTCCGCCGACAGCAACAGCCGCCGCTTCTGCTCGAGGTGCCGATGGCGCTGGTCGACCACCCACAGGTCTCGCTTGTACGATCCCAGCGCCTCGTCCGCCGAGTACGCCCCCTTCAGCGGCTCCGGCTGCTCGGCGAGCGCCGCGTCGAGCCGCGCCCCGGCCCGCACCAGCTCCCACACCCGCGACCGCGTCCGGTCGGCCCGAAGCCACACCGAGTCTTCTTCCCGACGCTTGTTCGCCCACTCGAGCACCCCACCGGCGTCGCCGTCGATCAGACGCGTCAACGACTCGACCATGATGAGGTCGTCCTCGAAGAGGAACGTGTCGACGTCCCCCAGGTCCGCCGCCGTCGCGTCGTCCGCCTCCGCCTGCAGCTTCCCCGCGAAGTCGTTCGCCACCCGCATGTACGCCGACTGGTACGCCGGCACCGAACGCACATGCCGCGCAAGATCCCGGCACGCGTCGACGTACACGGCGTTCAGCCCCGGCAGCTCGGCCAGAAGCTCCATCTTCGGCGGTCGCCGAAGGTCGTTCACGAACTCCACCGCCATCGCCCACGACAACAGGATGTCCCCCAGGATGTCGAACTTTCGCCCCGTGTCCGTCGAACGGTCGAACAGCGCGTCGAGCGCGGTCGCCTCGAGCCACGTCCCGTCCATCGCCACCCGCACCTTCAGGTGCGCCCGGACCTCTTCCGGATCCTCCCCCAGCGCCGCGCGGTCCTTGTAGCCCGCCAGCCGCTCCCAGATCTCCGGCAGCTGCAGCGCCTCGAGCTGATTCCCCTGCGCCCCGAGCTTCTCCGCCAGCCACGCGTCCGCCGCCTCGAGCGTCGTCACCCCACCATCGACGTACGCCCGAATGTCGTCCGGATCGATCAGCCCCGCCGCCGCGTTCTCGACCAGCGTCTCGAGCTTCCGCTCGTACCGCTTCCCCGCGTGGTAGTAGCCCAGCACCGGCGTCGCCCGAATCTCCTCGCTGTTGAACCCCGGCATGTGCACCAAAAGCGGCGGACTCTGCACCGCATCCGCCGTCTTCCCCCGCAGATCCTCCAGCATCTGCAAAAAGCTCCCCCGGTACGCCACCACCGGAACGAACGCCCCGTCGCCCTCGGCCTCCCGCAGCCGGTCCACGAACCCCGAATACCGCTCCTCTTTGTCCAGCCAGACCTGCAACCCCGACCGCAACTTCGCCCGAAGCTCACGCTCGAGCGCCCGCGATACCGGGGCGTGGGGCGGAAACACCGATTCCGAATGCGTCATGATTCCCCTAGAAAGAACAGGCCGCCTTTATAGCCTGAACGCGCCTGGGGGTCGACGCGAAGTGCGTTCTGCTGCAGATCTAGCTCGGCGTCGCAAGGTCTTTTACCTTCTGCCAGTCCACCTCTTCGCCGACTACAGCGGCAATCTTCTTGAGAATGGCCTTCTCCTTTCGATGGATTTTATGATCGACGGCGGCAGTGCGGTATGCGACCTCGAGAGCAAATTTCTGTACGTCGGGGGAAGCCAACTCGAGCTCCACCAGCGTAGCGTCGACGTCGAGGTCGATGATCTTGGAGAAGTCTTCGACCGCGGACGTCTGAACCGCGTCTGTCAGCTCCGAGGTTATGGCGTGCAGCAGCCACGTCTCTTCCGCTGCCTGCTTTCCGTCGGCGATTGCCACTGCATATGCAATCTTTAGGGCGAGCAAGTAGTTCTCTTCGGCACCCTCGACAAAGCGTTTCGCGAACTCTTCCGAAGCCGCCTTGTCGCGATAGATCTGTCGCGCAGTCGCCGCGACCTTCCCCGTGGACCAGTAGTTCAAACCCGTTGACAAGGGCACAGCGACCACTGGGATCGCAAATTTAATGACGTGCCGTTGAGCGAGCTTGTTCCCGATCAGCGGAAGATTTTTCTTCAGCCAGTCCAGAGAACTTCCCGAGACGACCTTCTTGATCGCCTGACGGGTTGCCTCGGGCGCGATCTTCATTGCGGATTCTCGCACGACCTCGGCAGTCTTGACGCCAAACGCCACGGTAACCAGGTCGAGAAGATCCTCGGGATCCTCGAGGTCTATCGGCTTGTCGTAGAGAATCGCGAGGTCATACGCGAGTTCTAGCTGGACCTTTGTCGTATAGAGAAGATCCGCCCCCAGCGAGGCTGCAGCGGCAGGAACCGTCCAAGGCGACGCTCCGCCCTTGCTACCAATCGTGGCCGCAACGAGCCCGGAATATGCACTGGACGAGACGAAGCCTTCGATCGCCGATGCTTTCTTCGCCGCACTGATACGTCTCTCGACGATCGCATCCGCGTTGAGTCCCGGGTACTTCTCGCGAAAGTAACGCGCATCGACCTTCTCGGCGTAGGTCGCCATCACGTACTTAAGAAATCGGAAAAACCAATTCCCGCTCTTGAAGTCCTCGGCCGAGTACTCCTTGGCGACTTCGCGCATCTTCTCGAATTCGCGGCGCACGCCATCTTCTGACGAAACCTCGTCCACGCCGACCTTCCTGTCCGTGTCGCTCTCTCCCAAACTACCCCTCCTAATGAATGTTTATCGAATGGATGATCTGAAATGGTCCGGCCCCGCAAGGTCTTGAGATTCTTCACCAATCGAACGGGCTTTCACCCTGATGCGGATCCTACGACTCGACCATCGATTCCAGTTCCGTAGCTCTCTCTTCGGACAATCCCAGTTTCACGCGGAGTCGTTCCAGCAATCTCCGCTCACCATCGGTGATCTTGTTGCCGACGTCCCACGCAAAGCGCACCTCTTCCAAGTATTCGCTCTCCGCGTCAGTCAGGGGCACCACTGGAGCAGGGGAGAGTTCAGCTTCAATCTCCGCCGCGCGTTCGGGTGATATCCCCCATCGTTCCCGCATCCTGTCCAGCAGGCGACGCTCATCGTCGGTGATCACCCCGTCTTCTAGTGCGTCGATCAGCATCTCCCGGTAATCGAGTTCCTCCGGGGCTGGCGACGCGACCCGCCGGGCCTCGAGTTCGATTTCCGCGGCTCGTTCGGCCGTGATGCCCCATCGTTCTCGCATTCGATCCAGCATCCGACGCTCGTCTTCGGTAACGACGTCGTCGTCCCAGGCATCGACGAGCATCTCGAAGTAATCCTGTTCGTCTGCGCTGCGGCCTCCCGATTCTGACAGTTGGGGAACAGAGTTCGGTTCCGCTGTTCCCCCTGAACCTTGGATAGGATGGAACTCGACATGCACCCTGTAACCTGTTTTCCAGTTGGACTGCCGATTCGTTGAAAGCCGCTCGGTCCAAGTCCCGGAGCCACCCCCCGCCATCGCATCCAACTCAGCAGCAACTTTCAACCGGCGATTTTCGTCGACGACCTCGATGTCTTCTGTCCCAAATGACAACGTATGGGTCAAAATGCCCCCGGCGAGCCGCTGCTTCGCAAGGAGCTTCCACTCGGGCTCATGGTCGAACCAGACGAGATCGTCGGGTACCGAGACCTCCGTAGGGGGAGCGAAGGTCTGAGTAACGGCGAGGTCTCGCCGATGTTGCTGTGATGTAGTTCCCTGGGATTGAGAATCGTACGAGGCATTGCCCTTTGCCAGCCCATAAGTGCCTTCCATGGACATGTTCTCCGAAGCCTCCTCCAGATGCGTCAGTGCTCCGCTGTCGGCTGCTTGAAGCTCTACCTTGGAAGCACCTAAACAATGCAGAAGTCGGCACAGCTCCATGTACTTCTCGCGAAACAGCGCTACCTCGTAGTTATCGACGGGCAAGTAGACGGAAGGCTGGTACGGATGTCCGACGTACAGCTCGTCTTCCCGGGGATGCCCCGCGGGAAACGATAGTCCCGTGGGCCAGGTCGAACGAGGAAACATCATGCACTCGTCCGGCCCATACATCCCCACCCCCTTCGCGAGGTAGAGGACCGATCGCCTGTGGTATGGGAGGTCGACGAACTCGTTTCGAACCTTCTCCGATACAGCAGTCACGGATTCTCTAAGAGCGGACTGCGACTCTGGCGGCGCGAAGATGAGTGCCCGGTTCCAGGCCCATAACGCTTCGTAAGAGTCCTCCTCCTCGAGATGAATCTGAGCCTGAAGATCGAACAAACGGCCCAATTGAGTGCCGTCCGGCTCGACGCCTGCTTCGCGAGCGTCGAGCGCATAAAGCTCAGCAATCTCGATATACTCGAGGGCACCCGCTGGTCTGCCGACCTTGAGGGAGGCGTCGGCCATCAGTCTGGAAAAATCGAGCAGAGTGTTATCTTCCCGCAACAGATTTTGGTCTATCGCGACTTGTCCACTCCCAAGGACACCGTCCCAGTCTCCTCTCTCGGCCAACTGCTCCATTTCAGCGATGACTGTCGGTAGCGGATCCACCGCCGACTCCGCCAAGGCATTGAACACCAGCGCGAGCTGCTGCAGATACTGTGGATGCTCGCCGGGATCGATTACGCCGAACGTCTGCACTGGCCAGCTCTCGTCGTAGCGGGTTCTCTCGTCGTCGAGCCAGAAGATGAACTGGCTTTCGATGAGGTCCACACCTTTGACTGGCGCCCAGTAGAAGCCGTCCCGATCGTCGTCGTTCACGTAGCTGATAAACTCGGGGGTCACGACCGTGGAATTCTTGGCGCTACCGAAGAATGTATGATCCACCAGGAGCAAGATCGGAACCTGCACCTCGATGCCATGACTTCCTCGAGCATTCTGCAGCTTTTTCGGCGGAATGTTCGGTGCTTTGAAGACGTTGCCGGGTGTCATTTGTAAAAATCGCCGCAACAGCGACTTGACGTCGCTCGGCTGTGCTTCGCGAGACTTCGCTGGCGGTGGCGCACTGGTGTCTTCTAGCGGAACCTCGCACTTGCGACAGGCAGTCTTCCGGTCATCGTAGGTCTCACTACAAATCGGGCAATATTTCATTTCTTTCTCCCCTGCTTCATTCTGGTGTTGCCCAACCGTCCGAAGGCCCTTGGACGGGGATCGGCGTCGTGGACGGCCACCCCTTGCTCCTTGATCGGTTCACCGCGTCAGGAGAGGGCTCGTTCCCGGCGCCCCTCTACTTCCAGAGAGCTCCGTCACCAAGTCCCATTGACCCTCTGAGCCGCTGCTTTGAGCTTGCCCCAAGGGAGCTCACCTGTGGAGACAACCGAACGAATTTCTAATCTTGTGAGCGTAGAGTAGAACGGAAATAGTGTTGCGTCTAGGCGCACCTACGGTTCCCTAAGTTGCGGCGCGAAACGTGCCGGCGGCGTCGAAACCCTAGCCTTGCGCACGCATGCCGGACCGAGGTCGGCTACGACGATGGGACGTGCAACGCTCTACCGTCCCACGACCCGACGCGACCAATCCGGAAAGACACTGAGGGCGTCGTCATCGCAATCCTCGACGCAGCGCTTCAGCAGCGTCGAGACACCTCCCGCGCCGAATCCCCAAACGGTGGCTCCCTCCACGAACGAGGCCCTCAACTCATGGGCCAATTGGAGGCTGGAAGAATCCGGGTCTCCACCGAGTTCGAAATGTCGGTCAGCGACGCATGGTGCGAGATCGTCGGGCTTGTGAAGCAATTCGAAACCTGACCCCAACAACAGGTCCTCGCTCAGCTCGATCCACTTCAGCGGACGGCGGTTCGGCCGACGGGCCGCGAACGCTGCCAGCACAAGTTCCTTCTGTGCTTCGTCCTGCGGAGCCTGCCAGAGCGAAACGCCGGTCTCATCGACCCTGGGCCGAAACAACTCGGCGCAACCCTCGATGAACGCGGGAGAGGTCGGCGTCTGAAACACGCTCGGTTTCCCCACGAAGCGCATGAATGTTCGGCCAGCACCCCCCATCCGGAACCTACGCGACCTCCGCGAGAATCTCGCCAGCCTCGCTAGCGAACAGCGCATCAGACTCGAGCCGGAGCAATTCGCGAACAAACTCGAAGTCGGCGACTTCGTCCAGCCCGGCGAGAAACCCCAACTTCACCAGGGGCGGAGAAATTAGTATCACCGCTCCGATCACCATCTTCAAAGTGACCGGCAACGCGTATGCGGTTTGACGACGAGTCGGTACCGTCACGTCCTCGTCGAGCAACGGGTACAAGGTACGGATCCACAGCTTCGCGGCGAACGCGCGAATGTCTTCTCGTGCCGTAGGGTCGACGACCACATCGAGCAAACCAGTGTCGAAGATACTGAATTCCTCTATCAGCTCGTCCGACAGCGACTCATCGCCATCCGCGTCCGCGCGCATCGCCAAGCGAACTCGCTCTACATTGTCGGCGCGGAAGGGGGCCCGGTAGGAAGTCATCGTTTCGGGCGGACCGAACCTTTCGCGCGACTGCCAGACGACGCTGGTTGATGAACCCGTCTGCATGTTCGGTAGTTCTCGTAGATCGATCACGAAGACTCCTTCCCGAAGTATCGCTCGGCAAGCGGTACGGAGCGGAAGAACTCTCGATTTACCTGCTTGCTCGCCTCCAAGAACCAGTCGCGCACCTCGGAATGTTCCATCTGCCCTCCACGTAGCGAAAACTCCGAAACCACCTCGGATGGTGTCGCTGCACCGATTGTCTTGTGAGTCCGCCGCAGCTGGCCTGCTGCGCTATCGCATGTGCGCACGAGGTGGAAAGCAAACTCCTCGCAGTCGTCCTCGTTCGGAAGTGCGCTCGCCACGTCGGGCAGCACCTCGGCCAGGTCCGCGGAGGTCGTCCAACATCCTCCCCGTTCGAACGAGTCCACTTTGGTCAACTCGGTTCCGACAATACGGGTACTCTGCTCACCGAAGAGGTCGGACATGAAGTCACGAAACGTCTCCAACTCCGCCTCGAAGCGCGCTAGTACGCTGTTCTCGGCATCTAGCGAGAACCGTGGGTACTCACCCGTTCCTCGCCGCCAGTTGAGAAAGAACCGGTCGAACTGTACTTGAATCACGACCTCGGAATCGTGCGATACATACCATGCGCGTTGCAGCGGCATGTTGATCGAGAAGAGCGCAGAATTTGGTTCGCGGAGCGGTGGGTGCATCTCCGCGTGTGGGTACCGGTCCCTGATCAAGGACCAGAAGAGCCCTTGATGCAGACCCGTCATCGCGAGCACCGGAGGGAAGATAATGCCGCACACCACCTCACGGATCGGAGGCGTGGTCAGAGTTGGAAACTCGTCGATGTCCGTCATGTAGATGATTGATCCAGCATGCTCGTCGCCACCTGAATATCGGCGGCAACCGAGGCTCGGTCAATTTCCCTCATGGTCTGCCGCTCCCTGCACCCGTGAAGATCAGATGTTCCTCCGGATGTGTCAGGGCTTGCAGCCGTTCTTTCGGCACGTGATGCTGCCCGACGTGTTCTGCCAATGATCAGGATGTTTCGTCGTATCGACGCCACACCCCGTCATTCCGCCCTTTGATCCCCGATGCACTTCGTTGGTTGGTACGTGCTTCACTGCCATTTGGTCCCCTTGGTTGATGTCGATACGAGTGTAGGCAGGCATCGCGTGGGAGGCAACCTCGGACGAATTGCAAGCCTCAGAGTTCCGTCGACGAACTCTCATCGCCCGCTGAACCAGAAACCGCAGCTCGCTCGGCTGCATGCTCGGCAGCCGCCAGCGCCCGGGGGAGGTAGGGCGAAATCGCCGACTCCAAACGCTGCATCGCGTCGACGGTCGCCGAGATGATCGCTTCCCACTGTTCCTCGTCGTCGAGCCCACCCAGGTCCGATGAGAAACTAATTCGGCACGCTCGCTTCTCGTGGAGTGGCTGCCAGTTCAGCGCGCTACCAAACGCCGCCTCGATATCCGGGCGATGGCTTTCCAGGACCTCGAATGCCGCGCCGTTCACGTCGGCGTCGCCGCGATCGACATAGAGCTCGACGCGAGTGCTGTGCTTCAGGACGACATAGCTCCACGCCCAGCCGTCCCGCATCGCCCAGACCCAGTTCTGGGAGCTCGGCGAAATGCTGGCGTGAAGTGTGGACTTCGTCTTCGAGTGGTCCAACAGCTTCGTGAAGAACTCGTGCCGCTTCGACTGGCGTTCGTTCAGATGCTGGCGCGCTTCACCTGCCGCCCGAGCCTCTTCGCTTGGTCCTACGATCCGCGTCAGCAGCGGAGCCGGCGGAGAGTCGCCGATCCGCACCGCCTCGATCTGCAGCAGATAAAAGCTCACGGAACTCTCCTCGTTCAGCCATGCGATTGCCTTCACGTGCTCGGGGCGCGGCGTCGAGACGATCCAGACCGCCCGGCGGGCCTCCAGGGCCGTCACGTACGTGATCAGCTTGCCGAGGTGGTCGTGGTCGGACTTCTCGAGCTGGTTCTCGATCACGACGATGTCACCGTTGCCGTCTTCGCCGACCAGGTCGACGCTGAACGTTCCCGCTGCCTGTTCGCGCTCTATGCTGGCGAGTTCGAAGTTCAGGATGTCGCTCAAGACATCGGGGTTCTCTTGCAGCCACACGGTGAAATCGTGCGTGGGCCTCATGCGCCCACACCTCTCGCAGCGGCAAGCACTCGAGCCGTCCGATCCCCTGGGTCGGCGTCGGCAGTCCCGTTGAAACGGCGTCGGTCGAAATCGTCATTGGTGTTCCTCACAAGCGTAGGCTCGATTCATAACGTGTGTTTTCGGGACGCGTCTCTCGGGCTCCCTCTTACGGTGCCCATTCGCGGCGGTGCTGAGTCGTCTAGCCATAGAATCCAAAACTTCGCTCAAAACGAACTCCGCGAGCCCGAGACCGTGCCGGTCCCTGATGCGACGTTGGACGGGGCAGGACCCGCCTCGAGGGACAGCGTCCATTCGCACTCGAGCCCGGGTTGGTCTGAACCGATCGAGTCGATGTAGGGGCGGGGAGCGTTCTCCCACGCTTGAGGGTAGCTGGTGGGCTCGCGGACGACGCAACCGGTCGACGAGAGCGTAAGGCCGGGCGCGCCGGCGTTCGACGCAAAGGAGTCGAGGTAGAGCTCGACGGCGCTCGACAGACCCGTGAGCAGGCTGTTGCACATGGAGGTGGTGACGTTGCCACCCCCACCGATGTTGTCGTCGATCCAATCCCCGAACGCGACGCAGCCCATCGTGCCTCCGCTGGCGCTCAGCAGCTTTGCGAACGCCGCGTCGAACGACGTGACCGTCTGGTCGCCGAACGTAGAGGGAAGAAAGACCCGCTCGAAGAATGCGAGCACGATCTCGGAGTACGAGACCCCGAGCACGTGCGCGGGAATGTCGATCACCCAGTCTCCGCTCGCCGTCTCACGCAGCGAGACGGCGAAGCCGCCGTCGATGT
>CAYPJU010000110.1:2584-15721 GCA_964411125.1 uncultured Bradymonadales bacterium | reverse complement strand
TCGCGCCTCGATTGACCAGGGCTCCCGATCTGGCTAAACCTTGCGCACTTGATGGATCGATTGGAGAAAACTGTGAAACGATTTTCGATGGTATTCTTGTGCTGCGCGTTCGGCGCAGCTTGCGGAACGGACACGACGGGGAACGGCGGTGACGCCGGCGACGACTGCGAAGGCGTCCGCTGCGTCGAAGGCGACCTCGGTGGCCTGCCCGGCAACAATGGCGGTCCGAACAACGGGATGCCGAACAACGGCGTCGATCCCGACATGGGGACGCCGAACAACGGTGTCGATCCCGACATGACGGCGCCGAACAACGGCGTCGAACCCGACATGGGTGGCCCGGTGACGCGGTGCCTCAACTGGACGACACCCGCGGCGGACCGCGCGCGAAAAATCGTCGTCGCCAAGCCGGCCGACGGCGATTCGACCTTCGAGGTCGTCGACATGAGCGCGACCGGCGAGCTGGCTCGCACCGGGCAGACTTTCACCCTCCGAGGGCGGGCGTCGAGCGGGACGATCGGCTTCACGCGCGACGGACAGTTCGGATACGCCGTCCAGGAGTTCAACCTCGACGCCGGGGGGAACGACCGCACGCTCGGCGTCTTCCGTGTCGCGAACAGCGGTTCCGTCGAGATCATCAACCCCGACGTCGACCCCGGGTTCTACGTCTCCAACATGGTCATGGACCCGTCCGGCGACGTGATGTGGGGGTGGGAGAACGGCTGGCGAAACATCGGCGGGGCCCTCTACCGCGTCGAGCTCGACTGCGCGACCGGGCTGCCGCAGGCAGGCGTCTTCGTCACCGAAGCCCGCAACCTGCGCGGGATGGCCTTCATCGACGCGACGCGGGCCGTCGCCGGAGCGGGCGACATCCTGGACGACATGTTCGACGAGAACATGCAGCGTCACGGACACCTCCTCGACTTCACCACCCCGACCGCGCCTACGCGTCTGTCGAGCGTCGACCTCTTCCCCCGCACGCAGGAGGAGATCGATGCGGACGCCGAGTCCGGAATGCCGACGCTTCGGTACATCGACGACATCGCCACGACTCACGACGGCAAATACGTCGTCGCCAGCAACTCCGCGCTCTTCTCGACCCATCGCATCGGCGTCGCCGCCATCGAGGGGGACACCCTCCGGCAGGTCCAGAACATCGAGCTCGCCGACCCGTCGCGCATCGCGATGTCGCCCCACGACGACGCGATGATCGTGCTCGGAGTGCAGGACGACGCGATCAACCTCTTCAGCTACGACCCGAATGACGCCGCCGCGCCGTTCGCGCCGCAGGGGACCGTCACGACCAGCACGTCGACGCTACTCCCGGCATCCCTCACGACGATCGAGCAGGGCTCGCTCGACGGGACGGTGATCGTCTCCGAGTTGTCGGGCCTGCGCGTCCTCCAGTTCCAGCCGGGGGGCACGGTCACCGAGCTCGACAATCTCGACTTCGGCGAAGACGTCGTCGAAGAGATCACCGGCGCCGTCGGCGTCCAGCCCTGATCGTCCGCGTCGCGACGAAACCCCAAGAAACAGCTAACCCGGCTCGTGAGAGCCGGGTCAGCCGCCGAAAGGAGGAGTCATGCTGAAATCCTGTCGCCCTGTCACCGGCCCCAGGCTCAGCACGTGCCCTCATGGAGGGCATGGATACAACTTCGTCACCAGAAATCTCATTCCACGTACTTTTCTGTATATCGGCATTTTTTTCCTGATCGGCTGCAGCACGGCCAAGAACGCCAGGCGCGCCGACGTCCAACCGTCGATCCCCGGATTCGGCGCCTGCGCCACGTCGATCGAGACGAACGGGGTCATGGGATCGGTCCGCTATGTCGAGGGCGATCCGCGTCGTGCCCTCTGGGACGAAGACGGCGACGGGAGCCCCGAGCTCGAGGTTCGCACGACGGTGGACGACGCCGGACGGCCCGCCGCCGAGACGCGCGCTCTGCCCGACGGCACGGTGATCGAGACCGTCACCCGCACCTTCGAGGGGGATCGACTCGTCCGCGAGGAGGGAGACCGCTTCGACGAGCGCGGCAAGGCGGGCGTCGACGGCGAGACGGACTGGGTCCGAGTCCTGGAGTGGGACGGCACGAAGCTCGTCGCCGAGACCCTCGATCAGCGCGACGCCGAGATGTTGCCCGGCGTCGACGGGGAGCCGGAGTTCCGCGTGGAGTATCGGTTTGGCGAGGGTGGGGCGTTGACCGAAGCGGTCAAGTACCGCGGTGACGAAATCGTCGCCCGAGAGACGCTGGAGGCTCCGTCCACCGGACCGACCGAGCGATGGGCGATCGACTTCGGCGACGACGGCACCGTCGATCTCCGGGAAGATCGAACCCACGACGCGCGCGGGCGGCTCGTCGAAGTACGCACCGAAGCGTTCGACGGGATTCGCGTCGTTCGGCACGAGTTCTGCCGTTAGAGAGCAGTCCAACTAAACGCGTCTGCGCCTCGGCGGCTCGCCGCTCAGTACGAGAGGCGCGGGACCGCGTGCGCCGGGACCGACGTGTGGAACACGATGTCCCGCAGCGACCGCTCGACCACATACTCACCGACCTTCTCGTCGTACTGCGTAAGCGCACGGTCGACCGCGTTCGTATCGACCTCTTCGCCGAGCGACAGGGTCGCGAGGTCGGCCGCCACACCCTTCGCGTGTCGATCGAGCGGCACCAGATCTGCGAGGATCGTGAGGATCGAAATGGCGGTCGGATCGACCTCGGCCCAGGTCACGAGCGAAGCCATCTGAAACGCCAGCCAGAGCTGCTCCACGTAGTAGGGAGCGCTCTCCCCCTGCTCGGCCGTCTGGTGGAGCTCCTCGGCGAACGCCGCGTTGATCCCCGCCACCTCCATCTCGTCCGCGCCCGCATCGACCAGACGCTCGCTGACGTAGTCGGACACGAGCCGCCATCGAATGCGCTCCGAGGCCTCCAGCGCGTGAGGGATCAGGTCTGGCTGCAGGTTCTTCGATCCGCCGAAGAGAACCTCCGCGGAAATCTGGCCCGCGCGCGCCATCGCGGCCGGCTCGAAGCCCGCGTCCCGAAGCGCGCCGGACAGGGCGTGCTCGAGCTCGCTCTGCGCCGTCGCCGCGTTCGGACGGATCGTTTCGGTCACCAGCGCGATGTCCGTCGCCGCGTGCGAACGACGAAGAATCGTCTGCGCTCGCTCGAGCCTGGCGGCGCCGTCGGGCTGCGCCTCCAGATGCTCCTGCAGCGCGCCGACCGCCCGCGCGATGCCGTGGCCGTACGTCGCGACGGTGTCGTGGTAGGTGGTCGGCCGCGCGGCGAGCTCTTCGCTCATCTGCGGACCGACCAGGCAGCGCATCATCGAAACGGAGCAGGAGTCGCACCAACTTCCGTCCATCACGGCGTTGAGCATGATGTCGGCTTCGACCGTCGACTCGGTGTTGACCGGCGCAGCCACGCGTCGCGTCTCGATCTCCGGATCGATCGCAGCCGAGGCGACCCGGACGCCCTCCTGCGAGATTCTGAGCTCGTAGCCGATCGCGTCGGGGTGCACGTCGAAGTCCAACTCGAACGAGCTCGCCTTGTAGAAGACGCCGGTCCGGCTCGCTTCGGTGACGATGCCACCCTCGCGGGCAGCGAAGACCTGCGCCGAGAAGGTGTCCGACGCGAGCGAGTGCTTCAGATCGGTGGAGAGGTTCGCGTGCACCGTGCGGCTGTGCGGCGAGAGGTTCTCCGGAGTGTCGACGCAGGCCGACGCGAGCAGGGCGACGGCGCTCAGCGCCGCCAATCGGTGAATCCAGTCCATTTTGCGTCCCTCCATTCAGTCATCAACAAATCCAATGGGACGTTGGAAACGTACGCACCCTCACGCCCGAACAAGCAAGTTGTATACAATTGTTTACGTATCTCGCGGAGCCGATGGATCAGGAAGGTCCCGGAGGGTCGGAAATCGGAGTGGAGTCGTGTTATCCTGAAAGCATGTCCGAAGACGTCACGCCGACAACCACGGTTCCCGCCCGCAGGACCGGAAGTTACGAGCCCGCCACGGCGGAGTTCGAGGTGTGGATCGAACACCCCGACGCCTTTCGGCAGGAGCATCTCGAACAGCTCTCGAAGCTCGAGTTGATCAAGCTGGTGAAGGTGTTGCGGGAGGTCGTGACGCAGCAGGAGGCGAAGATCGCCTGCATCACCGAGATCGGCACCGCGCTCGGGACCGCCATCCATCTCGACGAGCTGCTCGCCGTCGTGATGGACAAGGTGACGAGCCTGATGGAGGCGGAGCGGTCGACGCTCTTTCTGGTCGACGAGGAGCGCGGCGAGCTCTGGTCGAAGGTCACGCAGGGGATCCTGAACCAGGAGATCCGGCTCGACCTCGGGCAGGGGATCGCCGGATGGGTGGCGCAGAACGACAAGTCGATCAACATCCGCGACGCGTACAACGACCCGCGTTTCAACCCTGAGGTCGACGCGAAGACGGGGTTCCAGACGCAGAGCATCCTCTGCCAGCCGATTCGGAACCAGGAGGGGCGAACGGTCGGCGTGATCCAGGTCCTGAACCGCCGGAACGGGCCCTTCACGCCGGAGGACGAGAACCTCTTGTCCGCCCTCTGCGCTCAGATCGCGATCGCGATCGAGAACAGCCGGCTCTACCTGTCGATCCTCGAGAAGAACGTCGAGCTCACGGACCTCGCTCGCAAGCTGGAGCGGCGGGTCGCGGAGCTCGATCTCCTGGCGGAGATCGATCGGCAGCTCGCGCAGACGGTGAACCTGGAGTCGTTCGTGGAGTCGACGACGCAGAAGATGGCGGAGGTGTTTCACGCTCAGGGTGTGGTCCTGACGCTGCGTGAGCCGGGTCACCTGCGCGCGTTCGCCTACTCGTTCGACGGGGAGCGGTCGTCGTTTCGGATCGGGAGCGTGGCGCCGGGCGCGGGCGTGAGTGGTCAGGTCGTCGCCACGCGCAAGCCGTTCATCGCGAACGACGTCACC
The DNA here is from genome assembly GCA_964411125.1 of uncultured Bradymonadales bacterium. GTDB lineage: Bacteria > Myxococcota_A > Bradymonadia > Bradymonadales > Bradymonadaceae > JBFIHF01. The sequence continues at coordinate 10,775 of CAYPJU010000110.1, read as the reverse complement.
GCGTGCGCGCCGCCGCCGGGGCTCGCGGAGCTCTTGAAGTTGCGGCCCGAAAACGCGATGGCGGTGCCGCTCTTCGACGAAGGGGAGGAGCCGATCGGGGCGATCGAGATCTTGAACCACGTCGAACGCGAGCGGGGGTTCACGCGCGACGAACTGAAGGTGCTGAACCTGATCGCCGCACGGATCGCCGGCGCGATCGTCGCGCGGCGGCATCACGAGGAGATGGAGAAAGCGAACCGTCTGGCGAGCATCGGGCAGATGTTGAGCGGCGTCGTGCACGACCTGAAGAACCCGATCGCGATCATCAACGGGTACGTGCAACTGATGGCGAAGGCGGACGACCCCGAACGAAGGGCCGACTACGCGGCGACGATCAAGCGGCAGGTCGAGGGGTTGGGGCAGATGACGCGCGAGCTCCTCGATTTTGCGCGCGGTGACACCACGATCCTGCGGCGCAAGACCTTCGTCCCGAATTACTTCGAAGACCTCTCGGAGCTCCTGGAGAAGGAACTCTCACCGAAGAACGTTCGGCTCGTCCTCGACCTTCAGTACCGCGAGGAGATGCACGTCGACCTCGGCAAGTTCCAGCGAATGATCCTCAACCTCGCGCGCAACGCGAGCGACTCGATGCAGCCGGACGGCGGGACGTTCACGATCACCTCGACGCTCGACGGCGACACGATCTGCTTCGACTTCAGCGACACCGGTGCAGGGATCCCGCTCGAGATTCGCCACCGCCTCTTCGACGAGTTCGTCACGCAGGGCAAATCGGACGGCACGGGCCTCGGTCTCGCGATCGTGAAGCGGATCGTCGAAGATCACGAGGGAACGATTTCGTTCGAGAGTACTCTGAACGAAGGCACCACCTTCACCGTTCGCATTCCTCGACATCCGACCACACAATGACCCGAACAGCACTGACTCTGGCTCTCCTGCTCTCCACGACCGCCTGTGAGCGCAAGGCGGAGCCGCCGCCCGAACCGCCGAGCGAAGAGAAGCCGGAGGTCGCCGAGGAGCCCAAGAAAGTCGAGATGGAGGTCGAGGTCGTCCGCCAGGAAGGGCTGGGGCCGGGGACCGAGGCGCAGATGCAGTTGCTGATTCAGGCCAAGTCGGCGTTCCTCAACGACCAGTGGGAGGAGGCCGAAGCGCTCTTCGAAAAGTTGATCGAGACGGAACCGGTCTCGGGCCCCGTCGTCACCGCGACGATCGCGCTGGGTGAGATCTACAACGAGTCGGAGCGCGAAGACCGGGCGCAGCAATTGTACGAGCGGCTCCGCGAGAAGGCGCCAGGCATCCCCGAGGTTCATTTCGTCCTCGCCCGTACGCTCGCCGAGCAGGGGCTGACGACCAAGGCGATCAAGGCCTACGAGCGGACGGTGCAACTGCAGCCCGATTACCTGCAGGCGCTCGTCGAGCTCGCGGGACTCTACACCAAGGCGGGGCGCAAAGAAGATGCCGAGAAGCTCTTCTACGATTACGAAAAGAAGGTCTACAAGCTCGCGAAGAACCTGGAGGCGGCGGAGACTCCGCCCGAAGAGAAGGTGCGGATCCTCGACATCTTCAGCTTCGTCGACGACGACCGCGCGAACCAGGCGATCGCGAAGTCGGTGACCGACCCCGCGCCCGAAGTTCGCGAGAAGGCGATCTACCTCGCCATCGAGCTCGACATCGCGTCGGTGAAGAAGAACCTCGAAGTCCTCGGCACCAGCGACCCGGATCGCCGAGTTCGACTCGCCGCAAAAGAGGCGCTCAAGCAACTGAAGGACGGCGAGACCGCCGGGGACAAGCCGACGTTCGTGAAAGACTGACGCGCGGTGCGCTCTCCGCGTTTCGCTCGGGGGACGTGAAGATCTAGATCTTTCCGGCGCACCGGACGTTGAACAGAGCGACCCGACTGGAGCGACCCCATGCGCCTTGCCCTCGCCTTCGCTTTGCTGCTCGCCTTCCTCCCTCTCGACGCCTTCGCGATCGGGCTCTTGATCCCGAACGACGACGGGGTGCGTCCGTTCGACGTCGAGTCGCATCGCGCGACGGTCACGATCACCAACAACGCGGCGGTGACGACGGTGGAACAGGTCTTCCGTAACCACACCGACCGCCAGATGGAGGCGGTGTTCGTCTTCCCGATCCCGAAGGGCGGAACCGTCAGTGACTTCTCGTTGTGGATCGAGGGGAAGAAGACGCCGGGGGCCGTGCTGGAGAAGGACGAGGCGCGGCGGATCTACGAGAGCATCGTGCGGCGCGCCCAGGACCCCGGGCTCGTCGAGTACATGGACGGGCGGCTGTTCCGAGCGAGCATCTTCCCGATCCCGCCGGGCGGAACGCAGAAGCTGGAGCTGAAGTTCGGGCAGGTGCTCGAGCGAGAAGGGGGGATGTTCACCTTCACCTACCCCGTCTCCGCGGGGCGCAAGTACGTGACGGCGAAGACCGCGCAAGATTTCACGCTCACGGCGGTCGTCAACTCGTCCATCCCGATCACCAACGTCTATTCGCCGACCCACACGGTCGGTGTGCATCGAAAATCGGACGCGAAAGTGATCGTGGGCACCGAGGAGCTCAACGCCGAGCTCGATCGCGACTTTCAGCTCTTTCTGTCCTACTCCGAGCGCGACATCGGCGTGTCGCTGATGACGCACGACCCCGACGGGGAGGGGGGAGAGAAGGGCTACTTCATGCTGGCGATCGCACCGCGGGTGGAGGCGGCGGCTCAGGACGAGATCGGGCAGACGTTCACCTTCGTGATGGACACGTCGGGGTCGATGGCGGGCGAGAAGATCGAGCAGGCACGCGCGACGCTGGCGTTCTGCATCGACCGGTTGCGGCCGCAGGACCACTTCAACGTGGTCCGGTTCTCGACGGACGTCGAGAAGCTGTGGGATGCCCCGGTGGCGGCGACGCCGGAAAATCGGAAGCGCGGGGTCGGGTTCGCGCGTGAACTCTCACCGGCCGGAGGGACGGCGATCGAACCTGCGCTGAAGGAGGCGCTCGCCCAGAAGACGTCGAAGTTCCAGCCGCATCAGGTGATCTTCGTCACGGATGGTCGCCCCACCGTGGGGATGACGGTGCCGACCGCAATTCTCGAATCGGTGAAGCAGAAGATGTCGTCGAAGGACCGCATCTTCAGCTTCGGCGTCGGGTACGAAGTCAACGCGGTGCTGATGGACGGGCTCGCCGATACGGGGCGAGGCCGCGCCGACTACGTGAAGCCGGGGCAGAACCTCGAGACCGCCGTCGCGGCGCTCTACACCCGCATCAGCTCGCCGGTGCTCTCCGACGTCGTGGTCGATTTCGGCAAGACGCGGGTATTCGACGTCTACCCGACGCCGATCGGCGACCTCTTCCGCGGCGACCAGATCGTGTTGTTCGGCCGCAACCGGACCCCTTTCCAGGACAAGGTGTTGGTGCGCGGAAAAGTCGGCAGCGAGGAGCGCTCGTTCGACTTCGGAGGTGGCGGCAGTGCTTCGAAGACGGCGCCGATGGCGCTCGACGCTTCGTCGGAAGCACCGCTCGAGTTCTTGCCCAAGCTGTGGGCGACTCGAAAGGTCGGCTTCTTGCTGCAGCAGATTCGTCTGAACGGGGAGCAGCCCGAGCTCAAAGACGAAGTCGTGCGGCTCGCGAAGAAGTTCGGGCTCGTGACGCCCTACACGTCCTATCTTGCCGTAGACGACAGCGAGTTCGAGCGTCGCGATCGCCCCGCGGTGCGAGGTGGAGCCTCACGCCCCGTCGACGAGCGGGCGGAGCCTGTCGCCGAAGCAGAGGAGGCGCGGCCGAGACCGGTGCGGTCCAGAGAGGGGCCTCCCCCCTCGAGCGCGCCGTCGGCCGACACTTTCAGCGACTTCTCGGCGTCCTCGGGGGAAGGGGCGATCGCCGCCTCGGAAGCGACCCGCGAATACAAGGAGTCGAGCAAGGTCGCCGACGACCGCGGAGTCGCGGCGCGATGGGTCGCCGGGCGCACGTTCGTGCGGTCGGATTCTGGTTGGGTGGAGGACGGACTTTCCGACAAAGACGTGGCGAAGGCGACGCGGATCGACGTCTACTCCAAGCAATATTTCGACCTCCTGAAGAAGCACCCCGTGCTGAAGCAGGTCGTCGGGAGGCTCGGCGACAGGTTCGTGGTCCGCATCGGCTCGAAGGTCTACCGGGTCGATCGAAAGAAGTGACGTCGAGCTGACCGTTGCCTCGGCCGATGACCGGTGCTACCCACTCCTTCGTGACCGAGGGGTTCATCGATGCCGAACACTTCCCATTTCCGGGTGGAGCGCCCCTCCGCCGACACGCTGCCGATCGTCGTCGACGTGCCGCATGCGGGCGAGGACGTGCCGAGCGAGCTGTTCGGTGAGATCTCGCGCCGGACGGAAGACTACAAGCGCGACCTCGACCTCTACGTGGATCGATTCTGGGTCGATGCGCCGTCGATGGGGGCCACGCTCGTCGTCTCGGAGGTCTCCCGGTACGTCATCGACCTGAACCGCGCCTCGGACGACGTCTCCCCGAACACGGTGGTGGGAGGGCGTCGCAAGCGTCGGCCCGGCTACTATCAGGACCGCGGCGTCGTCTGGCGGACGGCGACCGATGGTTCGGCGATCATGCCCGAGCCGCTCGACATTCCGGCGTTCGACCGACGGATCGCGGAGTTCTGGGCTCCCTATCACGAAGCCCTTCGCGCGGAGATCGACCGGGTTCGGGACCAGTTCGGATTCTGCATCCTGGTGGACGGTCATTCGATGCCTTCTCTCGGCCGCCCCACGACGACGGACCGCCCGAGCCGCCGCGCAGACATCGTCCCCGGCGACGCCGACGGTCGTTCCTGTGCTTCGGTGGTGACGGACACCGTCGTGGAGCACTTCCGCAGCGAGGGGTTCTCGGTCGAGCCCAACCGGCCTTACAAGGGCGGGTGGATCACGCGAAACTACGGGGTCCCCGCCGAGGGAATCCACGCGATCCAGATCGAGGTCAACCGCGATCTCTACATGGACGAGCTGTCGTTCGAGCCGAACGAGGAGGGTATCGAACGCCTCCGAAGGTCGTGCGCGGCGCTGCTCCCCGTCCTCGGACGGGTCTCCCCGCCGGTCCAGACCGGCTAGATCCGGAGGGTCTTGCGCGCGATGTCCGGGGTCGCGGTGGGGCGACCCACCTCGAAGGCGCGTCGGGAGACGGCCTCGACGAGCTGCCAGCTACCTTCGGCCAGCACCCCTTTTTCGATGTACACGTTGTCCTCGAGGCCGACCCGGACGTGGCCCCCCATCTCGATCGCCTTGTACGCCAGCGGAAGTTCGTGACGGCCGACCCCGGCGACCGACCAGGTCGAGCCTTCGGGCAGCATCGAGACCAGAAAGTCGAGGTTCTCCGGCCTCGCGCCCATGCCGCCCGGCACGCCGAGGACGAAGTCGAAATGCGCGGGGAGCTCCAGCAACCCTTCGCGGGCGAGGCGGAGCGCGGCGTCGACCATCCCGGTGTCGAAGACCTCGACCTCGGCCCGGATCCCGAGCTCCTGCAGCCGGCCGGCGATCTCTTTCACCGTCGGCCACGAGTTCATGAAGACGTCGTCGCCGAAGTTCACGGTTCCCGTCGTCAGGGTCGCCATGTCGGGCTTCAGGTCGAGCGCTTCGATCCGCTCCTTGACGCTCATCCCGACCGCGCCGCCCGTCGAGAACTGCACGAGGACGTCCGTCTTGTCCCGTATCGCCGCCAGAATGCGGCCGAAGGTCTCGCGGTCCTGCGTCGGCGTGCCGTCGTCGCGACGGCCGTGGACGTGGACCATGCTAGCCCCGGCCAGCCGACAGCGCTGCGCCTCCTCGGCCATCTCGTCGGGGGTGTACGGGACGTTGGGGTTCTGGTCCCGCATCGTCTCGGCACCGTTGATCGCCGCGGTGATGATCAGGGGTGCGCTCATCGCTCGCCTCGCTGGAACTCTTTGGGGACGACACACGTTCCGCTCGCCCGGCAGACGACGATCGGCTCGTCGAGGACCTCGGCCTGCGACGGTTGGTCGGGATTCTGCGTCAGGCGGATCACCTTGCGCGCTTCGAACTCCATCTTTCGGCTCGTGTTTCCGACGGTGGTGATGCGCCCGACCGCCTCGATGTAGTCGCCGGCGAACACCGGCGCGAGGAATTCCACCGCGTCGTAGGCCCGAAACAGACCTTCGTCGCCGTCGTGCTGGATGAGCAGCTCCGTCGCGACGTCGCCGAATAGCTTCAGCATGTGGGCGCCGTCGACGAGGTTGCCGGCGTAGTGGGCCTGCTCGAGGCCGAATCGCATTCGAATCATCGCTTCCATGGGTCCACCTCCGATTCTCGGGCCCCCCTTCTACCGGAAGAGGCACCGGGAGCACCAGACGTCGAGAATCGGGGACCGCCCGCCGCGTTCCTCAGTTGGGGAAGCCGGGCGACATCGTGTCCACCGTACTCATCGAACCGGAGGGAAAGGTCACGGCGCCGGCGTACCAGAACTCCTGGGCTTCCTTCATCTCCTTGTCGACGAACTCTCGCGTGAGCTCGCCGTCGACGAAGATGCGCAGGGTGGCGAGGCTTCGGCCGAGATCGTAGCTCGCGTAGTAATAGATGCCGATGGCGTAGCTCACGGACTCGGGCCCGCTCAGCGCGAAGGTCTCCGGGCCGAAGCCGTCGTCGTCGGTCGTCAGGGTCGGGTCGCCGCTCGGTCCCGGGGGCCCCCAGTCGGCCGTGGTGTTGTTCCAGTGGATGTCCCACGGTGCGAGGTTCCACTGGCTGCCGTTGGGATGCAGGACGTGGAGGTCGAGGTCGGACCCCGCGCCGTCGGAGACGCCGGGTGTATCGGGGTGAGTCCAGGTCAATTCGATGCGGACGTCGTGGTCGCCGATCGTCGTACCGCCGGCACGTGCCGTCACCCTGGTCGTCGCCACGGCGCTGCAGTCGAGCCCGTCGTCGGCTGGAAGTGCGCGGAGCTCGATGCGGTAGTCGCCGACGACGTCGGCGAAGAAGGTCGGTTCCGCGTCGAACTCGTTGGGCATCACCGCCGCGCGCGACGCGGTCGGGGCGTAGAGCGTCCATTCGAACTCTCCGATGTCGCCGGTCGATTCGAGTGCCGAGAGGCGGATGGTGGTGGAGTTTTCGACGGTGAGAGGGCCGTCGGTCCATTGCGCTCCATTGCCTGCCGCTGCGGTGATACGTGGGGTCGGACAACCCGCCGGCTCGTCGGGGTCGACCTGGACCCCGACGGGGTCGAGGTCGTCGTCCCGCTCTCCGTCTTCCTCCCCCTCGTCGGAGTCGATCTGCACCGGCGACGTGGGCGGAATCTTCTTGTCGATGCTCGAGCCGCAGCCGAGTGCGAAGAGCGTGAAAAGTGCGAGGAGGAGAGCGGGGCGTGTCGTTTTTGGTTCCATGCCATCGTGTGTAGCACCCCACCAGGAAACGCCTCACTGAATGGTCCTGAAAGAGTCTGAGAGAGGTTTCGAGACTGTTTCGGCACGGAATGGGCCGGAAAATGCGCCAACCTCCTGTAATCGTTGATGTTTCAAGTTTTTTCTAAGAAAGTTGCCTAAGTCTATGAAAGATTGAGGGTTTTGCGGCTCTCGACGCAGTGTGTCAGTGGGGTGAATGGGCGATCAGGCAGTGATACTGCCGAAAAAACGACATGAGGGGTGTTTTTTGTGGCTTGACACCCCTTTGGGCCATGGATATGGTCCCGCCATCTTAACCAGAAGTAGCGCGGGTCAGCGGCGATTGGTGCCCCGATCTGCGAGTACATGCCGTCAACCCCAACCAGAGGAAGGACCATGACCAAGTCTGAACTGATCAACAAAGTGCACGCCCGCGCAGCGGACAGCGACATCGAACTCACGAAGAAGGCGACGGGCGAGCTGCTCGACATCATCTTCCACGTCGTCGCCGGTTCCATCAACGACGACCAGCGCTTCAGCTACCCGAACTTCGGTACCTTCACCGTCAAGCATCGCAAGGCACGTGAAGGCCGCAACCCGCGCACGGGCAAGCCGATCAAAATTCCGGCTTCCTACACCGTCGCTTTCAAGCCGGCTCCGAACCTGAAAGACCTCGTCAACTAAGGCGAACTTTCTTCGGAAAGGAAAGGCTCCCTTCGGGGAGCCTTTTTTTGTGGGCGGTGGGGTGTGGGCAAAGCCCCGTGGTGTGCAGCCAGAACGACAGACTCATCCCGCCGAGCGCGGCAGGATGCCGCTGCTCCACAGCTTCGC
>CAYPJU010000110.1:0-2484 GCA_964411125.1 uncultured Bradymonadales bacterium | reverse complement strand
CGCGGCAGGATGCCGCTGCTCCACAGCTTCGCGGCCGCGTGTCTACTCGGTGGCCAGGATGACGATCGAGCTGCCGGCGACGTTGTAGGTGGGCTCGGTGAGCTCGAGCGGGGCGTCGAGCGTGACGTTGTGGGAGACCTTCAGGTCGTCGGCGTTCTCGCTCAGGTACTCGCTGTCGTCGAAGTACGCCTGGGTGTCGACCACGCGCTTCCAATCGCGACCTTCGGGCAGCGTGAACTCGACCCAGTCGCGCTCCATGTTGATGAGGACGGCGACCTCGGGTCCGACCGACGCGTCGTGGTAGTGAATCATGATGTGGCGTGCCCCCCAGTTCGGCTCGGGGCCGTTCTGGGCGCTCTTCCATTCGAACGGCGCGGTCGAGTCATAGTCGCGCGGGGCGAAGGCGTGCGCGTACTTCTTGCGCGTGGAGATCATGTCGCGGACGAAGTCGTGCATCCGGTGCGCCTCCGGCTTGGCGGTCCAGTTCCCCCACTGGAACCAGTTGTCGGCGTTGTCGGCGCGGGTGCTGTAGGCGTTGTTGTTGCCGAGCTGGGTGCGCATCCACTCGTCACCGCCGAGCAATAGCGGCGTGCCGTGCGAGATCAGCATCGCGGTGAAGAAGTTCCGCATCATCTGCCGTTTCGTCGGCTCGTCCCCCCAGTCGCGGGAACGGTTGTGCTCCTCGCCGGAGTTGCGGTCACACCAGGCCGAGTTCGGCTCGTCGCAGCAGACGGGGTTGAGCGGACCGCAACTGTTGCGCTTCTCGTTGTAGGTGACGAGGTCGTAGAGCGTGAAGCCGTCGTGGACCGTGATGAAGTTCATCGAGTGGACGGGGCGCCGGCCGTCGTCGCCGAACACGTCGTACGAGCCGGTGAGCGTTCCGCCGATGTCGACGGCCCCCTCCCGGGTGTTGAGCGGTTTGTCGTCGTAATTGACGAACGAGCGCCACACGTCGCGGAAGTAGGCGTTCCACTCGCCCCACGCGGCCTCTCCTTCGGTGCTGGAGGGGAACTGCCCGAGGTAGAAACCCTGGATCGACCACGGTTCGGCGACGATGCGGACGTTGTTTTCGCGCAGGACCGGGTCGTCGATGATGTCCTGCAGCACCGTGTTCTCGATCGAATCCCATTCGTTGTAGAACCGGTCCTTCTCCCCGAGCACCGGCGCGAGGTCGAAGCGGAACCCGTCGACGTGGAGCTCTTCGACCATCCATCGGAGCGAGTCGAGCGTCAGCTTGCGCATCGGCGTGTGGTTCGCGCGCGTCTGGTTTCCGACGCCGGTGTTGTTCCAGTAAGTGCGGCCGTCTTCCGACAGCGCGTAGTAAGAGGCGTTGTCGAGCCCACGGAACGAGTAGAGCCCGGCGACCTCGTGGGGGTCGTGGTTCACCAGCTCCTGCGACGACCCGAAATGCGTGTCGTTCAGCTCGATCTTCTCGCGCCACAGGCCGCCTTCGCCCGTGTGGTTGTACACGACGTCGACCCACACCTCGATGCCGCGCTTGTGCAACTCGTCGACCATGTACTTGAACTCGTCGACCACCTCGAGCGGGTCGTCGGTGGCGGCGTAGGTGATCTCGGGGGCGAAGAAGTTGAGGTTGTTGTAGCCCCAGTAGCCGCCGTCGAGCGGCTTCTCGTGGATCGGCAGGAGCTCCACCGCGGTGATGCCGAGGTCGGCGAGGTAGTCGGCCTTCTCCGCGAAGCCCGCGTAGGTCCCGGGGTGGGTGACGCCGCTCGCCGGGTCCGCCGTGAAACCTTTGAGGTGGACCTCGTAGACGACGAGGTCGCGCCAGTGGTGCCCTTCGAAGTCGTCGCTCCTGCGCTTCTCGCGCCACTCCTTCTCGTTCTCGGACCATTCGTATTCGCTGCGGATCACGACGCTCTTCGACGCGGCCGCGTAGGTCGAGACCGTGCGGTCGGGACCGCTCGCGAGGCTCCCCTTCGACCAGTCGTGGTCGCGGTGGATCGCTTTCGCGTACGGGTCGATCAGCAACTTGTTCGGGTTGAACCGGTTCCCCGCGGTGTCGACGTCCGCCTGGAACCCGTGGATCGTCCCCGGGTCCCATTCGGGATCGAATGGCCAGTTCGGGCCCCAGGCGACATATCCGTAGTGTTGCCCGACGCCGATCCCCTCGACGTAGACGTTCCACACGTCGCCAAACCGATTCATCGGATAGCGCCGGGTCGGCTGGTCCGACTCGGGATCGTCGAAGAGCAGCAAGTCGACCCGCGTCGCGTTGGCCGAATAGACGCCGAAATTGACCCCCTTGTCGAGCAGGGTGGGGCCGAGGTGTTCGAGCTCCTCGACGTCGGCCTGCTCGAGCCCGGGCGCGATCGGTTCGTCGTGGTACAGGCGGACGCGGTCCGGATCGGACGTCGGGCTGCAGGCGAAGAGGGTCGCGGCGAGCGACAGGAAAAGTGCGTATTTCATGGCGCGCGGAGTATGACAACCTCGCGGGCAACCTTCAAATTGCGCTCGCGCTCTGCG
>CAYPJU010000109.1:0-15757 GCA_964411125.1 uncultured Bradymonadales bacterium | reverse complement strand
CCGCGCCGGGACGGAGCCCGGCGGTCCGCGCCGGGACGGAGCCCGGCGGTCCGCGACCGGACGGAGGCCGGCGGTCCGCGCCGGGACGGAGCCCGGCGGTCCATTTCGACGCACTCTCGTCGAACCTGCCGAAATGCCCCGGATGGTTGACCCGGCCGCTCGGTTTTGATTGTATCCCCGCCCCAACGGGTCGGCCGACATGACCGGCGAGCAGGACGGATGAGTACGGAACAGGTCACGAACGAATGCGCGGTCCCGCCGCCCAACCTCGAGGACGACGGTGAGCTGCGTGCGGCCGTAGCGGACCGCGTGGTGGTCGCGATGTCGGGGGGCGTGGACTCGAGCGTGGCCGCCGCGATGATCGCCGAGCAGGGCTACGACGCGGTCGGGATCTCGATGCGGCTCTACTCGACCCCGCAGGAGCAGTACACGAAGTCGTGCTGTTCGCCGGACGACCTCTTCGACGCTCGGATGGTGTCCGACACGCTCGGCATCCCGTTCTACGTCGCGAACTACGAGAAGGAGTTCGAGGCCCGTGTGATCGACTACTTCGTCGACGAGTACAAGCGCGGACGGACGCCGAATCCCTGCGTCGCGTGTAACAATCACCTGAAGTTCGACATTCTGCTGAAGCGGTCGCTCGCGCTCGGCTCGAGTTATCTCGCGACGGGCCACTTCTGTCGGGTCGACCGCAGCGGCGAGGTCCCGGTCCTGCGCAAGGGCGTCGACGAGTCGAAGGATCAGTCGTACTTCCTCTTCGGGCTTCCGCGCGAGGCGCTCCCCCGCATTCTCTTTCCGCTCGGCGGGATGACGAAGGGTGAGGTTCGAGACCGCGCTCGCGCGATGAACCTGGAGACGGCCGAGAAGGCGGAGAGCCAGGAGATCTGCTTCGTGGCCGGGCGCAGCTACCGCGAGTTCGTGAACGAACGGCTCGCGAACGAGAAGCCCGTGCCGGGTAAGATCGTCCACGAGAACGGCGAGGAGCTCGGCGCCCACGACGGGATTCACGGATTCACCGTGGGGCAACGCAAGGGGCTCGGGATAGGTTACAGCGAACCGCTTTACGTGAAGGCGATTCATCCCGACGAGGCGCTCGTCGTCGTCGGTCCGCGAGGGTCGCTCCACGCGCGCGGCGTGATCGTCAAAGGGTGCAACTGGCTCTCTTTCGAGCGACCGCCGCGGGCGATGGAGTGTGGGGTCAAGATCCGTTACAGGTCACGGGAAGTGCCCGCGTTCGTGACGGTGGGCGACGACGCGTCGACCGCACTCGTCGAGTTTGCCGAGCCTCAGCGCGCGGTCACTCCGGGGCAGGCCGCCGTCTTCTACCGGGGGGACGAAGTCCTCGGCGGCGGCTGGATCGAGGAAGCGAGGAAGTAGCGCATGGACTGGGAAGGGGACGCATTCGGGCGGCTCGAGGAGAGGATCGGCTATCGGTTCAGGGACCGCGAGTGGCTCGTCCGCGCGATGACTCACCGTTCGTATGCGAACGAGGCGGGATCGGACGGCAACAACCAGCGGCTGGAGTTTCTGGGGGATTCGGTCCTCAATCTACTCATCGCGGAAGTGCTGTTCGAGAAGTTCCCCGAGGTCGACGAAGGAGCGCTGTCGTCGTACCTCGCCTCGCTGGTGAACGAGGCGGCGCTCTGCGACGTCGCGGGCGCGATCGACCTTGGAGCCCACGTCTTGCTGGGGCGAGGTGAAGAGCTGTCTGGCGGGCGCGAGAAGGCGTCGGTGCTAGCCGACGCGCACGAGGCGCTGCTCGGAGCGATTTACGTCGACGGCGGCCTCGACGCGGTCCGAGATGTCGTGGCGAGGCTGCACGGGGAGGCGATCGCGAGATGCGAGCCAGCGGCGCCACCGGAAGACCCGAAGAGTCGCTTGCAGCGCCTGGTTCAGAGCGAAGGGCCAACCCGCCCGGTCTATGATATCATCGACGAACGCGGCCCCGCTCACGATCGCATATTCGTTGCGGAAGTCAGCGTGAATGGTACCGTGTTCGGGATCGGCGAGGGCCGCTCGAAGAAAGAAGCTGAACAGCACGCCGCTGGAGCAGCGCTCGATCGGTGGGAAGCCGACGAGGACGATTGACGCCCGACGGGCGTTCGGAGGTTGACGATGATCGCAATGATTGGCGGCCTGGGAGCACCAGAGCTCGTGTTGATTCTCCTGGCGATCGTAATGCTTTTCGGGCTCGGCAAGCTGCCGCAGGCAGCCAAGCAACTGGGGCTCGGTGTCCGGAACTTCCAGAAGGGGGTGAAGGGCGAGGACGACGAGGAGCCGAAGAAGCTCGAGTCCGCTTCGGGTGAGGCCCGGGTGGTGGAGACGGACAAAGAAAAAGTCGAAGCCTGAACTCTCTCAAGCACCCCTGACATCATGACAATCCGCAGCATGACCGGCTTCGGGAGCAGCTCTCTTTCTCACGGGGAGTGGCTCTTCAAGGTCGAGGCGCGCAGCGTGAACCATCGCGCGCTCGACGCCCGCGTCTGGGCGCCGCGTGAGTGGGGATGGGTCGAACCGCTCGTCCGTACGTTGGTCACCGACCGATTCCATCGCGGACGCATCGAAGTCCGCGTCGACGTCGAGCAGACGGCGGGGGAGGGGACCCAGAGTCTCGTCGACCGTTCGCTCTTTCTCGCGGCGGCCGCGGAGCTCGATGGGCTTGCGAACGCCGCCGGGCTCGAGGGAGAGGTGCGGGTCGCCGACGTCCTGGCGGTCGTGGGTCGCGCCGACCCGCGCACCGTGCCCGATGACGTCGACGAAGACTCGGTGCGCGAAGTCGTCGCGACCGCGCTCGACGCGCTGCAGTCTGCGCGTCGCGACGAAGGGAGCCGCCTCGACGCCACCTTCCGGGACCTGCTCAGCGAAATCGAGAGCGCGGTCGCGGAGATCGAGACGATCGCACCGACGGTCGTCCAGGAGTACGAAGCGCGGCTTCTGGAGCGCGTTCGTTCGGCGCTCGAGCGGTTCGGCGTCGGCGACGTGGACGAGCGCGTCGTGGTTCAGGAGGTCGCGATGTACGCCGATCGTTCCGACGTCTCCGAAGAGATCCAGCGCGCCCGTTCACACGTGGCCGAGCTGCGAAAAATCCTCGACTCCGACACTGACGAACCGGTCGGAAAGAAGATCGATTTCTACCTGCAGGAGCTGATGCGCGAGTCGAACACGACGGGTTCGAAGAGCGCGTCGGCCGAGATCACCGGCCACGTCGTGCGGATGAAGTCCGCTGTGGAGAAGCTGCGGGAACAAGCGGCGAACGTGGAGTGAAGATGCCCGACACCGGACTGCTCATCGTGCTGTGCGGCCCTTCGGGGGTCGGGAAGACCACCCTCGCGCGCAGATTGATGGCGAAGCATCCCGCGATCGATTTCAGCGTCAGCTACACGACGCGTTCGCCACGCGATGGGGAACGAGAGGGCGTCGACTACAACTTCGTCGACGTCGAGGCGTTCGAGGCGATGCGAGAAGAGGGCGCGTTCGCCGAATGGGCGCGGGTCCATGGCAACTTCTACGGCACTGCGAGGTCGACGATCGAAGAGGCGTGGCGGCAGAACAGAGACGTCATCTTCGACATCGACTATCAGGGGGCTCGACAGCTCGACGAAGCGTATCCCGTCGAAACGGTGTCGATCCTCGTGACCCCCCCGAGCCTCGCTGAACTCGAAGATCGGCTGCGATCACGGGGCACCGACGCCGAAGACGTCATCGTGCGGCGGCTCGACAAGGCGCGCCACGAACTCGCCGTCTGGCGGATGTACGATTACGTGGTGGAGAACGACGACCTGGACCGCGCCGCGGGGCAGATTGCCTCCATCTTCGAGGCGAGTCGCCTGCAGACTTTTCTGCACGCCGCGGAGCTGCAGGCCGCGTTCGGGGACGCCGACGAGTGAGCGTCAGCTACGCTCGACCCGGTACACGCCCTTGATCTTTTCGATCCGCTTCATCGCCGACTGCAACTGATCGAGGTCCTTCACGAGGACTTCGAAGGTGTTCACGGCGCGCATGTCGTCGGTCGTTCGGCAGTGGGCCTGCGAGATGTTGACCCCGCTGTCCGAGAACGACTGGCTGATGTTGGCGAGGAGGCCGGGCTTGTCGGTGCAGTAGACCTTGACGTTCACGGCATGTCGCGCGCCGGTCTCCCCGCCGGCCCAGTTCACCGGGATCATGCGGGCCGGCTCCATGTGGGCGATCTTCTCGCAATCGCGTTTGTGGACGGAGAGCCCGCGTCCGCGGGTGACGAAGCCGACGATGTCGTCGCCGGGGACGGGGGCGCAGCATTTCGCGTAGTTGACCATGATGTCCTCGATGCCGTCGAGGACCACTCCCTTCGGTTTGGTGGTCCGGTTCGCGATCTTGCCGAGGAACTTCGTGATCTTCTGGGTGGGGGTGTCTCTCTCTTCGGCCGGGAAGATGCGGCTGACGATCGTGTCGGGCATCGTCTTGCCGTACCCGACGTCTGCGAGCATCTCGTCGATGTTGTGAAACTTCGCGCTCTTGGCGGCTTCCAGGAGCTTCCCGTTACGGTCGACCGCCCGGACGTTCGTACCGTGTTTCTTGAGCTCCTTGTCGAGTAGCTCCCGCCCGAGTTCGCGGCTGCGGTCGCGCTGCTCGGCGCGCACCGCGTTCCGAATCTTCGTGCGGGCGCGGCCCGTCACGACGAACGATAGCCAGTCTTTGTTGGGGCGCTGCGTCTTCCCCGTCATGATCTCGCAGATGTCGCCGGTCGCGAGCTCGTAGCGCAGCGGGACGATCTGTCCGTTCACCTTCGCTCCGACGCAGCGGTTCCCGACCTCGGTGTGAATGGCGTACGCGAAGTCGACGCAGGTCGCCCCCTGCGGCAGCCCCTTCACGTCGCCCGCGGGGGTGAAGACGTAGACCTCGTCGTGGAAGAGGTCGATCTTCACGGACTCGAGAAACTCGTAGGGGTCGGCCGAATCCTGATGCTCTTCCATCAGCGAGTGCAGCCACGCGAACTTCTCGTCCCCGCGGTCGGGGACCGCCTTCCCCTCCTTGTAGAGCCAGTGCGCCGCGATCCCTTCCTCGGCGACCTTGTGCATGTCGTCGGTCCGGATCTGGATCTCGATGCGCTCCTGGTAGGGGCCGATGACCGACGTGTGCAGCGACTGGTAGCCGTTCGGCTTCGGGATCGCGATGTAGTCCTTGAACCGCCCCGGGATCGGTTTCCAGAGATTGTGAACGAGCCCCAGCGCCTCGTAGCACTGCGCTTTTTCGTCGAGGATGATGCGAAACGCGAGGACGTCGTATACCTGCTCGAACTCAATCTGCTGTCGCCGCATCTTGCGGAAAATGCTCCAGAAATTCTTGGGGCGTCCCTGGATGTCCGCGGGGATGTCGTGCTCGATCAGGATCTCTTTCAGGATGCTGATCACCTCGCGGATGAAGCTCTCACGCTCGCGTTTCTTGCGGGAGACCTGCTCGGCGATCTCGTAGTACTGGTCGGGAAACATGTAGCGGAACGAGAGGTCCTCGAGCTCCGTCTTGATCCAACTGATCCCGAGGCGATGCGCGATCGGCGCGTAGATCTCCATCGTCTCTTCGGCGATCCGTTCCTGCTTCGACTGCGGCATGTACTTCAGCGTCCGCATGTTGTGCAGCCGGTCGGCGAGCTTGACCAGGATGACCCGCAGGTCGCGCGACATCGCGATGATCATCTTGCGGAAATTCTCCGCCTGCGCCTCTTCTCTCGTGTTGAACTTTAGCTTCGAGAGTTTGGTGACACCGTCGACGAGGAAGGCGACGTCGTCGCCGAACAACTCGCGCAGGTCGTCGACGCTGGTGTCGGTGTCCTCGACCGTGTCGTGCAGAAGCCCGACGACCAGGCTCGCCGAGTCGAGTCGCAGGTCGGCGATGATGTCCATCACCTCGAGGGGATGCGACATGTAGGGCTCGCCCGACTTTCGGACCTGCCCTTCGTGCATCATCAGCCCGAAGTCGAAAGCTTTCCGGATCGAGTTGATGTCGGGATCGGGATGGTAGGCTCGAACCTTGTCGAGCATCGTCTCGAGGCGCTTCTTGAGTTGGGTCTCTTGGGTTGCGCTCATCTACACGTCGTTCTGGTTTCGTCGGCAGACGGGACCGCGGGCGCGAAGTCGCTCGATAGCCTGCCGGGGATGTCCCAGAGCCATCGTAGACAACACCTGTCGGGGGGGCAACTAACGGCCGCGGACATCGACGCGGCTCGCCCCTCGCGATCCCGGGCTGTTTTGCGCTCACTGAACCGCGTCGCTCGGGACCCAGGCCTCGTTCCCCTGCATGTCGCGAACGAGCGCTTTCTTCGCCTTCTTCTTCACGACGCGGACCTTATCGCCCGACTTCAGACCCTGTTCTTCACGCTTCATCTCTTTCGAGTAGAGCGCGTCGATCCGCTTCTGGTCCTTCTTTCGCTCGACCACGATGTTGGTGGTCATCTGCTGGGCTGAGTAGGCGCTGTTCACGTCGCCCCCGCTCGCTTTCCCGGACTTCGTGGACGCCGCGACCTTCTTCGCGACGGCGTCGGGGAGGTCGGAGTCCTGCTCGAGCCACGCCGTTGCGGCTTTCGCTTCCGTTGCGGTTCGGGTCTCGTTCTGCTGCAGGTAGAAGTGGCTGGCGATGTGGAGCACCCGACCGTCGCCATACGGGAACGTCACGGCGACCGCCGATTCGCCGTACTTCTTCTTCATCTCGGCCGAGCCGATGAGGACCTCGACGTCGTCGCGGAGCACCTTGATCGGGTAGCTGGAGTCTTCCAGCCACCACTTCGGCTCGGACTTCGAAAGCGAGAGGTGCTGCAGAAAGACGTTGTCCTTCTTGCGGACACGGACGGCGACGACGTCGTTCTCGG
This sequence comes from uncultured Bradymonadales bacterium, assembly GCA_964411125.1. Classification (GTDB taxonomy): domain Bacteria; phylum Myxococcota_A; class Bradymonadia; order Bradymonadales; family Bradymonadaceae; genus JBFIHF01. Next base: position 8,919 of record CAYPJU010000109.1, on the reverse strand, counting down.
TCTCCACTCCGTTGAACTCGATGTAACCGGGGAAGGCTCTCTGAACCGCCAGCAGCGCCCAGTCCGTGGTGTAGAGAAAGCCACCGGCTTTCACGAACTTTCGGATTTTCACGATCCCTTTCTCGCTGAGCGACCCCGGGCAGTTCACGATGACGAGCTGCTTCGCGTTGAGCTCGATCGTGTCGAGCTGGAGGGGGTCGATGACGAGGTGCTGAATCTCGACCGCCGTCAACACGTCCTCGACCCGGTCGTACGTTCCACGGACGACGATGATCTCGGCCTTCTCGACTTCCTTCAGGAGCTGGAAGTCGCGGGGCCGCGTGGTCCGCATGCGCTCCTTCACGACGGTCGCGGCGACGGCGTTGGCGTCGGCCATCTTCTCGTCGCCGAGCTGTTGAGCGACGACGGGGGTTGCATGGAGCGACGTGAAGAGGAGGAGGGCGAGCAAGAGGCGCTTCATGAGGTGTCCGTGGGTTCGGGTGTCTTCGATGAAGTTCCAAACGCGCGGCCGGGAGGTTGGATCTAAAATTTCGCGACTCGCCGCGTGGCCGCTAGTCTCGGTCACATGGCGACACTCGATTCATTGATCGACGATTACATAGGCTCTCTCCGCGCCGAGCGGGGCGCGAGTGCCGAAACGGAGCGGGCGTACGCTTCGGACCTCGCGCAGTTTTCCACGTGGCTCAGCGAGGAGCGCGGTCTCGATGACCCGGCCCCCGACCGGGTGCGGATCGACCACCTGCGCGGGTTCGTCAGCTCCATCTTCGACGACTGCGCCCCGTCGACGGTGGCGCGGAAAGTGTCGGCGATCCGTGCGTTCTGGAAATGGATGCACCGCAAGCGCCACATCGATTCGAACGTCGCGGCGATCCTGAAGACGCCGAAGGTTTCGGTACCCCTCAAGAACTACTTCTCGGTCGACGAAGTCTTTCGGTTGCTGGACGGTGCTGCGCCCGACGATGCGCTGGGGCTTCGCGACATGGCGATCTGGGAGCTCGGCTACGGCTGCGGGCTTCGCATCTCCGAGCTCGCGGGGCTCGACCTCGCCGACGTCGACCTCGACGAGGGCTGGGTGCGGACGATCGGGAAAGGCGACAAGGAGCGCGTGGTCCCGATCGGCGAGAAGGGGAAGGTTGCACTACGTCGCTGGCTCACGTCTCGCCATGAGCTGGCGACGCCCGACACGCCCGATGGCGCGATGTTCTTGAACTACAGGGGAGGGCGCCTCACGACGCGGAGCATGCGGCGATTGTTCAAGCAACACTTGATACGGGCGGGGCTCGACACGTCGATCACGCCGCACGGCCTGCGGCACTCGTTCGCGACGCACCTGCTCGATTCGGGAGCCGATCTGCGCGGCATCCAGGAGCTTCTCGGACATTCGTCGCTGTCGACCACGCAGCGGTACACCCACGTCTCGATCGACCGCCTGGCCGACGCATACGACGCCGCGCATCCGCGGGCGAAGAAAAAGGGGGACTGAGCGGCGGGGGGCTGCGTCGCACCGCCGTCGCCGCGCCGTGGGTGAGAACTAGGCGACGTCGCGAACCGCGGCGGCGAACTTCTCCAGCGCTTCGTCGACGTCCGACTGCGTGACGACGAGGGGCGGAACCAGACGTACGGCGATGCCGCCGGCGGTGTTCACGAGCAGCCCGCGTTCGTGGCAGGCCTTTGCGATCGCACCCGAGAGGTCGCCTTCGCACTCGACTCCCACCATCAAGCCACGGCCGCGAACTTCGAGCAAAGCATCGTGTTCGTTCACGATCGTCTGAAGGCCAGCCCGAAGTTGGCGGCCGCGTTCGTCCGCGTTCGCGAGAAGGCCGTCGCGGTCGATGACGTCGAGCACCGTCGTCGCGGCGCGCGAGGCGAGCGGGTTGCCGCCGAACGTCGTCGCGTGGCTGCCGCGGGTGAAGCCCTCGAACACTGCGTCCGTCGAGATCATCGCCCCGACGGGCACACCGCCGCCGAGGCCCTTGGCGAGCGTCATGATGTCGGGGACGACCCCGTATCCCTCGTACGCCCAGAGGGTTCCGGTTCGTCCCACGCCCGTCTGCACTTCGTCGAAGATGAGCAGGGCGCCGGAGTCGTCGCACAGCCGCCGGAGCCCCTCGAGGAACACGCCCTCGGCCGGGCGAACGCCCCCCTCGCCCTGGATCGGCTCGACGATGATGCCGGCGGTCTTGTCGGTCACCAGGGCGGCGACGCTGTCGAGGTCGTTGAAGTCGGCGTAGAGATATCCGGCGGGGAGGGGCTCGAAGCCTTTGTGGTACTTGGGCTGTCCGGTGGCCGTGATCGAGGCGAGCGTGCGGCCGTGGAACGACTTCTTCATCGAGACGAATTCGACGCGATCTTCATCGCCTCGAACCACTTTCTGAAAGCGTCGCGTGAGCTTCATCGCCGCTTCGTTCGCCTCGGTGCCGGAGTTGCAGAGGAAGACGCGGTCCGCGAACGACTTGGTGGTGAGCCGCTCGAGAAGCTCGATCTGCTGCGGCGTGTAGAAGCTGTTCGAGACGTGGAGGAGGGTCTCGACCTGGTCGACGAGTGCCGCGGTGAGCGTCGGATGGGCGTGTCCCAGCGAGCAGACGGCGATCCCGGCGAGGAAGTCGAGGTACTCGTTCCCGTCGGTGTCCCAGACGCGAACGCCCTCGCCGCGTTCCATCACGATCGAGGGGGAGTAGGTCGTCGAGTTGTGTCGGTCGCCACGCGCGATCCAGTCTGTGTCGGCGGCGGTGCGGGCGGGTTCGCTCATAGTATGTACCTGCTGAGGTCCTGGTCCTTCAGAATGCCTTCGAGACGTTTTCGCACGTATTCGGCATCGATGCGAACGACGCCAGGCTCCATCTGGGGGGCATCGAACGAAAGATCCTCGAACACCTTCTCCATGATCGTGTGGAGACGGCGGGCGCCGATGTTCTCCAGCGACTCGTTCACGCGGAACGCCATCTCGGCGAGCGTCTCCACCGACCCGTCGACGAACTCGATCTGCAGCCCCTCGGTCCGCATCAATTCGCTGTACTGGCGCGTCAGCGAATTGGTCGGCTCTGTCAGGATGCGTTCGAAGTCGTCCTGCGTGAGGCTGTCGAGCTCGACCCGAATCGGGAAGCGGCCCTGGAGCTCTGGGATCAGGTCGGAGGGCTTGGAGACGTGGAATGCCCCGGCGGCGATGAAGAGAATGTGGTCGGTGTGGACGACGCCGTGTTTGGTCGACACGGCGGATCCCTCGACGATCGGGAGGAGGTCGCGCTGGACTCCCTGCCTCGACACGTCAGGTCCAACGCGGCCCGATTCGGGGCCGGCGACCTTGTCGAGCTCGTCGATGAAGATGATGCCGGACTGTTGCGTGCGGACGAGGGCTTCCGAGACGATCGCCTCCATGTCGACGAGACGTTCGGCCTCTTCCTTCTCGAGGAGCCGAAGGGCGTCTCGAACCTTCAAGCGCTTCTTTCGTTTTCGGGTGGGGAAGAGGTTTCCGAAGACACTGCCGAGATCGACGCTTTCCATCCCGGGCTGTCCGGAGAGCGCCCCGAGCATCGGGTTGGAGGTGTCGGCGACGTCGACGTCGACCACCTCGTCGTCGAACTCTCCGTTTCGCAGTCTCATGCGCAGCGACTGCTCGGCGCTCGGGAGTTCGTCCTCGGAGGACTCGACAGTCCCGTCGCTTCCGGCGATGAACACCTTCTGGTGCGCGGCGCTTCCGTCGAGGGGCTCACGTTCGGCACGGCGCGGTTTGATCTTGGATAGAATGCGGTCCTCGGCGGCGTCGCGGGCCCGGTGCGCGACACGTTCTTCGTGTTCGCCTTTGACGAGGTTGATGCCGATCTCGAGGAGGTCGCGCACCATGCTTTCGACGTCGCGGCCGACGTAGCCGACCTCGGTGAACTTCGAGGCTTCGACCTTTATGAAGGGCGCGCGCGCGAGGCGCGCGAGACGCCGCGCGATCTCGGTCTTTCCGACGCCGGTAGGGCCGATCATGATGATGTTCTTGGGCGTGATCTCGTCGCGCAGGTCTTCGTCGACCTGCTGCCTGCGCCATCGATTCCGCAGCGCGATCGCGACGGCGCGCTTGGCGTCCGACTGGCCGACGATGTAGTCGTCGAGCAACTCGACGATCTGCACGGGGGTGAGGTCTCTTTGGTGGTGTTCAGTCATCGTTCAGCTCTTCGATGGTGAACGAATCGTTGGTGTAGACGCAGATTTCGGCGGCGATCTCCATGGCGGAGACGGCGACCTCGCGCGGCGAGAGGTCGGTCATGCGGGCGAGCGCGCGGGCTGCGGCGAGAGCGTAGGTGCCCCCGCTACCGATGGCGGCGATCCCCTCCTCGGGTTCGATGACGTCGCCCGTGCCGCTGATGAGCAGTGTGATGTCGGCGTCCGCGGCGATGAGCAGCGCTTCCAGCCGGCGCAACATCCGATCGGTGCGCCACTCTTTGGCGAGCTCCACCGCGGCTCGTGTGAGGTTGCCGTTGTACGCCTTCAGCTTGTCTTCGAGCTTCTCGTAGAGCGTCATGGCGTCGGCTGTGGAGCCCGCAAAGCCGCACAGGACGTGGCCGTCGTGGATGCGGCGCACTTTGCGCGCGGTTCCTTTCAGGACGATGGATTCGGAGAACGTGACCTGCCCATCTCCGATGACGACGACGTGGTGGCCGCGTCGGACACTGAGAATTGTGGTTCCGTGGAACATCGATTCGAATCCGTGGTTTTGTCACGAGTGTAACGGCCCGAGACGGGGAGGGGTATTCCAAAGAGGTACGCTCGCGGCGCGGAACGCTGCACCCCGATTGGAACGACGCGCGTTGGGGCTTGTCAATGGTGGCACGGGCGAAGTAGTTTTGCTGAGTAGTCAAACCAATCACTTTGCTGGTCTCCTTCGGTGCCACCGGCCGCGACCATGGCGCGTGAAGCGTCTCGAGGAACGGGCGACCGGGCTGGCGGGTTTTGGGGGTCGAACAACGTCGCGTATCAGCGACCGTCTTCTTCTTCGCGTCTAAAGCATTGATCGACGAGAACCTGGTCATCACCGTCACCCCGAACGTGGACTACAAAAACCTGTCCGCGCAGCCTTCGCCCGAGGACTGGTTCCTCGTCTCCCGTGTGACGGGAGAGGTGACGGTCCGGGATCTTTGCAACTCGAGTGGTCTCGGCCGGGACAAGACCCTCCAGATGGTGGACCGCCTGCTGGACCTGGGGCTCTTGCAGGTCGTAGGAGGCGGCACCGGGACGCAGGCACCGAGCCCTGCGGCGCGTCCGGCGGCTGCTCGTCCCGAGCCGGCGGTTGCTCGTCCTGAGCCAGCGGCGCGACCGGTATCGAGGCCATCACCGGAGCCGGAGCCCAAGACGGCGACGTTCGACGGCTCGATGTTCGACGACGAAGACGATGACGACGATCTCTTCATGCCCGGCTCTCCAGCACACGCTGCAGCTCTCGCGTCGGCTCGATCCTCCAAACCGGCGCCGGTCTCCGATCGTCACCACGGCGAGCGAGCGACGACGTCGCCGAGCCGCCCAGCGCCCCAGGTCCAGGCGGAGCCGAGCGCGCCGCCGCCTTCGCAGCCGATGACGGAAAGTTCGCCGTCGAGGCCGGACCAACCGGCCTCCGACGACGGACCGTTCCCGCGCTTTCCCTCTTCGTTCGGCGAGTGGCAGACGCCCGACGACTTCGCGGTCCCAGGCATCGACGAGGAGCTCCTGCGGGAGATCTCGTTCGTCCACGCCCATCTGGATCAGGTCGATTTCTATCAGCTCTTCGGGGTCGACAGCGACGCGGACCGACGGTCGATCAAGAAGACCTACTTCTCGTTCTCGAAGAAGTTCCATCCCGACAAGTTCTTCCGGGGGGAACACCCGGAGCTCGCGAAGCGTGTCGAGGACATTTTCAAGTTCGTGACGCGGGGGTGGGAGACGCTCTCGAACCAGTCGAAGCGCGAGGAATACGATCGTGCACTCGCCGAATTGCGGCGCGAAGAAGAGGTCGCATCGCGCGAAGAAGAACGGAAGAGGAACATGGCGGCCGACATGCTCGCCCGCCGGGGTCAGCAGTTGGAGCAGCAGGGCGACCTCGCGGGTGCCGCCGAGGAGTATCGAAAGGTCGCGACGTTGCGTCGCGATCCGGCCGCGCTGGTGAAGGCGGCCGAACTGTTGTTGCGGAGCAACCAGCGCCTCGACGAAGCTGCACAGCTCGCGAGGGCCGCCTGCTCCGAAATCGACGACGTTTCACCGAGGCTCGTCCTCGGGCAGATTTACGAAAAGAACGGTATGCTCGTCGAAGCGCTCGATGCGTTCGAAGAAGCAGCGGAGCTCGAACCGGGCAACGCCGCCGTGAAGGTTCATGTTGAGCGGGTCAGGTCGCAGTTGCGCTGACCAAAAGGAGAGACGACATGCAGCGCGTAATTGGTATCGATCTCGGCACGACGAACTCGTGCGTCGCGATCCTCGAAGCAGGGGTCCCCAAGGTGATCCCGAACAAGGGGGGATACAAGACGACGCCCAGCATCGTGGCCATCTCGGAATCCGGGCGACGCCTCGTCGGTCAGATGGCGAAGCGGCAGTCCATCACCAACGCTCGACACACTGTCTATGCAGCGAAGCGTCTCATCGGACGGAAGTGGGGGTCGGCAGCGGTCGTGCACTGTCTGGAGACATGCCCGTACGAGATCGTGAGTGGACCGAGCGGAGACGTTCGGATCCATCTTCGCGACAAGGAGTACAGCCTCCCCGAGATCAGCAGCATCATCCTGCAAGAGATGAAGCTCATCGCGGAGGAGTACACCGGCGAACCGGTCGACGCCGCGGTCATCACCGTTCCGGCCTACTTCAACGACCTGCAGCGGCAGGCGACCAAGGATGCGGGGCGGATCGCCGGGCTCGACGTGCTGCGGATCATCAACGAGCCGACCTCGGCGGCGCTCGCTTACGGTTACGGGCGCGACGTCAGTTCCACCGTCGCCATCTACGATCTCGGCGGCGGTACCTTCGACATCTCGATCTTGGAGATTCACGACGGCGTCTTCGACGTCCTCTCGACTGCCGGCGACACGTTCCTGGGGGGTGAGGATTTCGACGCGAGGATCATCGAACACCTCGCTTACGAGTTCGCCCGCGAGCACGAGGTGGACCTTCGTCGTGACGAGATGTCGCTGCAGCGTCTGCGCGACGCGGCCGAGAAGGCGAAGATCGAGCTGACGACGATGCAGGAGACCGAGATCAGCCTCCCCTTCATCTACACCAAGGACGGCGGAGAGGCGCTGCATTTGCAGTCGACTCTCACGCGGCCGGTGTTCGAGGATCTGGTCGCCGACCTCGTACAACGTACGATCAAGATTTCGAAGGCGACGTTGCAAGAGGCAGGGATCGACGTCGACGAGATCGACGACGTCATCCTGGTCGGCGGCATGACGCGAATGCCCCGCATTCAAAGCGCGGTGAAGGAGTACTTCGGACGCGACCCGGCCAAGAGCGTTCATCCCGACGAGGCCGTCGCGATCGGCGCCGCGATTCAGGGCTCGGCGCTGGTCGAGAAGAACGACGACGTCCTGCTGCTCGACGTCACGCCTCACTCGCTCGGCATCATGGTCCACGGAGGCGGGTTCGAGAGGATCATCGAAGCGAACACGACCATCCCCACCCACGAGACCAAAGAGTTCACCACGATTCGGGCGAACCAGACTTCGATCAAGATCGTCGTCGCGCAGGGAGAGTCCTCGCGCGCCGAAGAGAACGAGCTCCTGGGTGAGTTCGTCCTCAGCGGCCTGCGCTCGGCCGAGGCAGGCGAGGTCACCGTCGACGTCACCTTCGACATCTCCGCGGACGGTATCGTGAGTGTCTCGGCACGCGACCAGGACACCGGCAAGGAGCAGTCGATCCAGGTCACCGCCACGTCCGGGCTCAGCGAGGAAGAGATCCAGGCGATGATCGCCGAGAACGAAGGATATCTCGTCCAGTTGAAGGAAGGGGAAGACGTCGAGGAACAGCGCGCGGAGATTCGCAGGACGATCCGCGAAGTCGAGAAGCTGCTGGAGGGGCCCGCCGTCGGCGACGAGGTCGTCTACGCGCAAGCGAGCTCTTCGGCCCGCTCCGCCGTCGACCATGCCCGTTCGGCGTTGGAAGGTGGAGACTTGACCCGGTTGGTGGCCGCCAACCACGAGCTTCAGAGGAGCTTCCAAGCTCTTCGCGGTGTCGCGGAGAGCAGCATCTTTTGAGCGCAGCACCTTGCCGTAGACGAGAGTCGCCACCATGGCGTTTCAAGACATCGACAACCAGTTGATCGACCGCTTCGACGCGCTGATCCGACATCTCGAAGCAGAGCAGCGCGATCGCGCCCTCGAGGCGGTGCGCGAACTGAAAGCGCTCCAGTTCGATGACGACGACCTCCCTCGACACGTCGCGGCGATCGAACAGGGCGCCCCTCTCGAATCGACGATTGAGTGGGCTTCGGCTCTCAAATCGCAGATCGAGTCGGTCGCGAGCCCCTTCGAAGACGCCTTCGAAGATCTGTTCGATGTCGACGATGCGTTCGTAGGCATCGGCGCGTCCGAGGTTTCCTACGCGGCGGGCTCACCGAGCTCCGCGAGCGACGAGCCGGAATCCGAACCCGAAAATCGACCCGGCGGACACCGCCAGCACGTCCTCAGCGGGAAGTTCAACCTCGCGAAGGCGGCCAAATCCGAATCGGAGCCCGAGCTCCAGTCGGAGGCCGGGGGTGAGGTCGAGCCCGAACTGCCGCCTGAAACCGAGCACGAGTCGCAACCGGAGGAGCTGGCGGAGAGTTCCGAAGACGAATCCGAGGGCGAGGACGAGATCGAGATCGAGGACGGGGTCGAGAGCGAGAACGAAACCGCGGACGAGAGCGAGAACGAAACCGCGGACGAGAGCGAGAGCGAGAACGAGAACGAGAGCGAGAGCGAGAACGAGAACGAGAACGAG
>CAYPJU010000108.1:0-15871 GCA_964411125.1 uncultured Bradymonadales bacterium | reverse complement strand
GAGCGGGGAGCGGGGAGCGGGGAGCGGGGAGCGGGGAGCGGGGAGCGGGGAGCGGATAGCGGGTTGCGGGTTGCGGGTTGCGGGTTGCGGTGACCGCTATCCGCTAACCGCTCACCGCTACAGCCGCTCCGAAATCTCTTCGACGTTCAGCCCGCCGGGGTACGCGTAGGAGACGTGGCAGTCGTAGCCGTAGGAGACGACCCCGAACGGCGCGTTGCCGATCAGGGTGTGCTGTCCGTCCTCGACCTCTATGACGGCGACTTCCCAGGCACCCGACGACCCGACGGGGACCCAAGCGTCGTCGGGAATCGCCTCGCCGTCGAGCAAGACCGTCTGCCCGGCGCGCGCGATGATGTTCAGGTAGTCGAGCTCGTAGTCGTCGGGGGTGAGGACGACGTAGTCGGTGCGGAACTGGTCGGTCGGGACGCCCACCGTCATCGCGGGGTCGCCGATGCCGGTCGGGTTGTTGGCATCGATCCCCTGGTCACAGATGCGCGGGATGCCGAGCCAGTTCGACCCGACCATGTACTGCGAAACCATCACCGGCTTGGACGCGCCCAGAAGGAACGCTTCGCGCGCCTCGAACTGCCGCCACTCCCCGGCGTTGATCGTGCGACCGTGGACACCGTCGATCGGAGGGTCGGTCTGAATCTGCGTGCCGTCCTCCGCAGCGATGACGCGCCACACCTCCGGTTCGATCGTCGCCGAGGTCGCGCGCGGGCTGTACTTCGTCCCGACATACGTCGTGCCCCACGAGCTCGCCGGCAACAGGATCGACTCGATGTGGTCGCAGCGGTCGATCCCCTGAACGACATTGCCGCACTGATGCCCGCCGAAGACCGTGACGTCGAAGTCGGCCACGATGTGCGTCCCCGTCAGGTCGGGGCACGGCGAGACCTGCGGGGGTGGACCTTCGGTGTCCTGCAGGCAGCCGAACTCGCGGGCGTCCTCGAGCTCGGCGCCGCTCGTCTCGAGGTTGAGCGAGTCGCCCGGGTTGAGCTCGAAGACCCGCTCGACGCCGGCAGGCATCGCGGGGATGTTCGGCCCCGCGACGACCTCCGCCGACGGGGTCACCCGCACGCGGTTCGGCGATCCCGACGAATTCACGATCGTGAGGAACCCGCGAATGCTGATGCGCCCACCGCGAAACGGCCAGCTCATCCCCCAGTACTCGTTGCCGACCGAGTTCGTCGGGAGCAAGAGCGTCCCGTCGTTCGAATAGACGTCGAGGTTGTTGAGCGGATTGAACTGCGACGCGATGACGGGGATGTTCGCGACGACGCGGATCGCCTTGTTCTGGAGGTGCCGAGTCCCCGAATGGTCGTAGCCGGTCGGGATCAGAAAGACGCGTGCCTCCCCCGGCGGAATCTCGGCGTCGAACGGGTTCCCTTCGCCGTCGATCCTGAGCTCCTGGTCGGAGTCGCCCTCGTACAGCGTAATCTTGGCGGTGATCTCGGGGTTCACGTTCGAGACGACGATCGCGTGCGGCTTCGACAGCGCGTCTTCGAAGTTGTCCAAGTCCGCGGACCAGTACTCGCAGCCGATGTAGCTCGAGATCTTCTTGTTGAGCTCGCAGAGCTCCTCGCAGACACCATTGAAGCACTCCGTGCCGCGTGGGCAATAGCTCCCACCGACCCACGCGCCGGCTCCGTTGCACACCTCGAGCTGCGAAGTGTCGACGCACCGGACCGCGTCGGCCTCGCACTCCGGCTCGCCGCAGCGGTCGTCTTCACACGTCGCGTTACCGGGACAGACGTCTTCGATCCAGGCAGTCCCCGACGGGTTGCAGTAGCGCTGCCGCCCGTCGTCGGTGCATCCGTCGAAGCTCCCCGGCGAGCAAATCTCGGGGGAACACGTACCGTCGAGGTCGTTGCAACGAAGGTCGCCCGTGCATTCCTCTTCGTCGAACGCACTACCGTCTGCGTTGCAGACTTCGGCGGTGACGAGATCGCGACACTGGCGCGCTCCCGGCTTGCAGAACGTGCCGAGGTCGCCGCCGTCGCTTCGCGCTCCGAGATCGCCACGCCCCGCGTCCGGCGCAGTCGTCCCATTGTTCGGAGTATCGGGGCAGCCGAGGGCGAAGAGCGCAAGAACCAGTAGATATCGTCGCATCGCCGCGAACTATGCCAGAGTCGACCCCGTTAATGAAGCAGGCGTGAGCGATTCGGCGCGACAGTACGACGCTTACGGCTTCTTCCGGGCAGCTCGCCCTCTCACGACGTCGAGGTCCCGCCCCCCCACGCTACCCACGCCGCGGGCTAGGCGAACGGCGTGATGCGCGATACCCTCGTCCCGTATGGCGAAACTCGACCCGAGCGCCGCGTTCGTCGGCAAGATACTCGACGGTAGATTTCGGCTCGACCGCGTGATCGGGAGGGGCGGGATGGGCCGGGTCTTCGCGGCGACTCAGCTCTCCGTCGACCGCATCGTCGCGGTCAAGACGCTGCAGAACGACCGCGAGACGGAGCGGCGGGCGACGGAGCGATTCTTGCGCGAGGCGCGGGTCGTCGCGACGCTGAATCATCCGAACATCGTGCGGCTGATCGAATACGGGACGAGCGCCGAGCTCGGGGTCGTCTACATCGCGATGGACTACGTCGAGGGGGTCACGCTACGCGAAACGATGGCCGCCGGACCGATGCAATGGGTCGCCGCGCTGCAGCTCGCGGCGCGCGTTGCCGAGGGCCTCGCCGAAGCACACCGCCACGGCATCGTTCACCGCGATCTCAAACCCGAGAACATCATGGTGACCCGCTCCACCGGGAACTCGATCCGCCCGATGATCCTCGACTTCGGCGTTGCGCGGCGCGAAGAGGCCGGCGAGCGCCTGACGGAGACGGGGGTAGCGTGGGGCACGCCCCTCTACATGGCGCCCGAGCAGGCCTTGGGGGAGGAGGTCGACGGCCGGGCCGACCTCTTCGCGCTCGGAGCGATCCTCTACGAAATGATCTCGGGACGGTGCCCCCACGTCGGGGATTCCCCCGTCGCGATCATGCGCGCGAAGCTGACCGACGTCCCTCCACCGCTGACGGACCTCGTCCCCGAGATCGACCCGGCAGCGTCGGCGCTCGTCGCGCGCCTCCTCCTTCGCCACCGGGAACATCGCCCGGTATCGGCGGAGGCCGTCGTTCACGAGATTCGAACGATCGTCGGTGACGCAGGAATCACGCTGTTGGCCGGCCCCGACGACGACCTCGCGAAGGTGGCCCGCCGCGCTGCCGCCCCGCGCCTGACAGTCGCCGACCCCGTGGTAGCGGGCTCGTCCAGCGCGGTGACGACGCCCGTTCGTCACTCGACCACGGCCGTCACCGTGCTCCTCCTCGCCGCCGTCATCGGAGGGGGAGCGGCGATGGCATCGATCCTTCTCGACGACGACGAACCGCCGGCGCCGGCGCCCGTCGAGACGGGCTCCCCGGAACCGATCGTGGTCGAGCCGATCGACCCCCTCCCCGCCCCCCCGCCCGAGCCGTCGGTCGACGAACCCGTCCCCCCTCCCGCCGTCGTCGTGATGGACGAGCCTCCCGTCCACAACCGCACCGGATGCGGCGGAGACTCCTTCAGTTCCGGTATCGGAAAGCAGGCGCTGCGGGCGTCTAACGTCGCCGGAACGTACCACTACTACGTCCCCGCTTCGTACGACCCGGCGCGGCCGTATCCCGTCGTCATGATGTTCCACGATTCAGCCAGCGGCGGTGTCCACGAACTTACGACGCGAGGCTTCCAGGAGATCGCCGACGAGTTCGACCTGCTCCTCTTCGCCCCCGACTCGCAGAGTAACATGCCCGCCTGGCGCTCAGGCGCGGACTTCGACTTCGTCGTCGCGGCGTTCAAAGACTTCGGGGAGCGACTATGCGTCGACCCCCGCCGTCGCTACCTGCTCGCCCACGGGTCGGGCAACCGAATCGCGCAGCGAATCGCCTGCGAGTACGGCGCTTCCGCCCTCGCCGGGACCCACTTCCGACGCTCGGTCGCGACCACCCGATGCGAACGCGAGATGCAGGTCCCTTACCTTCAAATGCTCGGCCGGGACGACCCCGTGAACCTGCACGAGGGGGGCCGCAACTGCCACGGACAGCAGGTCGACTCCAACGAGAAGCACATCGCGTACTGGAAGGAGGGGCACCGGTGCCGCGGCAAGTCCGAAGAGTTCTTCGAGCACCCCCACGGAAACTGCGAAACGTGGTCTTGTTCCGAGTCGACCTATGGCTTCTGCCTGGTCGATGGCGGAGCCCAATGGGCCGGGGAGTCGAAGGGGCCGCAGCTCGCACTCTGTACCTCGCCGAGGACGAAATTCCCTTATCGGGAGGCGGCATGGAAGTTCTTCCGGGAAGAGGGAGTCGACGTGGCGCCGCAGTGACGAACCCGGCGGATTCCGGTAGACAGGAACCATGAGCACATCGTCGTCCGACCCGTTCGAAGGGCTCACCCTCGACGGACGCTTCCAACTGGAGCGGCTGATTGGCAGCGGCGGCATGGGACGCGTGTACGAAGCGACCCAGCTTTCGGTGAACCGCAAGGTGGCCCTGAAGGTGATGGGGGATCGCGCGAGCGAATCAGAGCGCGGCAGAAAGCGATTCCTGCGCGAGGCCGAAGCCCTCGCAGCTCTGCATCACCCCGCGATCGTACGCATCATCGAGTTCGGAACCGACGAAGAGCTCGACCTCCTCTATCTGGCGATGGAGTTCGTCGATGGCGTGCCGCTCGGCGAAGTCCTCGCCGGAGGGCCGCTCAAATGGGAGACGAGCCTTCGATTGACCGGGCGCATCGCCGCGGGGCTGATCGAGGCGCACGCCGGCGGCCTCGTCCATCGCGATCTCAAGCCGGACAACGTCATGCTGCGGCTCACCTCCAACGGGCTGGTCGATCCGGTGATCGTCGACTTCGGGGTCGCGCTCGACGAGACGCGAAACACGCGGCTCACCGCAGAAGGCGAGATCCAGGGGACGCCGAAGTACATGGCGCCCGAGCAGGCGAAGCCAAACGCGACGATCGGTCCGGCGACCGACCTCTACGCCGTCGGCTCGACCCTCTTCCACATGTTGACAGGGGACGTCCCGTTCAGCGGCGCGACCGCCTTCTCGCTCATCGTCGCGAAGCTGCAGAACGAGGCGCCGCGGGCGAGCGAGTACCGGCCCGATCTCCCCGAGGCCGTCGACGCGCTCGTCGCAGACCTCCTCGCGACGGAGCCCGAGGACCGGCTCGGCTCCGCCCGCGAGCTCTTCGACCGCTGCGCCGAACTGGTCGGCAGCAAGACGTTCGAACTGACCGCCGCCGAAGGGAACGACCCCTTCGCGCTCTGGTACGACGGGACGACGGAGATGACCGCTCCACCCACCCCCCGTCGAGCGCCTGCGCCGGGAGCCGCCACCGTGCGAGAGCCTCCGTTCGCAGAGGATGATTCCGGTCCGCCTCGGGCCGATCACCTCGACTCGGCGCGCCCCCCCGCACTCCCTCCATGGGCGGTCGGGGCCGCGATCGTCGGAGCCGTGCTCCTCCTCGGCGGGCTCGCCTACTTCTTTCGCAGCGACGATTCGCCCCAGGCTCGACCCACCACGAACCCCGCTGTCGCACCGGTCGCCGTCGTCGACGCGCCGCCGCCGCGCGAGATCGAGGCCGCGGGAGTCCCCGGCGCCTCGAAGTCCGCGGACCCCGTCCCCTCCGAGGCGCACGAGCCCCCCGATGCAGGGACGACGGGGGGCGGCCCCACGCGCGGCTGCGGGAAGAAGCCGCCCTTCGTCGGTTCGCATCCCGTCAAGAGCAAGGATTGGGGGGATCGCTACTGGATGGTTCACGTCCCCGAGGGCTACGACCCCGAGGTCCCCCACCCCGTGGTCCTCCTCTACCACGACTCCGATCGCAACGCCGAGTACGCCCTCAAGACCCGCGGATTCCCCGAAGTGGCCGACCGCGAGGGGTTCGTCGTCATCGCTCCCGACGCGCAGAATCGCGAGCCGGCGTGGCGCATGGTGAGCGACGTTCAATTCACCAACCACGCCATCCAGGAGACCGCGTCGTTTCTCTGCCTCGACGACTCGAGGCTCTTCGCCTTCGGGCACGCATCGGGCGGGCTGATGGTCGAGCGACTCGCTGCCGAACGACCACTCTCCGCCGCCTCGTCCACCTCCTACCTTCGCGTGAAGGAGGACCCCGCCTACGAACCCACCGAGCCCGTCCCCTACCTGCGATTCAACGCCGACCAGGACCCCTACAACCCCCTTCAGGGCGGACCCAACTGCATCATGATCCCCAACTACTCACTTCGTCGGATCAACCGCGAGTGGCAAGAGTTCTCCGGGTGCCAGTCCGATCCGTCCCCCTGGGACGCCCCCGCCCGCGCGAACTGTGAGACGTGGCAGTGCGAGAAAGCCCCCTACGTGAGCTGCATCGTCCGCGGCGGCTTCGACTGGGTGAGCGACACGCAGTCGCGGCTCCTCCCGTGTGACACGGGGCCGAAGACGCGCTACCCCTACGCCGAACAGGTCTGGCGCTTCTTCGAAGCCAACGGGCGAACCTTGTCGTACGAATGAGCGATCCGCTGCTACAGAGCACCCTGGGGGGCCGATTCCAACTCGTCCGTCTTCTCGGCGAAGGAGGGATGGGCCGAGTCTACGAAGCGCACGATCTCTCTGCCGACCGGCGGGTCGCGGTGAAGGTGATGCTCGAAGAGGTGGCTTCCGACCCCGTCTTCCGCCGCCGCTTCGAGCGCGAGGCGAACCTCGTCGGCTCTCTCTCCCATCCGAACATCGTTCGGATAACCGCCTTCGGCCATGACGAGCCAGCGGGTGTCACCTTCCTCGCGATGGAGTACGTCACCGGGACGCCCCTCGACCAGGTGATCTCCCGCGGCGCTCTCGACTGGCGCGTCGCCCTGCGTATCGCCCGGGCCCTCGCGCGCGGGCTCGCCGACGCCCATTCTCGCGGCATCGTCCACCGCGACATGAAGCCCGACAACGTGATGCTCTCGGTCGGGAGCGACGGCCGCATCGAACCGCTCATCCTCGACTTCGGGATCGCCCTGCCGCAGCGCGGCGAGGTGACCAAGCTCACGCAGGACGGCGCTATCTGTGGGACGCCTCACTACATGGCACCCGAGCAAGTCCGAGCGGTCGACGTCGGCCCGGCGGCCGACGTCTACGCGCTCGGAGGGACCCTCTTCGAGATGCTCACCGGCAGAATTCCGTTCGAGGGGAACCAGTTCGAGGTCCTCCTGCACAAAATGCGCGTCGAAGCACCGCGGCTCGAGTCTGCGCTCCCCGCTTCGACCACGGTCCCCCGCGCGGTGGGCGATCTCGTCGCGAAGACCCTCCAGCGCGAGCAAGAGGACCGCCACGCCTCGATGCTCGAGCTCCTCGACGACGTCGAATCCATCCTCGGGACCGACGACTTCACCCTCCGGGCATCCCCGAACGGTGACCCCTTCTCGCAGTGGTTCGCCAGACCCGAACCGGCATCACTCTCTCCTTCGAGCCCCGCGCAGCCGTCGACCCCCTTCGTGGAGCCGCAACCACCGCGGCCCGCCGCTCCGACGGTACCCGAACCGCCGTCGGCCGAACCGCCCCCGGGCGACGGGAAGGGCTCCACCATCCTCGTCGTCCTCGGGATGATCCTGATCGGCTTCCTCGCCTTCGTCGGCTCCTACGTGATGACCGACGAGCGTATCTCGCAGCGCACGAACCCCGACCCCATCGTCGAGGTTGACCAGCAAACACCGCCACCAGGCGTAGACGAGGTTTCTCCTGCCATCGACGAGCCCGTCGGCGACCCCGCCGTGGCGGCGCCGGCGGACGCACTTTGTCGCGACGGCAAGGCCAAAGCCGGCGACAACTGGGTCGATCTCGAGTGGGGCTCCCGCGACGAGCGCTTCGCCCTCTACCTGCCGACGCAGTACAGCCCCGACCGACTCCCGCGACCGATGCTCCTCCTTCATCGCGAACATTCCGACGCCGCCACGGCATTGCGCGTCAGCGGGTTTCGAGCGTTCGCGGAGCGTCACAACCTCGCCATCATCGCCCCACGCTCCCCGGGGAAGACCTGGGACTTCGACAAGGACCTCGACTTCGTCCGACGCGTCGTCGAGCTCGCCCACGAACGCGCCTGCCTCGACCGACGCTGGCTCTTCGCCGTCGGCATGGGCCAGGGCGAAGGGCTCGCCGTCCGCCTCCCCGCCGTGTCGAAGCTGTCGGCGATCGCGGGGAACGGCTACCGCCCCTCCGTCGGCGAGGAGCTGCCGCCCTCCCCCGACGTTTCACCGCCATACCTGCACATCTGGGGGAAAAGAAACCCGTTTCTCCCTCGAAACGCCCAGCGAATTCGTTGCACGGGCGCCGAGCCGATCGGTCTCGACGACTACGTCGACCTCTGGCGACGGCGGCTCGGCTGCGAAGAGGACGCAGAGGTCTACCGCGAAACCGCGACCGGGCGCTGCGTTCACTACAGGTGCGCCCGCAGTCCACTCGCCCTGTGCTTCGCGGAGGCGGCGACCGAATGGAGCGGCGAAGAGCCGATCGACCGCGGCCCGCTCTGCCCGGCCTACAAGGCGAGCACTCGATTCGAGCACGCCGAAGTCATATGGGACTTCTTCCAACGGGAGGGCGTCCCGATCGAGTAGAAGCCGGACCATCGACGGCATCGCCAAACTACGGGTTTCGGGTTATCCTTCATCCGACTATGTCCACCGAAACCGATTCTCTATTGCGGGCGACCCTCGACGGGCGTTTCCGCCTCGACCGTCTCCTCGGCGAAGGCGGGATGGGGCGCGTGTACCAGGGCACCCAGCTCTCCGTCGGGCGCAAAGTCGCGGTCAAGGTGATCCTCGACAGCGTCTCGCACCATCCGACGATGAAGCGGAGGTTTCTGCGCGAGGCGCAGCTCGTCGCGACGTTCACGCACCCGAGCATCGTCCGGCTCATCGACTTCGGCGAGGATCCGGACCTCGGGCTCCTCTACCTCGTCATGGATTTCGTCCGCGGCGAGACGCTCTCCGACATCATGGAGAAGGGCCCCCTGCGGTGGGACGTCGCGCTCCGCATCATCGCGCGCGTCGCCCAGGGGCTCGAAGAAGCGCACGCACTCGGGGTCGTCCATCGCGACCTCAAGCCCGACAACTTCATGATCACCATCACCGCCGGGGGGACCGCACAGCCGCTGATCCTCGACTTCGGCGTCGCGCAGGGGGACGACGGCAGCGGCACGAAGCTCACCGACGTCGGCGCCATCTGCGGTACCCCTCAGTACATGGCCCCCGAGCAGGCCAGATCGGCGGGCGCCACCCCCGTCTCCGACCTCTACGCCCTCGGCGCCGTCCTCTTCGAGCTGATGAGCGGCCAGCTCCCGATCGAGGCGAAGAGCGCCATGGCGCTCATGGTCAGCAAGGTCAACCAGGCGGCGCCCCCCGTCACGGACGTCGTCGCGCCCGGGATCCAGATTCCACCCGCGGTGGTCGCCTTCACCGCGCGACTCCTCGAGCGCGAGCCCTCCCTCCGCCCTCAATCCGCCTCCGCCGTCGTGGAGGAGATCGCAGCGATCCTCGGCTCCCGTGATTTCTCCCTCCCGGTGTCCGACGATGCCGACGACCCGTTTCAGGATTGGCGGGCCGGAACCGGACGCGGCAGCCCGAGCCACGCCACCCCCGCATATCCGCAGGCGATGATGCATCGTCAGCAGGTGACCGTCGACGAGTCGGGCTTCCCCGCGACGCCGATCCCCGCCGCCAGTCATCACTCCACGCCGGCTCCGCACCCGCCACACCACACGCCTTACCCCACCGCGCAGGGCTCGCCGCGCGACCCATCGCAGCGCGTCCACGCGACCCCGGCTACGTTCCCTCCGCGAGGCGCTCCGGACGCCGGCGGGGCCTCCCGCGCCGCCAACCTCGGGACGATCGCGGTGGCGATCCTGGCCGGCTTCGCCATGTTCGCGGGCGTCCTGTTTCTGCTGCCGAAAGACGAAAAGGAATCCGCGCCCCAGACTGCAGCGACCAAAGCGACGGAAGCGACCGAGCCGGCGTCGGTGGCAGCGGTGGCGGCGCCCGAGGACGACCCCCCTCCCGTCGCAGCCGCCCCAGCGCCCGACGCTGGTACCCCGGTGCCTTCCGATGCGGGGACCACAAGGGCGGCCGACGCCACGAGTATCCCCGAAAACGGGTCGCCAGGTTGCGGCAGAGAGGCTCCCGAGGAGCGAACCACGCGGCTTTCGAAGAGGGTCGACTCGCAAGATCGAGCGTGGCTCGTCAAGACCCCCGAGGACTACGACCCGAACACCCCACATCGGATCCTTCTCATTTTTCATCAACAGCTCCGAACGGCCAAGGAGGCGCTGCGTCTTCGTGACTTCGACGAGGTCACCGCCGGCAAGAACGTCATCGTCGTTGCGCCCGAGGCGATCCCGGTCGGTTTCTTCGGCGACGTCTGGTCGCAGCAGCGCGAACCCGCTTTCGTGAAGGAAGTTCTGCGCGAGACGAGTCGGAACTACTGCGTCGACGTGGACTGGATCTACGCAGTAGGAAGTGGCGCCGGGGCCTTCATGGGTCACCGGCTCGCATGCGAGATGCCGCTGTCGGCGATCGGGGGAAGCGGCTATCGCCCGCGCGTTCAGTTTCCCCTCTGCGAGCCCGTCCAGCCGACCCCGTTCATCGACATCTGGGGTGACAAGGACCACTACTTGCCCCGGAAAGGGGGAGCGATCTGCAACACACACAACGTGACTTCGCTGGGCCAATGGCAAGACCGGTGGCGAGATGTCAACGACTGCACGCCCCGACGAAGCCCCTATTCGGATCCCGCGCATGGAAAGTGTCACCAGTGGGAGTGTGAAGGCGCCCCCCTCGTGAACTGCGAGATCGACGGCGGACACGAGTGGGCGGGGGAGTCACCCGCGGCAATCTCCCCGACGTGCCAGCATCTCGAATGGCACACCACCCGGTTCGATTTCCCGGCGACCATCTGGAAGTTTCTCGAAGAGAACGGCAAACCGGTCGACCTGAAGTTCCTTCGAGATGACTGAAGTCGGCGAGGTCGTGGACGGCCGGTATCGCCTGGATGCGTTCGCGGGTTCGGGCGCCATGGGCGACGTCTTCCGCGCGACGCGGGTCACCGACGGCCGGACGGCAGCGGTGAAGCTCCTCTCCCAGAACGTCGTCGAAGCGAGCACGACCGAGCGGTTCCTCCGCGAGATTCGCCTCGTCGCGAGGCTCGACCACCCCGGCATCGCCAAGGTGCTCGACGCCGGAGAACACCGCGGCCGACCCTACCTCGCCATCGAGTGGGTCGAAGGGGGAACGCTGTGGGAGTGGGTGAAGCGAGGGGCGCTGGGCTGGCGCGCTGCCGCGAACTTCGGCAAGCAGATCGCTCACGCCCTCGGCGCGGCGCACGCGCTCGGCATCGTCCATCGCGACGTGAAGCCCACGAACATCATGGTCGACGCCACGACGGGAGACGTCCGATTGGTCGACTTCGGCGTCGCGCTCGCCGCGGACCAGGAGCGCCTCACGAAGACCGGCGTACCGATCGGCACGGCGGAGTACATGGCGCCGGAGCAGGCGAAAGCCGGCGCCGTCGGCCCTGCCGCCGACCTCTACGCGCTGGGAGTTGTCCTCTACGAGATGCTGACCGGACGCCTCCCCTTCGAGGGGAGCGGCTTCGGGGCCATGGTGCTCAAGCTACAGGAACGCGCCCCTTCCGCCCGCCTCCTCGCGCCATCCTCGGTCCCGCTCGAATTCTGCGACCTCGTCGACCGTCTCCTCGACCCGGCCCCCGAAACTCGACCGGCAGACGCGCTGTCCGTGCACGAAGCGCTCAAACGGATCGAGAGACTCCCCGAGCGCACCGCCCAACGACCGCCCACTATCGTCGAAGGGGCCCCGCAAGCGCCCCCACCATCTCGAGCCATGCCCCGGGTGGCGCTGGCGATCTTCGGTCTCTTCGGGCTCGCGCTCCTCGTTGCCGCCGGCGCCCTCCTGCTCGGCGAGCCCCCCGAGACGCCGCCACCCGCCTCTCCCTCGGCCACGAGCGACCGCGGCGCCCACGTCACTTCCGCGACCTCCACGGCGGGGACGCAGGTAGCCGCCCCGAGGCTGGCCCCCGAGGATCTCGGAAGCCCCGACGCTATCCCGGACGCCGGCGTCGACCCCGACTCGACCACACCCGATGCCGCCGACGAGCTCTTCTCGTCACGGGGTTGCCAGCAATCCCCGCCTTTCGACGGACCCCGCACCCTCGCCTCGAGCGACGATGTAGGCCGGACATTCGAATGGGTCGTCTACCTCCCGGCCGGGTACGACTGGGAGCGCCCCCATCGCACGCTCGTCCTGCTGCACGATTCCGGCCTCGACCCGACCTACATGGTGAAGACCCGTCGGATGAACGAGGTCGCCGACGAGCACGACCTCGTCCTCATCGTCCCGCGGGCACAGAAGATGGTGAGATCGTGGCGAGAGCCCTACGAGCCCGCCTTCGTTCGACGCGCCGTCCTCGAGACGAGCAAGCTCGTCTGTCTCGACCCGAAGTGGCTCTACGTCATGGGGGTCGGCGCCGGCGGAGGCCTCCTCGAACACGACCTCCCCTGTTCGATGCCCTTCTCCGCGATCGCGTCGGTGAGCTGGCGTGCGGCGAAGGGCGACACGATCTGCGCTCGTAACCCGAGCCCCCGGCTCTCGATCGTCGCCGACGGCGACCCCGGCGCCCCCGTGGAAGGCGGCTTCGTCGACGTCCGCGGCGACATGGCTTCGCAAGAACAACACGTCGCGGTCTGGCGACAAGCGCACGGGTGCCGTGACACCCCCGACCGAACTTGGAAAGTCACCGATGGCACCTGCGAGGAGTGGTCGAGCTGCGAAAACGCTCCGCTCGTCGTCTGTACCCCCCACGGAGGCCGCTCCTGGGCCGGCGAAACGGTCACCGTCGACATGCTCGCCCCGTTCATCAAGATGAAGCCCCAGGGTGGGACCGACTTCCCCTACAGGGAAGCAATCTGGGAGTTCTTCGAAGAGCACGGCAGGCCCCTCCCCACGCGGTGAGCGACCCGCAAAGATTTCCCGCTCCACCCGCCGAGATACGTGGCATACTGATGCGTCATGGAACCGGCCCGCCCCAGAGACGACATGATCGGCAAGGTCCTGCTGGGACGCTTCCGGCTCGAGCGCAGGCTCGGCCAGGGAACGTCCGGCGTCGTCTACATGGCGACCCAGCTCCGGATCGAGCGCCCGGTCGCCGTGAAGGTCCTGATGAACGAGCGGGCGCGCGACGCCACCTCCCGCAGCCGCTTCCTCAGGGAGGCGCAGATGGTCGCTGCCCTCGCCCATCCGAACATCGTTCGAGTCCTCGAATTCGACGAGATCCCCGAGGAAGAGCTCGTCTTCATCGCGATGGAGCTCGTCGACGGCGAGAGCTTCGCGGACCTCATCGCAGGAGGCCCCCTCGAGTGGCAACACGCCGTCACCCTCGCGGCACGCATCGCGTCCGGCCTCGCCGACGCTCACGGTCATGCGATCGTGCACCGCGATCTCAAGCCCGAAAACCTGATGCTGTCCAAGTCGGTCGAGGACGTTCAGCCCAAGATCCTCGACTTCGGGATGGCCCTGCCGCAAGAGGTCGCAGCGCGCCTGACCGCCGAGGGCGCGATCTGCGGGACGCCGCTCTACATGGCACCCGAGCAGGCGCGGTCGGCGGAAGTCGGCCCCTGGACCGACGTCTACTCTCTCGGCGTCATCCTCTTCGAGCTTCTGACCGGCGCACCTCCGTTCGACGACACCACCTCGCCGTTCGGGTTGCTCCTGCGAAAGGTGAAGGAGCCCGCGCCATCCGTCGCGACGCGGCTCCCACCCGGTTCGACGGTACCCACCGAGCTCGTGACGCTGGTCGACCTCATGCTCCACCTCGAACCGTCCGACCGCCCCCCCGACGGGCACGCCGCGTTCCGAGCGCTGCAGGCTTTGTTGCCCGCGGGCGAGCTCCGGCTTCGAACTGACCGCGGTCACCCGACAGATCGGTACCACGCTTGGCGGGCGCATACCGCGGCCGGACGCGCCAACAGTACCCTCCTCGAAGACGACGACATTCGACCGACCTCCGTCTACGAACCGGTCTCCGGTCCATCCTCCACGCGAGAAGGTTCGGTCTCCACGAACTATGCGCTCCTCTCGCTGACCGCGGTCATCACGGTGGTCCTCGGCGCGATGCTCGTCTGGACGGTGATGGACCGAGACGAACGACGCCCACCCGCTCTCGGTCCCCCCGCCCCGCTCGAACCGTTCCTGGCGTCACCGGAGATCGAGTCCGTTGAGAGCGAAGATGTCCCGAGCACCTCCAGCCCCGCACCTCAGGTAGCGACCGATGCGGGCGTCGACGACGCAAGCCGCGACGTCGGACCGCTCCCCAGTGGCTGCGGTGACGTCGCCGTCAAGGGGGGGCGACTCTACGAGGAAGCCGACGTCTCCGTGTATCTTCCGGTCGGCTACGACTCGTCACGGCGCTACCCCGTTCTGCTCCTGTTTCACGAGACGGGTTACACCCCCCAGGAGGCGATCCAGGGGCGTGGATTCCGCGAGGCCGCCGACCGCGACCAATTCATCATCGCCGCGCCCCTCTCGCGCGACCTTCCACTCGCGTGGCGCTCGCCCGACGTCGTGGGGCGAGTCGAGGACCTCCTCGAGCGTCTGAGGGGAGTCTACTGCGTCGACGAACGGCTCATCTTCGCTGCCGGCACCAGCTCGGGCGGCCTCGCCGTCGACGAGGTCGCCTGCGGCATTCCGCTCGCCGCGATGGCGGTCACCAACTGGCGGGCGAGGGCCAACCCCCTCCCCTGCAATCCCCCCCGGCCGGTCCCGTTCATCTCCATCTTGCCGACCGAGGAGAAGGAACAGCACCACATCCGCCCCCGCTGCCTGCTCGGGGTCTTCTACCTCTCGATGAACGAGACGAAAGAGCGGTGGCACCGCAACAACACGTGCGACGGTCCGGAACGAAGATATCCGGGCGCCGAGAAGACGGACGAATGCCTGACGTGGAACTGCGAGACCCCCTACGTACGCTGTGTCCCCCCTCGAGCGACGGTCGACCGGAACAACGTCTTCGACGCGTTCGCCGGCACCACGGCGTATTGCGACCAGTTCGAGATGACCGATCGCTTCGGCGAGTTGATGTGGACGTTCATGCGCGACAATGCACGCCCGATCGGGTCGAACGAAGAGTAGTCTGGGTTCGGCCGCGACTTTGCGCTACGCTCCCCTCGATCGCAGTGGGCGATCCCCGACGAGACGCGCCGTACCGGGAGAGGACAAGACGACGCGCTGGAGTTGATCATGAGCGCATGGCTCTATCTCGTTGTCGCCGGCCTGCTGGAAGTCTGCTGGGCCACCGGGCTCAAGTACACCGACGGGTTCACCCGCCCCGTCCCGACCATCCTCACGGTCACCGCGATCATCGCCTCGATGTGGATGCTCGGGATGGCGACCCGCGACATGCCCGTCGGCACCGCTTATGCGGTCTGGGTCGGCATCGGCGCGACCGGCGCCGCGCTGCTCGGCAGTGTCGTCTTCAGCGAACCGATCACCCCCGGGCGCGCGGTCTTCCTGGCGCTCCTCGTCGTCTCCATCGTGGGGCTCAAGCTCACCGCCCCCGCCGAACCCGACGACGACGACTCCGCAACCGCAGAACTCACGGTGAACGCGGCCCGCGCGTGACCTCGATCCCCCGCCTGCGTCGGCGTTCACCCGCGTCGGCAAAACGACATTTTTACGTGTTGACACCCCAGAGGCTCTTTCTATAATCCCGCCTCCATTCGACGCTTCGCGGAAGTGGCGGAATTGGTAGACGCGCTAGACTAAGGATCTAGTGAGGTAAAACTCGTGGGGGTTCGACTCCCCCCTTCCGCACTG
>CAYPJU010000107.1:1425-16020 GCA_964411125.1 uncultured Bradymonadales bacterium | reverse complement strand
CTGCGCGTCGGGGTTGATTGGGCGCGGGTTGGAGATTGACCTTCTAGTCGATGACTCGACGCTTTCCGGGGTCGAGGGAACAACCGTTTCGGTTCGAATCGGCCCACAGGTGAGTGGTTCTTGGGTGCCTGCGCCTCGATATCGCGATGATGGAGAGATTGACCTTTGGACGGGAGATGGCAAAGGGTTGGTGGTGGGTAATCTACTGGGGGTGGCGGGGTTCGAGGTAGCCGACGGGGTGTTTTCACCAGGTCGTTTCCCGTTGTTCACTTTCGGGCCGCAATCGGGCCTTTCCGCGCAGGATGCCGAATACTGCGCGACACTGTTTCCTGCCGAGCTCCGAGGGCAGACCTACGCGGAAGTGGTCAGTGTGATGAAAGGTTGCGAACCACGGGAGCCGACTTCGGAGCTAGCGTCGGAGCGTGACTTTCTCCTCGCGCATCCAACCTACGCCGACTCCGCGATTTGCTACCAACGGTAGCAAACCGGGTCTAAGGGTTGCACGGTCGTGACGCGGTTGCGCTGTCTCCCTGCCGTGATGTTCGCGAGGGGTGACAGGCGGACGGGGGGCGACCCGCCACGCGGCAGATGGTCCGCACACGTCTCCGCATGGCCCGCTGCACTTTTCCTGCGTTCACGTCGAGGGCTTACACACCGCCCCTACGAAGTTGGGAGAGCTACCCGCCACTGTCACGGGCCGGATAGCCATCGATGGGTTCGTCGTCACCCCCGTCATCACAGGTGCCGTACCAGATGGAAGGATCGCGGACGTACCTCGGCCAGCCCCATTCATCCCCCGGCGAACTTCCCCCGCACTCGCCATGCAGGTCAGCCTTCTTTGCGCGCAACTCGGTAGAGAGCGTGGAAAACGTGGGCGGTAGATCCGTGGTGGTCCCAGCCGCCGGGCGTGGAATCGGAGCGGCGGCGGTGGACGTCACCTCCAGCGGCATCCAGCCGACCCAGAACCATTCGTCAGCGTCCTCCTTGAGCGTCACCAGGACTTTGTCGCCGGATGACGGCGGCTCCAAGTTCCAGTCCAAGAACACGAAGGTCGTTTCCATCTCCGCGGGAACTCGCTCGCCAGCCGCGTTCCCATGCACGCGAAGTGGGATGAACTTCGCCGGCTGCGAGTAGTCTCGCTCACAGTCCCGTACTCCCTCGGTGATGTTCCGAACCCCCGGCAACACCTCAGCGATCAACGTCGTGCCACCCAACCTCGCGTGCTCGCACAGAAGCGCTCCGAACCGCTGCGTATCGGTATCTCCACCCGTGGCGACGGTGTCGTACTCCAACCATGCGTCGTTCAGAAGGTCTGAGCTGTCTCCCGGTTCAAAGCCCGCAAATGGACCTCCGGAGTCCTCTCGTGTCTCCGGACCCGGCGCGCCATCGGCGTCGGGCTCGTGTCCGCATCCAGAAGCGAGCGCGAGAATGATGATTGGGTTGGTGAGCCCCTGCATGTTGATCCCCTCAGCTCCCTCCATGGTAGCGAAGCGCCGAAGAAACCCAAAACGCACGGGTCGACTAGCTCGGTAACTCTCCGACAGACTCAGATTTCATTGTCTGATGTCCGATTTCATCCTCATTTTTATTTCCCTTAGCCAGCCGTCGCCTGGCCCCCAAAGCCCGAAGCCTCCCCGACCGCTCGCGCCACGCACCAGCGGCATCAGATTTCACTGTCTGATGTCCGATTTCATCTTCATTTTCATTCTCCTTCGCCCGCCGTCGCAAAGCTAGAAGGCAGGACCTCCGGGGGTCTCCGGATCGTCTTCCGGCGCCGGGTCCTCGTGATCCGCTGGCATGCACAGTGTCGCGCCAAACACCCTGGCGTGCTGGTCTAGGTCCGATGACGAATAGAGCTCGCCCGTCAACCTGGCATCCAGAGTCGACAGGATGGCCGTAAACCATCTGGTCGACCTCGAAGCAACGAAAGCGTATACTCACGCGATGAGCCGCACCGACCGCAGTCAGTGGAGCACGAAAGTCACTCGCCTCGAAGACGAGGATGGCGCCGACGACTACTGGATGCGAATGACACCCGAGGAACGAATGCTGTTCGCTTGGGAGCTGTCGCTTTCGACGTGGGAACTCGCCCATCCGGACTACGAGGATGAACCAGGACTTCCAAGACTTCTTGCGCGAGTTGTCCGACGCGGGAGCTAGGTTCCTGATTGTCGGGGCCTATGCATTGGCCGCGCACGGCCTGCCCCGCGCAACGGGCGATATCGACATTTGGGTCGAGCCTACGATGGAGAACGCGGGACTCGTCTTCCGCGCTCTGCAAGCTTTCGGTGCCCCCCTTCACGACCTGACCGTAGCGGATCTGGGTAGCCCCGGGGTCGTATTTCAGATGGGCTTGCCACCTCGTCGCATCGACGTACTCACCCAGATCACTGGAGTCGATTTCGACGAAGCTTGGGCGAGGCGAGCCGGTGCAACCTTCGGCGATTTGGAAGTATGGGTAATCGGTCCCAGGGAACTTCTCCGCAACAAGCGTGCGACCGGTCGGCCACGGGATCTCGTCGATGCGGCGACCATCGTGCAGCTGCTCGATCTAGACGAGAGGTGAGACGCTCTCCGAAGCGGCCGACGACTACCGGGCCTGTTGAACCTCTTTGCAAGTCTGCGGCTCAACCATCGAACTTCACAGCGCCGAGTCGAGACGACAAGGAGCCGGAAATCCGAACCTTGCGGCCAAATCGGTCGAACCTCACCCCCACCTACCAGAGGAAGCTCACCCAACTCCGGGAGGTCTTTCCGGAAGGTGCAAGGTTTCTCATCAGGCTTGCGAACGACGACTTGGGACTGTTGAACCAAGACAGTGGGTCGGGGGCGTGTTCCCGTCTGCGGGGTTCGTCTCGGGAACCCGAACCGGCGGCCTCGCTGTTTAACGGCTGCGGACTAATCAGGCGGGCGCGGAGGCCCGCCTTCCGTGCGGCCGCGGAGGGCCGCAGTCCGATGACGGGCGCGGAGGACTGCGACTCAGATTTCATTGTCTGATGTCCGATTTCATCTTCATTTTCACTCTCCTTCGCCCGCCGTCGCAAAGCTAGAAGGCAGGACCTCCGGGGGTCTCCGGATCCTCTTCCGGCGCCGGGTCCTCGTGATCCGCTGGCACGCACAGCGTCGCTCCGAAGGCCCTGGCGCGCTGGCCTTGTTCCAGGTCCGCCCCGATCCGCTGACGGAACTCCGCCGCAGCGGCCGGTGCGTTTTCGATCGCACTGGCTCGCGCTGCGGACGCGCGAGACGGCACGTCCACGACATTGAGACCAGCGATCTGCGGTGGATAAAGGCCACATTTCTCGCTCCCTTCCTGAAACGCGACCCGACCGCGAACGACCTCGAATAGCGCGGTCTCGTAGGGGGTGATCAGCCCGAGGTCCTCATCTTCGGAGACGAGCGCCCCCACCTGGGACCCGACCGCGAAAGCTCCGGGACGCCCGATGAATGACATCTCTCCGTCCACCACCTCGGGTGTATGTGCCCAGTTGGCAGTGGCCCGCGTGCCGACCGTGATCGTCATACCTTCCACTGCGCTCGTCCCGTGAACGTCGCCGAGGACGATTTCGAACGCCGGTTCGATCGACGCACTACAGGCGTCGAAGTCAATCTCTTCCCCGCCATTCACGTTCGCGAAGACCGGCGCCTCGACGAGGCGGATCTCTTGGACAGTTCCCCACACGAACTCCCCGGCAGAGAAGAACGCGCCCTCCGTGGGCGCGGAGAACTCTTCGCATCCATGCTCCGAAAACGCAGGTAGATTTGCAGCGGGCTGAACCCCCTCTATCACTTCGCCGCGGCTCTTCGCATCGAGATCACCGGACTCGTGGCACCCCGCGAGCGCGGCCGTCGACAGGAGGCACAGAATTGTCCGCGTCGGAACCTCCAAACCCCCTGTATTCAACTCGAACGCTCTCATGTTGCTTCCCACCGCTGTTTGCGACATCCCATGCAGCTTGGCTAATGCCGCTAATGCTACGCGCCTTGGCGGAAGCTTGGCGATTCCCTGAACCTAGAGGGAAGCCCGAAACTCACTTCTCGCCACACCTCTGGGTCGATGGCAAACAGCTCGCCAACCTTGGCCGTCGTCACCTCCCTGAGCTTCTTCTGAGTGGGACTATCCAGTCCGGTTAGAATGTCTTGAAAACTGACAGTCTCCCCGGAACTACGCGTCTGGTGACCCGGCCAAAGCACCAGCGCTACGCACGGTAGTCTTCGGGGTATCGGCATCTCGAAATACGGAGCGAAACCCATACAGCTGGACCATCGCTCCTCGGCAGTTCGCCACTCCAAGTGGATGTGAAACGGTTCGCGACTCCGAATTCCGAGACGCCAAGAGTCTTGTGATGCAAGTGCGGTCAACCACGCCAAGAATGCGTCGTCGTCATTGATACTAGGAAACAGTGCCATCGCGACGGATTCGTCCGAACCCGTAGCACGCAGAAAGTTCTCGAGCGCGGATACGTCGACGCTCTCGAACGAACTCATGACAAGCCTGTCGTCGCGCAGAAGTCTCGGCACGAACTGGCAGCCCGTGAGGCCGCCGCTGCGCAGCAAATGTGCTGCGTATTCTTGTAGATAGTCAGCCCCCAATCCCCTACTCCGCTGCGGCGTACTCCCCTGCTGGTTCGCATCCAGGGCGAGTGAGGTACATCGTACGCTTGCCAGAATCGTCTACCACTTCGACAGGACCTTCTCTCGTCGCCTTGACCACACGAACCGGATCTGCGTCGTATTCTTTCCTGGTAAATGTCTGGACGGATTGATCCTTGGTTTTCTCGGCCATGTGCCCCTCGCAAGCTTCGGATCGACCGAGGCTATCATGCCACGATCTGGCAAGCAATTGAGCCAGCTTGTTCACGAGCTGGTCCGGATAATTCACGAAAGGGGGCTCTTCTTGCGGAGATACAGCGGCTAACCTGCTGACTTGACTATGTAATTCGATACCCGCAATGCCCGCCTTTTGTGACAGAGTGTAACACGACATTCTGCGTCGGTTTCCGGTCCCAATTTCGGGTCGACATCGAGGTCGAACACGAGACCGAAGGTCGGAGATCTCCCCGGGTTCCGACCTCCGCTACTCCGCTCAATCGCCCGGTCCCGCATGCCCCACCCGCTTCGAATCATCCAGCGCATCCGCGACGGAACGGCGCTTCGGAAGCGCACACGAGGTGAAGATGAATTGAGGTCGGAGAGCGGAACTCGGAGATTGCGGACGGTCCCCCTCAATCCACCAGGTCGGAGATCTCGAACCCGTCCAGCAACTCCCCCACGCTCACCGGCGTCGAATCCTCCCGAAGCCCCAGCGAATGAGCGAGCATCCCGACCACCGACTCCGGCTCGCGACCCGCCGCGCGCAGCTCACCGAGCGACTGCGAACCGTCGCGTTTCGACATCCGCCGCCCCTCGGCGTCCATCATCAGCGGTACGTGGTAGAACCGGGGAATTGGCGCGTCGAACGCCCGAAACAACGCGATCTGCCGTGGGGTCGAATCGAGCAGGTCTTCGCCGCGCACGACGTCCGTGACCCCCATCAAAATGTCGTCGACGACGACGGCGAGCTGGTAGGCGAAGAGCGCGTCGGCGCGGCGCAGGACGAAGTCGCCGACTTCCGCCTCGAGGTCCTGCGAAAACGGACCGGCGACCTCATCCTCGAACTCGATGAGCGAGCCGTTGACCCGAAACCGCCACGACGGGATGCGGCCCGGCTTCGCGGCCTGCACCTCGGCGATGTCGTCGGGGGTCAGCCCCAGGCAAGTTCGGGGATAGACGGGGCTCGAACCGTGCGGCGCGCTCGACGCCTCGGCGATGTCGCGGCGCGAGCACCAACAGCGGTAGACGAGCCCCTTCGACTCGAGCGTCAGCAGCGCTTCCTCGTACACGCCGTCGCGCTCGGACTGCGTGTATGGACCGTACGGGCCGCCGACGTCGGGGCCCTCGTCCCAGTCGAGGCCCAGCCATCGGAGGTCGTCCAAAATCTGCTCCGCTGATCCTTCGACGGACCGCGGCCGGTCGAGGTCCTCCATCCGCAGCACGAACGTCCCCTCGACCTGGCGGCATTGAAGCCAGGCGAGGAGCGCGGTGCGGATGTTTCCGAGGTGAAGGGGCCCGGTCGGGCTGGGGGCGTAGCGCCCGCGTCGTACTGCAGTGTCGGGAGCTTCGATCGCCACGTCAGACGGGGTTGATCAGGAGCCCGGACAAGATCTTCGGGTAGAAGAACGTCGACTTCTGCGGCATCACGCCGCCCGAACGGCAGACGCGGTCCACCTGCTCGACCGGCGTCGCGTTCATCAGGACGACGAGCTGCGAACGATCGTCGTCCACCGCTTTCCACGCCTTGTCGAAGCCTTTGACGTAGTCGAGGTTCGTCTTCGCTTCCTGCGCTTCGCGCGAAATCCCCAGCATCCCGTCGAGCAGCGCTTCGTGAAGCACCGCCACGTCGAGCGCGCGGACCTCGTCCGGCGTGTCGTCGGCGAAGAGGCTCGACGACGTATCGCCTTCAAACCGGACCAGCGTCGGCTGGCCGTCTCCCAGCAGCACGAACGACGGAGCGCGCTCACCCGACGCGACGAGCGCCGCCTGAATCTCCTCGTGCGAACCGTCCAGACGCTCGACCGAGAACTCCGGGTGGTCCGAAAGTCGGCCCGCCACGGCGTCGAGGCCGGGGAAGTCCGCCACCGAATGCACCACTCGGTGCGTCGGAAAGACGGCGAGCCCCGGGTCGTCCTGGTTCACGAAGAACCCGAGCGCGAACTCGTACGGCGCGTCCTCACGCGACTCCTCGGCGACGTCCCGGCGAAACTGACGGTACGCGAGCGCCGTCTCGTAGCGGTGGTGGCCGTCCGCGATCAGCACGCTGTCGTCCTTCAGCGCCGACGTGACGAACGCGATCGTCGAAGCATCCGTCACGCGCCACAGCTCGTGCAGAATCCCATCCGCCGTCTCCACGCTCGCCCACGGCTCGTCGGGGAGCGCCTTTTCGAGCGCCGCGTCGACCGCCTGCTGCGGGTCCGAGTACAGAAAGAACACCGGGCTGAGCTGGCACTCGGTCGCCTTCATCAGACGCAGGCGGTCTTCTTTGGGACCACGCAGCGTGCGCTCGTGCGGCAGGACGACCTTCTCGTCGTAGTCGGCGAGCCGAATCGACGCCAGGAACCCCTTGCGGGTGATCGTCTGGCCGGACTGGTCGGCGAACGTCTGGTGGTGGACATAGACCGAAGGCTCGTCGTCGATCGTCAGCACCCCCTCCGAGATCCAGTCGAACAGATGCCGGCGCGCCCGCGTGTAGCGGTCGTTCTCGGCACTGTCCGAATCCTGACCCCGGTTGAGGTCGATCCGGATGAAGTTGTGCGGATGGCTCGCGTAGAAGCCGTCCTGCTGAGCATCGTCGATCACGTCGTACGGCGGAGTGACGACGTCCTTGAAGGCGTCGCGTCCGAGGACGTCGAGGTCGTAGCGAATCGCGCGTATCGGTCGAATGTCTGCCATCAGGGCTGCACCCCCGCTTCGATCAGCCGGTCGATCAGCTCGGACTTCTTGCCGCTGACCTTGAGGTCCGCGTCACGGAGCAGATCCTTGAGCTCGTCGACGGTCTTCGCCTCGTAGTCGGCGCGGTCCGCACCCTTGGCGGCTTTCGCCTCCTTCTTCGGCTTCGAGGCCTTCTCCTTCTTCGGAGCGGCTTCCTCTTCCTTCGCAGCCGCCTTCTTCTCTTCTTTCGGCTCGGCTTTCTTGGCTGCTTTCTTCGTCTCTTTCTTCTTGGCCGGCTTCTTCGCGGCCTTCTTCGCGTCGCGCTCGGCCTGCTTCGCTTCGAGCTCTTCGTCGGTCGGCCACTCGATCTCGTCGATGTCGGCTTTCTCGAGGAGGAAGTTCACCGTCTTTTCGAGAAGCGCCGACGCGACAGCCTGCTGCATGCGATTCTGGTCCTGACGGTACCAGCGCACGAGCTGCTCGGGCGAGACGCCCGAATGCATCGCCTGGTGCGCGAAGAAGTGCTGCAGGTCGTCCTGCTGCACCTCGAGACCTTCTTTTTCGGCGATCGCCAGAAGAATGAACTCCGCGCGAATCTGCCCTTCCGTCTCGTCGCGAAGGTCCTCGCGGATCTGGTCGAAGTTCAGGTTCAGGGAGTTCGGGTCCATCCCCTGCTGCTGAAGCTGCTGCAGCTGCCGACGGATGTTGTTGTCGATCTGCTGACGAAGAAACTTCTCCGGGACGTCGAACTCGTTCTGCTCCAGCAGTCGCTCCACCAGGTCGTTCTCCGCGAAATGCCCCGCGTTGTGCTCCTTCTGATGTTCCAGCGCCTCGCGAACCTTCTGGCGCAGCTCGAGCAGCGTCTCCGCTTCCCCCGTGTCGCGCGCGAAGTCGTCGTCGAGCTCCGGCAGGCTGCGCTGCTTCACCGACTTGATCGTCAGCTCAACCTCGATGTCTCGTCCACGAAGGTTGTCGATCGCGTAGTCGTCGCCCGGCGTGATCGTCGCCTTCACCGTCGAGTCGAACTTCGCCCCCAACAGGGCGTCTTCGATCCCCGGCGTCGCGTTGCCCGTCCCGACCTGAACCTGAGCGTCCGTCCCCTTGAAGTCGGCAAGCTCCGGATCGTCGCTCACCGCGGCGAAGTCGAACGTCACGACGTCGTCTTCTTTGATCGTCGTGCGCAGCTCGATCGGCTCCAGCGTCGAGAATTGCTTGCGCATGTTCTCGAGCTCGGCATCGATGTCTGCGGCCGCCACGTCCACCCGAGGCTTCTCGACCTTGATGCCGAGGTAACCCACCGGATCGATCGCCGGCTTCACCTCGAAGTCGACGTTGAACTCCAGCCCAACGCCATCCTCGTTGAACTTCGTCACTTCTGGCTGCGCCACGAAGAGAACGCCGTCCTCGTCCTTCAGGATCTCGTTCACGTAGCGGTTCACGAGCCCGTCTATCACATCGCGCTGGACCGAGTCGCCGTATCGCTTGCGAAGCACCCCCATAGGAATCTTGCCCTTGCGGAAGCCGCGAATCTTGACCCGTCCGCTCAGCTTTCGCAGAGCCGAGTCTACATCCTTCTGGTATTCGTCGTGCGGAACGACCACCTGGGCCTTGCGCGACAGACTCCCTGTCTCTTCGACGTTGTAGGGCATTCTCAAATCCTTCTGCAGTTGGTGCAATTCGCCGCGAAAATGCGGGATGGACGGCTATAGCAAAGGGCTGCCGTACTTTCAATCGACGCAATCCACTCGGTTCCCCACCACCGCGCTCGACCCTCGCCGGAGATCTCACTCCCCGCCCCCTTCTCACCGCCCCAATCCCCGCGCACTCCTTCGAAATCGGCAGTCGCCCCACCAAAGAGGGGGACGGTGCCGGCGGCGGTCTTTTACAGCGCCGGGGGCGGCCTTTTCACCGGTCCGAACGCTGGCAAAAGGCAGGTGGGGAGGGGGCGGTTCGGGGCGAGCGGGAGGGAAAAACATGCTCTTGGGATGGAGAATTGTCGGGTGAACGCCTGGTTTTCGGGGGAGTCCCGCGTCGTGCGCAGAGCGGTGCGGGTTCGCCGGGGTCGCGAACGAAAGGTGAGATTGTGTCGGGCCGCTACGGGCGGCGGGGGAAGCCGTGGATGTCGTGGTGGTAATCGGTGCCCGGGGGCCAATCGTCGACGTACTCCTTGTCGAGCGTCCAGCGCTCGAAACACTCTCGGTGTTCGCGGCGGAACTGACGAATCGCTCGTACTGCTCGCTCGAAGAGCGCGTCGTCGCTCGTCAGGATCAGGGAGGGCGGACTGTTCCGAGGGCGAGGCTCGTGACGCGCGGTCGGCTCGTCGAACGGCAAGGCCAGGACGGCGTCCGCGCCGCAGCATTCCGTGCCAGCGGGGCGTTCGGCGAGCAGGGCGGCCTCCCGGGCTTTGCGGGCACGCTTGAAGCGGGAGGCGATCGAGCGATGGGGGCGCCCGCGGTCGAACCGGGTGGGGGCGACGCGGACCGTTTCGGTTGCTGCGAAACTGGTGAAGCGCGCGAGCTCGGGCGGGCGACGGTACGTCTTCAGGTGACCTACGTCCTCGGGGGTGAAGAGCACTCCCGGCCAGTCGGGAGCGGTGTCCACCCATCCCAGTGCGACGGACGCGGTGACGCGCCGAACGAGGTCGTCGAGCTGGGCGGTCGAGTCGAGGACCACGGCTTTTCCGGGCGGTCCGGCGGCGACGATCTTGCCGGACGTTCCGTACCGAGCGTGGTGGAACTCCGCGTATCGGGCGTTCACGTCACGGAGGAATGCGGAGAGCTTGCTTTCGGGTGCGTCGTTCACGCCGAGATAGAACACGTTGTCGAGCATCACGGCAGCGGTGGCTTCGATTCCGTGAATTCGGGCATACCGAGCGACGAGGTAACCGAGCGCGTTTCGGCGGGCGCTCGTCGGGAGGTAGTAGCGAAATCCTTTGCAGCTCTGTCGGCTGGTGGAGACCGATTCGTCTCCGGGTCGTGGTACTGGGGCTGTCACGTCTCGCTCCGGACAAGGGGACCCCCACGGGTCCGTCCTCTCGTTATCGGCAGGATGAGCGAAGCGTTGCGAAGAAAGTTGTGCGATCGCTTTTTTACACATGAAATCAACAACTTGAAACGAAACCGCGGCGACAGAAACGACGCCTGCGCCGCGACACTCACGGCGACAGAGTGCCGCGCTACGGTGGACAAGCGCGTAAATAATGTTTACTAATTGAGCATTAGCTCACATTTAACTTGGAACCCTCTATCATGGCTCACCTTTTCACACTGCTCGTCGGCGCTCTTTCGTGGACGCTCGTGGAGTACGCCCTCCACCGCGGCCTCGGACACCGCGGCCAGGCGAAGAACCCGTTCTCCGTCGAACATCTGGCGCACCATGCGGACGTCTCTTACTTCGCGCCCACCTACAAGAAGGGCATCACGATCGGGCTCGCCGCGTCGGTGGCCGGTCCCCTTGCGTACCTCACGGCGGACACCCTCGGGGTGACCTGGCTCGTGGGATTCCTGGTGATGTACGTCCTCTACGAGGTCATCCATCGCAAGCTGCACACTGCACCGGGCCGCAGTCGCTACGGGCGGTGGGCACGCCGCCATCATCTGCATCATCACTACCGCCGCCCGCAGATGAACCACGGGGTGACGACCCCGATCTGGGACTTCGTCTTTCGGACCCTCGATGTCCCCGACGTCGTGCGCGTTCCCCGGCGCAACGCGCTCGCGTGGATGCTCGACGACCGCGGAGAGCTCCTGCCGCAGTTCGCCGCCGACTACCAGCTCGTCGGACGGCCGCGCCGTTGAAGGTCGGCTCGCTGCGCTAGACGTACGCCGCGTTGGTGCCTAGAATGAATCGTCATTCATTTTGGAGTATCGATGACGACCGAACCATTCGATCGATTCCGCGGCACCGAGAAGTACATTGCCTCCGCAGAGCTTCGTGACGCCGTGAACGTCGCGGTCGCGCTGCAGCGCCCGTTGCTGATACGCGGTGAGCCCGGGACGGGTAAGACGTTGCTGGCGACGGCGATCGCGGAAGCGCTGGAGATGCCGCTCCTGCGATGGCACATCAAGTCGACGACCCGCGCTCAGGAAGGACTCTACGTCTACGACACGGTGCAGCGACTGAACGACAGCCGGTTCGGCGACGGCGACGTCGGCAACATCGAGCACTACATCAAGCTGGGCCCGCTGGGCGAAGCGTTCGACGCCGACCAACGGCACGTGCTCCTGATCGACGAGATCGACAAGGCGGACCTCGAGTTCCCCAACGACCTCTTGCACGAGCTCGACCAGATGAGCTTCACGGTTCGGGAGACGAACCGGACGATCACGGCGGAGAAACGGCCGGTGGTCTTGATCACTTCGAACGCCGAGAAAGAGCTGCCCGACGCGTTCCTTCGCCGCTGTGTCTTTCACTACATCGAGTTTCCCCCGGCCGACCTGATGCGTGAGATCGTGGCGGTCCACTACCCGAAGCTCGACCAGGAGCTGATGAACCAGGCCCTGGTGAAGTTCTACTGGCTCCGCGAACAGCCCGAGGTTCGCAAGAAGCCCTCGACGAGCGAGCTGCTCGACTGGCTCAACGCACTTCGCCGTTCGGGCCTTTCGAACTCGCAGTTGCAGGGCGGCTTCCCCTTCCTCGGCGTGCTGTTGAAGAAGGAGTCGGACCTGAAGGCGATGCAGAAGCGGTTGAACTGACCGATGTTCATCGACTTCTTCTACCATCTTCGCGACCGCGGACTGCCGGTCAGCCCGACCGAGTTCATGACGCTCTTGCGCGCGCTGGAGCTCGGCCACGCCGAGTCGAGCCTCGACCGTTTCTACTCGCTCGCGCGGAGCGTGCTGGTGAAGAAGCCCGAGCAGTACGACACCTACGACCAGGCGTTCGCGGAGTTCTTCCGCGACGCGGTGATCGAATGGGAGAACCTGCCGGAGCTGCAGTCCGAGATGCTCGACTGGCTGCGCGACCCGAAGATGTTCGAGGGGCTGACCGACGAGCAGAAGGCGCTGCTCGAAGAGCACGATCTCGAGACACTGTTCGAGATGTTTCAGCAAAGGCTCGAGGAACAAGACGAGCGACACGACGGCGGAAACAAGTGGATCGGCACCGGCGGGACGAGCCCGTTCGGCCACGGTGGTCAGAACCCGGCGGGCTTTCGCGTCGGAGGTCCCGGCGGCGGACGTTCGGCGGTCCAGGTCGCGATGTCGCGCCGCTACCAGAACCTTCGCGACGACCTCACCCTCGACGTGCGCCAGTTCTCGGCGGCGCTTCGGCGCCTTCGCATCCTGACGAAAGACGGTCGGCAGGAGGAGCTCGACCTCGACGCGACGATCGACAAGACGGCGCAGAACGCAGGCGACATCGAGTTGGTGTTCAAGCAGCCACGCAAGAACCAGGTGAAGCTCTTGCTCCTGTGCGACGTCGGCGGCTCGATGAACCCCTACACGCACCTCACCTCGCTCTTGTTCAGCGCCGCGCATCAGGCGTCGCACTTCAAGGCGTTCGAGAGCTACTACTTCCACAATTGCGTCTACGGGAACCTCTACACCGACATGGCGCGGCGCGAGTCGAAGAAGACGGCCGAGGTGCTGCAGAACGTGGACGAGACCTGGCGCTGCATCATCGTCGGTGACGCCGCGATGGCCCCTTACGAGCTGATGGACTCGGGCGGTGCCATCGACATGTACTACCTGAACTCCGACTCCGGCATCACCTGGCTCAAGCGTATCAAGGAGAAGATCCCGCGCACGGTCTGGATCAACCCCGACCCGCAGCGATACTGGGGGAGCACGTTCACCTGTGTGGCGATCGCGAAGCTCTTTCCGATGTTCGGGCTGACGCTACAGGGGCTCGAGGACGCGATCCGCGAGCTTCGGAAGCAGGCATGAGCCTCGATCCCACGAAAGTCGTCGTCACCGGGTTCGGCGCATTCCTCGACGTCGACTACAACCCGTCGTGGGACTGCGCCGTGGCCTTCGCCGATGCAATGGCGAGCCCCACCCTGTCTTCGGGGGACGGGCGTCCCCACCTGAATCGTCCCCGTTTGCTCGACGTATCGTTCGACGCAGTCGCCGAGTTCGCCAGCACGCTCGAGGAAGACCAGACACTCTTCGCTTTCGGCGTCGCGAGAAACCGCGAACACGTCTGCCTGGAGCGCTTCGCCCACAACTGGTTCGCCGAACCCGCCGAGCGCCCCGCCCGCCTGGCCGAAGGAGGCTCCGCCGCCCTCGAGTCCGCTCTTCCCCTCGACGATTGGCGCGAGCGATGTGCCCCCATCAACGGCCTGGAGTGGACCATCACGCACAGCGCCGGGATGTACGTCTGCAATGCGCTCTACTACCACGCGCTCACGAAGCTGGAGTCGGGCCACGCCGTCTTCGTCCACGTACCACGGGTCTCCGCCGATACGGCCGCGCGCCTTGGACAAGAGCTGGCACACGCTGTCACGGGCGACGGCACGTGAGTGCCCCCGGGCCGTCCTGTTCGAGCTAGATTGCCGACCAACCAAACGCGTCGCGCCTCTTCCAACTCGCCCACCCACCTCGCTTTGCTCGGGCCCCTTTCAAGGCCCGCCCGCCATCGCCCGGACAGAGCTCTCCCGTCTTCGCGAAACGTCGAGTTTCGGGGCGAGTGAAGCTCTGGCCGCCTCCCGGACCGGCGAGTGCGCAAACTTCGCGAGCCCGGGAGGAACCTCTGGTCCCTACCGTTATCGACAGTACGCGCGCTCCGTTGCGAACTTTCTCGCGGAGCTTCCGATGCGCCAGTTTTCATGCGGGATCGAGGCACCGGTACGATTCACGACTTGTTCCGTGCGACGGCTTCCTTCCCGATTCCCGACTCCCGATTTCCGATTCCCGATTTCCTTCTCCTTTTCCTTTTCCCGGCCCTCACACGGCCCCCAGGCCGCGTCCACCCAGACATCGGAGCCGAGCAGAGCGCAGGCATGCGGAACCAGGGGCGGTCCCCTGCGGTGAGGGCGATGCGATACCCGGGGAAGGAAAGGGAAAGGGAAAGGGAAATCGGGAACTGGGAAGCGGGAAGCGGGAAGCGGAACGGCCCACGATTCGAGAGCCGCGTCCCGGGCCGGCCAGCCGCTGGTCGCCTCGAAAATCTGAGGGGATACACCTTGCCCCC
>CAYPJU010000107.1:0-1325 GCA_964411125.1 uncultured Bradymonadales bacterium | reverse complement strand
CGGGCCGGCCAGCCGCTGGTCGCCTCGAAAATCTGAGGGGATACACCTTGCCCCCACGAAATACTCCCGACGCGCCGCGGTGGAACCGTCGCCGGAACGGCGCCCTTTCCCGCATGCGGCATGACGATCGAAGGGACGACTCGGGTCGGGGACCGAAACCGGCATGTGCGTTGCACAACCGCCGCCCGAACCGTCTGGAGCCATGTGATGAAACGATTTCTGGTGTCGATGCTTTCTGTTTTGTGTGTCTCGGCGTGTGGTGACGCCGACCGAATTTCGGCCGACGAGCCCGAAGAAGCACCGGTGTCGGACGGGTCGTCCGAAGATCTGTGCGACCGATTCGGCTGGTACGGGGACGGTTCGTGCGACGAATTCTGCGCGCAGATCGACCCCGACTGCGTGGAGCAGGAAGAAGAGGACGAGGACGAGGACGAAGGCGACGACGAGGAAGAACTTCCGAGCTGCGACGACGGCTCGGTGCTCGCCTGCCGAGCTCTCGAACCGACGTGCGCTGCGGGCGAAGTCGCGGCGGTCATCAACAGCTGCTGGTCGTGCGTGGACGCCGCGACGTGCCAGCCGTCGACGACAGAAACCGAGGGATGCCAGGACGACGCGGATTGCCCCAACGGATACTGCGAAATCACGCCGGCGTGTGACGGCCCGGACTGCCCGCCGGTGGCGCCGTCCGAGTGCGTCGTCCCGAACTGCGACGACGGGTCCGAAAACTTCTGCAACGCCCTCGAGCCGACCTGTGCCACGGGCGAGACAGCGGCACAACAGGACGGATGCTGGGTCTGCGTCGACGCGCGAACGTGCCAGGCACCGTCGATGCCCCGGCTTTGCGGGGGCCCAGGTGATTCGTGCGACGCTGGCGAATACTGTCGCTACGAGATCGAGGATATGTGCGGAGCCGCCGACCAGCAGGGCGTATGCACACCGATCCCGCAGGCATGCCCCTTCATCGACACCCCCGAGGAGACGGTGTGCGGGTGCGATGGGGTGACGTATCTCGACGCGTGCGATGCCTCGACCGCTGGCGTCTCCGTCGCACACCTGGGCGCCTGCGAGGCTCCGGCGGAGGAAACGTGCGGCGGGTTCGCCGGGGACACCTGCGCGTTCGGCTACTACTGCAACTACGACGACGACGACGCGTGTGGCGCCGCCGACGGCCTGGGCTTCTGCGAGCCGAGCCCCGACGCGTGCGACCAGGCGTACGAGCCAGTTTGCGGGTGCGATGGGTCCACATACGGCAACGCCTGCATGGCGCGGGCTTCGGGCGTCGACGTGGCGTTCGATGGTATCTGCGACCCTTGAATGACGCGGCG
>CAYPJU010000106.1:0-16071 GCA_964411125.1 uncultured Bradymonadales bacterium | reverse complement strand
AGCCCCAACCCACCGGCGGCACACGCCGTCAGCAGCCCGAGGTTCTGGTCGCGGCGCTGCATCTCGTAGGCGAGCTGCATGACGAGCCGTGCGCCGGTCGCGCCGAACGGATGACCGATCGGGATCGAGCCGCCGTTCACGTTGAACGTGTCGTAGTCGATCTCGCCGATGGCGCCGTCGAGGCCCACCTCCTTGCAGAGCTTCTCCGAGCCCCAGATCTTCACGTTCGCGAGCACCTGGGCGGCGAAGGCCTCGTGCATCTCGATGATGTCGAGGTCTTCGAACTTCACGCCGGCGCGGTCGAGCGCTTTGGGGGTCGCGAACGTCGGGCCGAGGAGCATCCCGTACTTGAAGAGATCGAGGCCGACGATCGAGTGCGAGCGGATGTAGGCGATCGGCTCGAGCCCGAGCTCCTTCGCCTTCGACTCGCGCATCATCAGGACAGCCGATGCGCCGTCGGTGAGCGGCGACGCGTTGGCGGCGGTGATCGTTCCGTGCTTCCTGTCGAAGACCGGGCGTAGCTTCGCCATCTTCTCGACGGTCGTGTCGCCCCGCACCAGCGTGTCGCGCTCGACCGGCTCGTCGAAGTCTTCGCCGGCCAGGTAGGTGAAGACCTCGGTGAAGCGCCCCTCGTCGTGAGCCGCGGCGGCGCGATGGTGCGTCATCTGGGCGTACTCGTCCTGCTCGGTCCGGCCGATGCCGTACTCCTTCGCCATCTCTTCGGCCGACTCCCCCATCGACAGGCCGGTCGTCGGCTCGGCGATCGCGGGTGCGTCGGGCTTGAGGTCGGCGAGGTCGACGTCGGCGAACGCCTTCAGGCGGCCCTGCAGTGTCTTCGCTTTGGCTGCGTCGTTGAGCGCCTGCGACAGCGGAAGCGAGACGCGCGCCTGCGCCGAGCTCATCGACTCGACGCCGCCGGCGATCGCGATGTCGGTCGCGCCCATCAAAATGTCGCCCGCGGCGTTGATGACGGCCTGGCCGCTCGAAGCGCAGTACATCTGGATCGTGTAGGCCGCGACGTCGTTCGGGACCTGGCTTCGCAGGACTGCCTCGCGGGCGACGTTCGGGCCGTTCATCGGCGCCGAGACGCAGCCGAGGATGACGGCGCCGACCTCGCGCGCGTCGAAGTCGACGCGGTTGAGGAGCTCGTTGATCGTGGTGCGCGACAGCGACGCTTCGTTCAGGTCCTTGTACTCACTCCACGCCTTGACGAACGGGGTGCGGACGCCAGCGATGATCGCGACGCGGTCTTTGCCACCGAGTGGTTGTCGGTTGTTCGATGCCATGTTCAGCCCCTCCCTTCGTCGAAGAATGTGTCGCCCGATTCGGCCATGTTTCGCAGCAGCAGCGCGGGTCGCAGGCGCTCACCGTACTCGTCGGCGAGCTGGTTGAGCCGGTCGACCACCGCTTGGATGCCGACGTGGTCGGCGTGGTGCAGGATGCCGCCGCGGAACGGCGGAAACCCGAGCCCGAAGATGACGCCGATGTCGACGTCGCGCGGGCGTTCGGCGATCCCTTCCTGCAGGCAGTAGGCGCACTCGTTGAGCATCGCGAGCCAGCAGCGATCCTGGATCGTCTGCTCGCTGAACTCCTTGCGGTCGCGGTCCTGGCCGAGCAGGTCGTAAACCGTCGGATCTGGCTCCTGCGCCTTCCCGTCTTCGTAGACGTAGAACCCGCGGCCGTTCTTTCGGCCCTTCCGGCCGTCGTCGGCGACCGCTTTGAGCGCCGTCGGCGCGTCCCATCGCTCTTCGAAAGCCTCGGCGAGGACCGTCCCCGCCTTCAGCCCGACGTCGATGCCGACTTCGTCGACGAGCTTCATCGGGCCGACGGGGAAGCCCCACTTGCGCATCGCGCGGTCGATGTCTTCGATCGCGGCCCCCTCCTGCAGCAGCCACCCCGCCTCGTTGATGTAGGCGCCGATGACGCGGCTGGTGAAGAACCCGGGCCCGTCGTTGACGACGATGCACGTCTTCCCCATGTCGCGACCGACCTTCAGCGCCGTCGCGATCGCCACGTCGGACGTCTCGTTCGTCTTGATGATCTCGAGCAGCGGCATCTTGTGAACGGGGCTGAAGAAGTGCATCCCGATGATGTTCTGCGGCCGTTCGGACGCCTTCGCGAGGTCGCCGATCGGGATCGTCGAAGTGTTCGACGCGTAGATCAGGTCCTCGTTTCCGGCCTCCTCGACGTCGCGGATCATCCGGTGTTTGAGGTCCTTGTCCTCGAACACCGCCTCGATCACGAGGTCGCTCGTCCCGATGCCGTCGTACGACGCCGTCCCCGAGATGCGACCGAACGCAACGTCGGCCTTCTGCGCCGTCATCTTCTTGTACTTCACCGCCTTGTCGAAGAGGTCGCTCGCGTAGTTCAGTCCCCAGCCGAGCCCCTCGGCGTCCTTGTCCTTGAGGCGCACGTCGTAGCCGTTGTAGGCGAGCACCTGAGTGATGCCCGCCCCCATGAGGCCCGCGCCGAGAACGCCGACGCGTCGAACCTCGACCGGTTCGACGTCCGCGCCGACGATCGGGTCTTTGTCGACCGCCTGCTTCATGAAGAAGACGCCGCGCAGGTTCCGTGAGACGTCGGTCTGCACGAGCTTCGCGAAGCGCTCGATCTCGCACTCGATCCCCGCCTTCATCCCCTCTTTGAGCCCGATCTCGATGCAGTCGATCGCGTCGAGCGGCGCGGGGTAGTGGCCGCCCGTCTCTTTCTGCACCATCTCGCGCGCCTTGTTGAAGATGAGCCCGCGCGCCGGCGTCCGGGCCGCGACCTTCATCGGGTCGCTGACGAGCTGGTCGAAGACGTTGCCTTCCTTCTTCCCCTTCTTGTTCTCGTCATGCAGCTTTCGCGCGAGCGACGCTGCGACCTCGACGAGGATGCCGGGGTGAACGACGTCGTCGACGAGCCCGACCTTCTTCGCCTTGCGGGCGTTCAGGTTCTTCGCCGTCAGGATCATGTC
Organism: uncultured Bradymonadales bacterium; assembly: GCA_964411125.1. GTDB lineage: Bacteria > Myxococcota_A > Bradymonadia > Bradymonadales > Bradymonadaceae > JBFIHF01. The sequence goes on along the minus strand of CAYPJU010000106.1, from coordinate 13,115 downwards.
GAGCGCTACCTGGAGATCGATCAGCCGCGGAAGGCGCTGCGTCCCGCCGCCGCCCGGGAACAGCCCCAACTGGACCTCCGGAAACCCGAGCTTCGTGCGGTCCGAGTCGGACGCCACGCGTGCATCGCAGGCGAGCGCGACCTCGAGACCGCCGCCGAGGCAGTTTCCGTGGATCGCCGCGACGACCGGAAACGGCAGCTCGCCGAAGCTGTTCATCAACTCGTGACCGCGCGTCGCGACCGCCTTCATCTTCGATGGATCGTCGGCGTACTCGGAGAACTCCTTGATGTCGAAGCCGACGATGAAGTCCTTCTTCCCGCTGTGGAGCACCGCTCCCTTCAGCCCCGTTCGGGACTTCACGTCCTCGAGGACCCCTTCCATCTCGTCGATGAGCGCCGCGGAGAGGGTGTTCACCTGCTCCCCCGGCACGTCGATCTTCACGTACGCAATGTCGTCTTCGACCGACAGCGTCACCCGATTTTTCTTCGCCATGACCTCACCTGTTTCTTTTGTTCGCCCTTGAGTTAAGCACCCCATCAGGCAAAGTCAACCGAATGAATGAGCATTCATTCGGCGTCGATCATCGCGAGTCGTGGTGGTCACGTGCGCCGTCGGGGTCGCCGGGCAGCGCGGTGCTTCAGGCCGAGCTCAACCACTCGCAGAGACGATCGCCGACGTCCCGACGACCGAGAAGGTCGATGTGTTTCGCTTCGACCTCCATGGTGTCGGCGGCGTCGAAATCGAGGTGCAAGGCGGGGAGGTCGTTCTTCCCGAGAGCGCTCGTCACCGGGACGAGGCCGTCGCCGGGGACGCCGAGCGTCGGCTCCCCCGAGCCCGCCACGGCGAAGCACCGGACGTCGGTGGGGAGAGGGAGCGGGGTGCGGTGGTCTCGAGTGACCTGGAACCGGTCGCGCCCCTGCCAGTGCTCCTCGAGGGTGTACCCGTACCGCAAGTCGGTGATCCCGGCGCTCCGGACCCGGGCGAGCCGGGCGATCGGCGCGCTGTAGGAGCTGATACCGAGGAGCACTTCGAGCCAGTTACCGCCTCGTTCGAGGGGGGCGCCGTGATGCGGGGTGCCGACGAACGCCAGCGACCGAAGGAGCCGCCGCCAGCCGAGGTGCTCGGTCTCCGCGGCACGAACGGCGCTCCGGGTCACGAGGCCGCCCATGCTGAAACCGACGATGGTGAGGGCGTCGACCGCGACGGGCCAGCTCGAGACGAGCTCCTCGAGCAGGTGCGCCAACTGCGTGCCGTTGGTCGAGACGTGCAGCCCGCTGTTGTAGCGGATGTCGACGCGCGTCGCGCCGAGGGCCCGTGAGACGACCGCGCCGTGATCGTGGCCGTCGCGCACCCATTGCCGGTCGCTCATCGACGAGCCGTGGACCATCACGACAATGTGTGGCCGCGGTTCTCCGTGCGTGCGGGCCTGCATCTCGATGGCGAGGGGATTTCCGGTCTCGGCGAGGTAATCCCCGACGATACCGTTCGCCGCGGCGATCAGCGCATCGCGCGCGGGTCCCGGAGCGCCCTCGGGTGCGAGCGGGGTGAGTTGTTCGAGTGCGACGTCGATGGTCGTCCCGACGACGCTCGTGACGCCGGTGATGCTGCCGTAGACGATCCGCGTCACCAGCGTGACGGGCACAGCGAGCGGGCGACCGAGGATCCATGGCCCGCTCGCGATCGTGCGGTGCATGTCCCGCACGACGTTGGTGACCTCGCGGGTCCCGTGGACTGCGAGCCGGCTCGCGCCCCTCAGATCATTCAGGAGATTGCGGTCGTCGTCGTCACTCATCGGCGGCGTCCGAGGGGGCTCGCGCGCCGCCCCGTCGAGTCGTCATCGAGCAAACCAGACCCCCGAGATGAGGCCGTCGTCGCCGACGTCGTAGATCGCCATCACGAGCAGCGGATCGCCGCGCCCCGTCACGAATTCGTGGTCGAAGACGAAGTTTCCCACCACGGTGCGGGTCGTCACGGCGGCGTGCACCTCGGGAAAACGCTCGAACATCGCGCCGTAGCTCGTCCGCATCTGGTCACGTCCCTCGCCGGTGACCTCGCCGCTCCGAAGATCGCGGATCACGACGTCTTCGGCATAGCAGGCGACGAACGCGTCGACGTCGTGAGCATTGTAGGCGTCGAGCTGGCGTTGCGCGGCTCTTCGGGCCGTCTCGGTCATGGTCTCCTCCACGAAGTTCTCCATCTCTACCTCACCTCGCCCCGGGGCGACATGGCCCGCGGGAGCTCATGCGAGGATGACGAGGGTGACGCCCACCGCCATGACGGCCGCTGCGACGAGTCGTCGGGTCGCGTCGCCCTCCCCGAAGACGGCGGTCCCGACGATGACGGCGGTCAATACGCCGATCGCGCGCTTGAACGTCTCGACGTAGGCGACGTCCATGAACTCGTAGGCCGACAGTTGGAACACCATCCCCAGGACGTTGAAGAAAGCGGCGGCGAGGAGGAGCGCCGGCTTCGTCGAGAGCTCGCCGACGAGCCGGCGGGCTCCGCGGTCGCGGATCGCTCGCGCCACCGCGATCAGCGCGAAGATCCCGGCGGCGACGAACGCGGAGTGGCCGACGACCCCCGCCTGCTGCGACCCGACCTTGTCGAGGATCGGCGTGATGCTCCAGATGAGCGCGACGCCCACCATGTAGAGGCTCCCGCGCTCGTTCCAGATCGCCCGCAGGGGCGCCAGCACGCCCCGCTCTTCGTCGTCGCCGGGGTTCAGCGCGAACGCCGCACCGGTCACCACGACGATGCCGATCGCTCCGAGCACCGTCGGTCGTTCGCCGAGGAACATCACCGCCGACAGGGATGTGAAGACCGGCGTGAACGACAGGTACGGGATGGTGAGACCGAGCGGTGAGAGCTGCACCGCCCGGAGAAACAGCCAGCCTGCGAGGAGGTTCAACGCCACCGTGCCGAAGAGCACCGCGGCGTAACGGGCTCCCATGTCGCCCAACCCCTGGAAGAACGTCGCCCAGGGCTGCGCGGAGATGTCCACGAGCTCCCCTACGCCCAGCATCGCCGCGAGAAACGGGAGCTGGAAGAGCGTCATCGCCGCCACGGCCGCCGACGCCGAGACGTGCTCGCCGATCGATTTTCGGAGGACGTCGAGCGTCGCCCAACTGGCTGCGCCGAGTACGGCGAGGAGAAGTCCGAGGGTCGTCACGGCCCGGCCTGGAGACGATGGGCGAGCCGGCTGTAAGAGCTCGCAGTCGAATGGAAAACTTCGGGGTCCAGGGGAGAATCCCCTGGTGGGTTTGGGCGAAGCCCAACGTTCCCCCTCTCCCAACAGCGGCTGGAAGCCGCTGCACCGCAGCGATGCGCGTCGTCGCGTCCCACCCGGCTCATTACGCGGCTGGAAGCCGCTGCACCCCAGCGATGCGCGTTGTCGGTGAGCGGGCGTCCCGCCCGGCTCATAGCGCGGCTGGAAGCCGCCGCACGACAGCGCCTCCCCTCGACCCCCGACGACGCTGTCACGGTCAGTCGACGCACTCGTCCAGGTCTCGCCGCTCCGGCCCGCAGTCCGTCTCGTAGTCGCCGCTTCGATCGCAGAAGCCGGTCGCGTTCTGGCACGAGACGTACGCGTCGTACTCGGGGAGGCAGCGCTCCTCGTCCGCGTCGTAGAAACGATCGTCCAGGTTGTCGACGCACCGGTCGAACTCCCGCTCGCTGCAACCTTCGCAGGCACACTTGCGATCACAGAATCTGACCTCGGGCGGAGCACAGGACGCCGCGGCGAGGCAGAGCGCGAGGAAGCTTGCTTGTACGATTCTCATCACGACCTCAGGCGAAAGGTGCGGGAAATGATGGGCACGCGGCGGCGCGCCGCAACGATCGCCGCGGAAAGGCGGCGTCTGCATTGTACGTTCAGCGAGCCAGCACGGCGAGGGCGCGGTCGAAGATGGGAGGCACGGCCCGCAACAGCCGAATCAGAGGTCGATGGACGAAGCGCGGCCGCGTCATCGCGAGCAACCCGCGCGTCGACCACTCCCACTGACGCGTGAGCCGACGGTGCGTGCGCGAATAGGTTTCGGGACGATCTTCGGCGATCGCGGCAACCGCCGCCCGCCCCGAGCGGATCGCGATCGCGATCCCTTCGCCGGTCAGCGCGTCGACGTAGCCCGCAGCGTCGCCGACAAGCATGACGCGTCGCGTCTGCAACGCCTTCGACTCCTGCCCGAAGGCGCCCGCACCGCGGGTCTCGGAGGCGGGCGCCGCTCCGCCCAGTCGTTCGCGCAGCACGGGGAAGTCCTCGAGCAACTCTTCGAAGCGCGCCGGGGGACGGAAGAGCATCGCGACGCCGACCATGTCGTCCCCGACGGGGGTGACGTAGGCCTCGGCTCGCGGTCCCCAGTGAACCTCCACCCGGTCGTTCCACGGCGCAACCTGGAAGTGGCGCCGCATGCCAAACCGTTTCCGCGGCGCAGGGCGGTCCAGCCCCACCTGCCGACGGACGCGCGAGTGCAGGCCATCGGCGGCGATCACGTAATCGGCGAGCAGCTCACCGTCGAGGAGGACGCCGTCGTCTCGCTCGACGACCGATCGCACGGTGTGTTCGACAGTGCGACATCCGGCGGCGTTCACGGCGTCGCGCAGCGCTCCGTGAAGCGTCGTCCGGCGGACCCCGAGTCCGTGAGCTCCAGGAAAGTCGCCGTGAGCGGCGAGGTCTTCGCGGTACGCGTCGCGGTAAGTGATGCCGACGAACGGCTTGCCATCGAGCCCCTCGACGCCGAGCTCGCGCAGCTCCTGCAGCGCGGCCGGCATGAGCCCCTCGCCGCACGCTTTGTCGATCGTGCCGGGTTCACGCTCCAGCACGAGCGCGTCGATCCCGCGGCGCTTCGCCTCGAGCGCAGCAGCGAGTCCTGCGGGGCCTCCGCCCACGATCGCCATTTGGATACGCTCCATCATTCGGCCGGGGTCACGAACGCGAGCGCGCTGCGCGCCATTTCGCGAGCGATGAGGAGCGGTCCGACGCGCGCGGGCGCCTCGAGCTCACCTGCGAGATGCGCCTCGAGGGAAGCACGACGACGCAGCTTGCCCGACGATGTCCGAGGCAAGGTTCCGGGTTCCAGGACCAAAACGACGTCGGGTTTGACGCCCGTCTGGGCGTTGACACGCGAACGGCATTCCTCGGCGAGCCCCTGTGTCTGCTCACGCGCTTCCACGAACATGACCACCTTCTCGCCGGTGGAGTCGAGATGGCTGACGGCGACGACGCATCCGGGCCGCACGCCCGCCACGTCGTCGCAGGCGCGCTCGAGATCGTGGGCGCAATGGTTCTGCCCTCGAACGACGACGACGTCTTTGGCTCGTCCGCTGACGTAGAGCTCGCCCTCGTAGAGGAACCCGCGGTCGCCGGTGTCGAACCAGCCATCGACCCGTGGGTCTTCACCGTCGAGGTAGCGCTTCGTGATGGAGGGTCCTCGGACCCAGACCTGGCCTACGGTGCCTTCGTCGACACGGGCGCCGTCGTCGTCGCACACCTTCACGTCGTACCCGTCCAGCGGTCGTCCCAGCGACGGGAGTTCGACACCGGTCTCGGCCGGCACGGCACGACCCGTCGCGAGCTCCAGCCGGTCGAACGTCGTCGCCTCGAACGGACGGTCGAACGGGCTGAAGGTGACGGCGAGCGCGGCCTCGGCGAGCCCGTAAACAGGCGAGAGTGCTTCGGGGCGTAGACCGACGGGGGCGAATCGCTGCTGAAACTCGCGCATCGAGTCGACGGCGATCGGTTCCGCGCCGTTCATCGCCACGACCCATTTCGACAGGTCGAGACCGTCGAGGTCGTCCGGTCCGATCTTCTCGACGCAGCGGGCGTAGGCGAAGTTCGGAGCCGGCGATACGGTGCCGCCGTACTCCGAGAGTGCCTCGAGCCAGATCCTCGGCCGCGCGAGGAAATTCTCGGGGCCGATCAGCGTCATCGTCTCGCCGCAGCAGAGCGTCGTCAGGACGCAGCCGATCAGTCCCATGTCGTGGTAGAGCGGGAGCCAACTGACGCAGCCCCCGTGCTCGAGCGCCTCGTCGGGGAGTTGGCGTACGATCGCTTCGATGTTGGCGATGATCTGCCGGTGCGTCAGGGTCACAGGCGCGGGATCGCGCGTCGTGCCCGACGAGAACTGCACCAGCGCGAGGTCGTCGGGATCGGGCACCGCCGCCGGCATCGCGTCGCCGATCGGGAGGTTCTCGAGCTTCACCAACCGCGCCGACTTGCCGCTCGCGGAATGCACGCGCCCGAGCAGCCTTCGCGTGCGGCGGTCGGCGATGATCGCGCGCGCGCCGGCTCGCTCGACCAACCCGGCCGTGCGATCGACCCACTCGTCGAGCTTGCCGAGCCGCAGCGGCGGATAGACCGGCACCGGCGTCGCGCCCGCCATCAAGGTGCCGAAGAAGGCGTCGTAGAACCCGACCTCCGTCGGGCAGACGAGCACCACCCGGTCCCCCGGCGACACCCCGGCCCGGCGCAGCGTCGTCGCCGAGTTCGAGGCGCGACGCGAGAGCTCCCCGAACGAGTATTCTTCTCCACCCCCTCGCCGATCGAGGAAGCGTGCTCCGACCTTTTCGGGGGTCTGATGCGCGGCGACCAGCAGAGCGTCGACCAGCGTCGTCGTCCTATGCGGCAGTTCGGCCATGGGCCTTTTCCCCTATCAGTGCGGTGAGGTCGCCCAGAGTGACGATCGCCTCTTCGTCCTCGGGCTCCAGAATGATGCGAAACTCGTCCTCGACGGCGACGACCAGCGTCATCAGTTGAAGCGAGTCGAAATGGTCGGCGAGCGGCCCGGTGGGGAGTTCTCCCTCCCAGTCGAGCTCGTCGTGGGCAATCTCCAGCAGTCGTCTTTCGATGTCGTTCATGCAGCCTCCGCGCGCGCCGTCTGCATCTTCGGCGCCTTGTCGAGTGCCTCGTTCTCGACGGTGATCCGGACCGCGAGCAGGGCGAAATTGAGGGCGGTGAATGCGGCCGCCGTGATCCACGCGCCGTGGATCAATGGAAGCGCGAAGCCTTCGACGACCACGGCGAGGTAGTTGGGGTGGCGCAGATAGCGAAACGGGCCACCCTGAACGAGCGGCAGGCCAGGGACGACGATCACGCGCGTGTTCCAGCGCGGACCCAACGTCGTGATGACCCACCACCTTAGCGCCTGCGCGCCTATTGCCAGGACGAGCATCGTGAAGCCGAGCGCGGGGACGAACGGACGGTCGAGGAGCCACGGCTCGAACAGGCAGCCGAGCAGAAACGCTGTGTGGAGCGCGACCATGAACGGGAAGTGCTCGCGGCCGTACTCGACGCCGCCGCGCTCGAATGCCCACGCCGCGTTGCGCTTCGAGACCACCAGCTCGGCGATGCGCTCGCCGGCGGTCAGCAGCAGGAAGATCGTGTAGAGCCACAGTGTCGACATCAGGTCACCACTGCAGCAGGAGCTGTTCGGCGGCGAAGCCGGGCCCCATCGCCACCAAGAGCCCGCGGTCACCGGGTTGCGGCACTTCCGAAGCGATCGTGTCGGCGAGGATGAAAAGGACCGACGCCGACGACAGATTGCCGACCGACGCGAGCGAATCCCACGTGACGGCGAACGCGTCGCGCTCGACCCCCATGGCGTCGGCGAGCGCGTCGAGCACGGCCGGCCCGCCGGGGTGCATGACCCACTGGTCGATGTCGTGGCGCTCGAGGCCGTGCCCGTCGAGGAAGTCGTCGACTTCACCGCGCAGCTCGTCGCGGATGACCTGCGGGAGCTTCGCCGACAGCACGACTTCGAATCCGTCCTCGTCGATGTCCCAACCCATGACCCACTGGGTGTCGGGGAAGAGCGTACTGCGCGTGTCGACGATGCGCGGTCCGGCCGCGCCGCCGCGCCCCTGGTGCTCACCGCCGAACATCACGACGGCGGACGCTCCGTCGCCGAACAGGCCAGTCGAGATGAGGTTCTTCACGGAGAAGTCGTCAGGCTGAAGCGTCAGCGAGCAGAGCTCGACGGAAAGCAGCACGGCGACGTGTTCGGGGAATGCGCGCAAATAATCGTGCACGCGCGCGAGGCCCGCGGCGCCGCCAGCGCATCCGAGCCCGAACATCGGCGTCCGCTTCACGTCGCGCCGAAGCCCGACCTCGTTCGCGACCATCACGTCGAGCGACGGCGTCGCGATGCCCGTCACTGACGTGAAGAAGATCGCGTCGACGTCGGTGGGTTCGAGCCCGGCGTCGTCCAGGGCCACCCGAAGCGCCTTTGCGCCGAGCTCGGTCCCGACGCGGATGAACGCATCGTTGCGAGCGCCGAAGGTCGTGAGCTCTTTGTACTGCTCGAGAGGGATCGCCAGGTTCCTGGAGTCGACTTGGACGCTTTCGAAGAATCGACGGAGTCGCTCGCCGTTGAAGTGCTTTCCGGCCCAGAAATCTTCGAGGGCGTCGAGGATTTCCGACTGCTCGTGCCGGTGCCGCGGGAGCACCTTCGAGGGCGAGCCTACGGAAGGCGCGAGCGCGGGCCTTGCGGATGAGAGCGTATCGAGGATGTGAAGGGTCACGGGGCGCTTCCGACGGAGGAGGTGAGGTTCTTCGGCAACGAAGGAAAGATCGAAACGGAAAAGGTAAAGGAGAAAAAGACATCCGAGCCGTAATTTTGAACGCTTTGGACGTTTTGGCGGAAGCGAACGGCTGGTTACGCACCGCCGCGATGTGACACGGGCGCGCGGCAGGACTGGCGGAACGGCCCCGCGTTGGCGCGCGGCGCCACGGGTGCTACAAAGCCACCATGAACGAAATCGCTGACAACGACGCAATCGTACGCGGCCTCACGGCTGGTCCGCTGATGACGAACTACTACGTCCTCGGTTGCCCGAAGACGAAGTCGGCCGCGATCGTCGACGCGGGGTGGGCGGCCGACGAGATCGTCGCGATGGCGACCGAGGCCGGTCTGACGATCGACGCGATCTGGCAGACCCACGCCCACATTGACCACGTCGCCGCGCTCGGCGAAGCAAAGGAATTGACCGGGGCGCCGATCTGGTTGCACCGGGCGGACGAGCCGCTCTACGTGTCGGCACCCCAGCAAGGGCAGTTCTTCGGCTACCAGATCGATCCGCTGCCGGCGGTCGACCGCTGGTTCGACGACGGTGACGAGATTCGGATCGGCGAGCTGACCGGCGAGGTGATGTTCCTGCCGGGGCACAGCCCGGGGAGCGTCGGGTTCTGGTTCGAAGAGCTCGGACTCTTCTTCGGCGGCGACGTCCTCTTTGCCGGAAGCATCGGTCGCGTCGACCTTCCCGGCAGCGACCCGAAGGCGATGAAGCGCTCGCTGCAGCGACTGGTCGACGAACTCCCCGACGATGCGCAGGTTCTGTGCGGGCATGGGCCCACGACGACGATCGGGATGGAGAAGCGCCGCAACCCGTTTTTGCTCCAGGACTGGTGACCGCACCGGATGACCGAAACATCCATATACGAACAAGAGGACCGGATCCTCGCCAGCCTGAAGAAACGGGGCGGCATGGTGACGGTCGGGGACGTCGCCGGCGACACCGGGCTCAACTACCACGAGGTGGAGCTCGGCCTGCGACGCATGCTGTCGCTCTACAAGAGCCACCTCGACGTCGACGACGACGGCAACCTCCGCTACCGCTTCGATCCGTCCTTCATCCGCCGCGGCGACGAGAAGGGCCGGCTGTGGCACGACATCAAGCAGGCGGCTTGGACCGGCTTCCAGTGGTTCTTCAAAATCTGGATCATGGTGATGCTGGTCGGCTACACGATCATCTTCGTGTTGCTGCTGTTGGCGATGGCGGTCGCCGCGATCGCCGCCTCGGCGTCGAGCGACTCCGACGGCGACGGGATCATCGAGCTGCCGCTCTATCTGCTGGCCCGCTTCCTCGAATACTTCTTCTGGTTCAGCCTCTTCGACGACGACTACAGCCGAGGCCGACGGCGCGCCCGCCGCAGCCGGCGCCGTGCCCTGAAGCATCGAGCGGGCAAGGAGCGCCCCGAGAAGCCGGTCTACCAGAAGATCTTCGACTACGTGTTCGGGCCGAAGCGCAAGTCCGACCCGCTGCAGGCGCAGCGCGCCTTCGCGGCGTTCGTCCGCCAGATGAACGGCCGCGTCACCGCGGCCGACTGGGCCGCCCGCACCGGGCAGTCCCTCGATGAGGCGGACAACGCGTTGACCGCGGCGATCGTCCGCTTCAACGGCGACGTCGACGTCACCGAGGACGGTGTCCTCGTCTACCGGTTCGACGAGCTGATGACGACGGCGGGCTCGGGGCTAGGCGCCGCGCTCCAGGCCCCGGGGCGTATCTGGGAGACGCGGAAGACGGCGCCGAAGTTCACCGGCAACGAGGGCGGCACCAACACCTGGATCACGCTCTTCAACCTCTTCAACCTCGGCATGGGCACCTGGGTGCTCAGCGGCGCGTTCGACCAGCTCGCGGCGATGTACGGGGTGCAGCCGCTCGTCACGATCGGGCTCGGCATCGTGCCGCTGGTGTTCAGTTTGATCTTCTTCGCCGTCCCGGCGGTCCGCTATCTGGGCCAGATGGGGGCGAAGGTCGCCGCCGAACGCGAGAACCGCCGCCGCAACGAGATCCGAAAGATCTACGCGGGCGTGCGGGGTTCGCAGGCCGAAGGAGTCGTTCTAGACGTAAAACACGACAAGGAGCTGGCGGCGGCGTACGATGGGGAACCTCGCGTCGCGCAAGGCGGAACCACGTACTGGTTCTTCGACGGCCTCAAGGCCCAGGTCGATGCCGGCGAGCGCGCGCGACAGGCTGCAGCGAACCGGACTGTGTTCGGGGAGACGGTGTTTTCGTCCGACGAAGAGGAAGTGTCGCTGGCGCAGTCGGAGCTGGACGACTTCGACGCGCGGCTCGCCCGCGAGCTGGGTGGTTCGCACGTCGAGCTCGACTTCGAGATGCCCGCGACGGTGGGAGTGAACTGAAGGCTACTCTGGGGCTTTGCCCCGGATCCCACCAGGGATTGCATCCCTGGAAGCGCGGATTTTCTCAAACGACCTCGCGACCCTTGGATATCGTGAGGGGAAAACTTTGGGGTCCAGGGGAGAATCCCCTGGTGGGTTTGGGCGAAGCCCAACGGGACCTCGTTTTCGACTGCCTCGTCTCACCCATCCGCGGCGTATCTCGAGATTGGTGAGCGGGTAGCGGAACGAAAAAGGAATGACCGATGGATGATGTGACACCGCTGGACGAACCCGCTCCAAGGAAGCAGCGCTTCTCGATGATGCGGGAGTACACGCTCGCCGACACCTTCACGCTCGGCAACGCGGCGTGCGGAACGGTCAGCGTGTTCCTCTGCCTCGAGTACATGGCGGCGGACGAGAAACGGTTCCTGTTTCTCGCGTTCATCCTGATCCCGGTCGCCTTCATCCTCGACGGGTTCGACGGTTGGGTCGCACGCAAACGCCAGGCGTGGTCCCGCATCGGCGCCGACCTCGACTCGCTCGCCGACATCGTGTCGTTCGGCGTCGCGCCGGCGGTCCTCGGCTACACGCTGGGACTACGCGGCGGCTGGGACATCGCGATCCTCGTGTATTTCGTCTGTTGCGGCATCAGCCGCCTGGCCCGCTTCAACGTGACCGCCGCGGATCTGGCCGACGATTCGGGCAAAGTGAAGTACTTCGAGGGGACGCCGATCCCGACCTCCCTCATCCTCGTCGCCGTCCTCGGCTTCGCCTTCGCCACCGACGCGGTCGGCCCCGACCTCTTGTGGGGCGGTCGCTTCCAGCTCGGCCCGTGGAGCCTCCACCTCCTCGCCCTCGCCTTCCTGGTGAGCGGCAGCCTCATGATTTCGACGATCCGGATTCCTAAGCCCTGAAACTGGACGACGACTTCTCCGACGAGAGGGCTAGGCGCCCTCGTGCGAAGCGAGCCAGGCGGCAACGGATGCGGCGGGAACCAGGAGTGTGTATCGTGTCGTGACACACCACAGAAACCCCGAAGACCATTCGGAGAGGGAAGAGATGAAGGACCATCGAGCCGTCCGCCGCCCGAGCAGACTCGCGCTGAAACTTTTGTTGGCTGGCTGCCTCGTCTGGCTCAACCCGGGGTGCTCGGGTGGTGACGACGATCCCGACTCCTCATCCACCGCCACGAACTCCGGCACCAACGCCGGTACGACCAACCGGCTCGACGGATGTGGAGAGTGCGGCCCGGACGATTTCTGTGTCGTGCCGTGCGATGCTGCCGAACCGGTCTATTGCATCGTCGACTTCGAAGACGACGACGCCTGCGGTCCATCCTGCGGAGCCGGTGTCGCTTGCAATGTCGACCCGGGGCGGATCGAGTGTCTCTGCGACTGATCGGGGGGTGGGCGTCCCGAGGCTGTCGCGAGAGGACGTTCGCCTCTATGGGCAGGGGCAGGCCGGACATCTCCTGATCGGGCCACTGGCGATGGATGCTGCTACTGTCTCGTACAGTTCGCAGGTCGCTGTGCACTCGTCACGGTACCCCCCGTTGGAATAGATGCAGGCCGTCTGACACTGCGAATCCACCTGCGGCTCGTCGTAGGGTCGGAAGCTATTCGAGTCGCACGCGAGCTGGGGACCATCGTCGGATCCGCTCGAACTTCCGCCCGGTTCTCCGGTGCCCTGACCGTCGTCCCAGTCGTTGACCGAACCCGAGAACTCTTCCCCGGTCGGTTCCCCCGCTTCTTCACTGCTGCAGACGTAACTTGCCGGGAAGCCTTCGTAGAAGCACACGTCTTCCTCCGAGCAGCCATAACAAAGTCTGTTGGTCTGGGCGTCTTTCGCGGGTGAGCAGTCGGAATGGCTGGCGCAAGGTGCTCCGTTGCTGCCGCGCACACAACCGCTGGTAAAGCTCGCGGTCAATCCGCTCACGGCAACGAGCACGAAAAGTCTCTTTCGAAAGTTCGAGATGTTCATCGGGATCCCCCCTGCTGGTGGCCAAGAGGAGTTCCACGACGACAATGCATGGCCCCCCCGGTCACGAAAAACTCGGCGTCAGGATAACACAGGTCGAAAAGTGGGCAACGACCGGGATGCACAGAGCGGACGCCGACGGCGACGCACGCCCGAGGGCGACGCACGCCACCAACGAGTCGGGGCGACGCGTCACCCACAACTTCAGTACTCGCCCGCCAACCTCGCTTCGCTCGGGCCCCT
>CAYPJU010000105.1:1374-17196 GCA_964411125.1 uncultured Bradymonadales bacterium | reverse complement strand
TGCGGAGCGTCCGCCCGCCATCGCTTCGTCGTCGGGTCCAGGTAGTCGCGGATCGTGAACGTCCCCGTCGTGATCGTCTCGACGTCGCGCAGCAGAAACGGAAGGCCTCGGTCGACCGGCGTCTTCGTCAGGATGTTGGTGACCGCGGTCAGTGTGTCGTTCTCGTAGAGCTCGGCGCGCAGCTCGAGCATCGCCTCGACCGTCGTCATCGTCCGGATCGGCACCACCATCGAGACGTCGGTCCGCTTCACGCCCCCCGCCTCGAGCCAGTCCATCACCGGCACCGCGGTCCCTCGCCAGCGCTCCAGGAACTCGGCCGTCTCGTCGTCGAGCGAACCGACGTTCGAGACACCGTCGGTCGAGAGCGGCGACGACGAGCGGAGGAGGGCCGCGATCGGCTGGGGCTCCAATGGAATCTGCCCGGTGGTCATCGCCCGGGTCCCGACCAGCACGTAGTGTGCGCCGTGGTCCAGTGGCGTCCGTGGTCGCACGAAGGCGTGGGTCGGGTCGTCCAGCACGCCCCGCTCGATCTCCACGACCTCGCTCACGCTGCCGTCGTTCAGGACCCGAAACAACCTCAGGCTCGTCGCATTCACGCTCGCCGGGTCGAACGCTCCGGTCGCCGCGAAGGTGATCGCCCCCGACGTCGTCGCCCCGTCGTACTCGCTGATCGCCGCCTTGATCTCCCTCGCCGTTTCGTCGTCGTCCTCGTCGGGAGGGAGGTTCACGATGTCCGTCACGCGGTCGTGCAGCAACCCGTTGGGGACCGGAATGAGCGAGCGGTCGGGGTCGTACCACACCGCCGGTCGACCGGTGGTCGTGAAACTCGAGACGACCGCGACCTCGTCTTTGGGAATCCCTCGCTGTGCCATCGCGTCGTAGAGGGGGATGAAGTCGAGCCGCGCCTCCTCCAGCCGCTCCGCGAGTGCCCGTTTTTCGGCTAGCGTTTCCCCCGGCATCGCCCGTGGGTGGTCAGTCAGCGGCTCCTCGCTCCGCACGAAGTAGAACGCCGCGTCCGCCACGACCGGTTCACCGTTCGCCCCACGAATGCCCCCGCCGTACCCCCGCAATCCGTACGCGTAGCGCTGACCCGCCGCGAGCCCGTCCTGCGTCTCCGACAGCACCGCCGTCGCTTGCAGCCGACATCGGTGAGCGGGCGTCCCGCCCGACTCGTCGCAGTCCTCGCCCTCACATCGGTGAGCGGGCGTCCCGCCCGACTCGTCACAGTCCTCGCCCTCACATCGGTGAGCGGGCGTCCCGCCCGACTCCCCTTCGCACTGCACCGCTCCGACCTTCAGCTCCACCGACTCCCCCGTGTCCCGGTTCAGCATCACGAACGCCCCCTGCAGCGCCGTGGCCGACACCGGCCCCGACAGCGGAATCGTGACCGTCGAGCTCAGCGGATACCCGTCCAGGCTGTTCAGATACCGCCGAAACTCGATCTCCGCGGCCGGCAGGTCGTCGTCCAACGGCAACTGCAACTGCCCCGCCGCCGCGTTCCGCACCAGGTCCGTCGGCGTCGGCAGCTCCCCCGTCGCGGGGTTCCACAACGCCCGAACGACCTCGGGCTGCGGTGTGAACGGTAGCTCGGGCCCGCACGCGGCGAGTAGAACGAAGAGAGGGGCGATGCGTCGCATGTTACGCACCTTACCGCCTCCCGTTCCTCATTCAACGTCGGATTGCGGGACCTGCGGCGGAGAGTTGCGGCGAATGGGTCAGTCGGTCAGCAGCAACGAGCACTTGCCGTCGTCGCAGATCGCCGTGGCGGGCTCGCAGGAGCAGTCGGGGGCGTCCTGGCACTGGTAGAGCTCGCGGGTGGGGGCGCGGTCCCCGAGATCAGCAGATCGTCGCTGTGGGTCCCGGCCCGCGAGGCCGGAAGACGGCACTGCCCGTCCCGGTCGCTACACCCCATCGCGCAGGCGAAGGCCACGGCGAGCACCGCAAGTCCGCCCTGGTGGACCCGAAGCTTGGGTACGAGATTGCGGTTCGCGGCATGTCCGTCGTCAGGCATGGTCTAACCTACCATGTCTCCGACGACCGGCCAGTCTCCGGCCGGACGAGGCACGACGTTACGCTTCGAAGGGCGACCGGAGCCCGTACGGTGGGCACTTCGTCGGATTGCGTAACCGAGGGGCTCAGCAGGGTGGAGGACAATGTCCTAGCGCCCAAAGGGAGAGTTTGGGTGCCTTCGTCATGAGCAGGCGTGAGGAGATCGTCGTCGGGCCAGGTTCGCGCGGCGGCGGGGGCACTGCGCTATGTTTGCGCGGCGTCGGAGCGCCGCGCCACGACCTTTCAACCAGCCGCGCCCACGTGAACGTTCAAGATCGCCGCTTCGGCCCGCACGCCGATGCGAAGCGGAAAGCCGTAGTGACCGAGCCCGCGGTTGACGTACAGCTTGTTGCTGCCGAGCGCCCACAGGCCGTGGTCGGGCATCTTCACGAACGCACGCATGATCGTCGCGTTGAGTCCGAGGTCCACGAGGCCGACCTGGCCGCCGTGCGTGTGGCCGGACAGCACGAGATCACCCATTCCATCGGGGACGTGGACGAAGTGCCCCGGGTGATGCAGCAAGACGATACGCGGCACGTCGTCTTCGCGCGGGATGCTCTCGCAGACCGCCCGCACGCGATCGGCGGCGTCGCGGAACTTGAAGTCGACGCCGACCAGTTGAACCCGCCCCGCGTCCGTCTCGACCGTCACGGCTTCGTCGTCCAGGATTCGGATCCCGAGCTTCGCAAACGCGCGGTTCACGGTTTCGGGGGATTCGTGATCGTGGTTTCCGCGGCACGCGAACACCTTGTGAGAGTGCTCGGCGAGGGGTTCGAATGCACGCTCGAGCAAGCCGACGTCGCCGTTCGACTCGGTGGTCATGAAGTCGCCCGTCAAGAGCACGAGGTCCGGGTCCTCATCCAACACTCTCTTCAGCGCGCGGCGAACGCGGCGCTCGGAAACGAACGGTCCCAGGTGGGTATCGGTGATGTGGGCGACCTTCAGCGGCCTTTCGTCCGTCGGCTCGCCGAAGCCGGCCCGGCCGAGCTCGTCGGCGAGCGTCCCGTCGAGCGCCAGGTCGAGCGTGGTGGGACGATGCGTGAGGGACTGCACGAGCCCGACTCCGGCGACGACGAACGCGAGCCACCAACCGAGCGGTTCGAACCCGAGCGCCACGACGAGCGCCCATGGCAGCGCGAGGATGCTCCCCGTCACGAACCAGAGCGCCGGCCATTGCACGAACAACCGGTAGGGGAGCGGCCGCATCCGCGGCTTCAGTTGCCGCAGGTAGTGCACGTGCACGAGGGCACTCAGAGCCCACGCCACGTACGAGATGGGGCCGGGCTCCGAGAAGAGCGCCACCCAACTGAGCGCGACGAGGCCGGTGATGACGGCG
Source organism: uncultured Bradymonadales bacterium (assembly GCA_964411125.1). Taxonomy (GTDB): domain Bacteria; phylum Myxococcota_A; class Bradymonadia; order Bradymonadales; family Bradymonadaceae; genus JBFIHF01. Next base: position 13,811 of record CAYPJU010000105.1, on the reverse strand, counting down.
ACGAACACCGCGTAGATACGATGACGATAGCGCGCACACACGGCGACCGTGGCGAGCCACGCGAAAAACCAGACGACTGTCAATTCCACTCCCGACGAAGGACAACTCCACCCCATAACCTACGAGCGACGCTCATTGTTTCCGAATACATGGGCGGTGACGGAGCGCCACGGTGCGCGGCGACGGAACGTCGCTCACTCACAGCCATCCGCGCCGCACGTCTCTCCGGCGGGCGCAGACATGGTGCGAACCTGCTGGAGCACCTGCTTCATCGTCTCGGTCGGTTGGGCACCCGGGACCGCGTACTTCCCGTCGAACAAGAAGAACGGAACGCCGGTGACGCCTATCTGTCGGGCTTCGGCCAAGTCCCGGCGCACCTCGTCGGCGAACTCGTCACCGGCGAGGACGGATGCCGCCTGGTCCACGTCGAGCCCGACTTCTCCGGCGAGCTCGGCGAGCTCGGTCGTGCCGACGACGGCGCGACCCTCCGTGAAGTGGGCGGCGAGCAGACGTTCCTTCATCTCGTCCCCCTTGCCCTGCGACTTCGCCCACTGGATCAGGCGGTGCGCGTCGAACGTGTTGACCTGCGGGGCGTCCCGCAGCTTGAAGTCGAGCCCCGCGTTGGCGGCTTCGCCCGTGACGCGGTCGATCATCTGCTCGACCTGTGCCCCCGACATCCGATACTTCGCGGCGAGGATCTCGTCGATGGAGCGGTCGGAGCGCGTAGGGGCCGTCGGATCGAGCTGGAAGCTCTTCCATTCGATCTCCACCTCTTCGTCGAGATCGGCGAGTGCGGCTTCGAATCGGCGCTTTCCGATGTAGCACCAGGGACAGACGACGTCGGACCAGATTTCTACTTTCATGGGGTACCTCCGTGCGTCAGATGCCGGAACGGCGCAGTCGTTTCGGAACGAATCACCGCCAATCTTCACGCGGTTCATCTCAGTTTCACACGATGGAGGCAGGGTGATCGAAATCGCTCGGAGTGACCATGAAACGCCTCCCCATCCTCGCCACCTTCTCCCTCGTCACCCTGGTGCCGACGCTCGCCGCGGCCTGTGTGATGTTTCGCATCTCCACCACGACGCCGTTCGAGTACCTGATATACGGTGCGCTCTTCGGCGCCTTCGGCGTCGCGCGTCGGTGGACCCTGAGAGCACCGCCCGAACCGGCAGTGCTGCTTCGTCGGTTCGGAGGTTGGATGGTCGTCTTCTTCGCGATCGGGGTGGCGTTCGCACGCGACTACGCAATCGCGGACAACATGGTGACGCGCGCTGTAGCGCTCTCGTCGCTGCTGATCCTCGCCGGGATCCTCTTTCGAGGATGGCAATGGGTGCGATGGATGCTCGTCATCGGCGGGATGTGCGTGGCCTTCGCCTGGTCGTGGAACTTCACGATGACCGCGGTCGAGTCGGATTTCGAGCCGGGGTATTTCGACCATCCCTGGCACCAGGGAGGCTCGTTGGACATCGAATGACCGCGGTCACTCTACGCAATAAGGAGTCGACGAGAGGTCGAGGGGGCGCGGACCGGGCGCCTGCCAACCGTCGCCCCCGACGTCGACGAAGATGGGGTTCGTGAAGGCCCACGTGATGTCGTTGCCCGGAACCCACGGACCGGTGGGGCGGGGCCCCGACGCGATGAAGCTGACCCAGGTGTCTTCGGTGAATGAGGCCTGCAGGGAGTCGTCCCAGTCGACGTTCGCCGACCCGGGGGTGATGGTGAGGGTCGCCCGGACCTCACCGTTCGCGATCATCTGGATCGTATCGACGGAGGCCCAGTCGGGCGTCTGAACACGCAGGGGAACCTCGAGGGGCACGCCGGACTGTGCGACGATGGTGTCGCCGGGAAGTGTGGCGTCGGTGAACTCGATGAAGGCCCACGTGGCGAGGATCGCCTGGTTCGCTTTGATCGCGTCGCGGACCCCTTCGGGGGTGATTGCGTTCGCGGCGACGCCCGGCAGTCGCACGTATGTTCGCTTGGCGCCGATCGCCCCCCACTCGCCGTGGGTGTCGGTAGAGCCGATCGCGGTCGGTCGGAGCCCGGCGTTCCAGAGGCCGGCGAGGTCGTGGAGCACCTGGCACTCGTCGCCGTTCATCAGCTCGACGGCGTCGAAATCGGTGGTCCAGCGGGGGTGTTCGACGGCATCGGGACCCGTCAGCGGATCGAAGTCGGTGTAGCGGAAGAAGCCCGAGTCGCGCGGATGGTTCAGTTGGATCACGGGATCGGTGGGGAGCTGTCGAGCGAGCGCGATCAGCTCGGGGATCCGTCGCTGTTTCCACTCCCCGTCTTCGTTGAGGAATTGCAGCGGGACGGAGCCGCGCCCCGGGGCGTCGTGTTGCCACGGCAGGGGGTAGACGTTGACGTGGGCGACGGTCGGACTGATCTCGACGCCGGAGAAGGTCGAGACCCAATCGCCGAGGTCGAGGTCCGCGATGACGGGGACGAGATCGGTCACGACGTCGTGGTCGGTCGGGGTGATGAGCTCGAGGCCCATCGCGACGTTCTGCCAGACGCGATTCTCGAGATGCACCTCGCTGTCGGGGCTCGGTTCCATGTGCTGGTGGAAGTCGGCCGCGATCCAGTCGGTGGTGTCGATCGCGCGCACCAGGGTCGACGTGACTGGAAGTTCCTCGCCGGCCGTGACCTGTACGCTCTGGGTCGTGCCGTTCCACTCGGGGCCGCGACCGACCGACACCTCCCATGTCCCCGGAGCGACGTCGACGACCGCGCCGTTGGGTCCGATGGCTACGCGGTGTGTGGTCGTTCCATTCGAAAGCCAGGCCCCCGCGACGAGAGGACCGTTGCCGTCGGTCGCGGAGAGGCGGATCGTTCCGGGCGTGGCGACCGTGAGATCGACGGTGTCGGCGACAGTCGCGGTCTGGTCGAAGGGAGGGGCCCCAGGAACTTCGGTCACGGTGAATCGGACGTCCCCGTCGGGGAGGGTCAGGGTCACCGTGCCGTCGGCGGCGGTACGTCCCGCGGTCAGCGCAAACTGGTCCTGGTACGCGACCACCGTCCTGCCGGCCACGGGCTCCCCGGCGCCGTCGACCACGCGTATTGTGCGCGGGGCGCCGTCGAGGGATTGCTCGAGCTCTTCACTGACCCGGGTCAGTGCAGCGTCCAGCGTGGGCGCCACGAGGAGGCGGGAGCGGAAGAGCGAGGTCTCGCCGGGCGCGACCGTCACGTAGTCGGTCGCGGGAAACTGCCAGGGCACGTCGAAGCCGCCCAGGGTGTTGACCACGTCGGTGCGCGGAGAAAACCAGGCGAACGCGTAGTCCGGTCCCATCGACAGGGTCGCGCGGTAGTCGCCGCTGGTGACCCCGAATCCTTCACCGCGCTGGAAGTACTGACCGCGGTCACCGAGGGCGAAGAGGTCACCCTGGACGAAGTCGAAGTCGCCCTCCAGGGTGCTGGTCACGAAGGTGGCGATCTCGATGAAGTCGGCGTCGGGGCCGAGTCGATACTCGGTGACGACCTGGAACCCGCGCTTTCGAAAGATTCGTTCTCCGACGACTCCGACGAGGTAAGCGATCGGGAAGTCCTCGCCGACCATACGGACGACGGCTGGGCCCCCGTCGGTCCCGTCGCGCAGCACGGAGACTTCGTCGGCGTGGACGGTGTTGAACTCGATGCGGGGCATCAAGATGTCGAACACTTCGTCGTTGGTGTCGCCGGTGGGTCGGATGTCGACGAGGGAGCCGCCGGTGAAGAGCTCGTGTCGGTTGGAACGGACACCGGAGATGCAGGCTTCGATGCGACCGTTGAACAGTTTGACGTCCCCCGCCTTGCAGTGAGCCCAGAGCCCGGTGAACCCGGTGTTGCCGTCGGCGAATCGTCCGGCGCGTGCCTCGCCCGGGACCGGTGCGAGGTCGGAGACGCCGTCGGCGGAGACGCCCGGCTGGGCGCGCGAAGGCACGTCGGAGCCGAGGATCGGTGGGGGTGGTCCGAGGTCGGTGGGCTGTTCGGTGAGGTCGGAGTCCACGAAGAGTGGCAAGTCGGCGACGCCGTCGTCGGCAGGGACACGGATGTCGGGCGCACCATCGTCGGCGGGGTCGTTGCCGGCGTCGGGGCGTGCGCCGTTGTTGGCGCCGCAGTCGGCGCAGGAGGCGAAACAGGCGATGATCGCGAGGATGACGGTCGTTCTCATGCCGACATCGGTAGCATTTCTGCGAACTTTAGTGAATGTCGAACGACGCGGAGCCGGTCTGGAACGGGTTGTTCAGTTCGGACTGCTCGAAGTCACCGTCCGCCTGTAGCCAGGCAAACGCGCCGTCGAACTGGTAGCGCAGCGGGTAGTAAGAGAGGAAGGACGACGCGTTCGAAGTGTACCCGTCGACGACGAAGTCGGCGCGGCCCGTCTCGGGATCGAAGTCCTTCATCTTCACGCCGACCGAGAACTCGCGGATGTACTCACCGAGCTTGCCCGCTTCGATGTCGCACTTGTTTTCGACGCAGCTACCCCAGGTACACTCGTCGTCGTTCGCACAGTCGTCGTCGAAGTCGAGGTCGAAGTGAAACCGCTGGAGTCCCCAGAAACCGGGGGGCTCCTGGGGTCTTCCGGCGATGCGGACCGTGCGCAGCTTCTCCTCGGCGGCGGGGAGTCGGACGTCTTCGAAGAGGGGCGAGCGCTCGTTCTTCATCGAGTAGCGCACGGACGCCCGTGCGATGTCGCTGTTGGACCCGACGACGATTGCGTCGATCCCCGCGCCGATGCGGGCGTAGGGAAGGGCGGCGTTCATGAAGACGCGTTCGGGAGTGCGGCCCGGCATGAATGAGGCGCGGTAGGAGACGACGAGCTCGTCGCCGCTGCGCTCGACGTTGACGGCGGCGCCGATTCCACGGGTCGTGTAGCCGCGCTTGGGGTTGTAGAGGGACGGGTAGTCCTCGGTCTGTTCGACGCCGGTGTCGAAGTGGATCCCTTCGATCAGGACGGTGTGGTGTCGGAAATCTCCCAGCCCCAGTTCGGCGGCCGAGAAGGTCGCCTCGCCGCGAACGGTGCCGGAGGGGCCGATCGTGTCGCGCAGCGAGACGCGCGCGATCCCGAACTGCTTGGCCGAGACCCGGCCGCGTTGGTACTCGAGGCGAACCCAGGGCTCGTCGTCGACGATCGGGTTCTTGGAGAAGACGCCACCGATGTGGGTGACGTGGAAGCGACGGGGCGCACACTCTTTCTGATCGAGCCCGACCGACCACTGCGCGAGGCGATGGTTGAGTTTCTTCCATCCCATCGTGAAACCGTTGGGGACGACGACCTCGTCACAGTCATCGGCGCTCCAGCGGATGGCATGAACTCGATCGTCCAGAGAGCCCGCCGCTGCAATGGCTTCGCGGTCGCACCCCGACCCGAGGAGGCCGAGAGCGATGATGAGAAACGTCTTCTTCATCCGTGACGTTGTGTGGTCTGAGGGAACGCTACGAACATCATAGCGAAACCGTGCTTCGGTTTGTATCGGCTGCGTCGATTTTTTGACGCACGAGTCAGTCCAGAGTCTTTCGTTCGATCGCTGCAGCTCGAGCGGCCCCAAGAGGGCCAGCGTCCGCGAGCGCACCGAATTCGATCGTAAGGTCGTCGCGCGCCGCGTCGAGCACGAGGGGCGATATCTTTCGCAGATAGAGGTCGCGAAACGTCGGGAGGTTGGAGAGGACCCCGCCGCCCAGAAGGAGCATGTCGGGGTTCAGGAGGGTGCAGGCGTTGGCTGTGACGATCGAGAGATAGTTCGTCGCGCGGTCCCAGATGGCGCGGAGTTCCTCGCTCGAAGCGACCGCGGCATCGGCGGCGGCCAGGTCGCGGGCGAGGTCGGGGCGAACGTCGTCGACCATCGCTTCGAGGTAGACGCCGCCGGCGTAAGCTTCGACACAGCCGTGGTCGCCGCAGCCGCATCGACGCCCGCCGACGACGACCTTGGAGTGGCCGATTTCGCCGGCCTTGCCGTGGGCCCGCAAGATCTGTCGGTCGAAGACCACGCATCCCCCGACGCCGGTCCCTACGTACACGGCGAGGAGGTTCTGCGCCTCGAGTGCGGCTCCGTCGTGCAGCTCGGCGTGGACGATGGCGTCGAGATCGTTCATCAGCACCACGGATTTGGCGCAGCGCGCTTCGAGCAGCCCGGCGAGGGGAACGTCGCGCCAGCCGAAGTTGGGGGCGTTGATCACCGTGCGGCCGTCGGGGGTGAGAAAGCCTGCGAACCCGACCCCGAGGGTCTCCACCTCGGGCGCCTCGTCGAGAAGTCCGGCGACGAGCTCGACGAGCGACTCGGCGGTCGAAGCGTCTCGAGTCGAAGCCCGCCCGCGGTGGACCGTCCGCCAGTCCGCGTCGAAGACTTCCAGGCGGGCTGTGGTTCCGCCGATATCGAGCCCTGCGTGCATCGTCATTCCTCCGTACCGGGGCCTCGCGACTCCGTGGAGGCATCGTCGTCTGGCGCGGTGTCGAATCGATGCCGGGGGAGCTCGCAAGCCCCCTCGTGGCAGACGTAGAGGGTCGGCCGTCCATCGATTACGCCGCGCTCTCGCGCTGCCGGGACGAGCGCGGCGAGTTCGCGCTCTTCGTCGGGCGGAACGTCGATCACGATGCCGTTCGGGGTGTGTTCGCGCCAGACGTCTGTGGCTAGCGACGTCTCATTCTCGGGGGTGAAGCAGACGTACTCGTCGGCGCCCTGTACGTGGAGGTCGAGAGCCTGGACCATCTCGGTCATCGAGCGCGGCATGCGCATCATCTGGTCGTAGTGGCGGCGTAGGACGGCGTCGGCGCGATCACGCCACGCGTCGACGCCGAGAAGCGACGCAAGCCGTAGCAGCGTCATCGCGGCGACCGACGTCGAGGCCGGGGTCGCGCCGTCGTACGATTCACGCTGGCGCACGAGCAGATCGGTGTGGTGGGGCGCTGTGTAGAAGAAGCTCTCGGTGTCGTCGTCCCAGAAATGCTCGAGCATCCGTTCGGTCAGCTCGCGGGCACGTTCGAGCCACCCGAATCTCCCCGTCGCCTCGAACAGGTCGACCACTGCGGCCGCAAAGAACGCGTAGTCGTCGAGGTATCCCGGAAACCGCCGCCGACCGTCCTTGTAGGTGCGGTGGAGCTCGCCGGACTCGTCGCGCATTTCGTTCCACACGAAGTCCGCGGCCCGACGGGCGGCGTCGAGCATCGCCGCGTCGTCGAAGACGGCGGACGCCCGGGCGAGCGCGCCGATCGTCAGGCCGTTCCACGAGGCCAGGATCTTGGTGTCGGTCGCCGGTCGCACCCGCGCATCGCGGGCGCGGCGGAGGGTATCGAGCGGAGCGCGGTCGGGGACGTTCTCGAAGGCGAGCGTCCAGTCGTCGGCGACCGCGCCGAGGCGGTTCGGGATCGAGGCGCCCTCGAAGTTTCCGTGCCGGGTCACGTCGTACTGCGTGGCGAAATCGTCTGCTCGTTCGGCGAGGACCTGGTCGATCTCGGCGGGTGTCCACACGAAGAACTTCCCTTCGACTCCTTCGGAGTCGGCATCCTGGGAGGAGTAGAAGCCGCCGTTCTCGTCGGTCATCTCGCGCGTGAGCCACGCGGCCGTGCGCTCGACGACGTCACGGTAGAAGTCGCGCCCCGTGACCTGGAAGGCCTCGGTGTACGCCGCCATCAGCAGCGCGTTGTCGTAGAGCATCTTCTCGAAGTGCGGCACGAGCCAGCGTTCGTCCGTGCTGTAGCGGTGAAACCCGCCGCCGACGTGGTCCCACATCCCGCCCGACGCCATGAAGACGAGCGTCTGCTCCGCCATCTCGAGAGCGCGCGGCCGTCGATCACCCTCGACGTGGAGCAGCGCGCGGAGCTGCGTGCTCGGCGGGAACTTCGGCGCCGATCCGAACCCGCCCCACCGCGGGTCGAACTCCTCCTCGGACTGTCGCGCGAGCGCGGCGAGCGGCTCGAGATCCAGGCGCCCGGCCGCCTCGTCGGGACGCGCCATCAGCTCGAGACGTTGCGTCACCTGCTCGGTGACGCGACGAACCTTGTCCGGGTCGCCTTCCCAGACGTCGCGCAGTTGCCGGAGGACCGACAGAAAACCTGCGCGTCCCCACTTGTCCTCAGGGGGAAAATACGTTCCTGCGAAGAAGGGTGCGAGATCGGGCGTCAGGAAGACCGACATCGGCCACCCTCCATGCCCCGTCATCACCTGCACCGCCTCCATGTAGATCGCGTCGACGTCCGGACGCTCCTCGCGATCCACCTTCACGTTGACGAAGTGTTCGTTGAGAAAAGCGGCGATCTCGGGATTTTCGAACGACTCGCGCTCCATCACGTGGCACCAGTGACACGCCGAGTAACCGACGGAGAGAAAGATCGGTTTTCCCTCCGCTCGCGCTCGCTCGATCGCCTCGTCACCCCACGGATACCAGTCGACCGGATTGTGAGCGTGCTGCAGGAGATAGGGGCTGGTCTCGTCTGCCAGTCGGTTCATGCGAGAAACCTACACGGCGTGAGCGTACAGCGCCATGCGCAGAGCGCGGGGCGCAGAGCGCACTCAGAGCAGCGTGGTGAACTCGCCGTCCTGGTACATGCGGGAGGCTTCGGCGCGGCGAAGTTTTCCGGAGGTGGTCTTGGGGACTTCGCGGGGCGGGACGAGGGTCACGTACTTCGGGTTGCACTCGATCGAATTGATGAGGCGCTTGCGGATCTCGCGGCGGATGACGATGAGGTCCTTGCGGTCGGTGGCGCGGGTCTCGGCGACGACGGCGATCTCGTCGGTCGACTCTTCCTCGTTGTGCAGGGGGAAGGCGACGACGCAGCCGTTGCGGACCCGGTCGACGGCGGCGGCGATCCGCTCGATGTCGTGCGGGTAGAAGTTGCGACCGTACGTGATGATCAGGTCTTTGATGCGCCCGGTGATGTAGAGATCCCCGTCGCGGAGGAACCCGAGGTCTCCGGTGTGGAGCCAGCCGTCGCGCAGTGTCTTCGCCGTCGCCTCCTCGTTACGGAAGTACCCGCGCATGAGCGAGCCGGAACGGACCAGGATTTCGCCCTGTCGGTCCTCGGGGAGCGTCGCACCGTCTTCGTCGATGATGCGGAGCTCGTTGTCGAGGAGGGGTTTGCCGACGCAGACGACGTCGGCCACCGTGGCGCTCGAGTCGGTCGCGTCCTCGGCGATGCCGTCTTCTTCGAGGCGCTGGCGGTCGAGCCGTGCGACGCGAACGGGCGCTCCGCGCTCGGTGAACGTGACGGCGAGGGTCGCTTCGGCGAGTCCGTAGACGGGGAGGATGACGTCGGAGGGGAGACGGGCGGCGGCGAACTTGTCCTGGAACGCGGCGAGGACTTCGTGATCGATCGGCTCGGCGCCGCACAACATGATGCGGAGGTTCGAGAGGTCGAGGTTCTCGACGGTCGAGGGCTCGACCCGTTTGACGCTGAGGGCGTAGCCGAAGTTGGGGGCGACCGTGATCGTCGCCTGCTTGGTCGACATCGCCTGCAGCCAGAACGACGGGTCGGTGAGGAAGACCTCCGTCGCCATGAGGGTCGTGGTGATGCCGACCGCCATCGGCCACAGACAACCACCGATCAGCCCCATGTCATGGTAGAGCGGAAGCCAACTGACGCAGGAATCGCCCGGCTTCACCCCGGCACCGTCCGTGATCGCGTCGAGGTTCCAGAGCAGGCAGTGGTGGGTGAGCTCCACCCCCTTGGGCTGGCCGGTCGACCCCGAGGTGTACTGCAGCATCGCGAGGTCTTCGTGTCCGCGGGTCACCGGGGTGAAGTCGTCCGCCGAGGCGTCGACGTCGGCCGCCGTGATCACTTGCTCGAGGTGCGCGCATAGCTCGGGAAGACGCCGCATGACGGGGGCGAAGTCTTCGCTCGTCACGAGAATCGCGGCGCCGCAGTCGTCGAGGACCGGGACCCGGCTCTCGAGAAACGGCGGGATGTACTCTTCCTGGTGCGGCACCATCGACGCGAGCGGGACGGCGACTCCGCCGGCGAGCTGCACGCCGAAGAAGGCGTGGAGGAAGTCGGTGGAGGTCGGCAGGCAGAGGGCGACGCGATCGCCCGGCTCGATCCGCTCGGCGAACCAGGCGCCCCATTGGAGTGACGCGTCCCGAAGTTCCTCGCGTGTCGAAGATTCGAAGGCGCCGGTGCGGCCGACGAGTGTGATCTCGGGCGACGCGCCCTCCGCGAGAGGAGTGTCGAGGATGTCGTAGACGGATCGGCAACTATCGAGGAGGGACATGTGACTCCTGACTCATGGTTCATTATCTGGGGATAACGGCCGGAATCTAGGAAATTTCCCTCGACGGTGCAAGGCGCACGAAGCGCGGATTTTCAGGGTGCGCAGGTCGTGTTGGCCTGGCCCGGCGAGCCGTAGTCGCCGGAGCCGAACATCGAGCCGCTCTCGCACCAGTTGAAGCCGTAGTCGTTGTCCGAGGCGTTCTCGTTGTCCCCGGCGACGGCCATGCTTGCGCCGGCGACGAGCGGGAACGCGGTCTCGTCGTAGTCCACGCGGTCGATCAGACCGACGGTGCCCGTCAGAGGATGGGGACACTCGACGAGGACGTAGTCGTCGTAGTTGTTGAGGTTGATGGCGCCCGCGTAGGAGTGGTCGGGGACGAAGCCCGGGTTGGAGCTGCGGGCGAATGTGAAGTAGCTGCCTGCGGGGACCGTTGCCGACGAGGTGATCGCGAACGACTCGACCCCGGTGGACGTGCCGCTCTCGACCGTGCATCCGAGCAGGTCGAGGTCGACGTCGCTCGCGTTGTAGACCTCGAACCACTCGCCATCGTTGTCGTAGAGGGCGGCCGGGTTCGGCATGATCTCGGTGACGACGATCTCGCCGGCGAAGGGGCGCGCGTTGCAGGAGGCGGTCAGGGTGGTACAGCTCGACGAGCAGTCGAGCGCTCCGCGCCCGAGCCCGAGGCTGCCGCAGGTCTCGGCGAAGACGGAACCGTCGCACTCCTCCTCGGGGTCCAGAACCCCGTCGCCGCACTGCGCACCGATGCCGGAGCACGTCTCGTCGCAACGTCCGTAGTCGCCGTTCGCGGCGCCGTCGTCACACGCTTCCCCGGCGTCGAGGACCCCATCGCCGCACGACGCGAACTCGCAGGCCGTCGTCTCGAGCTCGCAGGACGCGGAACAGGCGAGCGAGCCGCGGTCGTAGCCCTGGAGCGAACAGGTGGCGCCGCGCAGGTCCGAGCCGTCACACGCTTCGTTTCCGTTCGCGACCCCGTCTCCGCAGTGGGCCGCGCGACCGGAGCAGTTCTCGTTGCAAGCGCCGTAGTCCCCGTTGGCATCGCCGTCGTCGCACGCTTCGTCCTCGTCGACGATACCGTCGCCGCACGAGTAGCGAATGCAGCGGGAGAGGTCGAGCAGGCAGTCGGACGAACAGGTCAAGACGCCGGCGTCGAAGCCCTGGCCTTCGCACGTTTCGGTCGTGCTGCCGTCGCACGCTTCGTACTGGTCCACGACGCCGTTGCCGCAGACCGAAGTCACCTGCTCCTCTTCCTCCGTCGGCTCCTCTTCCTCCGTCGGCTCCTCTTCGGTCGGCTCCTCTTGCTCGTCACCTGGCTCATCGTCGCTGTCGATCACGACGGCGGGATCGGGTTCGATCCCTTTCTTCTCGATTCCGGATCCACCGCAGGCGGTGAGGAACGTCAGGACCATCGCAAGGTAGAAATTTCGATTCGACATGAGGGACCTCCAGGTTGAACGGGTCGCATGGTGACGGCCGCGGTTCGGAGATCCAAGGTTTTCGGGGGAGGTTTCAGGAGGTTTCAGAGTCGCCGTACTCGAGGGAAAGATCTGAATACCTCGCGTTTGGGCGGGTCTATCTGGCATCGACGAACGACACGCGAGGACAAATCGATGAACTGGAAACTTCCTTTGGCCGCGATGGCCCTGTTGCTCGGAGCTGGATGCTCTTCTTCCTGGCATGCCACCGGCAGCGACCACGTCTACACCGAGACCACGGTGTACGAAGAGCCGCGGCACGACCACCACGTCCACGAGACGCACTACGAGACTCGCACCGTCTACGTCGAGGAGTCGTACCCGTACTACGAGGACGAGTACTACTACGAAGACGACATCTACTATTACGACGAGTCCGACTACCACGAGGGCGACGTCATCGTGATCGTCGACGGTCGCCGCTGCGTCCGCCACGTTCACGGGCACGATCACCGCCATCGCGGGCGTCCCGTCGCCTACACCCCCGGCCGCGACGACCGCCGTCGCAAGTATCACAAGCCCCATCCGCGCCAGGATCGTCATGGTGGGGAGTACGCGGGTAACGGTGGGCACGGTCACCCGTCGAACAACGGTAAGGCGAAGGGCCACGCGAACGGCCATCCGTCGAACAACGGTAAGGCGAAGGGCCACGCGAACGGTCATCCTTCGAACAACGGTAAGGCGAAGGGCCACGCGAACGGCCATCCTTCGAACAACGGTAAGGCGAAGGGCCACGCGAACGGCCATCCGTCGAACAACGGTA
>CAYPJU010000105.1:0-1274 GCA_964411125.1 uncultured Bradymonadales bacterium | reverse complement strand
TCGAACAACGGTAAGGCGAAGGGCCACGCGAACGGCCATCCGTCGAACAACGGTAAGGCGAAGGGCCACGCGAACGGTCACCCGTCGAACAACGGTAAGGCGAAGGGTCACGCGAACGGCCATCCCTCGAACAACGGTAAGGCTAAGGGCCACGCGAACGGTCATCCGTCGAACAATGGTAAGGCGAAGGGCCACGCGAACGGCCACCCCTCGAACAACGGAAAGGCGAAGGGGCATGACCACGCGGCGAAGGCGAGGGCCGAGGCCGAAGCGCGTCGCGCCGCGCAGGAACGCGAGGCGCGCGAGCGGGCACGTCGGCACGCCGACCAGAAAGCAGCTCAGGACCGTGCTCAGGCCGAGCGCGAGCGCCAGCGCGTGGCTCGGGAGCGCGAACGTGCCGAACGCGATCGTCAGCGGGAAGCGCAGGAGCGTGCCCGCCAGCATGCCGAGCAGAAAGCGGCTCAGGACCGCGCCAACCAGGAACGGCAGCGCCAACGAGCCGAACGGGAGCGTCAGCGTGCCGAGGCACAGGCGCGCGCCGAAGAAGCTCGTCGCCAGCGTGAGCATGCCGATCGGGCCGAGCGCAAGCGGCAGGCAGACGAACGCGCGGCGAAGGCTCGTGCCGACCAGGCGCGGGCGGAGAAAGAGCGCCGTCGGCAGGAAGCGGCCGCCGCGCAGCGCGCCGAGAACGCACGCCGCGCCGAGGAAGACCGCCGCCGCCACGAACAAGCCGAGCATGCCGAACGGCAGCGAGCACAGCGCGAGGCACAGCGACGCCAGCACGAGCTGCAGGCGGCCGAGCGGGAGCGCCAGCAGCGTCGCGCCGAGCAGGAAGCTCGCAAGCGAGAGGCCGAGCAGCGCGCCGCCCAGGCCGACGCCCGGCGTCGTCAGCAGGAAGCAGCCCAGGCCAGGGCAGCCGAGCAGCGGATGCAGGCCGAACGCGCCGAAGCCGAACGTCGACGCCGCCAGGAACAGGAAGCTCGGATGGAGCGCGACCGTCAGCAGCGTGAGCACGCCGAGCGTGCCCGGCGTCAGCGGGAGCAGCAGGTCGCTCAGGCAAATGCCGAGCGCCGGGCTCGCGATCAGGAGGCTGCACGGCGCCAGGCCGACGACCGCCGCGAGGCGGACGCCCGGGCCGAGGCGGAGCGCCGTCGAAAGCAGAAGGAAGAAGAGGAAGCACGACGCCAGGCGCGCTCCCGCGACCAGGCATCGAAAGGACGAGGTCGCGGTCGGTCGCGATGAGCGGTTAGCGGGGAGCGGTTAGCGGTTAGCGG
>CAYPJU010000104.1:10028-17436 GCA_964411125.1 uncultured Bradymonadales bacterium | reverse complement strand
AATCACCACCAGCGACCTTCCGGATGCGGGAGAGTGACGTTTAGCTCTCGCCGAGCCGTTGTCATCTACTCGCTGATTTGCACCTGCATGTGCGACCGCTTGCGGCACTCTAGGTTACTACCTCCACTTCCTCGGGGGTCGCCCCTCGAGGGAGGCGGGGAACATGTGGCAGCTCGGCGCGCCAGCCTCGACGCGGGGCATCGACTCGCCGTAGGGACTTGTCGCCAGCCGGTTCGCGTCTTGAGCTCCATCACGTATCCTTCGGACAGTAGCGATCCATCACGATCCGCCCGTCGCGTGTGCCACGAATGCTATCAGCTCTTTCTCCCGCCGCGGGCGAGCGGGACGATGTTCCCCCGCTCGGGGCGGCGCACGTCTTCGAGTCGAACCGCATGCCGCTCCAAGGCCGCTCGAACGTCTTCGGGCAACACCCTGGCGTAGATGCTGGTCACGGACTGTGGCTTGTGGTTCAACACCCGACCGATCAGTAGTTCGTTTGCCCCGGCCCCCAGCAGCATCGACGCGACGGTGCGCCGCAGGTCGTGAATCGTCACGTCGGACATATCGATCGCGACCGACTGCGGTTCCGTCTTCGACGCGAGTTCACCAGCCGTGCGGAGCGCCTTCCTCCAAGTCTTTCGGATGTTCTTCAACGGTCGCCCCTCACGATTGCCGGGGAAGACGTACGGGTTGTTCTCGATGGTGTCGAGCGCCCTCAGCCGCTTCACCAGGGGCTTCGCCATCGGGATGGTGTGATCCTCGCCGTTCTTCGTTTCGCGGAACGTCACCTCCGCCCGGTCGAAGTCGACGTCGGTCCACTCGAGATCCAAAGCCTCGCGCTTCCGGCAGCCCGTGTGAAGCATGAACCACAGTGCTTCGCGAACGAAGGGATTCCCGATCGCGTCGATTCCATCCAGGAGCCAGGGGAGTTCCTCGGGAAGAACGAGCCGCTCGCGAGGCTTCTCCGCGAACAGCATCGAATCGCCGTGACGCCCCTTCGTTCTCGCCCGCGCGGGATTCTTTGTTCCGACGGGAAGCGAGTCGGTGGATATCGCCCAGGCGAAGATCGTTCGCACGAGCTGCACCGTCCGGTTCGCCTCGACGGGACCGCCTCCGCGCTTCAGTCCCTTTCCATCGGCGATCTCGTTTCGCATCTTCAACACGTCCGCGGTCGAAACCTCGGGCACGGCGCGGGTGCCCCAACGCGGGTACACGTGCCGCTCGAGCCGCTTCTGGTCGGTTTCCCAGCTCGCGCGAGATTGTCGTGCATGTAGTCCCAGCCACTGCTCGCACATCTCCTTGATCGTGTTCATCTGCCGCAGCTCAGCCACCGTGGCGTTTGGGTCCGCGCCGTTCCGCACCACGCCCCGGAGCCGCTCGGCTTCCTCCCGCGCGGCGGACGCAGATATCTCAGGGAAGTTGCCGATCTTGTAGTCGCGCTGCTTTCCGTACTGATTGCGGTAGGTGAACACGAACGTCTTCGCTCCGCTCGGGTAGACCCTGACCGCGAACCCCGGAACGTCGTCTTGAACGAAGTGACGTGACCAGCCGCCGGAGCCGTACTGCTTGCCCTCGTATTCGAGCGCATCGACGATCTTGTTTGTGAGCCTCATCCTTCTCCCGAGTCAGCACCAAGTCAGCAAACTAGACCCAACCCAAACAGATTACATCGAGCGAGAAGTTACACCAACAACCCTGAACGTTAGCAATGACGGGGGATTCGGCAACTCGGCCGAATCCAAAAGAACGAGCCGAAAGCGGCATGATGTGTTTTGGGTACAAGAGGCCCGGAGTTCGAATCGCCGCACCCCGACTGAATGATTTCAAGAGACTACGGCGCCCCGGCAACGGCGGCGCCGTCGTCATTTGGGGGTTCTGCAACGACAATGCAACCACGGAAATCGTGAGGGGATGTGAAGGGTCACCCGGGCAGTGCAAACGACCGTCTCCTGCGTCATCCCTCACCTCTCCTCACGACCGCCGCCGCTAACGCTCGTTTTGCGGAAGCCCATCGGTGATCTCGTAGTAGTCCCCCTTCTCCGACACGAAGATGTGCATCGCGAGCTGCGCCCCGGTCGGACCGTCGATCGCGCCCATCGCGACCGCGGTCCAATCGTGCTTGTCGCGGTCGAGTGGGTCGAAGAACAGCGACGCGCCACACACCCGGCAGAAACCACGTCGCACGCGCTCCGAGGAGCGGTACCACGTCACGTTCTCCTCGCCGCGAACCGTCAGTGCGTCGCGCGGGACATCCGCGGCGGCGAAGTAATGGCCGGAGAACTTCCGACACTCGGTGCAGTGGCAGGCGTCCATCGCGGGCAGCTCGCCCACCACCTCGAACTGCACCGCGCCACATAGACAAGACCCATGTGCCGTCTTCATCTCTCCTCCATTGCCGTCTATCCGAGCCTGCATTCGAGGGAGTCTCCCACACGGTCGAGCGCCGAGTCGACACTAGCCGGGCTGGTGGTCCGTTCTAACCGCCACGACGTCCACTAGCTCGAGGTCCGGCACGAGCTCCGCGATGCGCTGAGCCTGCCTTTCGTGCAGCGCGCGCTTCACGGCGTCGACGCGCCACCCGAGCGCCCGTCCCAGGAGCCTCATCACCTGATGGCGACCAAGGGAGTGGGCCCAGCCGTTGGGGGGCGGAACGAAGGCGTCGACTTGGTCGTAAAGGCGGTCCCGCTCGGCGAGGACCGCGTCGAGCTCGCGGCGATCTTCGGCAGCGACCCGGTCGAGCAGGTCGCGGTGGTCGGCGATCGCGGACGAGATGCGCGCGAGGTCGCGAAGACACGCCGCGGGGTCGGCGTCACCGAGCACTGAGACCGACACGGTCGGCTCGCCCTCGAACTGGAGGCGAGGCACGACGCCATCGTGGTGAATGATGCCGCGGAGTTCGCGGCCGTCGAGGGAAGTATGGACTTCGGACGTAGAGATGTTCACGGTTTGCTCCATGGGGAGTGGTCACTCGCCGCAGGCATTACCACCTTACCGTTTCGGCAGGTTGGTCGGGTTTCACAGGGCCTGTCCCTCCACCCGTCTGCATGGCCCCCTCATCGTATCAGGCTGTGGCCTCAGTTCCAGCAACTCTGGAATAGGACGTATCACGCGCCTCACGTCGGCGGCGGTCACCGACTGTCGCCCTGGTCGTCAGAGTGTCGGTGGGCCCCTCGGGTGCCTCACTCGCGGGAGCGGTCGAACATCTCCGGCCACCGCAGTTTCGCGTCGGCCCAGTTGTCGGGCATGAAACGCGGACCGTGCGCAGCCTCGATGACTGCGGCATCGACTTCGCTTCGAAGGATTCGGGCGAAATCGGCGAGCATCTCGAGCGAGCGTGGTTCTAGGGCCCACCGCTGCGGGAGCTGTGAACGGACTGGCCAGGTGGCGATTTGAGCCATCAGCGCCGGGAGTGCCGGCCCGAGGTTGCGGCCATACTTCGCCACCGAGACCAGGGCGGACACCGCGCTCTGGGCCTCGTGGCGCCCCGAGCCAAAGTGTTCCATCAGGTAATCTTCCTCAAACGTGTCTTTCCATTCCACGGACCGACTCTCGATGTTCGAAGGTAGCCAACGCCTCAGCAGATCGAACTCCGACCGTGCGGTGTCGTCGGGGGGCAAGAGGTCGACGCACTGCTGGACGACCGCTACGCCCCCGACGAGCACGCCGCGGAGGTCGATGTCGTGCCACCCGGCGACGTAGAGCATGTGGTCTGCCCGTGGGCAGGCTCGCCAGTACGAAGCGAAATCATCCCCGAACTGTCTCGCGAAATCGGCGCCCTCGTGCGCCCCTACCGGGGCGTTGAAGCCCTCTGGCGGGTCGAACAGGTCGGCAAGGGGTAGCGATGTCATCTCGTTCACTGTCGTAGTCTCAATCAGGGCGGGTACGCCGGGGCTTGGCAGGTCGGTCGGGCTATCGTAGGGCATCCACGTAGCGCAGGCGGCAGGCGGCAGGCGGCAGGCGGCAGGCGGCAGGCGGCAGGCGGCAGGCGGCGGGCGGCGGGCGGCGGCGTCAGTTGCCGAAGTGGCGAAGGACGAAAGTCTGGGAGCCCTTTTGCTCCACGCAGATCTTCAGAAGTCCTCGCGTGCCGCAGTACCAGCCGGTGCCGGCGTGAGGCCCGTCCGTCGGGGGCCGGGGAAGACGCCGCCGCGGTTCGTTTGCTTCGCAGGCGAAAGCCCGACTGTGTTCGGTCTCGGCGTCCCATACTCTGGCGATCTCGTTGGGGGCCGGCGATTCTTCGTCGAGCATCGGGTGGTCCTCCGGCAGGTGTCCCTCGCACAACTCCTGGATGAGGGAATCACCGGCGCGCCAGGCGAGTCGGTTCTCCTGAAGCCAGGGGGTGGTGAGCACCAGATAGAAGCCGGCGAGACCGAGGACGAACGCGATGACGCGAAAGAGGAAGAGTTGGCGGGGGAACCGCGAAAAATCGACGAAGCGGGGTAGGACCGTTTCGAAGCCGAGGAGGAACGTGGCTAGAACGATCGCCACGAAGCCGGCCCAGACTCCTAGCTCCGCGGCGAGAAGGCCCATTCCGAAGAGAAGATCGAACACCAGCAGCGGGGTTGCTACGAAGCGTAGTGCGTTGCTGATTAACGTGAAGAACCAGGGCACGAGTATCTGACCTCAGCAGTTGAGGAGGTTGGCGAGACCTGAGAAGGTGAAGATTCATCTTGGGGCGACGAGGGGTCATGAGCAAGTTGATGTGGTTGTTCTTGGGGGCGGCGGTCATTCTCGGCTGTCGGGGGAAGGACGTAGATTCGGTCGGGCGGGATGCGGGTCCGATGCCAGACTCCGGGGCTTTCTCTGGCGTGCTGCCGGCGACTCTCGACTGCCAGGTTTCGTTGGATCGGAAGGTCAGTGCGCCAATGGAAGGCGTACGGATCGAAGGCGAGCTACCAGCGTTGGAAGACGGAATTCTTCGTTTGGTGACACCGGAGGGACACGTTTCGTTGGCCACGATTTTCACAGATGCCAATGGAGACTTTTTCCAGGTACCGATCGGAGCTACGGACCCGTTTGAAGGGGGCTCGGTCGCCCTACAGTTCACCGATGGCGTGGAAGCTTGTGAAGCCGCCGAACTCGAAGTTTCGGCGCTTTCGGCTGAGGCTTTCGACGCCGAAGCGGCGGTCAATGGGCTGATAGCTTCGACCACGGCGGAGTTGGAGCCTTTCGGGATGACACTCGAGGACGCTGCGGGGCGCGTCGTCCCATCGGACGAACGGCTGGAAGTCGATATCGAAGACCCGGCCGCGCTCCCGTGGGTCTTGTCAGCCTATTTGCTGGTCGGCAGTGAATATTCGGTAAGACCGCTGCTCGAGACGATGGAGGAGGAGGACCTCAGAGTTCTCTCGGCACTGATGGCCTCGTCGCAAAGTCGTTCAGGAGCGACCGGGCTGGTCCCTACGACGCCCGTTGATCCTGGGGCGATAACGACGGTTGCCGGGTGCCTGTTCGCAGAGAAACGCAGGGAGTATGACCAGGAGGGTCTCAGCGAAACAATGAAAGAGTGCGGCCGTCCATCCTGCAACGTGGTGCGCGCCTACGGAGACGAGCTTCTGGACATCGCGAACATCGCGTCCTCCGGGGCAGGCACGGTGGGGGGCGCCGCGATCATCGCATTCACTACAGTGAGCGTCATATCAAAGTTCCACGCTGCGTATCACTGTGCCACGCAGCCCGAGAAGCTTTCGGAGATTTTCGTCACTCCGGCCAATCTCGAGTTCGAGGAAGACTTCGAAGGTGAGAAAGGGATCGCGGTAGAGGTCGTAGCGAGGCCCGGACCGCCGTTCAACATATCCGGACGCATTGCCCAATTGTTGCTTCAGGTCGCCAGCGTCATTGGAGTCGTTGGGGCGGGCGAAAAGCTCTTGGCCGGCGCGGTTCCCAAGTTTGACGGGTTGGGCGTCGTCGTCGACGACACCTTGAGAAACTTCGTGGCGATGCTCACGTCGCAGATCGCGACGGATAGTGGCGAGTCGATCGATTTCACTGCGTCGAGCGAACCGGTGTTGGCGCGTCTGACATCGCTCGAGTACGTCGACCTGATCTCGACGACGGACCGAAGTCTGGGGGTGGAGGTGGATGGAGGCCTCGGGGTTCGGCCGCTGAAGGTGGGTGAGGACCTGATCAACATCGTGCCGAAGCTCGAGAAGTTTCCGGGAGCGGTCGTGTCGACGGAGCTTCCGGTGAACGTGCAGGCGATCTCGGTCTTTCTCGATCCGACGATCAAGGTGGTGCTGCCTGGAACGACGCACCTGGTGAAGTACGAGGTGTTCGGGGCGCTGAATCCGGCGCTCGAGTGGTTGCCGCCGATGGGGACGGGGCGGTTCGAGACGTTCGAGGCCACCGGAGTAGTGGACGTCACCGTGCCCGCCGAAGAAGCGGAGTTTCCGCACGTCGTCGGGGTGACACCGCTATCGAACGGCGGGCTCCGCGGGGAGCCGAATGCGCCCAGTCGGAGGGTGCAGGCGATCTTCCTCCTCGATGGTTTGACCGTCGGACCGAGCCTGCCGTGCGTGCGGGAAGGTGAGTCCGTGAAGCTGTGGGCGGCGGCGCCCGCGGGGGCGACGATCACCTGGACGGGGAGCAACCTATCGGCCACCTCGGGCGAGGAGGTGATGTTCAACGCTCCCAGCGTGGGAGAGTCGGGCGAGACATTCGAGATCAAAGTGCTCGCGGAGTTGGGGGAGGATCGAATGTGGGCGGCTGCCCTCGACATCTTCGTGGGGGAGTGTGCCTGCCGGGCGTTCTTCAGGTCCAACGGTCCGGGAGTTGCGGGCGGGAGTTTTCAGTATTCGCTGACGCTGACGCGCGCCGCGAGCGCTTCGGGGTGGGAGTACCAGGCGCAGTGGTCGAACCGGTTCATCATGATGTGGAGCGGTCCGGACCGGCTCACCGACGGCGTGTACCCGGCGTCGTTGATCGCTGCGGGGACGCCGTTCTCGACGGAGGAGCGCGCGGGGTCACTCACGCTGAAGGTCGACGAGAATGGGAGCTTCATCGGCCATTTCACGGGGATTCTGCTGGATGGGGAGGACCCGCCGAATCATGTGCTCGTGCAGGCAGACTTCGATGCGGTAGCGGACTTTTCGTCGGCTGATTCGACGTCACCGCACTGTCGGAGCAAGACCCTTCACGACGGGTGGCGGCGGCAAGAAGAGTGAGCGAAGGCGCGCGGCGACGGAGCGCCGCGCCACGAAAGGCGCGCGGCACCTCGCAGCATCCTCGCGCTCGCCGCAAACCTCGCCGCACCCTCGCGGGTGCGGTGACCGGCGACGCTGCGCGTCGCACGCCGGCTGACGCCGGCAGGGTGTAGTGCTACGTACGGCGAAGTTCCTTTCTATCAGGGGACTCAGGAAGCCCGCCCACCGAATCAGGGTCGGGCTGGAAGCCCGCCCACCGAATCAGGGTC
>CAYPJU010000104.1:0-9928 GCA_964411125.1 uncultured Bradymonadales bacterium | reverse complement strand
GGGCTGGAAGCCCGCCCACCGACTGCCAGCCGGGCTGGAAGCCCGCCCACCGACTGCCAGCCGGGCTGGAAGCCCGCCCACCGACTACCAGCCGGGCTGGAAGCCCGCCCACCGACTACCAGCCGGGCTGGAAGCCCGCCCACCGACTATCAGCCGGGCTGGAAGCCCGCCCACCGGAATCAGGGTTCGCCGACCCCGCAGGGCCTTGTTTCTTGCGGTGGGATTGAGTAGATAGCGCTCAAATCATGGAGGTAGGGAAAATGCGTACAATGAAGGCGTGGATGGTGGTTGGTTCACTGGTCTCGTTCGGCTGTGGGGAAACGCCGGAGACCAAAACGGAAATGGCGGAGCCGCTGCAGGTGGAGCTCGCCGGGGACTCGAAGGCGGACGGTAGTCCGTATTCGACCTACCAGGGGAACATCGGGATCGACGACCGGCGCGAGGCATGGCTGCCGGGCGGCACCGGGTACCATCTGTGGACGATGACGCCGGAGGCCGGCAGCGAGCTGTTTCTGGACGTTCCGTCGCGGGACGGGGACGACCTGTACCTGCTGCTCTACCGCGAGCAGGCGGACGGTTGGGCCTTCGTGGACGGCAACGATGACTGCGGCGGGGCGTTGGATTCGTGCCTTCAGTTCACGGCCGACGGCGGACGGTACCTCGCGCTCGTGACGACGTACGAATATGCGGCGTGGAGCTCGCCGGTGTCGGCGACCTACCAGATCGAGGCGATGTGCGACGGTGGTACCTGTGCGGAACCCGAGCCTCAGGCGTGTGGGTCGCGCGGGCTCGCTCCGTGCGGCGAGGGCGAATATTGCGACTGGCCGGACGCGAACATCTGCGGGCGAGCGGACGGGCCGGGCGTTTGCGCTCCGATTCCGCAGGCTTGCTCGCGGGAGTATCGTCCAGTGTGCGGCTGCGACGAGCAGACGTACTCTAACCGTTGCACCGCGGCGGCGCTGGGCGTGGACACGTTGTACGAAGGTGAGTGCGAACGGCAGGGACAGCCCGAAGGTGCGACCTGCGGCGGCATTGCGGCGCTCGAATGCGGCGAGGGCCTGAAGTGCAGCTACGCGGGAACCGCGTGCAACATTGCCGACGCCGCGGGCGTCTGCGTTTCGGACGAGCCGATCTTCTGCCCCGCGTACTACGACCCCGTCTGCGGGTGCGACGGACGAACGTACAGCAACAACTGCTACCTCGGGGCGGCTGGGGTCGGGTACGACCACGACGGGCCGTGCTAGCGGTTCGCGGTTCGCGGTTAGCGGTCAGCGGGTAGCGGGTAGCGGGCAGGCTACGATGGGGCTCCGCCCCAAACCCCGCCAGGGGATTCTCCCCTGGACCCCGACGATTTTCTGAGAACGACGACGTGCGGTCGGTGCATGGCCGTTGGGGGCAGTGCGCGATCCGACGGATCCGCGCGTTTCTTCGGCATCGGAGAACCTGCTAAGCTGGGTCAATTCAACCAGTTGGGCAGGAAACATGCGAAGGAGAGGCACCATCGGGGTCGTCGCGATCCTGGTCGCGGCGGGCGGCTGCAAGGTCCGGTCGAGCGGGTCTGGGGAGACCGGGGTGCGGCTGTCTCCGGCCGAAGCGGTCGACGTGGCCGTCGGAGCGCGGTTCGATGCGGCGGTCTACGACGAGTGCTCCGACGCCGAGACGAAGGTTCGGGGTTACGGGGGAAAGATCCCGAGCACGGTGGTCGTCGACTTCGAGCGTCAGACGTGTGAGCGCTCGGTGATCGAGTCGTTGCAGACGACGGTCGACGGCGATTCGATGTCGGTCGAGTCTACGGAGCCGCTCGGGGGTTACGGGATCGTCCGGCTCGAGGCGACGAGCGCAGGCGAGTCGACGGTCCTGGTCGACGTCGGGACGAGCAGCGGGGACTACGAGCTTTCGGGGCAGTTTCGGGCGCACGAGGTCGACACGGTCGCGCTGACGGCGGGATGCGGCAAGCAGGGGACCGACTTTCGCGACGCCCGGCAGATCGTGGTGACGCAGGGGGAGTCGGTCATCGTCGAATACGAGCTGCGGGCGGGAGAGACGTCGCTCGCGGGCTACGACTACTTCCCCATCGACGTCGGGGAGCTCGAGATCGAAGAGTCGGGGTTGCGGCGGTTTCGAATCGATCCACCCGAGGCTCCCGGAACCTATCCGATAACTTCGTCGGCGGACCCCGACCTGTCATTCGAGCTGGTCGTGGCCGAGCCGGGCGACGTCGATGCTCTGAACCTCGAGAGCACGGAGGTCGGTTGCGACGGTCGGCTGACGTTTTCACTGTCGTTCGACGGCGTGCCGACCGCCCCTTGCAAGGGGTGGCTGCCGGTGACCCTGACGACCTCGACGCCCCAGGCGTGCATCTTCGCGGCCGGGATCGAGTCCGTGACGATCGACTCCCCCAACGTCAGCCCCGACAACCCTGCGGCGTCGATGTTGGTTCGGTCCTTGGGGGCGGGACCGTGCGAAATCACGGCCTCGGTCGACGGGGGCGAGGTGACGGAGACGACCTCCTTCGAATTCGATCGCTGCACGCCCTGGACGCCGACCGGGACGGGAAACGCGGTCGCGTTCGAGCGGATTTCGCCAGACGAGTTGGTGGTCGTGACCGCTTCCCGAGGAGTTCAACTGCTGTCAGGCGGCTTGGTGACCGAGGTCACCGAACTCGAGGGCGTTCCGCGAAACCTCAGGGACGCCACGGCGACGGCGACCGATACGGTGTTCGCGATCGACTACGAGGAGTTGGTCTGGTGGAACTCGGGAGTTCGCGACAGCAAGGAGGTGGGGCGAGGACTCGCAGCACTTTCGAAGGTCGGCGACGTCTGGTGGTTGGTCGGCACGAAGGCGATGTCGTTCTCGTTCGACGAGGGACTGCGAACGTGGGAGGCACCCGAGGGGCTCTACACCGACGTCTGGATGGCCTCGGCCACGAGCGGCTTCGCGGTGGGGTCGAAGTCGACCTCGGCGCCCAGAACGTTCGAGCCGAAGCTGATGCGTTTCGACGGAAGCGCGTGGGCGCTGGAGCAGGTCGACTTCGGTGACTTCACTGGCAAACTGAACGGGGTGTGGGGCGCGGAACCCGACGACGTCTGGGCGGTCGGGGACGGCTGCAAGATCGCTCACTGGGACGGGACGCGGTGGACTTTCGAGACGCTCGATTGCGACGTGGATCTCCATGCGGTCCACGGGACGTCGCGTATGGATGTGGTCGCCGTCGGGGGTAACGGCCTGTACGCGACGTGGGACGGCCGCGAGTGGCAGCTTCGGTGGGCCGCGGAGGCTCCGCGATTGGCGAACGTGCGGGTGGAGCCCGAGCGCATTTTCGTTTCGGGTGGTAACGGGTGGGGGGTCATCGAGCGGTGAGCGGGTAGCGCGGCTGGAAGCCGCGCCACCATAGAAGTCGCTGTACTACAGGAGTCGCGCGGCTGCCACCCTCCTACTCAGCGATCGTCACTTGATGAGCCGAAACTCGCCGCGGGAAACCTCTACGGAGGCGGTCTCGTCGTCGGTGACAAACGTCCCGGAGAACGTCCCTTCGACAATGTCACCGACCGCGGTCAGTGAGATCGTGCAGCTCGAGCCAGCGAAGTCGGGGTCCGGGTTCTGGCGCCTGCCGGCGTAGTGCCATGCGCCGTTCCAGTAGAACCAGACGTTCACCTTTCGGTAGTCGTTCCCGTCGTAGGCCTGTCCACACTCGTAGGTGCCGGGCATCCCGGGGATGGTGTGTAGCTGAACCCCGAGTGGGAAGCCGGGGCTGGAGTCCTCCGCGGGGGAGGCGTAGACGGTCTCGTACGTTTCGAACGCGCCGTCACTGACGGTCGTGTACTTGTATTCCGTGCCGTCGACCGTGAACACCAGCGCTTCCTCGCCCGGGGCGAGCGTTCCGCCGCCGCCGGTGGCTGGCAGCACCTGGAAGACGCCGTCGGTGATGGTTTCGCCGTCGATGATGGCGCTGAATCGGCCCTTCACGTGGGTCGGTCCGAACTCCACGATCTCGATCTTGCACGCCTCGGCGATCGCGTTGGCGCCGTTGGTGTCGAGTCGGACGAGAGTCTGACCGTCGCCCGGTTCGGTGCACGGGTGGATGCCGACTTCCCCCGGCACGCCGAAGAGACGCCATGCCGTCAACGGGTTGAAGCCGTTCGCGTCGTCGGTCGGCTCGTACGCGACGAAGGTGTAGTTGGGGTCGACCCCGATCTTGCCCCACGACGCCGTACCGCGCGCTGCTTCGGCGGCGTAGGTGACGGCGGTCCCACCGACGGTGGCGCTCGCGCCGTCGAGCTCGCCGAGGACCGAGAAATCGCCGTCCGGGTTGGGCAAAGCTGCTGAAGCGGGCGGGGTGGGAAGCGGCGCTCCGGCGACGAACTGGGCCGCGAAGTCTTCGTAGCCGTCGAACTCGGGGTCGGCCGCGATCGCGGCCGCGATCGCTTCGAGCAGATCGTCGTAGGGGTCGCCGGGGGCTGCGTCGAACGCCGCGCCCAGCGGGTCGAAATCCGCCGGCACGGAGAATCCGGCATCTTCGAGCGCCGCGGCGAGGTCCGCGATTGCCGCGGCGATGGCGGTCGCCACGGCGTCCCACTGTTCGGGGGCGTCGAACCACGATGCGAGTTCGGGCGAGGATGCCAGGGCGGCGACGGCCACCCGCATCAACATGTCGGTCAGAGGCGTGATGTTCGCGATACCAGCGCCCGAAGCGGAGAAGCTGAAGAGCGGTTGTCCGTCGCTGGTCACCTGCACCGCACACGCTGTCGCGGAGTCGGGAACCTCGACGGAGTAGGACCCGCCGGCGTCGGTTTCGGTGGTACCGGTCGTCCCGTCGTCGCACGTGTACTCCACTGTCGCGCTGACGATGGGGGCTCCGACGGCCGCCGTTCCGCGCAGCGACGATTCGGCCGCCTGGCTCGAGTCGCCTGTGCTCATTCCGGAGTCCTCGCCTCCCCCAGCGTCGGGTTTCGCGCCGTTGTTGCCGTCGTTGGATCCGCAGCCGATTGCGAGCGCGCCGATGAGCAGAGCAGGCGCAAGTGTCCGTGACGTGACTAACAAGTTCTCCTCCCGCGAAATGGATGACGAAAATCGGTTCATTTTCCGACATTGCCGATCCGCGTCAAGTCCTCAGGTGGTGGAAGGACGAGTGGGTGGGGCTTCGTCGTCCTGCATTGGGGATGCGAAAGCAGGTAGCGGGTAGAAGGGTCGGGCTGGAAGCCCGCCCACCAATTGGTGGCACGGCATCCTTGCCGTGCACCCATGGGTCGGGCTGGAAGCCCGCCCACCGAAGTGAGCGGGTGGAAGGGTCGGGCTGGAAACCGCTGCACGACACATCTTCCGATTGGCGTTGGGACAACGCCGCCGTCGGACTACCATCGTTCGTATGGGTGAGCAGAGCGACGCGCGGCGAGAGTTCGAGGAGATCTGGGACACCCGGTCCCTCGAGGCACGCACGATGACGCTCGGGGCGACGCAGACGATCCGCCCCACGACGGCCGAGCTCGCCGCGGATCGGCGCAGCGTTCTGCCGCACCTCGTTTCGACCCAACGCCAGCACGCGCAGCTCGAGGTGCTGGGGGAGATCGGTCGCGGCGGGATGGGCGTGGTCCGACGCGCGCGGCAGATCGCGCTCGACCGCGAGGTCGCGATCAAACAAGTCTCCGACAATCGACGCGACGCCCGCCACGCGCAGGAGCTTCTGCTCGAGGGGCTCCTGGTCGGCTCGCTCGAGCATCCGAACATCGTCCCGATCTACATGCTGGGGCAAGACGCGGACGGGTACCCGACGCTGGTGATGAAACGGATCGAGGGGACGGTGTGGACCGACGTGCTTCAGTCTGGCGCAGTTCCCGACGGCGTCGCCGACCCCCTCGAGTACCACCTCGACGTCTTCATGCAGGTCTGCAACGCAGTTCACTTCGCGCATTCGCGGCGTGTCCTGCATCGCGACATCAAGCCCGACAACGTCATGGTCGGGCGGTTCGGGGAGGTCTACGTCCTCGACTGGGGGATCGCGGTGTCGCTCGACCCGACCGAGGAGAGATTCCCCGTGGCCGCGGAGTCGCGGGAGGTCGTCGGTACGCCGTCCTACATGGCGCCCGAGATGGTGCACGGCGACGGCACGCTTCTGACGGAGCGGACCGACGTCTACCTGCTCGGAGCCCTACTCCACGAGATCGTCACGGGCGACCCGCCCCACGGCGGACGAAGCTTGTTCGACGTCATGTTCAGCGCCTATCGCTCCGAGCCCGCCGACTACGGCGACCTGCCGTTGGGGCTCCAGCGCATCTGCCATCGAGCGATGGCGGCCGACCCCGCGGAGCGCTTCACATCGGCGGACGAGCTCCGACAGGCGGTCGCGACCTTTCTGCGACATCGCGAGTCTTCCGCGATCTCGGACGACGCCGACCGCGCAGCCGAGCAGCTTCGCGGCGCGATCGCCGCGGGCGCTCCGTCCGAGACGATCGACGCAGCGTTTCAGGCTGCGCGATACGGTTACGAGGCCGCGCTCGCCGCCTGGCCGGAAAACCCGCGCGCCCGCCAGGGTCGCGACGAGGTCCTCGGCGAGATGCTCGAACACGAGATCGAGGAAGGACATCATCACGCGGCGCGCCTTCTTCTGGTTCTGCTCGATTCACCCCCCGACGATGCCGAGTCGCGGATCGTGGCGCTCGAGCGCGAAGCCGCAAGACTCGCGTCGGCAGCCCGGGAGCTCGAGAAGGAACGGTTCGAGCGAGACCTGACGCTGCACGCTCTCGCCCGGGCCCGCGGTCTTTTCGGGACGAGCGTCATGTGGACGCTCGTCACGGTCGCGGCCTGGCACTACGGCTGGTTCGCGTCGCACTGGGCCCTGCTCGCGTTCGTCGTCGTGTCGACTGCGATCGGGGGCGCGTTCGTCGTGTACCGACGCGATCAACTGCTGGCGAACCGCGTGAGCCGTCAGTTCGTCACGACCTACATCACCGCGACGATCTCGACGGTCGCGGTTCACGTCGCCATCGGCCTCTCGGGCGCCGACCCGCGCCTCGCGCCCGTGTTCGATCTCGTGGTGTTCGGCGCCAGCGCGCTCCTGATCGGCTCGCTGCTCGACCGATGGACGGTGATCGCCGCGCTGCTCTACTTCGTCGCGGCGGGATTTGCCGCGGTGTACCTGGACGCTTCGGTCTGGATCCTCCTCGGGACGTTCACCGCTTCCCAGTTGGCGCTGGCGATTGGAGATCTCCTCTTCGTCCATGTCGGCCCCCAGCTCGGGCGAGGAAAGCGCGGATAACACCGGGCTGGAAGCCCGCCCACCGGTCGATCGGGTCGGGCTGGAAGCCCGCCCACCGGTCGATCGGGTCGGGCTGCAAGCCCGCCCACCGGTCGAATGGGTCGGGCTGGAAGCCCGCCCACCGGTCGGTGGCACGGCATCCCTGCCGTGCACGCGAGCTCGGGGGCGCAGGCGTCCCGCCTCCCCCGGCTCAGCCTCCCCAGGCGAGCGGACCGTAGAGTCGGCTGTCGCGCATGCGACGCTCGGCGCGAGCGAGGAACACCTCGGCGTCGGCGAGCTGCCGGCGGGCGACGAGGAGAGAATCGGTCGTGACGTCGAGATCGCGGAGCGCTGCTTCGGTTACCTCGATGTGACGATGCAGCTCCGCGAGCCGCCCCTGTGCCAGCGCCTGAGACTGCCGGAACCGAATGGCGAAACTCTCGTCGGTGCTCGCGAGGTCGAAGAGTCGGTAGAGCTCCTTGCTCGCGGCGAGCGCGAAAGCCGCACGCTGGAGCAGGTCGTAGTGCTCCGTGGCAGGGCCGACACACTCCTTTCGATGGCACTCCACGGGATAGCTCGCCAGCGGACGGTCGACATCTTCGGGGGCGAGCGCCGCGCGCGCCGCAGCATCCTCGGCGAGCACCCAGTCGGACGCCTCGCCCGCCGTCACGGCCTCGTACCCCCACGTTGCGCTCGCGCAACCGCTCGCTGCCACGACCACCGCGATCAAAGTCGGAATCATTCGTTTCACGTTCACCTCCACCAGGTAGGTTCGCGTCGAATGTACAGGGGTCAGATTCCGACACGGTGGCGGCGGGGTACCCATTCGCCGGAAGATCGGAGCAAATCGGGTTGCGTCAGGAAGGGTCGATCATTCGATACCCGACACCGCGGACCGTCTCGATCGGATCGAGCCCGCATTCTTCGAGTTTCGAGCGAATGCGCCGAACGTGGCTGTTGATGGTGCGGTCGCTGACGTAGGTCGCGGGTCCGTAGACGGAACGGATGATCTCGTCGCGGCTGCAAACGTGGGTGGGCCGCCTCATGAGAGTCCTGAGGAGATCGAACTCGGTCTTCGTGAGGTCGAGGACGACCTCACCGACGCGCGCTTCGTGTCGGTCGAGGTCGAGGCAGACGCCAGCGTGCTCGATGGTCTCGGCCTTCTCCGGGTCGTCGTGCGATTCACGCCGCGGTGCCCGGGCGGTCCGACGCAGAACGGCTCGCGTTCGGGCGAGCAGCTCTCCGGGGTGGAACGGCTTGGTGAGATAGTCGTCGGCGCCGAGCTCGAGCCCGTCTAGAAGACGCACAAAGACGAAGCAGACGTACGCGTAACGTGCTGAAATTTCTGGCAAAGGAAATCATGTCTCGTCGCTGCGCGATGAGGGTTTGACTCTCAAAAAAGGCTGTCGGAGACAAAAGCGGCTGCAAGACCGCCACGAGGCGGTCTTGCAGCCGCGGAAAACTAGATGGTTGATGGGCGTTTTCGTGTACGGGGGGAACAACGACGGGGCGTCCTCCTTCCGTAGGGGCGAGGATGGCAGAGCGGCGCTGTGCAGTCGGTGTGCTGCGGGGGGAGGCTGGGCGGAGGCGCGGCGTCAGGCAGCGAGTCGGAACTCGAGCGGGATGCGTCGGCGTGACTGACATTCGCAGTCGCACCAACCCGGGGGCGTGGTTCCGTGAGGAAAAGGCTTCGCTTCGCCGCGTCGCCAGGCGAGCGCGGCGCCCTGGTAGCTGGTCTGGATGCGGTTGGCGAGTCCGACCCAGCGCTTCCAGGTTTGCTTATCGCGAGCGTGGCAACGGGGGCGGCGTGCAGAGCGCTTTGGGCGTCGCGGGCGCTTCCACCACCGCTGAGTCCGAAGCCGGGCTGCGCCGACGACCGGACGGCGACGGTTGCGCGTGTACTCGGCGATGCCCGGCTCGAGCAGCGCCTCCCAGGATGCCGCGATCTCGGCCGGCTCACGGCTTTTCCAGTGCGGCGGAGGGGTGATGGGGGGCGGCTCTTCGGTGTGCTCTTTGGGCTGGGGAGCGCCCACGTGCTGGTGGAACGAGGTGTAGCCCGGATACTCGCCCGGTCGTTCGACCAAGTTTGCAGCCACGGGATTGAGCAGAACGTAGCTCAGCATGTCGTCGAAGGACTCGGCGTCGAGGATCGGTTCGGCGCTGTAGCGGCGGGGGAACACCGCGGCATCGCATCGCTTGCGAAGCTTGTTGACCGCCCTGGCGAGCCTTCCCTGGAAGTGCTGCATGAACCGGCCGAGGTTCATTCGCGGCGCCCGAAGGATCAGATGGAAGTGATTGCCCATCACCACCGCCGCGTAGAGCTCGATGCCGTGACTCCTGACCGCCTGCCGCAGCAGCCGCATGACGATGGCGTTGAAGGCCTCGTCGGGGACGAAGAGGAACTTCGCCTCCTGCGTCCGGTTGGTGACGTGGAAGACGACGTCGGGGTCTTGGATGCGGATTCGGTGCGACATGCGGACTCCGTGGATGCGTACATCTACGTTTTCGGCCGCGACCTCGCTCCGTTGCGAAAATAGTGAAAAGAATGGGAATGCGAACTAACGGTGGATCCCCGCGTAGACGAAAAACAAGCACGTTCGTAACCTGTTACAGGTTCGTCTGACGCAGATTGCGCTAGCGCTGGGCCGAACCCGCCGGACGTCGTCCACGCATACATCGAGCTGACGACCTTCGACT
>CAYPJU010000103.1:7436-18445 GCA_964411125.1 uncultured Bradymonadales bacterium | reverse complement strand
CGAGGACGCCCGCTCACCGATTTTCGAAGACGATGTGGCCGGTCGGTTCTTCGCGCGGCGCCATGTTGAGGGTGTGGCGCAGCTCGGAGATGACGTCGTAGACGACGCGGCGGGTGCGGTTGATGTTTCCGAGGGGCCGGTGCTCCGGCAGCGTGTGCCACGGGTTGAACGACAGGTTCTCGCAGAAGTCGACCTGCTCGGGCGACAGGAAGGTCTGCTGGGGGATGTCGATGCGGGCGACAGTCACGTACGGCGAATCACCCTCTTCCCACTCGATGGTCGAGTCTTCGATCGGCATCCCGGCCGGGTCGATCTGTTTCTGGACCATGAAGTCGAAGCACTGGGGTCCGGCGGCGAGCGTCTCGGCGAGCGTATCGCGCATGTAGTCGGGGCCGGCGTCGTCGGGACGGTCGGAATCGTAGTCGCCGCACGGTTTCGCGCTGTACTTCACCGCGCCGTCGCCCAGTGCGTAAGGCACCGTGCTCCAGTAGCGGGTGATCGGGCTCGACGGCTTGGCGAGCAGAATGCGCAGGGCGTTGGTGAGCTCGCGGATGTTCCATTCGAGCGGGTTGAGGTCGAAGAAGAAGCTGAGGGCCTCGCCGTCGAACGCGTTCTTCGTGAACTCGAGGTAGTCGTCGGGGGTGCGGACGAAGAAGGCCGGTCCGTTGATGAGCAGGAAGTCTTGCGTGAGCTCGTTGCGGTGGCGGTCGAGGACCTTCTCGCCGGGGACTTCCATCAGCTTGATCGCCATCCCGCGCGCGTCGCGCTCCTTGTCGTTCTGGATGACGGGGTTGCCGTTCGAGAACCGGATCCACGCCGGGTAGGTGCGGTTTTCGGCGAAGACGCCGATGCGGTCGAACGGATCCATGTCGGAGTTGTCGATCGTGACGTTGGCGCGCACGCAGCCGTGCGCTTTGGCGTGCGCGTCGCGGCGGGCGATCGTGTCGTTCGCGTAGTTTTTGAGGATCTCCTCTTCGGAGAGCGTCGCGATCTCGTCGGCGAGCGCTTCTTCGCCGTCGAACCGCGTCTCTTCGCCGAGCTGAGGGCAGAGGCCCTGCTCTTCGGCTCGCTTTTTCATGGCGCGGAACGACAGGTAGCCGACCCATCGGACATCATCGAGCTGCTCGACGGTCGTGAAGACGCCGTCGTCGGCGGTGCCGAGTTTGCCGTCGCTGCCGAGGCGCGCTTTCCAGACGCCTTCGGCGGGGTAGGAGTGGAGCACGTCGTAGAGCTCGGCTTCGTCCGCGGAGTTCGCGAACGCGAGCACGCAGAGGGCGTCGAAGCTTCCTTCCTGGACACCGTTCGCGTCGCTCTTGGAGTCTTCGGCGATGACGAACGACTCGTCCTCCGCGTCGGGCGGGGTGTCGGGTTCGGTCGGTTCGTCGGCGCACGCGGTGAGTGCGAGGGCGAAAGCGAGCATCCAGTGGTATCTCATAGGTTCATCTCCAGCCATCGGTGAGCGCGCGTCTCGCGCGGCTCAAAATCGACTTCCGCGAGTCGCGCGGGACGCGCGCTCACCGAATTCTTCAACCGCAGGTCAGCGATGCCGGGACACAGTAGCTGGCGCGGATCCAGCCGTCGGTTTCGGCTTCCTGGCACACGAATCCGCCCGGGCAGCCGGCGTCGGCCGTGCATTCGTAGCTGCACGCTGCGCCGCTGCCGGTGCCGATACACTTCCCGAACGCTCCGCAATCCGCGTCCTCCGCGCACGCGCTGCAGATCTGCGTGGTGTCGGCGAGGGGGTTCGACTTCGGGTTGTCGTCGATGCCATGGACGCCGTACATCGTCTCGAACCAGCGCGAGTTGTTGTCGAGCTCGTCGAGCAGCTGCGAGTACGTCGACGGGATCAGCTCGCCGTTCGCGTCGGTCTTCGCGAGCGCGTCGAGGAAATCGGTGACGGCCTTGGGGGTCCCGGCGTCGGAGAAGCTCGTCGTGGTGATGATGTCGAGCGAGGTCTCGGCGGACTTGTTCGGGTTGGTCCAGAACGCTTCGCCGAGCGCGTAGGTGTCGCACCCTTCGGCGAGGACGATCTGGTACTTGTCGCGTGGCATGTCGAGGCCGCGGATCTCCGAATCGTCGAGGTCGCCTTCGGCCGTCGTCTTCCAGTTCGCGAGCGCGAACCCGTAGAACGGGCCCGAGTGTCCGCTGAAGCCGATGACCTCGTTTTCGGCGAAGGCGAGGCGCATCTGCGCCTCGAGGAGCTGACCGCCGGCGTCGGTGTCGGGGTCGGTGTGCGAGCCCGGCTCACCCCACCACAGTGTGACGTTGTAGAGCACGTCCTGTCCGCCGACGCTGATCGTTTTGGTGATCGGGCCGCGGGCGTCGTTGTACTCCTCCCAGGTCGCGACGGGCGCCTCGAAGCCGTTTCGGACGAGGTGGTCGAAGGCGGAGCGGGCGTGCTTTCGGTGGTACTCGTCGTGGTAGTCCCAGCCGAAGAAGATGGCGATGTCGACGGTGCCGTCTTCGATGAGGCGCGGGTAGTCGATCCAGGCGTTGGTGGATGCTTCTTGCGGCTCGAGGTTGAGCTCGATCGTCTCGAGCTGCTCTTCGGAGAGCTTCGAGGGGTCGAAGCTCGACCACGGTTCGCTGCGGTACCATTCGCCGTTGTAGTCGAGCCGCTGCATCTCCTCGGTAGAGATCTTCCCGATCTGCAGGGCGAGCGTCCAGGACCCGTCGGGGTTCGACGTGGCGTCGGCTTTCTGGCCGAGCTCGGCGAGCAGATCGAGCTGCCCGCCGACCTCCTGGACGAAGTCGAACGCGTAGGTGTTCCCCTCGACGAGCCGGATGTTGAGGCTGTCGTAGGAGTCGTTCTTGGTGAGCGCCTTCACGCCGCCGTAGTCGGCGTTGTCGGAGTCGCTCGACTTGTCGATGAGGTAGGCGTTGAGAAACCAGCCGATGACGATCTGACGCAGGGGGACGAGTTCCTGCGCGCGTCGCAGCCGGTCTTCTTCGGATGCGTCTGCGAACTCGTCCTCGAGAGTGACCGTCGAGGTGCCGCGTACGTAGTATTCCTGCGCCGTTTCGCTGAGGAAGTTGTCGGCCTTTTCGCCCGCGCCGAGGACGCGCGGGATGTCGGCGCTCGGCTCGGGGGTCTCGTCGGGTCCGCCGCAGGCAGCGGCGATCGCGAGCGAAGAGATCAGGGCGAACGGTGTCAGTTTGCTGCGCATTTCAGATTCCTCGACGGGTGGTCACGGCGGCACATTCGCAATTTCCGTGCCGGAAGCGGTAGTCCCGGCGGTCTTCACGAAGATCATGGTCGATCGCGAGATCGGGAGGGTAAGCGAACTCGCGTTTCCTCGCCAGAACGCAAGTGGAGTGGTCACTTTGTGTGACATGAGTGCGACAGGCGGCAGGCGGCGGGCGACAGGCGACAGGCGGCAGCGGAAGCACGTACGCAAGAGTTGCCAGATTCGTGGGCGCTGGGTTAGGGTGGCGGCGACCTTATCGATGCCCACGTAGAGGAGCGTCCGTGGCGGACGACGGCAAAGTACCACCAGACCTGTTTTCGCTCTCGGACGATACCGATGGCGAAGGCGAGCTGGTGATGTCGGGAGGCGGCAGCGGACGCTTCGGCTCTCCGAAGAACGCCGGAGTCGATCTCGCGACGGCCGTTCCGGACGAGGACGCTGCGGTCGAAGCTGTTGCGAACCGTTTCCGCAAGAACAAGCTGGCGGAAGTGTCGATGCCGACGCTCGACGAGCAGGGTGCTGCGGACGTCGACGACTCGCTGCTGGAGGGGTTCCTGCTCGACGCGCTGGAGGAGGGGGACACCGCGCCCGATCCGGCGGACGCCGTCACGAACCTGAACCTCGATCCGGAACCGCAGCCGACGGCGAAGTCGCCGCAGGCGGCGGGGCTGATCTGCCCCTCGTGCAACGCGACGAACCCCGCGGGGATGCGATTCTGCGTGCAGTGCGGCGGCAGCCTCGCGACGACGGCCCAGTCGGGTCAGATGGGGACGGCCCCCAAGCCGCGCGAGGCGCCTCCGGCGAGCGACGCGGCACGCAAGCCGAACCCGTGGATCGTGTCGTTGATCTCGATCAACGAGGACGGTTCGGACGGGATCGAGATTCCGCTGGAGTTCCTCGAGACGACGATGGGTCGCGACGGGGACACGCGGTTTCCGACGGACGCGTTCCTGAGCCCGAAACACGCCCGCCTCCACGTGGAGGGTGGGAATCTGCTGATCGAAGACCTCTACAGCCTGAACGGGACGTTCCTGAAGCTGCGCGACGACGTG
Organism: uncultured Bradymonadales bacterium; assembly: GCA_964411125.1. GTDB lineage: Bacteria > Myxococcota_A > Bradymonadia > Bradymonadales > Bradymonadaceae > JBFIHF01. Next base: position 14,205 of record CAYPJU010000103.1, on the reverse strand, counting down.
CGGCTGACGCCGGGCGACACGTTCCTGATGGGGCGTCAGGTGCTGCGGTTCGAGCGCTTCGAGCAGGCGATCACGCCGAAGACGAAGTCGTCGGACGGCACCCGCTACATGGGCAGTCCCTCGCCGGGCGGCAGCTACAAGGTGCTGCAGATCGGCATCGGTGGCATCGTCCAGAACGTCTACTGTCTCCCCGAATCGGGCGCGGTGCTCGGTCGCGAGAAGGGCGACATCATCTTCCCGCACGACAAGTTCATGTCGAGCCGCCACGCCCAGATCTACACGGGCGACGACGGCAACTGCTACCTGGTCGACCTCAACTCCTCCAACGGGACCTGGATCAAGATCTGGGAGAAGACTCGGCTGCAGGACAACGACTTCATCTTCATGGGCCAACAGCTCTTTCGGATCCGAGTTACGGGAAGAAAGCGCTGACGTCGTCCGTTTGATGGCCGGAGCCAGCCTTTCGGGTTGACACTCCAACCAACCAATGCACAATCCCGACCCCCGCGTAGGGGACGGGGCAACGGCCCTTCGAAGGGCCTACATTCGAGATGGAGAGTCAGAAATGACGAAGTCGGAACTCATCGAAACCGTCGCCAACCGTGTCGACGTCCCCCGTAAGCGTGCGGAAGACGTCGTGAACGCCGTGTTCGACGCCATGAAGGACGCGCTGCACGAAGACGAGCGCATCGAAGTCCGCGGATTCGGAAGCTTCACGATCCGCGAGTACAAAGCAAAGAAAGGACGCAATCCCCGAACCGGTGCGACGGTGAACGTCGGCGAAAAGCGGTCTGTCCGCTTCAAGGCCGGAAAAGAGCTTCGGGAACGCGTCGACGCCTGACGAGCCCTTATGGAGAGCACAGAAGCGGACCAGCTTCGGCTCACCGAAATTTTTTACAGCATTCAGGGCGAATCCTCTCACGCCGGGAGGCCCTGCGTGTTCGTCCGTCTCGCCAGGTGCAACCTCCGTTGCACCTGGTGCGACACGACCTACTCGTTCACGGGCGGGGAGAAGCGCAGCCTCGACGACATCGTCGAGGAGGTGCGGTCGTACGGGTGCGGGCTGGTGGAGATCACGGGTGGCGAGCCGCTGCTGCAGCCTCCAGTTCACGCGCTGATGTCGCGGCTCTGCGACGAGGGCTTCGAGGTTCTCATCGAGACCTCGGGGTCGCTCGACATCGCGCCGATCGACGATCGCGTCACGGTGGTGATGGACCTCAAGGCGCCCGGTTCGGGCGAAGAGGCGAAGAACCGCTACGCCAACGTGGAAGCGCTCAAAGCGACCGACGAGGTGAAGTTCGTCATCGCGGATCGGACGGACTACGAGTGGTCGCGGGCCAAATGCGAGGAATTTGCTCTCTTTCGGCGGTGTAACGTCATCTTCTCGCCGGTCCACGGCGTGATGGACGCGCACGAGCTGTCGGGTTGGATCCTCGAGGACAAGCTCGCGGTGCGGCTGGGGCTTCAGTTGCACAAGTTTCTGGACGTCGAATGAGGCGTCGAGCGCGGCCTCGAGTGCTTTTGCGTCGCTGGCGGTACGTCGTGAATAATGCGGCGATACGCGAGGCTTGAAGTAAACTCGCGACGAATTAGGTTGTAAGAGAGCGGCGACGCCGTTCGACCGAACAGACCCCGCCCGGAGAGCGGAATGAAGACGATGGAACCCGGCAGCAAAGTTCGTTGCTCCTTCTGTGGGAAAGAGGCGCGGGACGTGCGCAAGCTCATCGCGGGCCCGAAGGTCCACATTTGCGACGAGTGCGTGTCGCTGTGCCGCGAGATCATCGAAGAGGACCGTCAGCGCGAGCCCGATCAGCAGAAGGGCCTCGAGGAGATGCAGCCGAAGGTGATCAAGGCGTTCCTCGACGAGCACATCATTGGGCAGGAGCGAGCGAAGCGGACGCTGTCGGTCGCGGTCTACAACCACTACAAGCGGATCAAAGCAGACGAGATCGAGCGCGAAGACGACGAGGACTTCGAAGATGCCGACGTCGAGCTGACGAAGGGCAACATCCTGCTCATCGGGCCGACCGGAAGCGGCAAGACGCTGATGGCGCAAACGCTGGCCCGCAAGCTCGACGTGCCGTTCACGATCGCGGACGCGACCTCGCTGACCGAAGCGGGCTACGTCGGCGAAGACGTGGAGAACGTCATCAAGAACCTGTGGCTGGCGGCCGACCGAGACGTCGAGCGGGCGAGCCGCGGCATCGTCTGTGTCGACGAGATCGACAAGCTCGGCCGCAAGGGAGACAGCGCCTCGTCGACGCGTGACGTCGGGGGCGAAGGCGTTCAGCAGGCGCTCTTGAAGATGGTCGAGTCGAGCAAGGTGATGATCACGCCGGAGGGCTCGCGGAATCGTCCGCAGCAGGAATTCATCCAGGTCGACACGACGAACATCCTCTTCATCTGCTGCGGGTCGTTCGAAGGGCTGACGGACATCGTCGGACGGCGCATCGGGGAGAGCCGGATGGGCTTCGGCGCGGACGTGTCGCAGAAGGCGGACACGAGCAACGCGATTTTGAAGCACGCTCGACCTCAGGATCTCACGAAGTTCGGGCTGATCCCGGAGTTCGTCGGTCGTTTCCCGGTGATGGTGACGTTCGACGAGCTGGACGAGGAGATGCTGGTCGAGATCCTCTGGAAGCCGAAGAACAGCCTCATCAAGCAGTACCAACGCCTGTTCGAACTCGAGGGGGTGAAGCTTCGGTTCCACGAGGAGGCGATGGTCGCCATCGTCCGCAAGGCGATCGAGCGGAAGACTGGGGCGCGAGGTCTGCGCGCGATCCTCGAGGAGATCATGCTCGAGATCATGTACGAGATCCCGTCACTCGACAACGTACGGGAGTGCGTCATCACCGAGGACGTGGTCGTCAACGGTGAGAAGCCGATGCTGGTGTTCGAGAAGAAGTCAGCCTGAGCGGACCGGGCTCAGCCGCGCTCGATCTGGTCGGGCTGTGTCGCGATCGCGCCGTTCGTCCCGTCGGAGATGTTGACCGTCTCCCCCCACCCGTTCTGTTCGAACAACTGCCCCGCCAACGCGCTGCGGCCGCCCGCAGCGCAGATAATGGCGACCTTGCGGTCGTCTTCGTCGGGGAGATAACCGTGACGGATCCGCGACAGGGGGAAGTGTTCGGCGAACTTCACGCGCGCGGCGTCCCACTCGTCTTTCTCGCGGACGTCGATGAGTCGCCAGTCTTCGTCGTAGTGCGCCAGAAAGTCGGCGAATTTCATCTGCTTCATCGTGAGGTTCCTCGCTGTCGGGATCAATACGGTGCCGTGGCGTCGAGCCTCGCCTGGTAGAGTTCGGCGAGCTCGTGCCGCCCGGTCGCGCGGTAATATCGGGCCAGCTCCGCGAGAGGAAAGGGATTAGTGGGGGAGATGGACGCCATCTCGTGCAGCAGGGGGAGCGCAGATTCGGTGAGGTTGGCCGCGATCAGCGCCTTGGCCTGGACCCGTAGCACCCCGAGGCGCTCGCCGATCCCCGGGCAGGCGTCGCCGGCGGCGTTCGCCGCCGCAGGAGGAGACGGTGCCGAGGTGGCCGGGCTCCGGGACGGCTCCCATCGCTGGCTCGCAGCCTGGGGGCGCGACTTCTTTCGTTTCGACGACTTCCCGGAGAGCTCGCGGTGACGGCGCAGTTGTTCGGTGACGGCCGTCTCTTCCACGGGGGGCGCGGCTGCGGGGATCGCTGCGGAGGCTGCCCGGACGGGCGCGGACTCGACCTCCTCCTCGATGTCGTCGTCGGCTTCATAGACGCCCGCCGGACCCTCGCCGTTCGTCGCACGGACGCGGGATCCGTGAAGACGCTTCAGCCGACCTTTCAACTTGGAGCTCATGGTGTGCGAGCATAGCGACCGTCCCGGCTGCGACCAACCGCAAACCACCGCGCGGTGTCCTGCGTGAGGCGCGGACCGTCGTCGAGACGAACGAACCGTTGTATGGTGAGAGCCACCCTCGACTTTCGACCTCGATGAAGCCAGGCGACATCATCCACGGGCGTTACCGCATCGACTCCGTTCTCGGGGCGGGGGGGTACGCGCGGGTCTTCCGAGCGACCGAGCTTCAGACCGAGCGCGCGGTCGCGATCAAGGTGATCCTTGCGGAGGCCGGGCGAGACCACAAGACGACCCTGAGGCGGTTCGAGCGGGAGGCGAAGGTGTTGGGCTCGCTGCACGACCCGCACACGCTGCGGCTCTTCGACTTCGGGGAGACGGTCGAGGGGGACATCTTCCTCGTCTCCGAATTCGTCGCGGGTCGACCGCTGAACGAGGTGATGTACGAGATGGGGCCGATGCCGGAAGGGCTCGTCGTGCATGTCGTGCTGCAGACGTGCATGGCGCTGCGCGAGGCGCACTCGCACGGGATCGTGCATCGCGACGTGAAGCCGGCGAACGTCCTGGTCTATCCGTACGCGGACGATCCGTACCGCGTGAAGCTGATCGATTTCGGGATCGCCGCGATCATGGAGACGGAAGAGCGGCCGGCGGGGACGCAGCTCACGCAGTTCGGGACCGCGGTCGGCACCGTCCGCTACATGGCGCCCGAGCAAGTGTGTGGGGAGCCGGTCGGCCCCTGGAGCGACCTCTACAGCCTGGGGGTCGTCGCGTGGGAGATGCTGGTGGGGCGTCCGGCGTTCGCGAGTACGAACCATGCGCAGGTGGCGACGGAGGTGCTCACGACGCGGCTACGTCTGCCGGCCGACCTTCGGGTCAGCCCGCTCGTCCGAAGCGTCGTCGAGGCGATGATCGACCCGGAGGTGCCGACCCGGCTGGGGAGCGCACAGCAGGCGATCGATGCCCTCGACGCTCGGACGCAGGCGTATCCGCCGGCTCCAACGACCGGAGCGATGCCCCTGGCGCCAGCGACGGAGAACAGCGCGGCGATGCGCTGGTTCTCGCTGGTGGCGGGGGTCGCCGCGCTCGGCGGGATCATCGCGGGGATCGCGCTCCTCGCGAGCCCGGGCGACGTGCCCCCTCCCCCGCCCGACGAGGTCCGGCAGGCCGCTTCCGAGCGGGTCGAACCCGACGTCCCCGAGCGCGACGAAGAACCCGAAGTCCTTACCACGGAAGCGGCGGTGGCGGTCGCCGACCTCGGCGTCAGCGAGTCCTCCCCGGCGGACATGGGGTCGGACAGCGGACCGGACGCGGGCTCCGCGATCGTCTCGAGGCGCTCGGAGGGCTGCGGTGTCGCGGTGAAGAAGAACGCGCGAGGGCTGCGGAAGAACTCGACGTTGTTCGAGGGGCGCACGTTCAGTTGGAGCACCTACATCCCGGACGATTACGAGAAGGAGGTGGCGCATCCGCTGGTGATCATGATCCCCGACCAGTACCGCTCGCCGAAGTCGGCGGTGCAGCGATCGGCTGCCCACGCCTGGATGAAGAAGTACGGGGTGGTCTTCGCAATGCCGAAGTTCGACGGCCTGCCGCACGTCTACCCGGTCGATCTGCGCAACATCGTTGGAGTGGTGGAAGAGATGAGCCGCGACTACTGCATCGACCCGACCCGTATCTTCGCGATCGGGACGGGCCAATCGGGGCGGATCGCCGAGAATCTGATGTGCGTGCTGGACCTGGCCGCGGTCGCGTCCATTTCGCATCGGGGCGAACAGCCGCTGACGATGTGTGACACTGTTCGCGAGACCCCCCTCTTGATCTTGTCGGGGGACAGGGACCCGTACGCTCCCGTCAACGGCGGTCGGAACTGCGGCGGCGCAAGCTCGATTTCGCTCGACGACAAGGAGTCGTTCTGGCGAGGGGAGCTGATCTGCTCGGACCAGAAGGGCCCCTATGTGGAGAACGAATACGGATCGTGCACGATGTGGCGGTGCCGCGATTCGCCGCTCGTGAGCTGCCGTGTATCCGGGGGCTTCGGTTGGCCGGACGCCGAGCTTCGCGGGACCAATCTCGCCGCGAAGCTCGCCGGGGTCGGCGGATGCTCGGAGAGCACGACGCAGTTCCCGACGATCGAGGTCGTCGAGAAGTTCTTCGTGCTGAATGGTCTCGACGACGCGGGGCCGAGGTCCGGGGCCCCGTAGCTGACGTAGCGCAGGCGCGGGTGTCACTGTAGTCTGTGTAAAAACAGACACTTACCCATGGAAATCGGCGACATCATCTCGGAGCGCTACCGCCTGGACACCTCGCTCGGGGAGGGGGGTTACGGTGTGGTGTTCCGGGCGACGGACGTTCTGACGCACCGACGCGTCGCGATCAAGACGATCCGCGCCGACGCAGGCCGTGATGCGGCCGTCGCGCTGCGCCGGTTCGAACGGGAGGCGAAGGTTCTGGGGAGCCTGGTGGATCCTCACACGCTTCGACTCTTCGACTTCGGCGCCACAGCGGCGGGTGAGCTCTACGTGGTCACGGAGCTGGTGGACGGCCTGCCGCTTGGGGATCGACTGACCGCGGGGCGCGGGTTCGAACCGGAGGTGGTCGTGCGAGTGATCGAGCAGGTCGCGAGCTCGCTTCGTGAAGCGCACGCTCGGGGGATCGTTCCCCGCGACGTGAAACCAGACAACATTCTCGTGTACGAGTACGGGGGCGACCCGTGGTGCGCGAAACTCATCGACTTCGGGCTGGTCGCGCTGCTCGAGACGGGCGACGGACGGCCGGGCACGGCGTTGACGGCGGAAGGAACCACGGTCGGGACGGTGCGCTACATGGCGCCCGAGCAGTTGCGGGGCGCGGGGTTCGGGCCCTGGTCCGACGTGTGCAGCCTCGGAATGGTAGCGCTTCACATGCTGACGGGGGAAAAGCCCTTTCCTCGCGAGGACCAACGG
>CAYPJU010000103.1:0-7336 GCA_964411125.1 uncultured Bradymonadales bacterium | reverse complement strand
ACGGTCTCGGGGACCGATGATCCCCACGCACCGTTGGACGGCGGCGTCAATTGTCTGGGGCGGCCGGTGCTGACGCTCGATTCGAAAGAAGAGTACTGGCGCGACCTGCACCACTGCGCCGAGGACCGGACGACGTTCTTCTCCGACGACCACGGCGAGTGCACGCTGTGGAGGTGCAAAGATGCCTCGTTTGCCAGTTGCAGGGTGGAGGGTGGCCTCGGATGGAACCATCCGAAACTACGCGGCGAGACGGTCGGCTCGGTGCTCGCCGGGACTCGCTGCGCGGAGACTCCGACCGAGTTCGGGACCCTCGACGCGCTCCTGGCGTTCTTCGACCTGCACGGGCTGAACGCGGAACGGCGGGAGTAGTCGCGGCTAACCGCTGACCGCGGGCGCCCAGCCCAGGAGAAACAAACCGTAGTAGCCGAGCAGACGGGGGACTCGGGCGAAGGTGGCGAGGAGAAACCGACCGTAGGGCATTTCGTACATCCCCGCGAACCAGCACGTCACCGAGAAAGGGATCGGTGTGAGGGCAGCGATCGCGACGGTCCAGACGCCGTACCGAACGAAGAGCTGTTCACCGCGCGGGCGGAAGCGCTCCATGCGGTCTCGCACCCAGCCAAACCTCGCCAGAAGCGGTCCGATCCGGTAGGCGATGTTGCCCGCGAGCACGGAGCCGAGGCAGACGACGGTGAGGATGGGCACGACCGGATCTTTGCTGGCGACGGCGACGAAGAGGTAAGTGTCCGGAGGAATCGGCAAGGTGAAGGCGTCGGTGAGCACCACCCCGATGAAGACGCCGAGCAGGCCGAGCTCCATCACGACCCAGTGAGCGAACGCCTCGAGCGGCTCGCGAAGAAAGATCCCTCCGAGGAAGACCGTGAAGACGACGAGCGCAGTGAACATGACCGTCCGCCAGATAATCGGGCGGAGGGATGGTTCGTTCGATTCCTGCATGCTTGCGGTGTGTCCCAAAGCCGGGGTCTCGGGGTGCGAAGTTGCCCACTGGGGGCAGTCGTGACAAGTTGGACGGGCGTCGACGGGCAGATGCCGTGCGGAACATCGACGTCGTCGCGACAATCCGGGGAGTGAAACCTCGTTTGCAGATAGCCGATTCCGCGGCAGGACACCACGGAAATGAACGTAGGAAACATCACGAGGATCGCGCTCGTCACTGCGCTCGCATCGACGCTGTTCGGGTGCTCGCTTCTCCTCGATTTTCAGGAGTGCGAGGCAGACTCGGAGTGCGGTTCGGGAGCGTGCATCGAGGGAGTCTGCGAGACACCGTCGTGCGCCTCTACCGACGAGTGCGGCGCGTTCGGTGACGACTTCACCTGCGTCCGCAGCCGCTGCGTTCAGGTCGACGAAGCGTTTTGTACGGTCGACGAGGCACTGACGACCGAGCAGGCGGACGTCCTGCACATCGGGGTGCTTCTCCCCTTCACGGGGAGGAACGCGGCGAAAGCGGAGGCGACCTACACCGGGGCGCGGGTGGCGTTCGAGCAGATCAACCTCGCGAGCAACGGAGTGCGTGGCGTTCAGCTCGGGGCTTTGCAGTGCGACACGGAGAACAACGCGAACCGGGCGATCGAAGTCGCGGACTACCTCGCGAACGATCTCGGGGTGCAGTCGATCATCGGGTCGATCGGGAGCGACGAAACGCTCGCCGTGGCGGGCGAAGTCACGGTGGATGCCGGCGTGGTGCTGGTGACCCCCGCCTCGACGAACATCGCGGTCTCGGACATCGAAGACGACGATCTGGTCTGGCGGACGATCGCCTCCGACGCGCTCCAGGGCCCCGCCCTCGCGGCGCTCGTGGCGCAGCGGTCGCCCGAGAACGTTCTGGTGCTCCGCCTGCAGAACGCGTACGGGGAGGGGCTCTTCGACTCGTTCACCCGCTCCGACATCGTGTCGATCGACAGCATCGAGACCCTCACCTATCAGGTCGACGACTCGGGGGACCTCGTCTCGGACTCCATCGTGGCGAATGCGACGGAGCTCCTGGTCGACGAGGCCTATCGCCCCGACGCGATCGTCGTGATGGGTTCGGTGGAGAGCCAGCAGCTCATCTTCGCGCTCGACGACACGTTCTTCGCCGACCTCCCTGACGACGAGAAGCCGATCTGGATCCTGTCGGAGGCGGGGCGGGATCCCGGTCTCCTCGACGCGCGGTTCGAGCCGGTGTGGCCGCGGATCATCGGGACGATCATCCAGACGCTGGAGACGCCCGAGAACAAGGACTTCAAGCTTCGATTCGAGAGCTCGTCGGAGCTGAACCTCGAGGAGCACCCGTTCGCGGACAAAGCGTTCGACGCCGCCTGGATGCTGGCGCTCGCGCACGGCGCGTACGAGGACCCGCGCGCTACGACGGGCGCCGAAGTCGCCGCGAAGCTCGGCGACCTCTCCTCGGGGGACGAGTTCTCGCCCGGGGATCCGCTCAAGGCGGCGCTCGATACGCTGCAGTCGGGAACTATCGACTACCAGGGTGCGAGCGGGCCGGTGGACTTTCAGGGGTCTGGCGACGTGACGTCCGACATCGCGAGCTGGGCGATCGTGATCGACGATCAAGACGCCGCCGTGTTTCAGACGAACGAGGTGGTCTACACGGCGGACGGCGAGCTTCCGTGAGGTTCAGATCCGAGCGTCGAGCCGCGAGTATCTTCGGTGGGCTTCGTCGTTGCCGACCGCGCGCGAGATGGCGCGAAACGACCCGACCAGAATGACGAGCTCCGTCGCGCGGGTCACCGCGGTGTAGAGCAAGTTCCGCTGCAACATGATGTAGTGCTGGGACAGCACGGGGATGACGACCCCGCGGTACTCGCTCCCCTGCGACTTGTGGACGGTGATCGCGTAGGCGTGCCGCAGCTCGTCGAGGTCGTCGTACTCGAGCGCGACCGTACGATGGTCGAAGCGGACGCCGACGTGTTTTGTGCGCGTGTTGATCTCGACGATCCGCCCCAGATCGCCGTTGAAGATCTCTTTGTCGTAGTTGTTGCGGGTCTGCATCACTTTGTCCCCGACGCGCCAGATGGTGTGACGGCGCTGCAACTCGCGGTTTCCGGCGGTGAAGTGCTCCTGCAGCGTGGTGTTGAGTTCCTGCGTCCCGACGAGCCCCTTGTGCATCGGTGCGAGGACCTGCACCTCGTGGAAGGGGTCCATGCCGAACGCGTTGGGGATCCGGTCGGTGACGAGCTGAATGATCCTCTCGCGGGCGACCTGTGGCTCGTCGGTCTGGATGATGTAGAAGTCGCCGAGGTCCTCGCCGGGGTCGGGGACGAAGGGGAGATCGCCGTGGTTGATGCGGTGCGCGTTCATCACGATCGACGACTGTTTCGCCTGTCGGAAGATTTCGGTGAGACGGACGACGGCGACCTTTCCGCTCGCGATCACGTCGCCGAGCACGTTGCCGGGCCCCACCGACGGAAGCTGGTCGACGTCGCCGACGAGGAGCAGGGCGGAGTGATCCGGCATCGCCGCGACGATCGCGGCGAGCAGATAGGTGTCGACCATCGACGCTTCGTCGACGATGAGCATGTCGACGTCGAGTGGGTTGTCGACGTCGCGCTGGAAGGTGTTCTCGCGAGGGCTGAATTCGAGCAGCCGATGGACGGTGCTCGCCTCGCGTCCGGTCGCCTCGGACATTCGCTTGGCCGCCCTTCCGGTCGGCGCGCAGAGCCCGATGCGCTGATCGAGTAGCTCGCCGAGGGCACAGACGGCGCGCACGATCGTGGTCTTTCCCGTGCCGGGTCCACCGGTGATGACGCTCACTTTGTTGAGCCAAGCGGTGCGGACGGCATCACGCTGTGCGTCGGCGAGGTCGAACCCGAGCTTCGCCTCGGCCGCGGCGAGCTGATGTTCGACCCCGCGGACCTGAAACCGTCGATGTCCGGTGACGAGGCGCTGCATGTGGGCTGCTGCGTCGACCTCCGCCTCGTAGGCTGCGAAGTTGTAGACGACGGGTTCGGGAGCTCCCTCGACCTCTTCGATGACGATACGCCCTTCCTCGCGCAGTGCGTCGAGCTCGGGGAGCATCACCTCTTGCGGCTGGCCGAGGATGCGCGCGGCTTCGGCGAAGAGTGTCGGGGCGGGGAGGAACATGTGCCCGTCGGAGTGCGCCTCCTTGAGGGTGAACTGCAAGCCGGCGCGCAGTCGCTCCGGGGCGTCGGGAGCAAACCCGCCGGCGCGGGCGATCGCGTCCGCTTTCTTGAAGCCGATCCCGACGATGTCGTCGGCGAGCCGGTAGGGGTTGGAGCGGACCACGTCGATCGACTGCGCCCCGTAGCGTTTGAGGATCTTGGACGCGAAAGTGGGCGAGATGCCGTGGGACTGCAGAAAGATCATCACGCTTCGGATGGCGCGCTGCTCTTGCCATGCGCCGATGATCGACTCGGCGCGTTTGCCGCCGATCCCGGGGACCCGCATGATCTGAAAGGGATCGTCGTCGAGGACGTCGAGGGTTCGCGGGCCGAGGGTCTCGACGATCCGCTTCGCGAGGACGGGTCCGATCCCTTCGATCATCCCGCTCGAGAGGTAGGTCTCGATCGCTTCGGGGGTGGTGGGCACGACCGCGTGGATGCTGGAGATGGCGAGCTGTCGGCCGAACTTCGGGTGAGTCTGGTAGGTGCCGACCACCTCGACGTTCTGCCCCAGAGAGGTTCCGAGGAGTGGACCGACCAGGGTGATGCGCACCTTGTCGTCGGTCTCGAGCTCGGAGACGGCCCAGTGCCCGTCGTCCGATTCGAACCGGATTCGGAACAGAGTCCCGCGCAGCACCTGGGTTTCGTCGGCCATGGCGACGGACTTTATCAGATGGCGCTCGATCGGCCTACGTCGCGCGAAGGTCGCGTTTTCCTCGACAAATGGGCCGGTGTGCGAACAATGGTCGAGACGCTGGCACGCCCTTTCCGGCGTTGACCCTCGAAAAGCCGCGGTGCTACATTCACCAACCCGAGCTGGTCACATTTTGATCCCATCGAATACCCTGGCGATGCTCCCCAGACTCCGCACAAACACCGTATCCCTCGTCGTCATGGCGGCGGCCAGCGTCCTCGTGGCGTGCGACAAGCCCGTCGTCGCGACCGGAACCGAAGCGACGGTGGGTGGCGTGAAGTTCAGCGTCGGCGAATACGAAGTCCGTTATCTGGAAGTCGTGGACGGCGCGAACACGTACGAGTACCCGCAACCGGCGCTCGTGATCCCGGTGACGCTGACGAACGTCGGCGAGGGCGACTTCGCATATGCGTCGACGCACTCGACGCAGTCCATGGCGGAGGCGCAGACGCCACTGCTCTACATCGATCCCGGCGCCGAGGAAGATCTCCCGCCCGAATCGAAGACCGTGATCAACGGGGTCTACCTGCAGAAGGGGACCGTGAAGGGGCAGGTGACGGAGAACACCTCGATCAAAAAGGGCGAGTCGCTGACCGACATGTTCCTCTTCGAGGTGCCCGATCCGTCGGTGTCGAAGCTGGTGCTGAGCCTCCCCCCGTCGATGCACCGCGGGAAGTTCCCCGTCCTGTTCCGGATTCCGTACGCGGCGAAGGAAGCGGCGGGCCCGAAGGTGTATGAGACGGGCGAGCCGGTGGCGCTCGGTCCGGCGGCGTTCACCGTCACCGGCACCGACGTCCAGTACGTCAAGACGACCGATTCGGGGCAGGGTGAAGGGTTCAGTTCCGACCCCCTGCTGCGGGTCGACTTCGAGATCAAGAACACCTCGGACGCGCCGATCACGTACCGTCCCTCGCACCGCGACGTCGGCGGACGCGGCGCGTCGCTCTTCGGAGCTGCCGAGTCGTTCAAGCGCGTCAAATTCAGCGCGACGACGATCGTCGAGGGACAGAAAGACGGCGCGGTTCAGCTCGCGCCGGGCGACTCCGTCAAGGACTTCGTCCTGTTCGAGCGGCCCACCGAGGGGACCCAGCAGCTCAACTTCGAGTACCCGGCAGCGCTCTTCGGCGGCTCCGGCATCGCGCGCGTGAAGCTCGATTACGAGTACGCGAACCCGCCACTCCCCGAAGAGCTGCAGAAGAAGGAAAAGCCGAAGGAAGACGACTCCAAGGGCGGGTGATGGCGGAAGACGACGACCGCGATCTCTTCGAGAAGGCGCTCGAATCGATGAGCGCCGACGAGGTCTACCGAGGAAAGTTCGGCGGACCCGAAACCACCAGAAAATCCGAGGAGCGGAACGCCGTCGACGAAGTCGACGCCGCCGAGCTGGCTCGTCTTCGCGACGAGCGGATGATGGAGCTCGCCTTTCAAGGGGTCGAGAAGATCGACGGTTCGAAATACCACCGCCAGACCTCCCGACTCGCTGCCGAACTTCCCGATCCCGACACCGACGACCAGCCGCAGTCGATGGAGGCGCTGCTCGCCGAGCAGGCTGCCGAGCACGCTCCACCGCAGCCCGAGCCCGAGCCCGACCTGTCGACGCTCACCGAAGCGTCCGACCGGCTGAATCTCCGGGGGATGCGTCCCGACAAAGCGGTCGCGAGACTCGCCGTGTTCGTGGACCTTGCCACCAAGGACGACCGGCCCGCGATCGGTGTCGTCGTCGGAGATGACGACGAGCTTCGGCGTGCGATTCGGCAGTGGTTCGAGGGACCCGGCAGCATCTACGTGCGACGCTTCGAAGTCCGCGATCCCGAAGGAGACACGCGCATCTACGCGGGACTGCGCAAAGGCTCGCCGTGAACGCGCGCGTCGCCGCCGTGTTGGTCGCCGTCACGCTCGTGATCGGTTGCGCGACGCCACGCGGAGTCCAGATGCAACGCAAGCCCCGTGTCGACGATTTCGGCCCCTGGTCGACGAGCGCGACATCTCCGACCGTGCAATCGGCGGCTCACTCCGGCTCCGCCAATACGTCTGACGCCGACTCCGGACTCCTCGACTTCGTCTTCGGGGCGTACCGGAACTACCTCACCAAGATCGATGGTGCGCGCTGCGAGCACCGCCCGACCTGCTCTCACTACGCGTATCTCGCGTTCAAAAAACACGGCTACGTGATCGGCTCGATGATGACGATCGACCGACTCCTGCGGAGCCGCCGGTCGTCGACGCTGCGCGAGCTCGAGATCTACAAGGTCGAAGACGGCGCCCGCTATCACTACGATCCCGTCGAGAACAACGACTTTTACTTTTGATTGGGGAACGTGCTCGCTCCCGTCGTGTGGCGGGCGGATTGCGGCGCTTCGGGGTCCGGGGGTGCTCGACGATGCCTCCGGCATCGCCTGCGCTCCCCGGACCCCGAATCATCCGCAATCCGCCTCGCCACACTCGGTCCGCGAGCAACGTTCCCCAATCCTTGTTCGGCTGACAACCGTGGGGCGCTCGACGATGC
>CAYPJU010000102.1:0-18742 GCA_964411125.1 uncultured Bradymonadales bacterium | reverse complement strand
CCGCTCCCCGCTAACCGCTCCCCGCTAACCGCGTCCTTCCAGGATTTTGCGGGAGACCTGCAGGTAGTCCACGATCCCTTTCTTCACTTCGCGCGCGACGATCGGCTGGAAGACTCGGACGGTGATCTTGGGGATCGGGAGTTCGGTCTCGATCGTCTCGGAGTAGTCGACCGTGGGGCGTGGGCTGGTGTCTCGGACCTCGCATCGGCCTTGCGTGCGGAGGTTGCCGTCGACGGTCTCCCAGGTCAGGACGTTGTCCCGGCGGGTGTAGCTCACCGTGTAGTCGGGTTGAAACTTGAGCCCCTTCTCGGTGCGCTCGTTCAGAACCCAGCGCCAGACTCCGTCCTCGATCTCCTCGGCCCGTTCGAGCTCCGTGAAGGCGGCGTGAAACTCGGCCGGGTCACAGAAGAAGTCGCGGACGGCCTCGTACTCGGCGTCGACCTCGAACGTCTCTTCATGTGTGCCGGGGATCCAGGCCATCGAGGATCACTCGCAGTGTTTGTCGTTGGGACCGCAATGAAAGCGGATGTGCCAGTGATCGTCGTGCCCGCGAGCGTGGCGAATGATGCCGTAGCGGCCATCGCGCCCGCGCGGGTACTGCAGGATCGGCTTCAGGTCTTCGGGGGTGTATCCGATGCTGAGCGCGTACTCGTAGAGCGACTTCTGCAGGCGGTAATCGACGAAGATGTACTGGACCTCTCCCGTGTCGATGAGGGTCTTGAAGATGTGCCAGTTCTTCACCGCGTCGAACGTCTCGGGCTTCATGTCGAGGAAGTCCCGCGTCTCCACGTTGCCTCGATGGTAGTAGCTGAGGTCGGCGTCCCGGCCGCTCTGGTGCGACTTGTGGGGGCGAAGACTTCCGCCGCGTCGTCGACTGACGTCGCCGACGACCAGCGAAGGAGCATCGGGCCAGCGCGCCACGATGTCTGCGGCGGCGGCTTCGAGCATCGCGACCGTCCGAGCGGTGCCGTAGGCCCGCTCCGATCTGCGGACCCGCAGACCCTCGTTGGGCTGCACGGTGACTCCGTTGTAGAGCCGACCACGTCGAGCCGAGCCCCACGAGACCGACTTGCCGTCGCGTCCCTTGATGTACAGCCGAACCTCTTGTCCGATCTTCATCTTCCGCGGGTCGACCTTACGGTTCCACCGCTTCACGTCCGAGGTCTTCACCCCGTACTTGCGGGCGATGTCCTCGAAGGTGTCGCCCCGACGAACCACGTGGACCACGGGCATCGGCTCTCGTTTCTTCTGCTGCGGAACGTCTTTGAGCACGATGCGGTCGCCGGGGCGGACATCGAGGCTCTCGAGGTTGTTCCACTCGCGCACGTCGGCGACGCCGACGCGGAACCGAAGAGCGATGCTCCCCAGCGTGTCGCCAGGCTCGACCACGTAGACCTCCGCACGCACGTGCGTGGAAGAATTCTCGTCTTTCTCGGCGAATGCTTGCACGGGGGCGAGGCACGCGAGTGCCGCCAGCGACCATGCGCAGATCGTTCGGACCATCCTTGGCTCCTTGGAACGTCGTTCTGACCTTGGAAGCGTGCTGTCGTTCATCGGATCCGTCAAGTTTATCGCTTGCTTCCGGGGTGAACTTCAAAAAGCGCGGTCGCGTTGGATAGCCGACGAGCGTCGTTCCTGCAAGCCGAAATGGCGAGACCCCCGTAGAGTCGGGCGATCTCGGTCTTCGATGCGAATCTGCGCCGCGTCTCACTGGCTCGTGCGCCGAATGGCTCTGCGCAGCACCTCCGCCAACTGTTCGCTCTCGCGGGCGCGCTCGTCGAAGAGTTTCCCCGCCGATTCGCCGCGGGACGCCAGTCTATCGAGCAGGAGTGTGCGCTCTTCCAGAATTCGGAGCGCAGTGTAGAGGGCCGCCTCGACCTCCGTCGCGTACGCCGCGTCGAGGTGGGTGCTGGTGTAGGCGTGGCCCGTGTGGCAGCGATAGCGATTGGTCTCCTCGCTCGAGTGGCTCGCCTCCCACAGTGGACCGCCACAGTCGGGACAGGTGAAGTGCGTCGTCGCGCCGAGCGGTGTCATCCCACCGAGGTCGCTGCCGAGGCTCAGCCGGGCCTCGGCGGCCAGCAAGGGGGGAGGGTCGCGAAGTTCGGTCGGTTGGTTGGCCCACCGCTCCACCGCCGCACCGATCTCGACCGGCGACATCGCGGCGTCGGCCTCGACGCGGTCCAGCGCGTTGACTGGAAGCTCCGGGTACCGGGCCGTTTCGGGGGCCTGCACGATTGCGACGCCCCCACATTCTTTCACGGCCTGTAGGCCGGCGACCCCGTCGTCCATCGTGCCCGAGAGAACGCAGCCGACGACTCGGCCGGTGAGAGCGACGGCAGCCGTTCGAAACAAGACGTCGATCGCCGGGCGCGCTCGGTTCTCGCGTGGACCCTTGCGGGCGAGGACCTGGTCCCCGTCCACCAGGAGGTGATGGTCCGAGATCGGCAGGTAGAGCTTCGAGCGCTCGAGCGGGCGGGGCGTGTCGACCGCCTCCACCTCGAGGTCGGTGACCTCCTGTAGGAGCTTCGCGGTCCGCGAGCCTCCTCCCTCGGACGTCGAGTGGAGGACGCACAGCATCGTCACGTCTTCGGTCGTCAGGGCTGACAGGACAGAACGGAGCGCATCGAAGCCCCCCAAAGACCCCCCGAGAAGAATGACGTCGCGGTGTGTTTCCATGTTCGAAAGCTCGACTTCGGGGGAATGAAGTCAAACCTTCTACGGGCCGGCAGCCTGTCGAATTGGTCTCACATCCGCCGGTGATCGAGGCACGGCATCCGGCGCCGGACCTCTGCGGTCCACGCCGTGTCGATCTCCGCGTACGTCAGGCCGACGCGGTCGGGAGCACATGCCACCATGTGGCCCCACGGATCGTAGACACAGGAGTGACCGTATGACCACCGAGGGCCGTGGTGATGGCCGAACTGTCCGGGCGCGATCACCCACGCCTGGTTCTCGATCGCACGCGCGCGGAGCAACGGGTGCCAGTGGTCCCGCCCCGTCTGAAGCGTGAACGCCGAGGGGACCGTGAAGATCGTCGCGCCTCGCTCCACGAGGCTCCGATAGAGCTCCGGAAACCGGAGGTCGTAGCAGACCGTCAGTCCGACCACCGCCTCCTCCCCATCGATCGAGATGTCGGCCACCACCGGCTCGTCACCAGGGACGACACCATCGGTCTCACGGTACGAAATACCCCCCTCGACCTCGACGTCGAACATGTGGATCTTTCGATAGACGGCGCCGACTTCCCCGCTCGAATCGATGAGGAGTTGGGTGTTGTACGTCTTCTTCGTTCCCTCGATCTTCTCGGGGATCGACCCCACCGTCACCCAGACGTCGTGCCGGGCAGCCATCTCGCGGTACGCGTCGACGATGGGACCGTCGATCGGCTCGGCGATCGGGGGTTTCTCGATGTCGGTCCCGAGGAACGGCGCGTTCTCGGGGAAGAGGACCCAGCGGGCCCCTCCCTGAGCGGCCTGTGCGACCTGCTCACGGCAGATCGCCAGGTTGTCCTCGATTTCGCGTTTGCTGGTGAGCTGGCCGAGCGCGATACGCATACAAGTTCTCCTCGAAGAATCGTCGCCGTCGACACTACTAGCCCCGATCCGAAGGCGCAGCAGAAACCCGCGTGAAAATACCGACCGGACGGCCCGGACGGCCCCGGGGGCTCTTCAGCGCACCGCCAGCACGACCTTGCCGACCGTCTCGTTGTTGGCGAGCATCTGGTGTGCTCGGGCAGCCTCGGCGACAGGGACCACGTCGTGCATCTGAGGCTCGATTCTCCCCTCGTCGATCGCCGGCCAGACGTCCTCGATGAAGCGCCGCGTGATCTCCGCCTTCTCCGCTCGCGAACGCGCTCGGAGGACCGAACCGATGAGCCGAACGCGTCGCCGCAGCATCGTCCGCAGATCGATCTCCGCCTTCGCACCGCTCAGCAGCCCGACCAGCACCATTCGTCCGCCGACTCGGAGGGAGTTCAAGTTCTGCTCGAGGTAATCGGCGCCGACGAGGTCGAGGATCACGTCGACTCCGACACCGTCGGTCGCCGATTGCACCACCTCGGCGAAGTCCTCTTCGTGACGATCGACGAGGACGTCGGCGCCGAGCGCTTCGAGCCCCGGGAGCTTGCTGCCACTGGCGGTACCGATGGCTCGCGCCCCGCGCAGTCGGCAGATTTGTAGCGCCGCGGTGCCGACCCCCGACGCCGCGGCATGGACGAGCGCCGTCTCGCCGCGCTCGAGGCCCGCTTCCATCACGAGGTTCACGTAGGCGGTGTAGAAGACCTCGGGGATCGCCGCCGCCTCCACGAACGACAGGCGGTCGGGGATCGGCAGCAGATGCGATGCAGGGACCACGACCGATTCTGCGTAGCCGCCCCCGGCGAGGAGGCACATCACGCGTCGTCCTTCCCATTTGGGGTCGACCCCTTCCCCCAGCGAGCGGACGATACCCGACGCCTCGAGCCCTAGAATGTCGCTCTCGCCGGGAGGCGGGTCGTAGAGGCCTCGTCGTTGCAAGAGGTCTGCGCGGTTGACGGCCGACGCATGAACCTCGACCAGCACCTCACCTTCGCCCGGGGTTGGGTCGTCGACCTCGGTCCAGACCAGGTCGTCGCCGCCGTTCTCTACTCGAATCGCCTTCATTCATGCTCCGTTTGCCAGCGTGTCGTGTTGGTGCGAACCTAGCCGCCGACCATGAAGCCTTCAACGCCTCTTCCATCGATCATCGCGATGCTCGTCGCTGCGTCGGGGTGCGAACGTCCGCACGACTCCGCCGCCGACCTCGCCGAGATCGTAGCGGCGATCCGCCAGGCCGATGCGCAGAAGGCGTTCGAGCTGCACGTCGACAGCACCGGCTTTTCGACCTGGTGCGACCAGTCGTTCAGGACGATCCTGACGCGGGCCCAGAAGAGCCGCAACGCGGAGGAGTGTGCGCGAATTGAAGGGATGACCGGGAGCGACCTCGACCTCGTCCCTGACGAGGTCCGGTTCGCGCTGCAGGTGACTCGGTTCGCGTGTGCACACCCCGAGGCCGACTGCCGCGACTACGCGCGCGAGACCTTCCTCGCCGTCGCCGACGATAGCCCGCTCTTCCAGTCGGAGCCGAGGAAGGTGGAAGTGCAACGTCACTTCGGGGACGATCACGGCGCGGCAGCGTACCTGACGGTCACACTCGCCGACGGCGAGACGGTCTCACGCGTCCTCGAACTGAAGAAGGCGGGCTCGCGATGGCGGGTCGCCGAGGGGTTGTTTCCATGAAGGTCGTCGCCGGTCACACAAACGCCGATCTGGACGCGCTCGCGTGCCTGGTCGCCGCCGCTCGGCTCTACGATGCCGTGCCGTTGGGGGGCAACAGCAACAGCCCGCCCGTCCAACGCTTCCTCGCGCTGCACAAGGATCGCTTTCCACTCACCGCCCCGTCCGACATCGATCCGGGCGAGGTGGAGGAGCTCATCCTCGTCGACGTTCGCGATCGGCGCCGGGTAGCATCGGTCCACCACATCCTCGACGCCGAGCCCCTGGTGCGGGTCTGGGACCACCACCCCGACAGCGAGTGGGACGTCCCCGCGAGCGAAGTGAACGTCGAGCCGGTCGGCGCGTGCATCACGTTGCTCGTCGAGCAATTGCGGGAGCGCGGGATGACGATCGACTCCGACGAGGCGACGCTCTACCTGCTCGGGCTCTATTCGGACACCGGCCGGCTGTCCTACGGGACGGTACGACCCCGGGACGTCGATGCCGCCGCTTTTCTCCTCCGCCGCGGCGCCAGCCTCCGGGTCGTGAATCGCTACCTGCGCCACGCGATGACCGCCGACCAGTCGAAGCTGCTGGTCCGGTTGCTCGACACGTGTCGCGAGGTGAGCGTCGACCATGTCGAGATCGCGCTCGCCACGGCAAAACTCGAGAAGACGGTGCGCGGCGCCGCCCCTCCCGTCCAACAGGTGATGGAACTCTCCGGCCACGACGCGATCTTCGCCGTCATGGAGTTCGAACGGAACAACCGCGTCCAGATCATCGGGCGGAGCCGCATCTCCTATGTCGACGTGGGGGCAATTCTGCAAGAGTTCGGCGGAGGAGGGCACCGCGGCGCGGGCGCCGCCACGCTCAAGGGCGAGACGCTGCAGCCCGTAGTGGATCGGCTCGAGAGTCTGCTTCGCTCTACACCGCTCGAACCGATCCGCGTCGAGTCGATCATGACGACCCCGATACGGTTTCTGCAGCATGACCAGCCGCTCGGAGAAGCGGGCGAGCGCCTCGCCGAATGGAACGTCTCCGGCGCGCCCGTCGAGCGCGACGGTGAGCTCGTCGGCGTTCTCTCGCGAAGGGACGTGGAGAAGGCGCGGAAAGGCGACAACCTCCACCTGCCTGTCGGGAGCCACATGTCCCACGAGGTCGCCACCACCGACGCCGCAGAACCGATCGAAGACGTCCTCGAGATGATGACCGAGGCGGACATCGGACGGATGCCGGTCACGCGCGACGGCGAGCTCGTCGGGATCGTCACCCGCACCGATCTCATCCGCCAGCTCTACATGAAGGCGCGCGACGACTCCGACCTTCAACATCCGTGAACGCCGGCTCCCGCCCGGGGCTACGGCGACGCTCCCCGTCGCACGCCCGCTCACGGGGGCAGTGTCATTCGGCGGTGCCGGCAACTACTCACCTCACGCAAGCTGGTCGCGCCACGACCTTTGCCGGCGTTAGCCGGCGTGCCCGCGCAGCGCGCCGGTCACCGCACGCGTGAGCGTGCGGCGCTCGCACAGCTCACGCGGGCAGCGCACAGAGCGCCATCTTGACTCTGCGAAGCTCCATGGTTAGGGTGCCGCCGTCCAACGAGCGCCGGTTTCTCTCCATGGGTGGGTTTCCGGCATTGAAGTTATTGATTCCCAAGGAGAAACCCCATGGCTTTGCACTCGGACAAGAAGCAAGAAATCATCGATCAGTTCGGCCGTGGCGACAACGACACCGGCAGCCCCGAGGTACAGATCGCGCTCCTCACCGAGCGGATCAACCAGCTGCAGGAACACTTTCAGTCGCACAAACACGACCATCACTCGCGCCGTGGCCTGCTGAAGCTGGTCGGTCGTCGCCGTCGTCTTCTCGCGTACCTGCGAAACAAAGACGTACCGCGCTACCGGGAGCTCATCCAGGCCCTCGGACTTCGTAAGTGACGCACGAAGGCACCCCTCGGGGTGCCTTTTCCGTTTTTCCCACCGACCGAAAGGAGGCCCAGAACCACTGACTGACTGACAACGGGAGCCGATGGAAGGTTGAGTACGGTAGGATGTCTTTGTTGGTGCCATGAGCCCGGTTCGTGGCCCGAACGAAGCCATTCCTCCCGATGGGCGTCGATAGGCGACGCTCTCATCGAAACTCCCCACAAATCTCGATCACGGTGGACGACCGTCACGCGGCTGCGAAGTATGCGCAGCCACGGTCGCATTCCACCATCCAAGACCAACTGCGGGCTGGCGATGACGCCGCTCGCGAACTGCATTGAAAGGATTCGAACATGGCAATCATCCGTGAAGGCGCCAAACTCGGCGACCAGGAAATCATCATCGAAACCGGCCGCATGGCTCGACAGGCAGGCGGCTCGGTCGTCATCGAGTACGGCCAGTCTCAGGTGCTCTGCACCGCTACGGCCGGCGGTCTCCGCCCGCTGCCGTTCTTCCCGCTGACGTGCGATTACGTCGAAAATCACTGGGCCGCGGGCCAGATCCCGGGTGGCTACCTCCGCCGCGAAGGTCGCCCCGGCGACAAGGCGACCCTCACGTCGCGTCTCATCGACCGCCCCTCGCGCCCGCTGTTCCCGGACAGCTTCAAGAACGAGACCCAGCTCATCGCGTGGGTCCTCTCGGCCGACCAGGTCAACGACACCGACGTCCTCAGCATCACCGGCTGCTCCGCGGCCCTCATGCTCAGCGACATCCCGTGGAACGGCCCCGTCGCCGGCGTCCGCGTCGGCCGCGTCGACGGCGAGTTCATCGCCAACCCGACGTTCGAGCAGCGCGAGAAGTCCGAGCTCGACATCATCATGGCCGTCACCCCCAAAGCGATCGTCATGGTCGAGGGACTCGCCGAGGAAGTCCCCGAAGACATCATGGTCGACGCGCTCGAGTTCGGTCAGAAAGCCGTCCGTGACGTCCTCGACCTGCAGCTTCGCCTCGCCGAAGCCGTCGGGAAGAAGAAGATCGAGGTCGAAGAGCAGAAGGTCGACACCGACATGCTCGGAGCGATCGCGAAGAAGTTCCAGAAGAAGATGACCGAGTCGGTCACCATTCCGGTCAAGCTCGATCGATACACGTCCCTCGACCTCCTCAAGAAGGAGATCGTCGAAGCGTTCGCCGACAAGTACCCGGACGCCGAAGACGAACTCAAGGACGCCGTCGGCAAGCTGAAGAAGGACACGATCCGCAACATGATCCTCGACACCGACAAGCGCCTCGACGGCCGCGGTCTCGAAGACGTGCGCGAGATCACCATCGAGGTCGGGCTCGTCCAACGCGCCCACGGTTCCGCGCTCTTCACCCGCGGTGAGACGCAGGCGCTCGTCACCTGCACGCTCGGCAACGAGAAGGACGCCCAGCGCATGGACACCATGGAAGGCGACGTCTCGCGTCCCTTCATGCTCCACTACAACTTCCCGCCGTTCTGCGTCGGGGAAACCGGACGACTCGGCGGCACGAAGCGCCGCGAGCTCGGCCACGGCTACCTCGCCGAGCGCGGTCTGCAGGCGGTCCTGCCGGTCCTCCACAAGGAGTTCCCGTACACCGTCCGCGTCGTCAGTGACGTCCTCGAGTCCAACGGCTCGAGCTCCATGGCGTCGGTCTGCGGCGGCAGCCTCGCCATGATGGACGCCGGCGTCCCGATCGCACGTCCCGTCGCAGGTATCGCGATGGGACTCGTCTCGGACGGAAAGCGCTTCAAGATCCTCAGCGACATCCTCGGCGACGAAGACCACGTCGGTGACATGGACTTCAAGGTCGTCGGTACGTCGGAAGGCATCACCGCATTCCAGCTCGACACCAAAATCGAAGGCATCACCCGCGAGACGATGACCAACGCGCTGCTTCAAGCCAAGCGCGGGCGTGATCACATCCTCGGCAAGATGAACGAGGTCCTCGCCGAGGCGCGCCAGGAGCTCGCTCCGCACGCTCCGCGGATCGTCAGCATCAAGATTCCGCCGTCCTCCATCGGTGCCGTCATCGGCTCCGGAGGATCGACCATCCGCGGAATCCAGGAAGCCACCGGCACGTCCATCAACATCACCGACGACGGGACGGTCGCAATTTCCTCCACCGATGCGACCGCCGCGCAGCAGGCAATCGAGATCATCGAAGGCCTCACTGCGACTCCCGAGGTCGGCGAGACCTACATGGGGACGGTCCGCAAGATCGTCGATTTCGGTGCGTTCATCGAGATCCTCCCCGGGACCGACGGCCTCTGCCACATCAGCGAACTGACCGAAGGTCGGGTCGACAAGGTCGAAGACGTCCTGCAGGAAGGTGACGAAGTGCTCGTCAAAGTTCTCGAGATCGACCGCAGCGGGAAGATCCGTCTCTCGCGTCGCGCCGCGCTCGAAGAGCAGGGTGGCGAAGAGTAATCTCGAAGCATCACGCTCGACAGTTCCACGAGGGCCGGGGTTTTCCCCCGGCCCTCGTTGCATTTGCGCTGCGGCCGCGCCTCTGGGAAACTCGGGGCATCACTTTTGGGACAAGCCAATGTTGAAACGCGTAGCTCCGGGCCTCGTCGCGTCGTCCCTCCTGCTGGCTGGATGTGTCTTCGGCGGCGGAAAGGGAGGGACCACCTCTTCGAACAACGGTGTCTCCAACAACGGGATGGAGACCGACCTCGGCGCCGCCTCCGATGCATCGGGCGACACCGGCTCCATGCCAGGGTCCGACGCCGCCGGCGACCCGGACGCGGGCAACCCGGACCCGGATGGCGGCCCGGCGGACGACATGCAAGCCTCGGACGACATGGGACGCATGCCGGTCCTCTCCGAGGCGACGACGGAGCGAATCAACTGCCTACCCAACCCCGTCCTCTGGCTCGAGGCAAACGACCCCGACCTCGGCACGATCCCGGGCGATGCCGTCGTCACCGCCTCCTCCTCACCGTCCGCAGTTGGCAACGACGCCGACGCTCCCTCCTACGAAGCCTCCGTCGCGTGGGCGAGCGTCGACGGTACGACCCTCGAAGTGGTCGTCGGCGGAATCCCGGTCCTCGGCGCGGCGCCCAGCATCGCGGAGACGTACTCGGCCACCACGACGGTGCCTGCGGGGACCGAAGTCGGCGACATCTGGCTCCTCTCTCGCGAAGCCCGCGCCGACGGAGGCGTCGTCTTCGACACGCAGATCACCACGTCCGACGGTGTCTACTCTTGCGTCTACACCGTCGCGGGCTCCGACGCGCAGGGAAGCTGCTCGCGGGGTGAGTTCCAGTCCGTCCTCGACGGTGAGGGGCTGGTCGGCGTGCGGCAGGTCGACCTTCTGATTCGAGGGCGCCTCACCGCGAACCAGAACATTGCGTTCGACCCGTTCAAGTACGCCCTCGCCGCTTCCGGTCCCACCACGACGGGCGACGAGAGGCTCGCCGCGCTTTCGATCGACTACAACATCCTCGGCATCCCCAGCGTCTCGCGCCTCGACCTGCGGGCCGGTATCGAGGATACGATCACGGGGGACGGACATTTCTTCCCGCGGCTCGCCTTCGGCGCCACCCGCGACCACGCCCTCTACCCCGCATTGATGGCGCTGGGCGAAGAGAACGGGCGCTTGCAGCCACATCTTCTCTTCAAGAACCCCGACGCTCCCACGTACGCGAGGGTCGACTCTCTGCCGACCTGGAGGCTCGCTCCGGGCGTCGACCCGCAGCCGAAACGGTTCACTTTCCTCGATGGCTACGAACTTTCGCTCTCCCCTGCGATCGGCGGCGCGCAGATCGATCCGTCGAGCTCGCAGGTCCTCTACGGCTGGGCGGCGCTGGTCGACAGCCGGCTGATCCTGAGTCGGCCCGGCCGTACGGCTGGCAGCGACTTCCTCTTCGCCGACGCCGGGGCCGCGGCGCACGAGATGCGAGCGTACCGCAGCCTGCCGACCGACCCCGGCGTCGGCGAGACCGGCTACCCCTACATCTTCGTGGTGCTCGGGGCGAACCGAGATCGAGTCGCCGTCATGCAGTGGAACTTCAGCGCCGACGTCGAAGTCGTCGCCGACATCGTCGACGGCGGCGCGACCGACGTCCGCAACCTCGGGTTCATGCCCGCGCTCGTCGACGGGCAGGGGATCGTCGCCTTTACGGCCGACGTCGACGGTCTGCGCAAGATCGGGCTCTTCGTCGTCGCAGACGACAACCCCGACACTTCGTTTGCAAACATGGTCTGTGCGGACCGCTGAGGCCCGATCGCGGCGAGGCGGGAATTGAATGATGCCCCGACCGTTCCGTACATGTTGTTGAGGGTTGGTGGGCAGTCCGTTATTCTCTGCTCGATCCCAACCCGCATTCTGGCTGCATGCGCAGCTCTCGATAAGGAGACGAAATGGCGCTACGGAGAAGAATCCTCCTGACGATGATGGTGATGCTCAGCTTCACCCTCATGACCGTCGGGACCGCCTCGGCGAAGAAAAAGTCGAACCAGAAGAACACCGGCTTGTCCGCCGTCCTCGGCGAAATCGAATGGGGGGATTCGAAGGCCGAAGTGCTCGATAAGATGAAGACCCAGTTGATGGCGGAGGCCAAAGAGGACGCCAAGGCAAAACGCGACCCCGTCCTGCTGCAGAAGGCGCGTAAGAAAGCGCTCTCTCGCTACAAGGCTGCGGACAAGTCGTACACGAAGCTCGAGGGGACCGACACCGGCTACGAAGTCAGCGTCATCGCCGACGAGTTCTCCGTGAACAACGGCGAGTCGTTCATCCGCGTCAAGGACCGGGTCGCGCAGCGGTTCTACTTCTTCGTCGACGGAGGACTCTACAAGCTCGTCGTCGCGTACAACGGCTCATACCTTCGCGACACCGACTTCGAGACCTTCGTCGCAGTCTCCGCTCGCAAGTACGGCCGGCCGACGTCGGCAGAGTACGACGACATCCGCGGCGAAGAGCAGCTCGCGCTCGTCACCTGGGAGGATCGTGAGACGTCGCTCGCGGTGAAGAACAAGAAAGAGCTCTTCGACACCTACACCATGGCGTTCTCCGACCGGCAAACCCTCAAGCGTCTCGCGAGCCAGAAGCGACGCGTCGGCGGTAACGACAAAGACGAAGAAGAACTCTCTGCCACCGTTCAGGACCTCGCCACGAGCTCCGACACCGACGGAAACAGCGCCATCGTGGACCAGATTTCCGGTGGAAAGACCAACATCGACTTCAACGAAGGCCGACCCAAAGACGACCAGATGCGTCGCTACGACGAGGACGGCAACGTCGTCGCCGAGGGTGAAGAGCCCGAGAAGAAGAAGAAGCAGCAGAAGAAGAAAAAGAAAAAGAAGCGTAAAAAGAAGAACGCGCCGGACTTCTCCAAGATCAAGGCCAACACCGACGACGACCTCATCATCTACTGACCTCGAGGTTCGCCGAAACAGGGCCGCACGCAGGTGCGGCCCTTTCTTTTTTCAAGCCCTGCCATGAACAAGTTCTTCGTGGTTCTCTACGAACCACTCGACGACATCAACATCGGCAGCGTCGTGCGCGCCGCCCAGAACTTCGGCGTCGACGACGTCCGGCTCGTCAGGCCACGTGTCGCCGATCCCGAGCGCATTTCGATCAGTGCGCCCAATGCCGCCAAAGCGGTCGCTGCACTGAAGCATTTCGACGACCTGGGCGCCGCCCTCGCCGACGCGACCCGCGTGTTCGGGGCGACGGCCCGGACCCGCTCCGCGGCCGGGCTCGTCGCTGATCCGCCTCAGGCTGCCCGGCTCGGGGACGAAGCGGAAGGACGCGTGGCGTTGCTCTTCGGGCGAGAAGACCACGGGCTCCCGAATGAAGCGCTCGACCTCTGCGACGTTCAGATCACCATCCCCACCTCTCCGAACTACCGCTCTCTAAACCTTGCGCAGGCGGTGTTGCTCGTCCTCTGGGAGATGTTTCGGGCGACCGAGCTCGATCACGCGCCCGCAGGAGCGCCCGTGGAGCTGCGCAGCGACTTCACGCCGGCCGACCGAGGACAACTCGAGCGGATGTTCGGTGAAGCCCATCGCGCGCTCGATGCCGTCGGCTTCATCAAGTACGGCGACGGCGAGCACCTCATGCGCTCGATCCGGTCGGTCTTCTCCAGGGCGCGGCTCGACGAGCGTGAGCTCTCGATCTGGTTCGGGGTCTTCAAAGAGATCCAGAACTTCGCACGCCGCGTCGGCGGCGATGATCAGAACTCCTCGTAGCTCCAGACGACGTCGTAGGTGGGGGGCGCGATGATACGGCCGATCGGCTCGGACGAGGTGATGCGGAGGAAGTGCGCCTGCGTCGGGTCGAGCTCCGCCTGTAGGGCGAACGCGCCGTCGAGCAACACCCCGCGTCGGACCAGCGTCGTCTCCGAGCCGTCGTATTGGACGAGCGCCACGTCGAGTTTCGGCGTGCCCGGCTGAGGACGTACGGTCGCCTCGAACGAACCGGGTGTGTCGACATCCAGGGCCAACCAGTCGATCTCCCACGCTCCCGCGAGGGGGCACAGACCCTCCGTCGTCGTCTCGTCCCGCGCCGCCGGCAGAGCGGCCTGCGGCGTGGAGTGCGCGGCGACACCCGGACAGTTCCAGGGATCCTCGAGGTTGAAGACGAGCCTGTACGCGCCGTTCTGGCCAAGCGTCCCGAACGCCTTCACCAGATAGTTTCCCGCGACGCCGACGCGGTGCAGTACTCGCGGGCTCTCCCGTGGTACTACGAACCGTTCGCCGTCCGGTGTCAGGAGCTCGACGCGCAGGTCCTGGGATCCGCCCGAGCGCCGAATCGTCAGCTCGTTCTCGGCCGTGGGGACCGCGATCCGAAACCAATCTTCGTCGAAGCCGCAGGTCCGGAGGGCCAGTTCGGATGGAACTCCCACCGAGCCCGGAATGATCGTCGGGTCACCGCGCGAGTCGTTCTCTTCGAAAGCGTCGTTGTCGCAGAACTCGGTCGAGATCGTGAGGTCGTAGGCGATCGCCTCGAAGTCGCGGGGACGGACCTCGACGAACACGGTCTGCTCCCTCGGTGCCGCGAATTTCACCGACGAGATGGAACCGAGCTGTTCGTCGGCGGCGAGCGAGTTGCCGCTACGGTCGTAGACGAAGAGGTCGAGGTCGCTCTCGCCGGGGTCCTGTTGCGTGCGTAGCCGCACGATGTCGGTCGAACGTACGTCGAGGGCGAACCAGTCGGAGCGTCCCGAGCAGAGTCGAAGTTCCGTGTAGTCGCCGGGCGCCAGCCCGAAAGCCGTCTCCATGCTGGTGTTGGACGGCGACTGCGCGCCGTAGACGTCTTCGTCGCAGAGAGCGTCCACGCAGGCTCCCTCGGCGGTGTCGCACACCTGGCTCGCGAGGCAGTCGGCGTCGGCAGAGCAGGGGGGTTGGCGACAAACGCCCGCGTCGCAGATCTCGTCGGCCCGGCAATCGCCGTCGAGCGAACACGGGTCCTCCGGTATGCAACGTGCGTTCGGCGCCGTCGCGATGTCACACACCTGCCCGAAGGGGCACTCGGTGTCGAGGCGACAGTTCGGGACGCATCGGCCCGTCTGGTCGCCCGAGACGACGAGACAGAACTGCTGGCTGGGACAACCGTCGGTGCTGGGGATGCAACCCGGGACGCACCGTCCTTCGTCGCCGCAGATGTAGGCGATCGGGCAGTCTTCGGGGGCGGCGCACTCTTTGGGCTCACACGCTCGCGTGGCGAGGTTGCACGACTCGGCGGCCCCACAGTCGGCGTCCGCTTCGCATCTTGCTGCCGGCTCACATCGTCCGAGCGCGGCGTTGCACGCCTGCCCTGCGGGGCATTGGGCGAACTGCTCACCGCATCGTAACTGCTGCGGACGGCACTGGCCGGTGAGCTCGTCACACACCTCGCCGGACCGGCAGATCGACTCGTCCTCGAGGCAGTTGCGAGCCGCGACCTCGCACTCGCCCGACTCGGCGTTGCAGATCTCGCCGAAGGGGCACGGGACGTCCCGGCAGGTCACGACGATGGGGCAGCCGCTCGAGAGGGCTGCCGCAGCCAGAAGAAGCGGGAGGACGATGCGCATGAAGTTCACGGACCGACGATAGGCAAAGCGTCGGAATGCCACAAGCGAGCGCGTCGCCGCAGGGTGGGGCGCCCTAAGGTTCGTCACCCGAAGCGGTGCCGAGCGGCGTGTAGCAGAATCCCGCTGGGCCGACGTCCTCGCGGCAGACGTATCCGTCGCGGCGGCACTCGTCGTCCGCCGCGCAGTACTGCATGCAGAACGACTCTTCGCCGTCGAACTCCACGCAGACCGAGCCGTCGGGGCACGATTCGCGGTCGCACTCGACGATGACGCAGTACCCCTCCGGGGCCGTCACGTCGCAGATCGCGCCGGAAGGGCATTCGGAGTTCGTCTCGCAGTCGTCGCCGATGGTAGGCGCGCATCCGCCGAGGAGGACGAGGGCGGCGATGAATGGGAAGATGCGACGCATCATGCTAGTTTCCTGAACAGGCGCCCACGTTGTAGCGCCACGGGCCCGACATGACAACCACGCGACGTTCACAGCAGAGGGGAGAGAGCCGACGGCGTCTCGCGGTCGTGTTTCTGGTCTCGCTGGTCGCGCACGCGCTCTTCGTTGCGGCGGTCGGGCCGAACCTCCTCGAGCCCGCGGAGCCCGTCGAGCCCCCCGACGATGGGGAGTTCGTCGTGGAGACGATGTACGAAGAGGTCGAGCCTCCCCCCGAAGAAGACGAGAAGGAAGAGGTCGCCGAGGTCGTCGAGGAACCCGTCCCGGTCGTCCCTCCGCCGCTGCCCGATACGCCCGACGCGCCGGAGGAAGAGGAAATCCGCGAGCAAGAAGCCGAGTTCGTGGAGCAGGAAAACAACGAGGAGATGCCCGAAGAGGCCGAGATGATCGCGGCTGCCGCCAACGTCGCTTCGGAACCCGCGCCGGAGATCGAGCAGCCCGAGGCGCCCCCTCCGCCGAGCGCGGTCGAGCCCACCGAGGAAGAGACCGCGGAGCTCGTCGATCCGGTCATTCGTCAGCAGAAGCCCGCGCCGAGCGAGCTATTCTTTCCCGACATGAAGGCCTACGACCAGGTCTTCGAGTCAGCCGACGAGTCGGTCGCCCGTCGCGCCGAGAACATCGAGCGGAGCAACAAGCCACGACTCATGCCCGGATACGAGCAGTTGACGGAGTCGGTGAAGACGGCGCTCGGGTCTCACGGTCACGCGGTTCGGCCGGGGAATCATCAGGGGGTCAACGCGCTTCCCGGTGCTCGAAGTTACATCGGGGCGATCCACCGAAAGATTCACTTTCGTTGGGCGAGCTCGTACCTGATGGACCTGGACCTCCACGAGCGCGCCGGAAGCCCGATGAACGATCCGGAGCTCAATACCACGCTCGAGTTCGTCATCCGCAGTGCGGACGGTACGGTCGAAGACGTTCGGATCGTGCGAGGGTCAGGCCAGGTGCGCTTCGATGCTCAGGCGATCGCGATTGCCTATCAGATAGGTCCGCATCCCAGACCACCCGCCGAGATTGTCAGCCCCAACGGCAAGGTCTACATCCACTGGAATTTCTGGCGTGATCAGCGGCAGTGCGGGCTCTTCGGCGCCAGCGTCTACATCGTCGACACAGACGAGGGCTGACGCTCAGACGCCGAAGTCGTCTTCGGTCGCGAACGACACCGCGTCCTCGTCGAACGGCTCGTTCTCGTCGAGCGACCCGACCCACGTCCCGATTCTGGCGAACTTCAGGGCGTGGTGGTTGTATTCGGCCGATTCGCGATCGTCGAACACGTAGTTGATCCGCTGAATCTCCCGGCCGTCGGGCGCGCGGCCCTCCTTCAGAGCTTCGATCCATCCCTGGATGTCGTCTTCCGGGACGAGATCGTCGGGGCCGAGGTCGCATGCGACCCACAGGGTTTTGTTCGTCTCGTCGTAGCGCTCGTTCATGACGTCTCCAATTCGTGCTAGCTTGGCCGCGAGATGACCCGCGCACTCTTCCAACGCTTCCCGTCCACCGGCGCGATCCCGCACCGGGTGTTGGCGGACGTCCCGACCCCGGTGGAACGTCTCCCCGAGGCATCGAAACGGCTCGGCCTCGCCGACCTCTGGGTCAAGCGAGACGACCGTACGAGCAATTTGTACGGCGGCAACAAGCTGCGCAAGCTCGAATTCCTGCTCGCCGACGCCGTCGCCCGGGGCCACGACCGTGTCTGGACCCTGGGAGCGATCGGGTCGCATCACGCGCTCGCCACGTGCCTGTGGGCCCGCGAGATCGGGCTCGACTGCGGCGTCGTCCACTTCCACCAGCCGGTCACCGACCACGTCCGAAAGAACGTCCTCGCCCTCAGCACCACCAATCCCGAGGTGCACCTCCTCGGCGAGGAACGACACTTTCCCACCGAGCTGTTTCGGTCGCGGCTCGGCGAGTGGCTGCAGGCCCACCCCGACGAGTACTACATCCCGGCCGGCGGTTCGTCGGGCGTCGGCGCGCTCGGCTACGTGAACGCGGCGCTGGAGCTCGTCGACCAGGTGGAGGCCGGCGAGTGCCCGCGGCCCGACCGGATCTACGTCGCCGCCGGAACGTGCGGGACGCTGTCGGGGCTGAAGCTCGGCTTCGCGCTCGCCGACTTCGACGTGGAGCTCGTCGGAGTCCGCGTCGTCGGCGACTGGATCGCAAACCCTGCCATCGCCGCACGGTTGGCGAAGGACGCGGCTGGGATTCTCGCCGACCTCGGCGTTGACACGCCGTCGGTCGAGGCATCGGATTTCCTCATCCGCTCCGAGTTCTACGGACGCGGCTACGGACTCCCGACAACCGCCGGGCTCGAGTCGGCGGATGTCGTCCGCGAAGACGGGCTCGTGCTCGAACCGACCTACACCGGGAAAGCTTTCTCGGCGATCCTCGCCGATCGCGAAGAGCTGCGGGATGGAACCGTGCTCTACTGGCACACGTTGAGCGGGGCCGATCTCACCGAGCGCGTCGCCGCCGCAGACCTCTCCCGGCTGCCGCCGATCTACGCCGAATGGCTCGCCGAAGAGGCCGAACCGTGAAGAAGCTCGTCTTCGTCTGCAGTGGAAACATCTGTCGCAGCCCGATGGCCGCGGCCTTCGCGCGCGAGCGCTTGAAGGACCGCGGCGTCCCCGCCGTCGTCGTCTCGGCCGGCACCCTCAACATCCGCGGGAGGCCCGCCGCAGCGCACGGTATCGCCGCGATGAACGAGGTGGGCGTCGACATGCAGAGCCACTACTCGCAGGGGATTCAGCGCGCCATGCTCGAGATGGCGGACTGGATCGTCGTGATGAGCCCCAAACACGAGGACTTCATCGCGTCCCATGCGCCCCATGTCATGAAGAAGGTCGTCCGAATGTGGGAGTGGAGCGAGCGAGAACTCACCCAGATCGACGACCCCGTCGGCCAGGACCTCGTCGCATTTCGCGCATGCCGCGACCTCCTCAGCGAGTGCATCGACGCGTGGCTCGACGACGCCTTTCCCCAGGAAAACAAATGAAGTTCCCCAAACCCTTCTACCACTGGCGCCCGCACCCCTGGCACGGCCTCGAGGTCGGGCCGAACCCGCCGGACGTCGTCCACGCATACATCGAGCTGACGACCTTCGACT
>CAYPJU010000101.1:0-18776 GCA_964411125.1 uncultured Bradymonadales bacterium | reverse complement strand
CGCTGCGAAGCTCGGACTAATCCCGGACGAGCCCGCCCCTCCTCAGTCCTGAGCGACGAGTTAGGGGCCCGGGGTGAGGCCGGGGACGAACGACGGGTCGCGCCACGGCGTGAAGAGTTACGCGGGCCCAGCTTACATTCTTCCACAGTTCTGCGGGCTCCGGCACGTAGCGTGCCCTCTGGTGACCTAACCTTTTTGACTAGGAATCCGTCCCCCCCCGAGGGCGCTCGCCGCCGGGCGCGCTCCCGAATCCGGAGAAAAGGTGCATAGACAGCGTCCGACAGTGATCACGATTTGGGGGCTTTGGTACATCGCCCTCGTTTTCATCGGGTGTTCCAAAGGCCCCGGAAAGCAAGGTTCTTCCTGTCTCGACGGAGAGACACAGTCTTGCTTCTGCACCCCGGAAATCGCCGGACTACAAACCTGCATCGACGGCGAGCGGTTCGGCGCCTGCGTCTGCGACAACTCGGACATGGGCACCATGGGCGACGTTGATAGCTGCGGTACGCCCGGAGACTTTGTAGGGTGCGCCGACTCCGGGCTACAACAAGTATGCGGTCCCGACGGCATCTCAGTCATCCAAACCAACTGTCCCGACGGTGAATCTTGCACGCCAAACGGGTGTGCTACCCCGGCATGTGTCATTGGACAAACCCGTTGCGAAGGAAAGACTCGGCAGCGGTGCACCGGCGCGGGAACCTACGAGGACGTCGAGGAATGTGGAGCAGAATGCACCCCCGACGGATGCACCTGTACGGAGTACCCCAACGATGACTGTCCGAGCGGCGAGAACTGTTATCCAGGCTCGCCTGCCGGCTGCCATGCATACGTGACGACCGCAGAAGAAGGGGATCCTTGCACCAAAGACTGGGACTGCAACGAGGGCCAATTGTGCCACAACGGTGAGATCTGTCGCGAGCGTTGTGAGCGAGACGGGTCGACTTGCCCCGCAGGTTTCGAGTGCCTTGGCAACGGAGCAGAGGAACTCGGCCGCGCAGTTTGCGCCCCGGCTGCCTGCGACTTTCTCAGTCTCTCAACAGGTATCTGTGCGCAGGGCGTGCCGAGCGGCGACGGTTGCCAGGCACCGTCGGCGTACGAGGCTGATGAAACGTCGTGCGACGGAATCGACAACGATTGTGACGGCGTACGGGATGAAGATTGCCGCATTCACATTCCCTCCGTTCAGGAGGCCCATGTACGAAGCGACACGATCTCCGACGCGTTTTACGTTGCCGGCGTAACTCCCGGTAACCTTGGGGGTGAAGCAAACAATGGCTCCACCGACGGCTTCCTTCAGAAGTACGATGTCGCCGGCACGCTCCTCTGGACCCGACTCTATCGCTCACCGAACAACGAGAACTTCCGTGCGCTGGTCGTCACCGAAGCCGGCAATGTCGTGGTCGCAGGCGACGATCTCGACGTAAACGACTTCGACGGCATTGTGGCCAGCTACGATGCGGACGGAAACCTGATCTGGGAAAATGAGCTCGCGACGGCGGGTACTGACGCAGCCTTCGGACTTACCGCGGAACCCGATGGCGACATCTTCGTGGCCGGGCAAACCACCGGGGATCTTCACGGGCAGTTCAACAACTGCGACACCGACAATGCGTATCTCACAAAACTAGACGCCGCCGGAACGCCGCAATGGACAACGCTCTTCGGAGGATGCCGCTATCGGGAGTGGTCGACGTCCGTGGTTTCCGATCCCACCACCTCCCGCGTCTTCGTCGGCGGCCACCATCGGTTCCTCGCCGCGCTCGACGGCGAGACCGGTGATGTGTTGTGGAAGAAGGACATCGTCGGCATCAACGGACACGTCTTTGCCGTCGCGCTCGCCCCCAATGGCGATGTTGTCGCCACCGGCCGCGCCCAAGATGCTGCCAACAGTCTGAGCGCCTTCGCTGCCCGCTACACACCCGACGGTGACGAGGTGTGGCTCCGTTTCGCCGGCAGCGCATCGCTAGACGAGGGCCTCGACATCGTCACGACCCTCTCCGATGAGATATGGATGGTGGGCTTCACGGCCGGAGATTTCGAGGGTCACTCCAACCCGTACAACGGCGCCGGGTTTGCTGCTCGCCTGAGCGGTTCAGGAGATCTGCAGGAAAGCTTCGTGATCACCGTCACCGACGTGGCGCGGGCGCAGTCTCTTCATGTCGACGCCGCCGGCCGTCTACTGATTACCGGGTACTCCGCGGACGGCAGCGTCGGCGGAGGGCCCCAACGCGGGGGCTTTGTCCTCTTCAAATGAGACGAGAGATCATGAGCTTTGCACAGCGACTCATAGGCCCGATGCTGTTACTCGTCTCGCTCGCTGCCTACAGCAGTGGCTGCGGCGGGGGACCCAAGAAAGCGGCTTCCGACTGCGCCCCCGGAGAAACGCAGCTATGCGACTGCCCTGGCAGCTCGACCGGTCTACAGGCGTGCAACGGTAACGGTCAGTACGGAACCTGCGCCTGTAGCAACGAGCCGGACCTGGGCACGTCTCCAGACACCGCAGCGGTCGAGGATGCTGGACAAGAAGATCTGCGAGCTGTCGATCTCGGGTGTGAGCCGGAAGGGGCGTTCCTCGGCTGCGCATCGGCTGAGGCGGTCTGGCTCTGCAGCGAAGATGGTAGTCGTTCAATGGTAGATTGTGCGGCGGGGGAGATCTGCGGAACTGCACGCTGCGAAGCGACCTTCTGTACTCCCGGCGAAGCCCGATGCGACGGGGTCGAACGGCAAGTCTGCGACGAGGCTGGTGCTGTATTCGTGTCCATGGAAACCTGCCCCGCCTCCTGCGAAGCCGGCGCGTGCACGTGCAGTGCGTTCCCTGAGGACGACTGTCCTGTGGGCCAAAACTGCTACGGTTCAGCCGAGCTGTCGTGCCAGCCTTTCAACCCTGTTGCCGGCGTCGGGGACAGTTGTGCGGAGCATCAGGACTGCAACGGCGGCCAAGCTTGTGTGGAGTCAGCGCCCGGGAGCTTCCAGTGCTTGCAGCGGTGCGACGCGACTCTCGACAACCCTTGCTCGGGCGAAGAGGCCTGCCTCAGCGTTCCAGGCGACCCGTCCGTCAGCGTCTGCCGAAGTGTCAGCTGCGACTATCAAGGCGTCTCGAGCGGAGTCTGCGGTGAAGCGCTTCGCGAGACGGACGGCACCTGCGCTCAACCTCCCGACTACGAGCCGGTCGAATCGAGCTGTGATGGTCGCGACAACGATTGCGATGGCGAGGTCGACGAGGCCTCCTGCATCAAAGTTCGCCCGGTGGGTCCGCAGATCCACGTGGCAGTCGACCAGTCCACCGGCCATTTCTACTTGGCGGGATCTACGTCCCAGAATCTGGCGGGACTCATCAATGCCGGGCAGGCGGATGCGTGGGTTCAACGCTACGACCCTGCCGGGAATCTACTGTGGACGCAGTTGTATGGCGGAGCCGGTACGGAGATCGTGAATGACCTCGTCCTCGGACCGGCAGCCAGCGCCATCCTCGTCGGCGCATCGCGCGTCTCCAATGCGGCCCAAAGTGAAGTTTTCATCGCGAAATTTCTTCCCAGCGGCCAACTGAGCTGGGACACCGAGCTTGCGGGCCCTGACGATGACCGCGCGCTCCAGATCGCAGCAGACCCACTCACCGGCGAGATGTTCATTACCGGATACACGTACGGTGATCTCGGTGGAGTTGTGAATCCTGCCCCGGCCGACAACGGCTTTTTGTCCAAGTTCGACGGCAACGGCGTGCACCAATGGACGAGGCTGAACGCGCTTGCTCATCCGTACTGGCTAGGTGAAGCGCTCCTGTTGGATACAACAAACACCCGAGTCTACGTCGCCGGGAGTAATGGGCACATCGCTGCCCATGGGACCGCCAACGGAGACGTTCTTTGGCACGAACAAATAGCGACGAATTCAGTACTTCACCTCCGCGGACTCGCGCTTGCTGCTGGTGGCGATGTCGTCGCGACCGGCTTTGTGGAGGGGGACGTTGACGCCGAGGTCAACGCCGGAGGCCGGGACATCGTCGTCGCGCGCTATACGAATGGCGGCACCCTGCAATGGGTGCGACTCCTCGGCACCGTGGTTCACGACTTCGGTGTGGACGTCGCAGTAGACTCGACATCGGACACCATATGGGTGGTTGGGGGAACGACCGGCGATCTCGCCGGATACCTGAATCCCGTCAACCGCGGCGGCTTCGTCGCAGGCTGGTCGGGCAATGGCACATTGCTGGACGTCGACGTGCGCGCCGATGCGTTTGCCATCGACGTGTTCTCGTGTGACCTCCTACAGAGCAGCGGAAGCCTCTTTGTGAGCGGGTACGCCTCCGATGGCGGCACGGGGGGCGGCTACGGCTTTGTGTTCCAGCGTTGATTCGGCGACGCCGGGCGAGCCGCGTGACACTGCGGCACGAAACGAACCGGTACCATAGAAAGCCGGGATTGCCGTTGACGGCGTCCCATCAGCGATGATTTCCTGAACGCCACAGCGATCATATTCTTTCGAATGAAGGGCTGCTGACCGTGAGTCATGATTCGGTCAATGGGTACGTGCATCCATTGCAGTTGAGAATTTGGGCGGAGCGCTTGGTGCGTCGTCGAGGGGCTCGCGAGCGGCAGCGGTACGCGCTCGCGCAACGCCGTGGGCGCATCGATGCCAACCCACATCAGGTCGATGCCGTCATCTTCGCACTGGCGAGGATCCCGGAGGGAGGGTGCATCCTCGCCGACGAGGTCGGCCTGGGAAAAACGATCGAAGCCGGACTCGTCATGGCGCAGCTTCTGACTGAGGGGATGCGTCGAATTCTCATCATCGTGCCCAAGCCGTTGCTGGGTCAGTGGCGAAGTGAGCTTTTCACGCTATTCGGGATCGAAGCTCGCGAAGTCCAGGGAAGTCCCGACGATCTACTTGGCGAGGGGGTCTTCATCGTGGGGCGCGAGTGGGCGGGGGGCGAGGCCGGGGCCTCTATGTTGCGGGCATCCGAACCGTTTGAGCTCGTCATCATCGATGAGGCCCACGAGTACTTTGCAAACGTCTACCGCAGATACGACGCGGCAGGGACTTATCGTGAAGACAGCCCGCAGTCCGTGAGCGCGGGACGCGTGAAGGATGTCGTCGCGGCGAGCCCTGTACTCCTCCTCACCGCGACGCCGATCCAAAACACGCTTCTGGAGCTTTGGGGTCTGGCGCAGTACGTCGAGTCGAGGGGGTCGGTGCTCGGGGATTTGCCGACGTTTCGTGAGTTGTTTTGCGGCGACTCGCAGGGGCGGGAGGTCGCCCCGGAGCGGGCGGAGGAGCTCAAGCGTCGTCTCGGAGAGATCTGCCAGCGCACGCTCAGAGAGCAAGCCAAACCGTTTCTGGAAACTCCATTCGTTGGTCGCCATGCGCAGCTGTTCGAATACGAGATGAGTGACGAGGAACGTGCGCTCTACGACGACGTGACGAACTACCTCCTCGACCCGTCGACCGTGGCGTTCTCGTCGTTCAACCGTAAGCTGCTCCTGATTGGCTTTCATCGCCGGATGGCCTCGTCTCTCGCAGCGCTCGCCGCGAGCCTCGACACGGTGGCGTCTCGCCTGGAGCGGTGGCTCGAGGACCCGGAGTCGTTTCACGGACTGAGTGAGATCTCCGAAGCTCTGATGGCTGACTTCGATGATGAAGAGGAGGTAGAGGTGGATGAGGGCGATGGACCATGGGAGGACTTTGACCAACCTGTGGGTCGAGAGGCCATCGCCGATGAGCTTTCTCGCGTCCGAACATTCGCCGAGCGTGCCCGTGCGCTGCCCCATGACAGCAAAGCGGAAGCATTGCTGAAGGTCGTCAGGGAGCGACCCGAAGAGAAGCTCGTCATCTTCACCGAGTCGATTGCGACGCAGGATTATCTGCGCGAGCTCCTGTTGGCCGAACGAATACCCGATCAGGACATCACCTTTTTCCGGGGGACGAACGACACGCCGCGTGCTCAGGAAGCTCTGGAAAACTGGTACGCGGAGGTCGGGCAGAAGATGGCCGCTAGTGAGCTGCCATCACGGTCCATCGCAGCACGACTGGCCCTGGTGCACGAGTTCAAAACACGGTCCCGTATCTTCATCTCCACCGAGGCGGGTGCAAAAGGCCTCAATCTTCAGTTCTGCAGCACACTCATCAACTACGACCTTCCGTGGAACCCCCAGCGGATCGAGCAGCGCATCGGCCGGTGTCATCGCTACGGGCAAAAGAAAGACGTGACCGTGGTGAACTTCGTGGCCACCGACAACGAGGCTCAAAAGCTGACCTTCGAGTTGCTCGCTCAGAAGCTCGAATTGTTTGGGACCGTATTGAGCGCGTCTGACGATGTGTTGCATTCCCCAACGGGAGACGCCATGCCGGAGTCGCTCGTATCGGCGATCGGCGCAGATTTCACCACGCGACTTCAAGACATCTGGTCGCGAGCGCGGACGATGGAGCAAGTTTCCTCCGAGCTCAAGCTGCTGCGGGATCAGTACGATGAGCGCCGCCGTGAGTTCGAGGCTTCTATCGAGAAGACGGAAGACCTGATCCAGACCCATCTGGACGACACGGTTGGAAGCGTTTTTCAACGGCTCCAGACCGAGATTCCGATGGCACTGCGCGAGGTCGATGATGACATCGAGCGGCTCCTGATCGGCTGGCTAACGGGAAAGGGAGCGAGATTTCGTCTCGAACAGATGGAGTCGGCGAGGCTGCTTCACTTCGAGGACGATGTACCAGGCCTCGCGCCGGACGCCTTGCCTGAGAGCCGTGTCGTCGCGATCGGTGATTGCCGGGGCTTCGATGAGGCGATCGATGTTCTTCACGTCGACCACCCCTTGGTCGCGAGCGCCATCGAGGACATTCGCGAAACCACCAAGGGTGAGTGGAGCGACACACTACGAATCGACGCAGGAGGCGAG
This sequence comes from uncultured Bradymonadales bacterium, assembly GCA_964411125.1. Classification (GTDB taxonomy): domain Bacteria; phylum Myxococcota_A; class Bradymonadia; order Bradymonadales; family Bradymonadaceae; genus JBFIHF01. The sequence continues at coordinate 11,889 of CAYPJU010000101.1, read as the reverse complement.
GCGCGTTCTCGTGGAACGATGTTTCTCGTCAGAGTTCGCCACCGGGGACTCGAGCCCGTCGAGCACATCAAATTGGTGGGGGTAGTCAACGGGATCCCGATTCCGAACGATCTGACGGAGGCGTGGGTCCACTTACCATGGAAGACAGCTTCGCAGGACCGAGACTGGCCCATCGTGTCTTCGCTCCAGAAGGAAGATGCCATCGCAGAGGCCCTCTACGACGACCTCCGCGCGGTCGATGAGGCCGCGCAGGAACGTTACGAAAAGCTGACGGGACAGATCGAGCGATACGTCGAAGACCGCATCCTCGTGCTCCGGAGGGAAGAGCATCGCACGTCAGAGAAGGTGCGCGAGGCGGAGCAGAAAATCGAGAAAGCCACGGGGCCGAACTCGCGGCGTAAGGCGGAGCAAAAAGCGCACGCTCTGGAGCAAAAGCTCGAGGAAATTAGGGGCAAGATTCGAAGACTCGTCGACCGCGACGATGGCGACTACCAGAAGTGGTTGTCTGACGCGCGGCGGCGACGCTTTGAGCGACCGACTGTAGAGCGCCTTTTCGAGGCCGATTTCGAACTGGCAGGGGAACTGAATTATGACAGCGACGGACGATGACGTGCGCCTGACGATCCTTCATACGTCGGACTGGCACCTTGGAAGAGGCTTCGGGCTTTTCGGCTCGGACGATGCGGTGAAGCTACGGCGCCAGCGATTCAAAGTCGTGGAGGACATCGTCCAGCTCGCAAACCAACGTGCAGAAGTGCTGCTGGTGGCCGGCGACATCTTCGACACTCCAGTGCCTTCTGACGAAGTCTGGCGGGGATTGGTGGAACGGTTGCATCGGCTCCAGCCCCGCTGCCAGGCGTTTCTTCTACCGGGTAATCACGATCCATTGACGAGCGCCTCACCCTTTTATCGAAGTCACCCGATGAGACAGGAGCTTCCCGACAACGTTCACGTCGTGGATGCCGACGACTTCGTCTACGAATGGCCGGACAAACGCGCGGTTCTACATGCAGTGCCGGTGAAGTCGAAGGCAGGTGCGGAAGACCCGCTGGCGCAGTTGCCGGATCGAGAGTTCGGAGATGATCGCATCCGAATCGGAATGGCGCACGGCCAGGCTTTCTCCTTCGGTGACTCCTCCCTCTCCCATCCGGTAACCCCAATACTGGGCGAGCGAAAGGAGTTCGATTACATCGCCCTCGGGGATTATCACGAGCCAAAATGTGTCGCTGAATCCAACGCGCACGGCTTCGGTCGGGTGCAATATTGCGGCGCTCCGGAGCCGATGACCTTCGGCGAAGGAGAAGCCGGTTCCGTATTGTTCGTTGGGATGCGGGCTCATGGTCTGCCACCTCGCGTCGAATCGTGTCGTCTGGGAGGGTACTTCTGGCGGCAGGTGACGTGTCGCTCACTCGAGGAGCTTCGAAGCCTGGCTGACGACACCAAGTTAGATCGCACGGTGCTTCGGCTCACGTTGGAGTTCAGCGTGACGCTCGCCGAACGGCGTGAGGTAGACGGCTTGATCAGAAAGCTGGAAGGCTCGCAGGTCGAGTCCGGTCGCGTCGCAATTCTCGAGCGTCTCGTCGATAGGATCTCGATCCACGACGCGGCATACGCGGCCCCCCTCCCGGCGAACGCGCCGCCCAGTCTTCACAAGGTTCAGGAACGATTACAAATGATGTTGGGAGATCCTGAGGCCGCCGATCACGCCCGAGCCGCGCTTCGTCATCTCCACTCGATGACGACGGAGGGGACATGAGGTTGACGCGGTTGCGGGTCGAAAACTTTGGATGCGTGCAGTCCGTCGACCTCGATCTCGACTCTGACTGGGTCGTCGTGCACGGTCCAAACGATATCGGGAAATCAACTCTCGCTCGCGCTGTTCGTATGGCGTTGTTAGCGCGCATCAACTCAACGGTCTGGGATCAGTACCGACCGTGGAACTCGACGAATCAACCGGAGGTCTCCATCGATTTCCGACTCCCCGACGAGGGGACTACTTTCCGGGTTCGCAAATCCAAGACGTCGGCGATCCTGCAGGTCTGCGCTGAGGGAAGCACTCAGTTTCATGACGATTGCCGAGATCGTCAGGTCAACGAAAAGCTCTTTACGAAGATTCTACAGGGCTGGGGGCTGGGAGATCCGTCCTCGCACCGAGGCGAAGCGAGTAGCTTCGTGGCCAACCTGCTATTCACCGAACAGGACGACGTTGCCTCGATCCTTTCGTCGGGCACCGGAGTCGATTCAGATAAGGCGGAGACTGCGCGCGAGTGGTTGACGGACGTGCTGGAAGCTAAAGCGATCGACCCGGCATTTCGGGACACCCTCGAAGATGTCTTGAAACGTTGCAGCGCCTACTTCACCCCCACCGGGCAGTACCGCCGCTCGGCTGACAGTCCGCTTCGTGCGCTTCAGGAGGAAATCGAAGGGGTGAGGAAGCGCAAACTCCACTTGGAATCCCTTTGGACCGACATGGAGGGAGTGCGGAATGAACTACGAACAAAGCGCGACCAACTTCGCGCGAAAGGCGAGGAGTTGACGTCGACCCGCGAAGACTTGGATCGAGCCGAGATCGACCAAAAGCACCGCGCGGCGTATGAGAGAGCGTTCGAAGCGTTCCAGCAGCTGCAGGCGGTGGCGCAGAAAATTCGCGTGGGTGAGAGTGAGCTGGAAATCGCCCGCGGCGAGGCGAGCCAGGCGACAAGAGCGTGCGACGAAGCAAAGGCGGCCGTCGAAAGAGCTGAGAAGGAGTTCCAAAAGGTCCGTGACGCCCTCCGTGCGCTCGAGTCGGGAAACACGAATGCGGACCGTGAGCGCCAACGCGGCGAGCTGAAGGAGACACTGGGGTCGCTCAAGACCGAGCGCGAGAAGCTGCAGCGTCAACAGGAGCAGTTTGCTCTTGTGCTCCAGCGGGCAAGGAAACAGCAAGACGCTCTGGAGAAACGGAACGGAAAGCTCCTCGATGTCGAGCAACTGGACTCGCAGACCACCACAGCCAGAGCACGAACGGAATCGATCCGAATCCGACACATTGTCGCCGTCCGCAACCAATGCGAAAAGAGGGTGTCCGAACAACGCGCCGCGATTGACAAGGCCAGTGAAGCTCAAAGGGGTGCGAAAGGTCGCATTGAGAGCATTGAAACCCTACTGAACGACCTCAATGAGAAGGGGACGCGACTCCCGTCGTCCGAAGATCTCAAGAGTCTGCACTCGCTTCGCACGGACCTCGATATTGCCGAAGGCAAGCTCGACGTGGGCCTCGGAATCGAGCTCAGCCTTCTGGACAAACGGACGATCCGGTCGGTCGTCGACAACGAGTCGCGTAGCTCGGTGGAGGCCGATCAATTCCAAGGGCGAGCAAAGCGAACGGTGACCCTGGTCATCGAAGGTGTCGGCGAGCTCACAATCCGGGCCGGTGATACCGATGCGCACGAGGAGCTGGAGCGGCTTCGCGCACGTTGGGAGGAGCTCAGTGGGAGAATCTTCACCAGCGCCTGCGTCGAGGATCTCATGTCTCTTCAAGCCATGGTCGAGGCGCACGAAAACGACGTGCGCAACGCGACCGACGAACTTTTACACGCGCGATCGGCTGCGCCCCAGGACCAGCTGGAGCAGCTCCACGAAGAGCTAAACGAACTGCAGAAGGCGCTCGAACAAGCTCGAGCCGACGTCCCCGACGACCTTGAGCTGGAGTCGGAATCCGACGGCGACCCCGACGAACTGGCTGCAGAGCTGCAGAGATCCAAAGAACGGTTCGAGGAGTTGGATCGAAAGCTATCTCTCGCCCTGTCGGATCTCGAGAACGCCGAGGCCAATCTCCGAGAAGCTACGGCAGACTCGGAGAGCATTAGCCCCTCCGACGTGGATCATGCGCGAGACTTCTGCGATTCGTACGACGGACGCGCTCGAGACCTCGCCGCCAAAATTGAGGCAACTGAGAGAGAGCTCCAGGAGCTCGACGGAGCGGCGTCGACTGCTCTCGAGGAAGCCAGAGAAGCCCAGAGCGGAGCGGAAGAGGCGCTGGAGAAAGCAAAGGCCGACCTGGCGTCCGCGGAAGCGGTGCGCGATCAAGCGATTCGCCGCGTAAGCCAGTTCGAAGGGCAGCTAGAGGCGCTGCGACCCTCCTTTGACCCTGAAGAACTCGAGCGGCGTCGCGGGCACCTGAGTGCTCTTGTCGAGCCGAGTGGAGCGGCGGTCGCGGTGGAGGAACTGGAGCTAGCCGTGGAGCGATCGGAGCGACAGGTGAAAGCGCTGGAAAGCGAGGTGGCAAAGCTCGAAGGTCACCTTCAAAGTGCGATGGGTCCCTCTGCGAAGGAGCAGATGAAGGAGATCGGCGTGCGTCTCGCCGCCCTGGAGGAGCAAGAGCAGAAGCTCCTCATCGATGCTCACGGATGGAAGTTGCTGGGGGACGTAATGAAGGAGGTCGAGGCGAACGAGGCCGGCAACCTCGGCGCGAGTCTCGTCCCCATCTTGGAGCCGAGAATCCACCAGATCACCGCGCCTCAGTACCGCCTCCGGCTGTCGCCGACACTCGCCGGGAGCGGGAGTCTCGGCACTCCCGGGGGAGAGAGTGACCTCGCAAACATCTCCGTTGGTACGCGGGAGCAGATCGCGACAATTTTCCGGCTCGCCCTCGCCGAGCGACTCCGTACGGCTGTTGTGCTCGACGATCAACTCGTCCAGAGCGACGGAGACCGAATGAAACGATTCCTTCAGTTGCTCGAAGAGATTTCGAGGCGCGCCCAGGTCATCGTATTTACCTGCCGCCCCGAGGAGTACCGATCGGCGAATAGCACGTTCCTCGACCTCGAACCCTTGGCGAAAGGGCCCAAGCTGCGGGGGCCCCAGGCGCCCGGTCACGCTGGGACTGACCGCGGTCAGCGGACCTGATTACCGTGAACGCATGACTTCACGGTCGACAGGCACTGAGCATGGCATTCTCATGAAGGCATGCTGCCCACCTGGTATCGGGTCGCGCACGGTCCGACGAGCGCGGACGTCGGGGAATCTCCTTGCGTGGGTCAAACGACTGAAACTCGGCCGGACTCGTCGCGGATCTTCTTTCGCGCTGCGAGTCGCTCGATGGCAGTGTCGACCGGCTCACGAATTGAGCTGCCGATCTGGCTGTAGCCGAACAGCTTCAAGACCTCGCTAACGACGACGTCCCGCTCGGCGCTCAGCGCGCGCTCGATGACCCAGAGCGTGGCCCATTCGAGCTCCACGGGGGCGATGTCGGTGACATCTCGCGACTCGCCGTCGGAGTACCTGAACCCCTGCCACGCCGCCTTCTGGTTGCGTGAACGCCAGAAGACTTCGTCTTCGTCGACGAAGCACTGAGCCCGCCGACCGAACTCCAGCACCCGCGATTTGAGCTTGTTCGTCGTCCGGCCGAACTCCCACGCAGTCGCGATGTGGCGGGCGAGTGCGGCGAGGGGGATTGGCGCGGCTTGCGCGACCACCTGGTCGATCTGCGCGACGATCGTCGCGGATTGGGTCGAGGAGTAAAACTCCGCCTTATCTCGGACAGGTAGAGCAACCGGCGACTTCCAGGGCGCAGCGTAATCGGGCCAGATCGTCACCGTCTCCGCATCATCGTCTGACCGTCGCTCAGGGAGTACATCTTCGGGCTTTGCGCTGAACGAGAGCGCCAGGTGCGCCGCTTTCTTTTCCTCGAACTGCGCGCGGCGCAGCGCTTCCTCGAGGCGCCGAAGTTCCTCGTTGCGCTGGGTCCACCAGTCAGTGGACCAGATCCTGTGCAGGCTCCAACCGAGAGACTCGAGAATGCTCTGGCGAATTCGGTCGCGGTCTCGTGCCGAGCGTGCGCTGTGATAGGCGGCGCCGTCACATTCGATACCCAGGAGGTAGGCGCCGGGGCGGTCGGGATCGACGACGGCGAGGTCGATGAAGAAACCGCCTACGCCGACTTGTTTGTGCACAGTCCAGCCTAACGCCGTGAGCGCGTCGTAGACCTGTTCTTCGAACGGCGAATCAAACCCACGACTCGAATCGACGGTGACCGACTCCAGAATTGCCTGGTGTCCCCTTGCGGCGTAGTCGAGGAAACCTTTCAGATGCTTCACGCCCAGCGCGTTGGTGCGACTCAAGTCGATCTGATCGGGGCGCAAGGTGCTGAAGACTATCAACAGCTCTCGCGCGCGTGTCACGGCGACATTGAGTCGCCGCTCGCCGCCAGCACGATTGAGCGGTCCAAAGGCCATCGTGACGCGGCCTGTCTGATCGGGGCCGTAGCCGATGGAAAACAGCATGACATCGCGCTCGTCGCCCTGAACGTTCTCCAAGTTCTTTACGAAGACAGAGTCGGCCCCGTTGAAGAACTGCTCGAGTTGCGGTTTCGAGCGCCGCTTCTCGTCGAGGAGATCTTCGATCTCCTTCTGCTGGGCCTGCGAAAAGGTGACGACGCCGATGCTTTTGGTGAGCTCTGGATGCTCCAACCGTCGGATGATCTCATCCACCACGCGAACCGCCTCCGCCTTATTGGTGCGAGTTCCGCCGCGGTCGTAGTGACCTTCGGGCACCTCGACCCACTTCAGACCGAGCTGCTTCGCGTCATGGTGCGGCGAAGGGAACACGTGCAGTCGGTTGTCGTAGTAGTGGTGGTTCGAGAACGCGATGAGCGATTCGTGCCGGCTCCGGTAGTGCCAGTTCAGCGTCATCTGCGGGACACCGCGAAAGACAGCCTGCTCCAGGATAGATTCCAGCTCGATCGCGTCTTCATCGTCGAACTCGTCATCACTGTCGTCGCGGCTGAAAAACGCTGTGGGCGGCAACTGCCTGCTGTCACCGACGATGATCGCTTGTTTCCCTCGGGAGATGGCCCCGATGGCGTCCCATGGTGGTATCTGGCTCGCCTCGTCAAAGACGACCATGTCGAAGAGCGACAGAGACGGATCGAGGAACCGTGCCACCGACAGCGGGCTCATCAGCACGCAGGGCTTCAGCCGAAGTAGGGCGTTGGGGACCTCGGAGAAGAGCTTTCGCATCGGCTTGTGTCGCCGCTGCTTCGAAAACTCCCTCCGCAGAATCTCCATTTCGCCGGGTGCTTGAAAGTCGGGGAGTCGAGCTGCCAATCGGGCCTGAATCTCTTCTCGAGCGAGCCGCTTCGCGTCCTGGTCGAGCTCACGGAAGCGTTGGATCAGACTTTCGTGGTCGCGGCCCCGGAACTGCCTGAGCTCGGCGTCCTCCTCACATCGCCTCTCCCACCACCGCTCTCGCACGGCGCGCTCATACGCCGGGAGGATCTGGCCTGGCGCGAGTCTTCCGCTGCGCAACTCCTCGACGAGGAGCTGCAGTCCGCCGTCGCGTGCTGCCCGAGCCCGACGCAACCAATCACACCAGTCGCGCAGAGCCTCAAAGTTCGCTTGCCAGAGAGCGAGGGTCTGCAGTCGCGCATCGCCCGACATCTGGTCCCAGCTCGGGTCGGGTTGGACGGTGCTCTTCACCTTGTCGCACGCGGCTCGCCACGGTTCCGCTCTCGTGCGCAGCTCCTCGAGCGCCGCTCCGGTTTTCGTCCGCGGACCTCTGCTCTCGGCGTCGGCAGCGAGCTCGATGAGCCGCTCCGCAGCCTGTGGGTCCGCTTCACGCAGGGCTGCCATCAACTCCCGGAATCCGCGCGCCCACTCCCAGGTCTGGGAGAGCTCACCAGCCGACGTTGCCTCGCCTTGCCAGGCCGCGCCAAACATGCGTCCTAGATCGGCTCCAATCTCCTTAAGCTGGGAGTCGTGGCCACGAACGGTATTGGCCGCCTCGAGGGCCGAATGGACGTCCTCGTTGCTGCCCAGATCTCCGGATGCGAAAGCATGCAGCCGTCGACGCGCGAAGAAGAGCATGACGAAGGCGAGCAGCACGAACGCCTTTGCCCATTTGCCGAATCGAACGCGTTCGGCTTCGATTTCGGCTTCAGCGATGACACGGGGATCGAATGTGCGCGTCACGACGGCCAACGCCGTCTGGCGCGCCTCGAGGTGTTCTGCGGCGCGCCCTAGAGCGGCCTCGATCGAAGCACGATTTTCGACCAGCAGATCCCGCGTAACCAAGGGTGCCGCCGCCAACATATCGGCCGCGTCCCCCAGGAAGTCGAAGACTTCCGGAGCTGCGGAATCACCTGGCAACACGAGAGCCACGGCGGCGTCACGAGCCGAGCGCCACGTCTCGCCGGTTTGCAGCGCCGCCTGAACGGCGTCGCGAACGCTGTTGTCCCAGGCTGTCGACCAGTCGTCGTGGCTGCACACTCTCCACGGATGAGCCGCCGGGTCACCGATGCGTTCCGTTTGGACAGCAAGTGCCGTCACCGCTTCGCGCAACTGAACATGACGATCTCGATCGGGTGTCTGGGAGAAGGACAAAGCAACGCGTGGCGCTCCCTCGGCATCGAGTCGTATGAGGCGCGACACGACCTGGTACAGCGACTCGCCGAACGGGCCGGGTTCGTGCATCTTCGAGACGTGGGCGTTTAGCCGGACACGGAGTCGCTGAAGCTCCTCGGCAGTCCTCGTCCAGTCGCCCGACGACTTTCCCCAACTGAATTTGAATGGCTCTTCCAGTTGCCTCACGACTTCTGACTTTGACGCACGATCGGAGTGTACCTCGAGCGTGAAAGGCCCGAGCCCGACGTCTTTCAATCGTTGTTCTACGACCTCCAGCGCGGCTCTCTTCTCCGAGACGAACAACACCGACTTTCCGCGCCCCAGCGCCTGAGATATCAGGTTGGTAATCGTCTGAGATTTTCCGGTCCCTGGTGGCCCCTGCAGGACGAAGCTGTTGCCCTCGAGAGCCGAGAACACCGCCGCAACCTGGGAAGAGTCGGCATCGACCAGCGAGAGGTCTTCTCGCACCGGGCGATTGTCCACCTCGTCTGGGTCGGGCAAGGAGGTCACGACCGGGAAGGGCTCGTCGGAACCCTCGATGATGTGCCGGACGATCTCACTTTGCATGAGGCTCTCGGCGTTCTGATCGAGGTCGAGCCACATCATGAACTTTTTGAAGTCGTAGAGGGCAACGCCGGCGTTTCGAACCACATCGAATCGCGGCTGGTCCTTGACTGCATCGAGTACCGCGGCGAGCGTTCGATCGACGTCGATTCCCGAGTCGTCCGTCGCGAGCGGCGCTCCCAGTCCGGGGATTTTCAAACCGAAGTCGGACTCGAGCTTCTTGAGGAGCGTGGTGTTCACCATCGTGTCCTCCTCACTCCGTACGAGTTCGTAGGGACCTCCGACGGCCTTACGCTCCAAAGTCACGGGGACCAGGAGAATTGGCGCGAGGCGTGTTTGCTGACTGCTCGGAGACTCGACCCACTGTAGCATCCCCAGCGAGAGAAACAGCGCGGACGCCCCACTGTCCTCGAGCATCTGGCGATTGCGGCGGAAGAGCTCAACGACGCGCTTGTCGAACTCGCCCCGCGGAAGATCGACGACGAGTCGTTTGTGACTGAGCTCCCCGTTTGCCAGCGTGTCTGCGTCGTCACCGACTAAAGGGCTGTGCCGCGGCAGGAGGGTCAGTCGCCCGTCCCGCTCGAGTGTATCCTCGATACCCGCGGGTCCAGAGCCAAGTAACGGCAACGTCAGCTTCGAGTCTTTGTGGTTGAGGAGCCGGTTTCGCAGCGAAAGGTCGAGGAGCTTCGTCTTCCAACGTTCGATACGGGTAGCCGGCGTCTCGTCCGCGACATTCAGCGGTTGATGACGTCGAATCTGGGGCAGCGGGCCCTCCGCGATAGCCCCGACTTGAGGTTCGACGGCGACATAGTGCCCCTGCCTCAGCACGCCGATGGGTCCTACCCCGGCGCGTCGCGCTGTGTGGATATCAAGGGCAAACCTGAACGTGGCGGTGCTCTTCACTTTCTCGTAGGCGATCTTTGACGCTTCAGCAAACGAGACGCCCGCCGCCGCTGCCGAAGAGTCGAACACGATGCATTCGCCGAGATCGATGCGCTTTTTGATTGCCGACGGATCGTCAATCCAAGGGGTGGGGAGCGACCATTCCGTCAACCACACTCCGGGAAACGCATGCCCTTGCTCGAGAATCACGAGTGGGTGCAGACCGATCTGCTCGAGCGCTCCTGCCATCAGGAGCGTGAGGTCCAGGCATGTGGCGAGACGCTCCGACAGCACCTGTTCAACGCCCCGCACCTTCTGCCCGCCGACTTCGAAGCTGGCAGGTGGGTTCGAATAGCCGATGTCCAACGCCTTCACCGTCAGGTAAACAGCCTGAGCCAATTCGGTGACACGCCGAGGGTCGCGCGACTGGTAGCCCTCCAATTCCTGTTGCTGGCCCTGCGATTGGAGCGTCTTGCGCGCCGCGTGGAGGACGTCGGTAATCCTCGGGTGGTTGGGAGTTGCGAATGCGGCCAGCATCTCAGGCGGTGAGGCCAGTCCCATCCACTCGTTGTACGCGAGGACTTCCAACGGCAGCGTCTCGGTGAGGAGCGGGACGCCTCCGCGCACGATGGACACTTGAATGTGCCCCCGCTGGCGTTCGAGTTGGTTGGCAAGACGATCGGCCTTCAAGGCGAGCGCGAGTTGGTGGGGAGGGACGTCAAACGCCCCGCCGGCAGGAATCGCGTCGACGCGAATCGTCTTCGGGACCGCGACTTCCGGATCGACGCTGATCTCGACTTGAAGATCGGTGAGCGTCTCGTCTGATCCATTGTGGATCTGAAGGGAGCGCAGAAGTGCGCGTGCGAGGTGATGGGTCGCGAGCTGTACTCGTCCGTCGGCTTCCGCTTCGATGCGTAGATGGGTCAAAGTCGCTTCCCCTCGTGCGGCTACTTAAGTAGGTCGTTGTGCGTGACTCGTGTCGATGCATCGGCTCGTGCCCAAGCCTGTGCGCGCAGTGCTGAGGCGAGGCGGTAAAGGTTGTCCTTTTCGTACACGTCGATTGCCGAGTCCTCGTTGTTGCGTTCCACCGCTGTAGCATACACTTTCATGTGGATGGCGCGGATCTCTTCTAGCGTCTGCGGCAGCGCGTCGCGCGTCGCCCGGACGGCGTCGAGCGCCGCGGGGTCGACCTGCGGATCGGCGACAACGGTCAACACGAGCTCGAGATACTCTCGCTTCGCTGCGACGCGCCTTCGCTTCTTGCCTTGTCGCGGGGTCGTATGGTCCCAGGGTCAGCGGCAAAAAGTAGAGGCGGGGCGACAGGATTATGGGAAAACGAATCCACAAAAGCGGCACCTTACAACGCGTCCCAAGGGCCGAGAGAGCCTCGCGAAACTCTTCGACTGCGATGCCGTGAGTCTTGCTTGGAGGATAAGCTGACAACGGCCGGACCCACGTGTCGAGCCCTACCGTTAGCCTTTCTGCGCCGCGCTTCACTACCGCAACGGCGATTTCCATGACCTCAGCGTAGTCGTGCTTTCCCACAACGTTGATACCCACGGCGGCGTAGGGCATGGCAATCAGACTTTTCGCGGTAAACCCCATCTTCGTCCACCGGAAGCGAATGTTGGTCGCTGTCGAGGCTTTCGACAGCACCGAGGCGTGACGAGAGCTTCCAGAGAAGCATCCGCGTGCCGACGGCGTCAACGCTCAAAATTTCTGTTATTCAGGCCGGGTACGGACTGTGCCGATAGTTGTACCCCCGGAACCGAAAACCCACGACTGGGGCGGTAGGTGCAGGCAGCGGCAAAGGCCATCAACTGTGGCTGTGGCATCCCCGGCTTGTCCTGGATACGTCGGCTGCAGTTCGGCCCCCCTCTACCTTCGCGCCATTGACCTGTTGTTGAAACTCGTTCGGTTCAGCTGAGTGCCGCAGACCCCGCATCCCTGCGGTTGCTCAGCAAGAAACACGAAGCCCCCGCCGAGGCGGGGGCTTCGTGTAAATCACAGTGCGGAAGGGGGGAGTCGAACCCCCACGAGTTTTACCTCACTAGATCCTTAG
>CAYPJU010000100.1:4841-19762 GCA_964411125.1 uncultured Bradymonadales bacterium | reverse complement strand
GTCATCAGCTCCATCCAGCTCCCCTCCCCTTCCAGGAGCGCGCAGTTCGCCGTGGTCATCGAGGCGTATTCGCCGGTGAAGTAGCCGACGGCAGCCTCCCACCCCGGGTTGTGACCGAGCACCATCGCGCACTCGACGTCCTCGCCGAGCTCCTCGCACGCGGCGATGATCTCGGTGGAGCCGGCGTGGTAGAGGTCGCGGGTGAACTCGACCTCCAGGTCGCCGAGGACTTCGGCCAGCCCCGCGAAGGTCTCGCGGGTCCGACGGGAGTCGCTCGAGATCACGACGTCGGGGATCCACCCCCGCTCCTTCAGGGCCCGCGCCATCTTCGGGGCATCACTGCGCCCCCGATCGTTGAGGGGCCGCGCGTGGTCCGAGCTCGCCCCGCTGTTCCACGAGCTCTTCGCGTGGCGCATGATGATCAACCGTTTCCGACCTTCACCCATACCTCGTCTCCATCGATCTCCAGCGGATACGTAATCGCCGGGGCACATCGTCGCTTGTTGCAGTCACCCGTCTCGAGGTCGAAACGGTACTGGTGGTGGGGGCACGTCAACACCCCGTCGAACACGATGCCGTACCGCATCGACTTGTTCTCGTGGGGGCACAACTCGTCCACCGCGAAGAGTTCTTCCCCTTCTCGGCAGATCAGGATCCCGCGATCGGCGACCTCCACGAGCTTCGGCATCGGAGAGCCGACCTCGTCGACCTCGCAGACCCTCGTGAAACCTCGGTCTTTCAGATTCATGTAGATCTCTTCTTCGTCCCTTGCGTTGTACGAGCTACCGGGCTGGTACACAATGCGGACCTGCCCCGTTCCAAAACGAGGACCTCATGGGATTCGACGATCGCCAAAACTGGCGCCGACATTTCGTGCTCGCAACCATTCTCTGCATCGCGGCCTGCAGTTCGAAGCCGGACAGGAGCGACTTGGACAAGCAAAAGCAGACCACCGAGAACGTCTCGCCGGCGACCCTGGGCGACGTAAAGCCCGTCGATGACCGCGCCCCGTCCGAGATGACCATCGTCCTCAGCGACGGCAGCGCCGCATCCGACCGCGGCCCCGCGGTGAAGCTCGCCGACGCGAAGCCGCTCTCGGCGTCGAAGATCGAGCAGGTCCTGTCGCGACTCTCGCCGCTCAAGGCCGAGGCTAGTGACAAGACCGACTTCGCCAAGCGAGCCGACTCGAACCCCCCGCCGAAGACGGGCGAGGTGGTCAAGACCTCGTTCCCGCCGGACTCCGACCGTGAGCGCCCCGCTTTGGTCGACGTGAAGGACGTCGCCCTCGCCATCGAGCGGCAGCAGCCGACCGGCGAGACCCCGATCGCACCGCATCTCAGCATCACCTTCAACAAGCCGATGGTCACGATCGCGTCGCACGCCGACACGATCGCCGAAAACGTCCCCGTGACCATCTCGCCGCAGCCGAAAGGGCAGTGGCGGTGGGTGGGCTCCAAGACCCTCTTGTTCGAGCCCGACGGGGGCCGTTTCCCGATGGCGACCGAATACACCGTGACCGTCCCCGCCGGCACGAAGTCCGCGAACGGCGAGACCCTCCCGAAGGCCGAAACGTGGAAGTTCGGGACGCCCCCGCCTCGCGTCGAGTCGTCGTGGCCGGGCGGCGGAACGTTCGATCTCGACCAGCCCTACTTCATCCGATTCGACCAGGCGATCGATCGCGCGAAGGTCATCGAACACGTCCGCATGAAGTCCGGGATGATCTTCGGCGGTGAGGCGGTCCGACTCGCCACGCCCGAAGAGATCAACGCCGACGACACGATCCGTCAGCTCGTCGAAAACACCCCCGACGATCGTTGGGTCGTCGTGCGCGCCAGCGAGGAGCTCCCCTACGATTCCAACATCACCGTGGTCGTGGAGAAGGGGACGCCGTCCGCCGAGGGCCCCCGAACCACGACGAGCGACCACAGCTCGAACTTCCGCACCTTCGGCCCGTTTCGCGTTCAGCGAGCGACCTGCGGGTGGCGCGACCGGTGCACCCCGCACGACTCCTTCTCCTTCGAGCTCAGCAATCAGCTCGATCCCGAGATGTTCGAGAACGGGCTCGTCACCGTCGAGCCCTCCTTCCCGACGATGTCGATCTCGGCCAGCGGAAACTGGATCTCGATCAACGGGATGAAGCCCGGCCGCACGACCTACCGCGTCACCCTCGACGAATCGCTCACCGACCAGTTCGGGCAGAAGCTCACCGGCAAGAACTCGTACAGCTTCGACGTCGGCCCGGCGCAGCCGCAGCTCTTCTCGACGTCCGAGACGATGAACGTTCTCGATCCATCGAGCCCCCCGGAGTTCACGGTCCATTCGATCAACTACGACCAGCTCAGCGTCGTCGCCTACCGCGTCGAGCCGCGCGATTGGAACGACTATCTGAAGTGGCTTCAGGACTACGACTACTACGGCAAGAAGAAGGTCGCTCCGCCGGGCAAGAAGGTGTTTGACGAGAAGATCGCCGTGGAAGGGGAGCGCGACGCCCTGATCGAGACGAAGATCAGCCTCGCGAGGGCCCTGGGCGGCGACCTCGGCAACCTCGTCCTGCACATCCGCCCGACCGACACGATGCGGGGCTCGAAGATGCCGGAGTACCCTCCCCATCTCCGAACCTGGGTCCAGGCGACGAAGATCGGCCTCGATGCGTTCGTCGACGGCGAAGAGCTCGTCGGCTGGGCGACGACCCTTCTCGACGGGGAACCCCTCGGATCGACGAAGCTCGAGATCCTCGGACGCGGACAGACCGGCACCACCGACGACTCGGGGATTGCGGTGATCGCGCTCCCCTCCACCAGCGGAGGTGACGGCGCGGCGCTCGTCGCAAAGCAGGGGGACGACACCGCGTTCCTCCCCGAGTCGATGTGGCACCAGAGCAGCTCGAACTGGACGAAAAGCCTCGGGCATGACGACTTGTCCTGGTTCGTGTTCGACGACCGCGGGATGTACAAGCCGGGCGAGAAGGTCTCGTTCAAAGGGTGGCTCCGCGTCGTGGAGCACAGCAAGAATGGGATGGTCCGCCTCGAGCCGCGCATCGATCAGCTGCGCTACCGAGTCATCGGGCCACAGGGCAACGACATCACGTCCGGAAAAGCCAGCGTCACGAAGCTCGGCGGCTTCAGCGGCGAGTTCGACCTCCCGGGAACCCCTAACCTCGGCGACGCCACCATCCAATTCGCCATCGGCTCGTCGTCGAACTGGGAACACAGCCACCGCTTTCAGATTCAGGAGTTCCGTACCCCCGAGTTCGAAGTCACGGCGAGCGCCGGCGAGGGACCCTGGTACGCGGGCGAGTCCGCCACCGCCACGGTCGAGGCGAAGTATTACGCGGGGGGCGGCTTGCCCAACGCCGACGTCACCTGGAACGTGACCGCGACCCAGGCGTCGTTCACCCCGCCGAACCTCGGCGAGTACAGCTTCGGTAGTTGGACGCCGTGGTGGGCGTCCAGTGGATTCGGAGGCGCTCCCACCAGCAGCCAGACGCTGCAGTCGAAGACCGAGCCGACCGGCACCCACGACCTCGAGATGTCGTTCAGCGACATCACGCCGCCGCGGCCGATGAGCGTCCGTGCGCAGGCGACCGTCATGGACGTCAACCGCCAGGCCTGGACCTCCACCGCGACGCTCCTCGTCCACCCATCGCAGCACTACGTCGGGATCAAGAGCGACCGCTATTTCGTCGAGAAGGGCACGCCGCTCGAGCTCGACATCGTCGTCGCGGACGTCGACGGAAACGTCCTGAAGGAACGCCCGGTCAAGGTTCGCGCCGCACGGGTGAAGTGGGCGTGGAAGAACGGCCAATACGAAGAGGAAGAGGTCGACCCGCAGCTCTGCGAGTTCAACACCACCGACGAGGTCGGGTCCTGCAGCTTCGAGACGAGCGTCGGAGGAACGTACCGCATCGTCGCGACCACGGTCGACGACCGCGGCCGCCGCAACTTCTCTGAGATCACACGCTGGGTCTCGGGCGGTGAGCGCCCCATCGCGCGCAACGTCGAGCTCGAGGAAGTCTCCCTCATCCCCGACCGCGACGACTACAGCCCCGGCCAGACCGCCGAAATCCTCGTCCAGTCCCCGATCGTCCCCGCCGAAGGGTTCATGACGCTGCGCCGCAACGGGATGGTCGAGCAGCGCCGCTTCACGATGTCCGAGCCGACCACTGTCCTGTCGATTCCGATCAAGAATGTCTACTACCCCAACGTCGAGGTGAACGTCGCCGTCGTCGGCTCGCAGCCGCGGCTCGACGAGTCGGGTGAGCCCGACGAGTCCCTCCCCCGGCGCCCCGCTCACGGCCAGGGTTCGATCACGCTGAAAGTTCCGCCCGCCGAGCGCCGGCTCGCCGTCGACGTGAACCCCGAAGCCGACCGGCTCTCGCCGGGTGCCAGCACGAAGCTGACGGTCACCGTGAAGGACGCCGACGGAGAGCCGGTTCCCGACGCCGAGGTCGCGGTCGTCGTCGTCGACGAAGCGATCCTCGCCCTTTCGAGCTACCAGATGGGGGATCCGATGGATGTCTTTTACCCGCAGCGGGCCCCCGGGACGACCGATTATCGCCTCCGAAACTACGTCCGGCTGGTCGACCCTGCCGCGCTTCGTGCGCAGAGCGCGCCGGGCGGCGGTGCTCCCGCCGAGATGGCCGCCGAGGGTGCGGGCCTCATGCGCAAGCGCTCGATGAAGTCGAAGGGCGCGATGCCTCCACCGGCCCCTTCGGCCGCCGCGCCTCGCATGATGATGGAGGCCGCGCCCGAAGCCGACTACGCGTTCGCGGACGAGGAGGTCTCCGGGAACCTCATCAGGCTCGAGGAGCAGGCGATCATGGGGAAAGTCGACCCGAACGCCCCGATAGCGGTGCGCAGCAACTTCGACCCGCTCGCGACCTTCGCGACCGCCGAAGCGACCAATGCGAACGGGGTTGCAACCGTCAGCTATTCGATGCCCGACAACCTCACCCGCTACCGCGTCATGGCGGTCGCCGTGAAGGACGGGACGCACTACGGCACCGGCGAGTCGAACGTCACGGCGAGGCTGCCGCTGATGGTGAGGCCAAGCCCGCCGCGGTTCCTCAACTTCGGCGACAAGTTCGAGCTGCCGGTCGTCCTGCAGAACCAGACCGATCAGCCGATGCAGGTCGAGGTGGCGACGCGAGCGACGAACGTCGAGTTCGCGAAGACGCGTGGATGGGCACTCACCGTCCCCGCCAACGACCGCGTCGAGGTCCGCTTCCCCGCGCAGACGGAGATGGCGGGAACGGCTCGGTTCCAGGTCGGCGCTTCGGCCGGCAGTTTCGCCGACGCCAACGAGTTCGACCTCCCCGTCTGGACCCCGGCCACGAGCGAAGCGTTCGCCACCTACGGCGTCGTCGACGAGGGAGCAGTCGTGCAGCCCGTCGCCGCACCGACCGAGGTTTGGCCGCAGTTCGGTGGGCTCGAGGTCACGACGTCGTCCACTGCGCTCGCCTCGCTGACCGACGCGTTCATCTACCTCTACGAATACGACTACCAATGCGCCGAGCAGATCTCGTCGCGGATGGTCTCCGTCGCCGCCCTTCGGGACGTCCTGTCGGCCTTCGAAGCCGAAGGAATGCCGTCGAAAGAGGCGGTCGAGCGCTCGATGAGCCGCGACATCGAAGAGCTACAGTCGCGCCAGAACTACGACGGCGGCTTTGGTTTCTGGCGGCGCGGCCAGCCCTCCTGGCCCTACGTCTCGATCCATGCCGCGCACGCGCTCAGCCGCGCCAAGCAGAAGGGGTACGATGTGCCGGACGGCGTGCTCGCCCAGGCCCGCAACTACTTGCGCAACATCGAGTCGCACATCCCCGGCTGGTGGCCCGAATGGATCCGCCTGCACACCATCGCCTACGCGCTCTACGTCCGAAACCAGATGAGCGACAAGGACCCTGCGAAAGCACGTCAGGTCATCCGCCGCGGCGGAAAGCTCGAGAACCTCTCGTTCCAATCCGTGGGATGGCTGCTCGCCACGATGGTCGGCGACGCCGACTCGAAGGCGCAGCGCGAAGAGATCCGACGCTTCCTCAACAACCGCGTCACCGAAACGGCCGCCGGCGCACATTTCGCCGCGTCGCACACCGACGAGACCGACTACGTCATCATGCACTCGGATCGAGTCGCCGACGGCGTCATCCTCGAGGCGCTGATCGAGGACCAGCCGAAGTCGGACCTCATCCCGAAGATCGTCAACGGGCTCCTCGCCCACCGAAAGAAGGGTCACTGGGGGAACACCCAGGAGAACGCGTTCGTGCTGCTGGCGCTCGACAAGTATTTCAACACCTACGAAAAGACGACGCCCAACTTCGTCGCGCGCGTCTGGCTCGGTGATCGATACGCCGGGGAGCACGCGTTCCGCGGTCGCACTACCGAGTCGCACCAGATCGACGTCGCGATGCAGCATCTGGTCGACGCCGACGGCAAGCAGAAGCTCTACCTGCAGAAGGACGGCAAGGGGCGGATGTACTACCGCATCGGCATGAACTACGCGCCGAAGAGCCTCTTCCTCGAGCCGGCAGACCACGGATTCGTCGTGGAGCGCGCCTACGAGCCCGTCGACGACGACGACGACGTGCGTCGCCTCGCCGACGGCACGTGGGAGATCCGCGCCGGCGCCAAGGTGAAGGTCTCCCTCACGATGCTCGCCCCGACGCGCCGCTACCACGTCGCGCTCGTCGACCCGCTGCCCGCGGGCCTCGAAACGATGAACCCCGCGCTCGCCGTGACGGGCGACGTGCCGCAGGACGCGGCGGCGAACACCGGCCGCGGCGGCGGCGGATGGTGGTGGTGGTCGCGCCCGTGGTTCGAGCACCAGAACATGCGTGACGAGCGGACGGAAGCGTTCACCACCCTGTTGTGGGGAGGGGTCCACACCTACACGTACTACGCGCGCGCCACGACCCCCGGGCAGTTCGTCGTACCGCCCGCGAAGGCCGAAGAGATGTACCACCCGGAGACCTTCGGGCGTTCCGCCTCCGACCGCGTGAACGTGGTCGACCGCTGACGCATCCGTCCGCTACAACGAACGGGAGGCGCGGGGCGAACCAGAGGGGGCGCCCCGCATTGTTCTCGCGTCGCTCGTGCCGATGATCGCCGCGACCCAGTCCACCGAGGGAACCGATGAAGAGCACTCTACGAACCGTATTCGCCGCATCCGCAATGGCCCTCGTCGCATGCGGCAGTGGCAAGGCTGCCGAGAAACAGGTCGACGGAAACGAGACTGCCGAAATGTCGCTGCTGCAGCAGTGCCAGATGCTCGCCGTCGAGACGACGGAGCGGGCCAGCCTCTACGCAGGGGTCGTCCCGCAGTCCGTCGAACAGGCGACCGCCGAGTTCGGGAAGTTCCGCAAGGCGGTCGAAGCGTGGGAGGACGAGAAGTCCGCTTGCCGTGACGAGGGAGCTGACGTGACGGAACGGATGGCGCTGGTCCAGGGGACCGACCCGGCGATCGCGCAAGCCGAGAAGGCCGGCACGACGCGGCTGATCGCCTACCTGGAGCCGAACGTGGACGAGGCGCGCGAGTTTCTGAAGCTCGTCTTCGACGCGGGCCGGCCGCTCCCCGACGAGGTAGTGACGGCCGCCCACGACGTCGACCGGAAGTACCGGGATCGGCTCATGAAGAAGTTCGGCGAGACGAAGAAGCTCGGCCAGCTCGACGACGAGCTGAAGACGACGTGCGTCTTTGCGAAGCAGGAGCTCGACCCCAACGCCGAGCTGACCGAAAACTTCGTCAGTATCTTCCAGGGCCCCGGGGACGTGCACGCGCTCTGCCGGGCGCCGCTCGACGCCGACAAGTACGCCGGAGACCCCGAGGGACAGATGGTGTTCGTCCTCGACGACGACGCCGACCCGTCCAATGGCGTGCTTCACGAGGGCAAGATGGGTTCGCCCGAGGAATGGAAGACGTCGCGCTACTTCAAAGCGCGCTTTCAGGTGCCGCAAGGCGACCCTGCGCGTGTCGACTCCGGGTACTACTACGTGTGGTTGGAAGTGCGGCGTCCGAAGCTCGGCGACGAGAAGCTCGCGCACAACTGGTTCTACTGGCACCGCTGAGCGGACTCGCGGCTACTCCTGCGCCTGAAAGAACTCCCAGATGGTGTCGCGGTAGGGGAAGTCGGCCGATTCGCCGGGGCAATCGGTATCCGCCACCGTGTCGACCCGGCGCGGGGTACCCGGCCAGTCACGCCCGCCGTCGGTGTGGCACGACACGAACGGGTCGTTGCTGCATTCGTACTCGTAGCAGACCCCGTTCTCTAGTGTTCGTTTCGCCGGGCTGTCCCCGCATTTGCGAGCCCTCGCCAGACGCGCTTCGACGCGGTCGAGCGGCTCGACGGGTTGAAACCTCGTCTTGAGCGAGCACCCCCTCCCCCCTTTTGCCGGCTCCGCCGGATTGCGAATCCCTTCGATGTGGATCAGCGGATATGTGCGGCCGTTCCGGCACGTCGTCCCCGCGCGCCGGCCCGTCGTCGCTACCGCCGCGATGGGAACGTCGCAAGCGAGCTGCTCGACGAAGATTGCCCCCTTGCCGTGCCCGAAAGCGTAGATCTTCGATCGATCGATGCACGCGTCCTTCTCGATGACGTCGAGCATCTCGCGGACGTGGCCCTTCTCGTAGTCACCCTCCCACTGCAAGAAAGCCGCCTCCGCATCCATCGCCACCACCAGAAGGCCTTCTCGATCGGCGAGCTCCGGAAAGCCGGTGTACTCGAACATCGCGGCAGCGGTCCGACCGTAGCTATGGAACATCAGGACGACGGGGAGCGGCTTCGGGTTCTCGAGCTTCGGGTGGTAGGCGATCCAGCGACGAAGTCTCCCGTCTTTCATCCTGTGGGTGTGCTGCGACTGCCCCGCGGCCGCCGGCTGGACGCACGGCTCCGCCGAGTCTTCGACGACCGTGGCAGCGTCCGAGGCACCCGCATCGTGAGCCGCCGAGTCGCCCCCCAGGTCGAGCGCCGACGCGACGGCGACCGGCGGCGGTGTCGCGACGACCGGTGCGGAAGGCGGAGGACGTTCGGGCGCGACGGGCGGCGTGGGGAGCGGAGGCTCACTCGACCACGACAGGGCGACCGCGATGATCAGGCCGCACCCAACCGCGACCCCGCCGACGATCATCGCCAGCGAGACCGGATCCAGCTTTCGCTCCTTCTCCACCACAGTCGCAGCCGCAGGCCTCGGGGACCGCGACGGCGGCGCAGCGGGGTGCGGCACCGGCGCCGACGCTTCGTTCAGCGCCGCGAGCGCCTCCTCCGCCGAGCCGAACCGCTCCGCGGGATTTGCCCGCAACATCCGGTCGACAATCGCGCGAAGGTCTTCCGAAACCTCCGCTTCCAGCGGTAGGGCCAACGACTCGCCACGCATCAGATGGGCCCACACTTCGAAACGATTCTCTTCGTTCAACGCAGCCCGCCCCATGATCATCTCCCACGCGATCAGGCCCGTGCAGAAGATGTCGGTCGCCGGGGTCAGTTGTAGGGTCCGGAGCTGCTCGGGCGCCATGTAGAAGACGGTCCCCACCAGATGTCCCTCCTGCGTCACCGTGCGCTGATCCGACGTGATCGGCTTCGCGATCCCGAAGTCGATCACCTTCACGCAGTCGACCTCGTCCAGATAGTCGTAGACGAGCACGTTCGCAGGCTTGAGGTCCCGGTGGAGGATCTCGAACCGGTGCGCTTCGCGAAGGGACTGGAGAATCTGAGTCAGAATGCGGCGAACCCGAGGCTCGGGCAGCCCGTGCGGATTTCGCGCGACGAGCGCCGCGAGATCGCGACCCTCGACATACTCGAAGACCAGGTAGAAAAGACCGTCGGACGTCTGCCCGAAGTCGAACAGAGTGATCGTGCGCGGGTCGCGGAGACTCCCGAGGATCCGGGCTTCGCGCTGCAGCCGAGCCAGCGCCGTCTCCGTCATCAGCGACTCGTTCCCCAGGATCACCTTCAGCGCCACTTCGCGCCCCACCTCCCGGTCGCGCGCGCGATACACTCGCCCCGAACCCCCTTCCCCCAATATCGAGAGAAGCTCGTATTTCGATTCGAAGAGTTGTCCGGGTTCGGGGAGCACGATCCGATTTTACATGCCATCGAGGTTTCTGTGAGCACAAAGTCGCGCCGCCCGTCAGCGCGCCGGTCCAGACCCCGCCCACTTCGAAAAGTTCGTTGGGTTTGCAGGTTCGATTCGCTATCGTGGAAGTCCAGCCAAACTTCTCTCCGAGAGGGCCCATGCACATTCTCAAGTTTGCGTCCGCCGGCTCCAACTCCGAACTGCTCGACGAAGCAGCAGAGGTATTGAGCCGGGGTGGATTGGTCTGTTTTCCATGCCACGGTAAGTACCGAATCGCCGCCGACCTCTTCGACGAACGCGCGGTGACCTCACTCTTTCAGTCGAAACGTCGCGTCGGAAAGGCGCCGGCGCTCGTCTTCGTCTCGTCGGAGGCGATGCTCCACTCCGTCGTCCAGGAAGTGGACCCGATCTCCAAGCGCCTGATGCAGAGCTTCTGGCCGGGGGCGCTCACGATCCTCTTCGAGGCGAACGGCGAGCTACCCAAGAAGGTCCGCAAGCAGATCCTGCGCGGCAACGGGAAGGTCGGCGTACGAATCCCCGACGACCCCTTCTCCACCGCGCTCGTCGAGCGTTTCGGCGGGCCGCTGCTCGTCTCGAGCGCCAACCGCGAGAAGAAGGCGGGCGACGGCTCCGCCGCCCAGGTGAAGAAGAACTTCGTCCATCGCGTCGACCTCTTCATCGAAGCCGGCGATCTCCGATCCGAATCCCCCTCCACCGTCGTCGACATCGACGGCGAGAAGGTCGTCATCACCCGCCCCGGCGCCATCCCCGAAGACCGGATCCTCGCCGTCTGACCGAGGGTCATCCCCGCCGGGCACGCCCTTCGGCGCCACGGCGCCCCCGCCGGGCTCCCTATCCTTCGGTGCCACGGCGTCCCCGCCGTGCTCCGTACCCTCGGATCCCCCACAAAACGAGAGCGAATCCGCCCGCTCGGCGACGGGAGCACCACCCGGATCCGCTCTCAAAAAGTATAGCGGAAGGAGAAGAGCGCGTGGGATGCGGTGCGCTGGGTCATCGCGATGCCGCTCTCCCCCTCCAGGTGCTGATGAGCCACCCCCTCATCTTGTTGGCCGACGCCATACTCGTGCACCGGATGCCCCATCGTCGCGAACCGAAGCGTCGCTCCGAAGTGAAGCTGCTTCCAGTTGAGTTCGCCTCCCAGCCCGAAGAAGCCCTCCGGCAGCGTGAACCGATCGGACTTCCCGTCCATCGCCACCTTCGTGAACTCCGCTCCGCCGCCTACTTGCAGATACGGCGTGAAGAAGTATCCGGGCAGCAGCCGCGCGCCGACCGCCCCCAGCGCGTGGACCGACGACCGATCCATCCCCTCGTCGGCGACCGTGGTCCCCGTCGCGTGGTAAAGATCTCCCGACACCTCGCCGAAGAAATGACGCGTGACGTCGAGGGTTCCGAATAGCCCCGCACCGTCCATCCGGCAGTCGTTCCAACCGGTCCCACCGCCCGCCTGGTCGCGGAACCCGTAACCCCCGATCCGAGCCCCGAGCCCGAACTCCATCCCTTCGTCGGACGCAGCCTCCGTGGCGAACGCGTCGCCTGCCAAGAGCCCCATCGTCACCAAACTGACCGCCACTGCTGCAAAACCCTTCATCGAACGCTCCTCGTAGTTGGATACGAACTGTTGGTCGGCGCCGCGTCCGGTTTTTGTGCAAGGAAATCTGGCAAGGCCCGAACCCCCGCCCCGTGCGACTGCTCACAAACTGCAAAGACTCAGACAGTTCGGTGTGCTATATCCCGCCCTTCCAAGGACACGGACTGGCGCCGCATGCGACGCGGTGCCGAGAGACGCGAGATGTATCGGTTCCCCGCCAACGTCGAACGAAGACTCCTCGAAGCGGCGAGGTGCGACGAAGAGCCCCAACTCCTCGAGCTCATGCTCCTCCTCTCCGAAGCGATCGACGACGACTTCGACGTCGATGACTGCCGAGACCGTATCGACGAGCTCGGCGCGGTGGTCGACGGAGAGCTACACGGGCTGACCGACCCCGCCGAACGCGTCGAGCGTTTCGTGACCCTGATGCGAGGCATCGGCTTCCGCGGAAACCGAGAGCACTACTTCGACCCACGCAACAGCGTCCTCTCCGAGGTGATCGAACGCCGCACCGGCATCCCGATCTCCCTGTCGGTCCTCTTCATGGAGGTCGGCCGGTATGCAGGCGTCGAGCTGCGTGGCGTCGGGTTTCCGTACCACTTCATGCTCCGCGCGATCGACGTCCCCGACTGCTTCGTCGACCCCTTCTTCGGGACGTGTCGATCGACCGACAGTTGCCGGCAACTTCTCGATCAGGTCAGCGGCGGTACCATCGTGTTTCGCGACGAGTTTCTCAGCACCGTCGACAGCCGTGAGATCTTCGTGCGCGTCCTTCGGAACCTCAAAGAGATTCACAAACAGGCCGGCGCGGTCTGGATCGCTCTCGCGTACTGCGACATGATCCTCGAGTTCGATCCGGAGCAGCCCGTCGAGTACCGAGACCGCGGCACGATCAGTCTCGCGACCGGGGAATGGAACCGTGCCGTCGATGATTTGAGCACCTACCTCGCGATGTCCCCCACCGCGCCGGACCGGGAGACCGTCCTGGGGCAACTTCAATACGTGTTGCAACAACAGAAGATCATCCACTGACGTGAAGACACTGGTCCACATCCTGATTCTCTCGCTGGCGCTGGTCGGCATCGGCTGCGGCAAGCGAGCCGGCACCAAGGCTCCGACGGTCGCTCAGCAACAGCTTCAGCCTGCGCGTCCCGCAGCGGAGCCCCCCGAGCAGACTCCGCCTCCGCTTCTCTGGCGAGTCGATGGCCCTGCCGGACCGGTCTATCTCTTCGGCGCTATGCACTTCGGCGTGTCGGACGCGGACCTCCCCACCGAGGTCCGAAAGGCGATGGAGGAGAGCACCACCTTCGTCCTCGAAGCCGACCCTACGACCGCGGATCCCGTCGAGCTCGCCGATCTCGTCGTCCTCCCGAGCGGCCCCTCGAACCACGATCGGCTCGGCGATCAACGCTGGGAGCGCCTCCTCGAGATGCTCGACGGGCAGTTCGAAGAGCGCGTCGCCAACTGGCTGCGCCCCTGGGTCCTCGAGGCCGCGCTGATCGAAAAACTCCTCCCTACCGAGAAGTCGATCGAGCTCAGCTTGCTCGAAACCGCGAGGGAGCGTTCGATGAAGATCGAGTTCCTGGAGAGCTGGCAAACGCAGGTCGAGCTTCTGAACCGCGTCTCGACGATCGAGTCGCTCGAGCCCCTGATCGACGACCCCGACACGTTCAAGAGACAGTCGCGTTCGATGACGCGTGACTACCTCGCCGGCGACCTCGCCGCGCTCGAGCGGCACCTCTTCGTCGACGGCGCCACCAAGTCGGTCCTCTTCGAGGAACGTAACGTCACGTGGCTCCCCATCCTCGCCGACCTCATCGACCGCGGCGGAGTGTTCGTAACGGTCGGGGCCGGCCACCTCATCGGCCCTCACAGCGTCGTCGAGATGCTCCGCAAAGAAGGTTTCGAAGTTACCCGCATCGAATGACATCCCCGAGCCCACGGACCACCCCATGAAGAGCCCCGTGCTCGCAGAACTCGCCGCGCGCGAGCTGATCTTTCAGACCACACACGAGGACGAGCTCGACGAGCTGTTGCAGAACGACGGCGTGACGCTGTACTGCGGCTTCGATCCGACCTCCGAATCGCTCCACGTCGGTAGCCTCCTACCGATCCTGGTCCTCGCCCATTTCCGGCGGCACGGTCACGATCCCATCGCGCTGGTCGGCGGAGCCACCGGGCTCATCGGTGATCCATCCGGAAAGAGCGAGGAGCGCAACCTCCTCGACGACGACACGATCGAGCGGAACCTCGCCGGCATCGGCGCGCAGATTCGTCGAATCCTCGACCGCGCCCTCACCGTCCGCGCCGAGGGCATCGACCAAGGGGCCGACGAAGTACCGATCGTCAACAACGCCGACTGGATGAAGCCCTGGTCGTTCCTCGACTTTCTGCGCGATGTCGGCAAGTCCTTCCGCGTCAACGTGATGATGCAGAAGGACTCCGTGAAATCCCGCCTCGAAAGGGAGGAAACCGGTCTCAGCTACACCGAGTTCAGCTACATGCTGATCCAGGCGTACGACTTCCTGCATCTGTTCCAAGAACGCGGCTGCGCCCTTCAGATCGGCGGCTCCGACCAGTGGGGCAACATCACCGCCGGCACCGATCTCATCCGACGCCGGCACTCCGAGTCCGCGTTCGGCCTCACCTTCCCGCTGCTCCAGACAGCGGCCGGGACCAAATTCGGCAAAACCGAGAAAGGCGCCGTCTGGCTCGATCCCGAACGCACCAGCCCCTACGAGTTCTATCAGTTCTGGGTTCAGCGCGAAGACGCCGATGTCGTCTCGCTACTGCGAAAGTTCACCTTCATGCCTCTCGACGAAATCGCCGGGCACGAGCGCACGATCGAGGCCAACGAGAACCGCGGGGAGGTCCAGAAAGCGCTGGCACGCGAGGTCACCACCCTCGTCCACGGCGCCGAAGAGGCGGACAAGGCGGAGCGCGCGTCGAAGATGCTGTTCGGCGAGCGCATCGAAGGACTCTCCGACCGCGACCTCGCCTCGGTCTTCGCGGAGGTACCCTCCTCCGAAATCGAGCGCGCCCGCCTCGCCGAGGGGATCAACATCGTCGACCTCCTCGCCGAAACCGAGCTACAGCAATCGAAAGGGCAGGCACGCCGCCTCGTCGAGCAGGGCGGCGGATACGTCAACAACGAGCGCGTCGACGGAATCGACTACCTCGTGACGCTGGACGACCTCGCCAGCGAGACCAAGCTGGTCCTGCGCGCTGGCCGCAAAAAATACCACGTC
>CAYPJU010000100.1:0-4741 GCA_964411125.1 uncultured Bradymonadales bacterium | reverse complement strand
CCCGCCCCCACCAGCTCGTTCATCGCGAAGACGAACACCAGAAACGCGATCGATCCGTACATCGTACGGGTGAAGACCTTGCCGGTGAGAACTTCCCATTCTTCCTTCTGCGGTACGGATGCCATCGTTTGCCTCCTTCGTGGTTCAGGTCCGAAACATCGACGCACCGACTCATTGCACTCGGGATGCCAACCCCGACAAAACCTACAAACTCGTTGTTTTTCGGCAACCTACGCCACGCCACCACGATCCTCCTTCACGTATCTTCTGCGCGACGACCCGAGCCCGCGCAAATCCTGCGCCCGTTCGGCCGCGGCGCACTTGCCGCCTCGCAGCCTCGAAGGGGAATCGAATGTCCGCCCTTCGCGTTGATTCAATGTGGGGACTGACTACCCTTAGAGGAGCGATGGGACACTCGAGAGGACGATGGAGGGACCGCCGGTCGACACTACCGGCGAAGCGGCGAAGGCGCCGTTTCCATCGCAGAGATGTGACACGAGGCGCCGAATATCAGCCGGTGGCAGTCAACCACACCATGGCCCGCCGCGCGGTCAACGGCCGTCTCGTGATCGCCCTCCTCTGCCTCGGTTTCGCTCTCGTTTGCCTCGCCGCCGTCCTGGTCACGCCCCAGACCTACTTCGAGCTCGCCGCCCTCGGGGCGTTCGGCTTCTGCTCCCTCAACCTCGCCGTCGCCTCCCTGCTGAGCGCTCGGCGCGAGGAATCCGTACATCGACTCGCCCACGAGCTCGGCGCTGCGATCCCGCAGTTGGAGTCCGATCTCGCCGACGGCGTCGACGGCTCGGTCTGACCCCAGGCCGCTGAGATCGTTGAAAATCCAGCGCCCCGAATGCGGAGACGCCCTGGTCGTCGGTTTGGTGGCGGCCCGCCCGCGTCTAACGTAGGGGACCTAAATGAAGATTGCTGTCACTGGAGACGTACATGGATTTCGAACCGATCCTCGCCGCCGCTTTCGCCCTGACCACTCTCGTCGCTTGCGAGACCGGCATGAATGCCGAGACCCACGAAGCCTTCGTGCCGAACGACGAAACCCCTGTGGAGTTCACGCAGGCACCCGCAACGTCCGATCATGGACCGAACGTCGTCTCACTGACCACGAGCGCTTCGAAGAAGGAAGTGATCGCGAGCATCGAAGGAGCCGCAGCCTCGAACCCCGATTTCGAGGTTCGCCGGCATTCGATCGACAGTATCGGTCATGGCGAAGGACCGACGAGGTTCGAAGTCCGCCGGGTCCTCGATCCGCAGGCCTCACCCATGGAGTCCACCCGGGTTCTGGGCCTTCCGTCGAGCATCCTCGTCGAAGAACGGGTGGGTGAAACCCACGTCGCGTTTTACTCCCCCGACCGAGTCGCGAGCAGTTACGGCAGCGACGACGGTTCGGAACGGGTCGAGCAGCTCGATGCCGCCGTGCGCGACTTCGCCCTCGGCGCCGTGAAAGAGGTGGCCGTGCTCGCGGATTCTCAGCAGCGCGACTCCGTCGACGCCGAGCACCAACCCGCGATCTCCGACGCCGTCAACGCGGCGCCCGGTGTACATCGGGCCCCGGCCGAAGAATCGAGCCTACGCCCCGGCGTGCCGAAAACCCCCAACATCTTCAGCCTGGACGACGCGGCTACTCGGTGAAGCGGTAGAGTTCGATCCGCTCCGACCCCACCTCCACGAAGATCGAAAGATAGACGTCGGTCAGCTCGTAGTTGATCTGGCCGATCGGCGCGCCGTTTCGGAGCACCGTCCCCTGAATGATCCAGTAGTCGGAGAGGTGGATTCGGCCGCTGCGCTGCTCGAACCGAATCCGAGCGTCGGTGAGCGAGTAGTCGTCGCCCCCCACCGACCACGTCGACTCGATCGCCCGATCGTCGTTCGTGACGTCGTTTACCTGCTTGTAGACGAACCGCTCCTGCACCTGCTGCGAAAAGCCGTTGTCTCCGCTGATCGTGCCGCTGAACGAAGTGTCGGAGTCGTAGTTCGAATACGTGATCTCCACCTCGGAGGAGAACGTCCCCGATTCGCTCAGGTCCACCGTGTACGTCACCCCTTCCGACGTGAGCGAACCAGCGGCGGTGCGGACCAACTGCCCACCCTGCTGCCGCGACTCCACTTCCAGATCCACGAATCCTTCCCGGACGGCGCGGACCGTGACCAGGTGGTCCCGCGAGATCAAGAGGTTCGCGTCACCGCTGAAATCCCCCTGGAGATTCTCGACGTAGAGATCGGTGGGTGGCCCCTCAGCCCACACGATCCGCAGACGATCGGCCGGCGTCGCCGAGTACGTGAACGATTGCCCCGACTGGGTCAGGGTCCCGGTCGCGACGAGCTGCGTCCCACCGTTCGCCTGAATCGATGCCTCGAAGACCGCCGAAACTCCAAGCTGCACCAGCTCGATGCCCGTGCTCCGAGCGGTACTCGGGGCGAGGATCCCCATCTTCACGTTCGCCTCCACGACCGTCCCCTCTCCGTTGTTGAGCACGACGCCGTTGTTCGGCGCCCCGTTGTTTGGAGCCCCGTTGTTCGTCGCCCCCCCGTTGTTCTCCTCCCCGTTGTTGATCACGATCGGCTCGTCGACCGGGTCCTTGCCGTCCCCGTCGGTCCCGCCGCAACCGGCGAGCACCACCGAAAGCCAGAGCATTGCGCTCAGTCGTCTCTTCATCTCGGCCCTCCCTCTTCCGTTGATCAGTCGATCGTTTCGGATCTCGCCCCCAGGGTCAACACCTTGCGAAAACGAAACGCGTGCAAGTGAATGACACCTCTGGCGCACCTGCTTTCCGATCGACTAACGTGAGGGGGTTGACAGGGGACTGCACGTCCGTGCCCGAGGGGAGGAAATGGACACCGACACCACCGTGGATCTCGTCCGCAAAGAAGCCGCGCGACGAGTCGAAATGATGCTCGCCAACCCGGACGCTTTCCGACGTTTCGACGCGAACGGCGACGGGTTTCTCGACGACGACGAGTTCGCCGTCCTCAAAGACACCGTCGAGGCCGACGTCGCCCGCGAGTTCGACGAGCTCGCCGGAGACCCCGCGACGATCACCGACACCTTCGAAGAATGGGACGTCGTCGCACGGCTCGGCGAGCTCGAACATCGCCGGCAGGCCCTCGAGGTCGTCGACGACCGCTTCGAGGTGATCCGCGAGATCGGGAGCGGCTCGCAGGGCACCACCTGGCTCGCACGCGACCGCGAATCCAACGCGTTCGTCGCGCTCAAGGAGGTGCGCTTCGCCGAGGTCGACTCGTGGAAGGCGCTCGAGCTGTTCGAGCGGGAGTCGCGCGTCCTCGCGAGCCTCGACCACCCCAGCATCCCGAAGTTCCTCGACGCCTTCCACGTCGACACCCCCTCGGGCCCGCGCTTCTTTCTCGCCCAGCAGTACGTCCGCGGCGACGCCCTCGACATCCTCCTCACCTACGGGACCGGAATGACCGACGCCGCGCTGTGGGACTTCGCCCGCCAGATGCTCGGCGTCCTCGACCACATCCACACCCGCGAACCGCCGATCGTCCATCGCGACGTGAAGCCCTCCAACATCGTCCGAGACGAAGCCGGCCGGTTCTTCCTCGTCGACTTCGGCGGCGTCCAGATTGGCGGCCCCCGCGACGTCTTCGAGCACACGCTGGTCGGCACCAGCGGCTACATGGCGCCCGAGCAGGTCGCCGGCCGAGCGGACGGACGCGCCGACCTCTACGCCCTCGGAGCGACCCTGGTTCACCTCATGACCGGGCGGTCCCCCTCGCGCCTCCCCTCCGAACGCCTGCGCCTTCAG
The DNA here is from genome assembly GCA_964411125.1 of uncultured Bradymonadales bacterium. Classification (GTDB taxonomy): domain Bacteria; phylum Myxococcota_A; class Bradymonadia; order Bradymonadales; family Bradymonadaceae; genus JBFIHF01. The sequence goes on along the minus strand of CAYPJU010000100.1, from coordinate 965 downwards.
TGGCGCGACCACGCAAGCGTCGCCCCCCGCTTCGCCACCTTCGTTGACCGGCTCCTCGAACCCGCCGTCGAGGACCGCCCCGCCTCCGCGGCAGAAGCCCTGGTCCTGCTCGACGGACCGACCGAACCGCACGACGCCCTGGTCCCCACAGCCCCCTCGCCGCCGGCATCGTCCGCGCTCGCCCCCCGCGCGCACGCACCGCGTGGCACTCGGACCGACATCGAGCGACGCGGAGGCGGCCTCCACCTGAAGCTCCGCCCTCCCGCCGAGTCCTCCATCGTCCCCGCCGCATCGATCACCACGACCTGGACCCTCCTCGCCTTCGTCGCCGAGGGGACGGGCGCCGCCCTGGCCGCCGCCGCGCTCTTCGGCGTCCTCTCCCTGGTCGTCCTCTGGCTCCTCGAAGAGACCCTCGACCTGCGCCCCGACGGCTCCTTCACCCTCACCCGCCACGGCACCACCGAGACCGGCCGGATCCGACGACTCCACCCCGGCGCCGACGGCATCGTGCTTCAAACCGACAACGCCAGCATCGAGATCGCAAAACGAGTCGACGCCGCCTCCCGGGTCTGGATCGCCGACGAAATCGGCACTTACCTCGCGTCCGGCCCATCCCCCGAGACTCCGCGGGACGAAATACCGAAATTAACGGGTTGACACCCTCCCCCGTCACGACTATTTCCTCGTGACCCGCCGGACGCGTCCGGTTTTAGGCTTTACGAGACGCGAGGAGTCTCGCAGAATCACCTCCTCGGGCCGTTAGCTCAGTTGGTAGAGCAGCGGACTTTTAATCCGCGGGTCGCTGGTTCGAGTCCAGCACGGCTCATGTTCGTTCACGAACGGACTGGCCCCTTCGTCTAGTGGTTAGGACACCGGCCTTTCACGCCGGCGACACGGGTTCGAATCCCGTAGGGGTCATACAAACAAAAACCCGCGGCGCCAGCCGCGGGTTTTTTGTTTGTAAA
>CAYPJU010000099.1:0-20085 GCA_964411125.1 uncultured Bradymonadales bacterium | reverse complement strand
TCCCCGTGGGGCAGGCCGTGCAGACGTTGGAGGCGACGTACTGGTTCTGCGCGCAGAGGGTCGCGTCGCAGGACGTGTCGGTGCCGGACGCGTCGTCGCCCGCGGCGTTGGTGGTCCCGGCGGGGCAGGCCGTGCAGACGTTGGAGGCGACGTACTGGTTCTGCGCGCACAGCGTCGGGTCGCAGGACGTGTCGGTGCCGGATGCGTCGTCGCCCGCGGCGTTGGTGGTCCCGGCAGGGCACGTAGTGCAGACGTTGGAGGCGACGTACTGGTTCTGCGCGCACAGCGTCGGGTCGCACGTCGTGTCGTTGCCGGAGGGGTCGTCGCCCGCGGCGTTCGTCGTCCCGGCCGGACAACCCACGCAGATGTTCGACTGCACGCGTTCGTCCGCGGGGCATGGCGGCGGGTCGCAGAACGTATCGTCACCAGAAGCATCGTCGCCGGCTACGTTGGTCGCTTCGTTCGAACAGGGAACGCAAGCGTTGGTGTCGACCCGCTCATCCGCCCCACATCGAATCGGCGTGCACGCGGTGTCCGAGCCCGTCGCGTCGTCCCCTGCGGGGTTCGTCGTGCCGGCCGGGCACGGCACGCAGACGTTTTGCTCGACACGTTCGTCGACGCCGCAGAACACCACGTCGCAGAGCGTGTCGCTCCCCGACGCGTCGTCGCCGGCGACATTCGTCTCCCCCGGCGGACAAGCGACGCACTGGTTCGTCTCGACGCGCTGATTCGACGGGCACAACACCCCATCGCAGGTGGTGTCGGGGCCGCTCGCGTCGTCGCCTCCAACGTTCGTCGTGCCGCCCGGGCACGCTTCGCAAGCATTGCCGGCTACGCGCTCGTCATCTCCGCAGAGAACCGGATCGCAGAGGCTGTCGGCGCCCGATGCGAGCGCTCCGGCTGGCGCCGTAGTGCCAGGCGCGCACGCCACGCATTCGTTCGCCACGACCTTTTCGTCCGCAACACACACGACGTCGTCGCAGGAGGTGTCGCCGTCGTCGGGGTCGTCGCCTGCGACGTTCGTCGTGCCCGGCGGGCAGAGCGCGCAACTTCCCTGCGAGGCGTACTCGTCCTCCGCACACGTCTCCGCTCCCCCGAGGTCCGGCAACCCACCGTCGTCGCCCATGCCGGAGTCGGACCCCATCTCCATGTCCGTCCCTCCCGTGGCCGCGTCGGCGGCCGCGTCGCGTGAACCTGCGTCCCCCGTGGCACCCAGGCGAACTCCGACGTGCCGGCGTCGTGAGGAACGCTGAAGTCGCCGTGGGACGCAGCGTCCGGGGCCTCGTGGGCCGGCCATCCGTCCGCGTCGCCGACTCCGCCGGAACGAGTGTCCTTGCCGCAGGCAGACGCGCCAATCAGGGCCAGGGCAAGCAAGAGGTGAAGGCCGGGCCCGGCGACGGCGCGATCGATATGGAGCATGGGTCGACTCGAGATGATCGTAGCGGGTTCTGGTCAGCACAATCCCCTGCCCGCCGGTTATGAAAATCGATTCCTCCATGATTGCTCGACCCCCGCGTGCCCACAACCCGAACAGGCGAGAAAAGCACAGGGGATTTCGTGATCTCTCACCCGGGGCGATAATGGCGAGCCATCCCGAAGGTCGAGCGGATTGCCCGGTAGGCGGATCATGGTTGGAGTCCGACGCCGGGGGAGGGCGCCCCTGACGGGTGCTGCGCGCACCGTGGCGCGGGACGCTGCGCGGGTAGAACCGTTGACGATCCCTGGGTTCGCCGTACGTTCTCGTCGTGCTTCGACAACGAATGAATCCAAACCCACGGAAATCCATGCGCTCTCTGCTGATCGTCTCTGCTGCCTCTATCGCCCTCGCCTCGTTTGGATGTTCGGCCGAGGCCGTCGATTGCGCGACGCTCGACACAGTCGATTGCGCGGCCCAGAGTAACTGCGCCGTCAAAAACGCGCGCCGTTACGACGAAGCGAATGCCTGTTACGAGGCCGAGGTGCCTGCAATCTGCTTCCGTTCGAGCGACGGATGCGACCAGGCCGAGACGCCGGCGAGCGATCCAGACGGGCGGTGCTGGCGCTTCAAATCGGGCTGCCCGTTGCCGGACGGTTGGACGGCCGAAGAAGCCGACGCTTGCCCGGCCCTCGACGACACGCCCACCTGCGAGTGACGTCATCGGCTACGGACAGTCGGGAACGTCGTCGACGTAGGGGCAATCGGTGCCCGACGGGGTAGATTGCGACCAACCTTCCGGCAACTCGCAGATGGAGTTGAAGTGCCAGCAGTCGCCGTCGGGGTCGATCGAGTTCGATTCGGCCTCGCTGCAGCCGGCGTCTCGGGGGAGGCACGTCGCGGGAACCGAGGCTTCGTAGCACTGGTTGGCCGCGTCGAACCGTCGCCCGGTCTGAGGCTCGCAGTGCGACCAGTCGGCGCAGTTTTCGACCGGGACGTCGATACATCGGGGCGCATCGAAGCCCTCGAGGCACAAGATGGTGACCCCACAGCGCGAAACCTCGGAGCAAGCCCCGTCGGGCGGACACGAGGTCACTCGCTGCTGGCCATCGGGGCACGTCGGTGCGGCCGTGCACATGTCGGCGGGCGGCAGCCCGAAGTCGACGACCTCACCGCGCATGTCGAATCCGCCGGCGTCGGGCCCATCGTGGGGCTGGCCGTTGTTCAGGAACTCCTGCTCCTTATCGGCGAGGAAGCGTTCGTAGACTTCCTCTGCGTCCTGCTCGCGGTCGGGCGGCGCGCAGATTCCGCCGTCTTCCGTCTCGATCATCCGCGGGGCTTCGTCCGGGCAGACGAAACCCTCTTCGATCAGCACGGGGTTTCGGATGATGCAGAACAGGTCGCCTCCGTCGCGGTACTCTTCGGCCTCGCCGCATACGCCACCGGTGTTCGAGTTCGAGGAGCACCCCACGGCGGCAGCTATCAAAAGTCCAATTGTTGCGTGTCGAATCATGGGGTTTCTCGGGTGTCAGTCTTCGAGTGGAACGATGTAGAACATTGGAGCCAGCTGGAGCGCCATCGGGTAGGGCTAGAGATCCTACGGATCACAGTCGGGAACCTCGCCGAGGTAAGGGCAGGTCCTGTCGTCCTCTTCGAGGATCCAGTCGACGGGGAGGCCACAGTGCCCGGTCAGCAGCCAGCATCCGCCGTCCGGCTCGGTGACCGTAACGATCGCGCCATCGCATACGTACCCGGCAGGAAGGCAGATCGCGGGCGATTCCGCTCCGTAGCACTGGTTTTCGACGTCGAGACGCTTGCCCGTCTGCACCTCGCACTCGGGATAGTCCCCGCACTGCCCCACCGGGACCTCGAGGCAGTCGGGCGCCTCTCCGCATATGGGAAGACTTCCCCACTCACGTCCTCCAAACGTCGTCTCGTCGCAGCGGGTCCAACCGTCCCATGGAAACTCTCTGGCCTCGTATGCGATTGGCGCGTGGTACATCGCGGTCCCGTCAGGCGAGAGCCAGCAGCTGACTGAAGCGAGTCCTGGGACCTCTTCGATGCAGCCCACGAAGAGTTCGGGGTCCTGCGTCTCTCTACACCCCGCGCTGACGTCGACGCGGTATCCATAGGCGGCGTCGAAGCCGGCTTCACAGGCGTCAGCGCCGAAGTCGGCGGGCGGCAGGCCGAAGTCGACCACCTCGCCACGCATGTCGAGCCCACCAGCGTCGGCCTGGCCGTTGTTCAGGAAATCCTTCTCTCGCTGAGCCAGGTAGCGTTCGTACACCTCTTCGGCGTCCCCCTCCCGGTCGGGCGGCGCGCAGATTCCGCCGTCTTCCGTCTCGATCATCCGCGGGGCTTCGTCGGGGCAGACGAAGCCCTCTTCGATGAGAACCGGATCGCGGATCACGCAGAAGAGGTCGCCGCCGTCGCGGTATTCTTCGGCTTCGCCGCAAACACCCGCTGTTTCCGGAGAGCAAGCGGCGGTGGCGGTCATCAAGAGTGCAATGGTTGCGGATCGAATCATGATTTCCCCTGCGTGTCAGTCATTTGAGTAGGACGGTGTGGAAACTTGGAGCAGGCTGGAGGACCAGCCGGTCGCGGCGGGATGAGAAACAGAAGGCGGGTCGACCCGACCGGGCCGTCGACCCGTTCGACGCTTCCACGCGCACCCTCCCCCCTCTTGATATTCGCCCGCCAACCTCGCTTCGCTCGGGCCCCTTTCAAGGCCCCCCGACCATCGCCCGGACAGAGCTCTCCCGTCTCCGCGAAACGTCGAGTTTCGCGGCGGGTGAGTCTCTGGCCGCCTCCCGGGCCGGCGAGAGCGCAAAGATCGCCGACCCGGGAGGAACCTCTGGTCCCTTCCGTTATCGGCAGGTTGCGCGTTCCGTTGCGAAGTTTTTGAGCTAGGGTCCTGTGGGCCGCTTTTCGTGCGGGGGCGAGGGGGTCGGTCAGGTTCCGGGGAGTGCGGGAGCGTGGACGGAAGCAGCCGCCACCGGTTGGCGCTGCTCCGGTACAGGAGCAAAACCCGCTCGCGGCTGGAAGAGGGTGTCGTTTTGGCTAAACACCGTGGGGCTTTGCCCCACACCCCACCAAGGATTGCATCCTTGGAACCGCGAATTTTCTCACCCAGTGTCGTAACGTGTAGACATATTTGGCGCTTGGTTGTGAGGCTCAAAGGGAAAAACTTCGGGGTCCAGGGGAAGAATCCCCTGGTGGGTTTGGGCGAAGCCCAACGGCCCCTTTTGCGACAGCCTCTGGAAGCCGCGGCACCACAGCGTTGCGGATCGCGGCCGGAAGCCGCGGCACCAGTCGGGTGCGGAGCGCGGCTGGAAGCCGCTGCTCCATAGGAAGATGCGCCGCATCGTACGCTACTCATCGGGGCTCCACAGGATCGAGAAACGGATCGCAGTCGAGTCCGCGTCGTCGTCGACGCGGGCGTCGAGCTCGGCGAGGAACGGGTGGACGGTCTCTTCGTAGAAGCGCTTCAGGTCCTCGAAGTCCTCGTCGCGGACGCGAAGGCGGTTCGTGCGGACCAGCGCGCGTTCGTCCTCGTCGAGGAACCGGGCTTCGATCGCGAGCGAAACGGCGACGAGGAAGCTGTTTAGGGCCTCGAAGCGGGCGAGCGGCGCGTTCTCGGTGAAGCGGTAGATCGCCGAGGTCAGTCGGTAGCGGTCGGTGCGGCCGGGCACGATCTCGAGGCGCCCCTCGTCGAGGAGTTTGTCGAGCGCCACGTCGAGCTCGTCGGCGTCGACGTCGTCGAGGACGCTGCCGAGCTTGGTGCGGGTGAGGGGTTCGGCCCAGGAGGCGTTGAGGATTCGGCGGCCCACGCCGTGTTCGGCGTGGGGCTCGGAGAAGAAGTCGCTCAGCTTTTTCGAGAGGCGCGCGGCCGTGCTGGAACTGATGTCGAGCAGCTCCTGGATCTCCCGCATCTTCATCCCGCGCCGGCGCGCCTCGCGGTAGTACGCGATCTGATCCAGCTCGCCCAGCTCCGATGCGCCGACGCCCATGCGCGCCGCCAGGCGGGCAGCCGGCGTGAGAGCAGCGTAGATGAGCCGACGATGGAGTGACGCGTCCTTCATGACGAGAAGGCTAGGGGAGGAGGAGATGCGCTTCAACACTTTTTATCAATTTTGGGCATATTTGAAATCTGCAGGTACACGGTGCGGCAGGATGCCGCACCACCGAGGCGCGGCCGGAGCAACTAGAGTTGCCACTTTTGCGACTTGGATCGGATCATGCACTTTCCATGGTCGACCGCAGAACGCAGCAACCCCCGGCGGCGCGCAAAAGCCGCATGAACAAAGGGCGAACGTGAAACGAGCACACTACGACGAAGGCACAAGGCGAGGCACGGATGCCTCGAATCTCCGCGCGCGGGGAGCACAGTGTGTCGTCAGTGCCGCACCTCGCCGCTCTGGAACCTACGGGACCACCATGAACCAATCGACCAAGTTCTTGATCGTCGCGTCGCTCGTCGCATCGATGCTCAGCATCGGCTGCGAAGGGCGAGTCAACCTGCAGGGACGCAGCGGCGACACGCCGTTCGAGACGACCGAGCCCGGCGTGGATTCGGACGACGACGGGGTGCACGACGACCAGGAACCGCCGCCCGGCACCATCGTTCGCCCCGACGAGGACGACACGATGGACCCCGACGCCGAGGACGTCTGCAAGTTCATCGATCCCGGTTCGACGCCGCTGCGGCGCCTCACCGAAGACGAGTACAACAACAGCGTTCGTGACCTCTTCGCGGGCGTTCAGATTCCGCGGCAGACGTTCGCGCCCGACGAGCGGGTCAGCGGTTTCGAAGCGAACGTTCTCGCGCCGGTCAGCGAGCTGATGGCGGAGGAGTACCAGCGCGCGGCCGAGGCGATCTCGGAGACGGTCCTGGGGACCGACCTTCTGCCGAACACCGAACCGGCTGCGGTCCGCAGCTTCGTCACGGACCTCGCAACCCGCGCCTACCGACGACCCGCCACCCCCGAGGAGGTCGACGCGCTCGTCGCCCTCTACGACGCCGGCGCGACCGAGTTCGACGGGGAGACCGGCGCTCAGATGGTGGTGGAAGCGGTCCTTCAGTCGCCGAACTTCCTGTACCGGAGCGAAGTCGGCATCGATTCGGACGAGCCTGTCGTCCAGCTCACGAATTACGAGGTGGCGTCGCGGCTCTCTTACTTCCTCTGGGGGTCGATCCCCGACGAGGAGCTCCTGACCGCAGCGGCCGAAGGCAAGCTCACGACCGCGTCGGAGATCGAGACGCAGGCGCGCCGCATGCTGGCGAGCCCGAAGGCGCGCGATCGCGTGAACACGGTGATGGCGCAGTGGCTTCGGGTCGACGCGATCGAGAACACCGACCACGGCGACGAGGCGTTCACCGACGAGATGCGTTCGTCGATGATGGCCGAGACGCAGGCGTTCATCGACGAGGTCATCTGGGAAGACGGCGGCAGCGTGAACACGCTCCTCACGGCGAACTACACGTTCGTCGATTCGAACATCGCCAGCCTCTACGGCCTCGAGGCGACGGCGGACGAGGGTCTGGTGCGCGTCGAACTCCCGGACAACCGCCTCGGCCTCCTGTCGCAGCCGGGTGTGCTCTCGGCCAACGGACACGGGCAGTACTCGGTGCACCGCGGGAAGTTCATCCGCGAAGCGCTCCTCTGCACGCCTCCCTACTCGCCGCCCGACGTCCTGGAGGAGCTGCCGACGTTCGACGGCGAGTCGATGCGATCCAAGGCCGAGAAGCGGATGAACGCGACGGACGAAGGCTGCGCGGGTTGCCACAGCCAGTACGACGGGATCGGGTTGGCGTTCGACAACTTCGACGAGCTCGGCCGCTACCGCACCGAAGACGAGCACGGCAACGCGCTCACCGCCGGAGGAGTCATCACCGCGACCGGCGAGATCGACGGCGACATCGACGGTGTCGAGGAGCTCGCGACGACGCTCGCCGGATCCGACGCCGTGAAGACGTGCGTCGCGAAGCAGTTCTTCCGTTACGCCACCGCGCGCAACGAAGGCTCGGGTGACGCGTGCAGCATGCACGTCATCCAGACGGCGCTCGACGCGTCGGGGGGCGACATCAAAGAGATGCTCGTCGCGCTGACGAAGACCGACGCGTTCCGCTATCGTAAGAATCTCGACCCGAGCATGTGAGCCAGACGATGTCGCATCTTTCACGACGAACGTTTCTCAAAGGGCTCGGGGCGACCTCGGTCGCGCTGCCGCTTCTCCCCTCGCTGAACGCGCACGCGCAGCAGGGGAGCTTCCCCAAGCGCCTGCTGATCATGTTCAGCGCGAACGGAACGGTTCCGTTCCGCTGGGCTCCGACGGGGGGCGAGACGAACTGGCAGATCGGCGCGAACGACATCCTGACGCCGATCGAGCGGCACCGCGACGACGTGCTGATCCTGGAAGGGGTCGACATGGTCTCGACGCGCAACGGCATCGGGGACGGGCACCAGAAGGGGATGGCACACATGCTCACCGGTACCGAGCTTCTCCCGGGCCCGTTCCAGGGGGGAGGCGACGCCGGCACGGCGGGCTACGCGGGAGGCATCTCGGTCGACCAGTACATCGCGAACGAGGTCCACGCCGGGCAGAAGTTCAAATCGCTCGAATTCGGGGTGAAGTGTGGCAACCCGACGAACTGGTCGCGCATGTGCTACGCGGGCCCCGATCAACCGATCACGCCGCGGATGAACCCGTACGACTCGTTCGACGCGATCTTCGGCGACATCGGGCAGGATCCGTTCGGCCTCGAGCGGCAGCGGCTCAAACGCGCGAGCGTCCTCGACCACGTGCGGGGCGACATCACGAAGCTGAAGACGAAGATCAGTGCGGAAGACAGCCAGCGCGTGGAAGCACACGCGCAGTCGATCCGCGACCTCGAGGCGCGGATGCTCACGGGCAACGAGCTCGGCCTCGCGTGCGAGGCACCGAACCTGGGCGGGGTCATCGATCACGACGCGAACGACAATTTCGGGGCGGTCGGCGACCTCATGATCGACCAGATCGTGATGGCGTTCGCCTGTAACATCACGCCGGTCGCGACGCTGCAGTTCAGCCGCTCGGTGTCGCAGATCGACTTCGGGTTCGCCGGGATCAGCTCACGCCACCACGACCTCTCTCACGAGTCCGACTCGAACTCGACGGCGGTCGAACAGCTCGTCGAGATCAACCGCTGGTACGCGGAGAAGTTCGCGCAGGTCCTCGACAAGCTGAAAGCGGTCCCCGAGGGGGACGGCACCCTGCTCGACAACACCGTCGTCGTCTGGGTGAACGAGCTCGGCAAGGGGAACTCGCACACGCGAAACGACGTCCCCTACATCCTCGGCGGATCGTGCGGCGGGTACTTCGACACGGGTCGCTACCTTCAGTACGACCAGGACCCGCACAACAACTTCCTCGTGTCGCTCTGCAACGCGATGGGGGTGCAGACCAACACGTTCGGGAACCCTGCGTACTGCTCCGGCCCGCTGCCGAATCTCACCTGACCAACCCGCGGATCACCTCACCCCATCGTGGCGTAGACGACGGTCCAAACGCCCTCGACGCGGGTATGGACGAGTCGTTGTTTCGACACGGCCGCGACCTCGTGCTCTACTGTGCGCCACACAAGGAGGAGTGATGCGAAATCTCATCGTACTGGTAGCCGTGGCATGCGTCGGCTGCTCGTCCCCTTCCAACAACGGGGAGAACAACGGGGCGTCGAACAACGGCGGCTCGAACAACGGAGCGTCGAACAACGGCGGCTCGAACAACGGCGGCTCGAACAACGGCGGCTCGAACAACGGCTCAGGCCCCACGATCACGGCGTCGGACTACGACCAGTCGTGCGTCACCAACGACGAATGTTTCACGGTGTACGAGGGGGACGTGTGTGATCCCTGCCGTTGCAGCAACGCGGCGATCACGTTCGGAGCGTCGCAGGCATACGACGCCGACCTCGAGGCGCGCGACGACGACTGCGACGCGCTCGATTTCTGTGCCGCCGATTGCATCGACCGCAACGCCGTATGCGTCGGTGGGACCTGCGCGGCCGCCGAGCCGGTCTTCATCGTCGCGACGGACTACGACCAGTCGTGCACGACGCCGGACGACTGCGTCGCGATCATCGAAGGAAACGCCTGCGGAACATGCGCCTGCGCGACGAAGGCGATCGCCGCCTCGGCGAAGGCCGAATACGACGCGGACGTCGAGGCGGCGGTGTGCGGAAACCAGGGCGACGTGCTCTGCGCCCCGTGCGAGCAGTTCGAAGTCGCGTGCAATGCGGGAACCTGCGAGCTCGCGCCGCTGTGACCGACCCGAACTTCCTGCTCTTCTTTCGCGGGCTCGCCCGCCACGCACCGGGCACCGAGCAGGCAACACTGCGCGCGCTTCGTGCGTGTGACCTTCCCGACGATCCGGTGGTCTGGGATCTCGGCGCCGGGACGGGTGCATCGACTCTGGTGCTCGCCGAAGCTCTCGACGCCCCGATCCATGCGGTCGACCTCCTCGCTCCCAGCCTCGAAGCGCTCGCTACCCGCGCGGAGCGTCGTGGGCTTGCAGGGGTCGAGACGCATCAGGTGGACGCGCTCCAGCTCGATCTGGAGCCCGAATCGGTCGACCTCATGTGGTGTGAAGGGGCGATCTACACGATGGGATGGAGGGCGGCGCTCGAAGCGTGGACGCCGGCTTTGAAAACCGGGGGACATCTCGTGGTCTCCGACGCGGTATGGGGAGAAGCTCCAACCGCGAGAACGCGCGAGTTCTGGGCGTCGGAGTATCCCGGGATCTCGACTGCGGACGAGGTCGTGGCGCGCGCAGACGCTGCGGGGTTCGATATGGTCGAACAGTTCGCGATCGGAGCGGACGGCTGGAACGAGTACTACGCACCGCTTCTTCAGCGGGTGACCCTCGTCCTCGATCAGTCCCCGTCGGAGGAGCTTCAGAAGATCGCGCGCGAGGTGCAGCGCGAGATCGAGGTGTACGATCGCGACCCCGGTGGGGTGGACTACACGTTCTTCGTGATGCGAAAGGGCTGAGCGACCGGCTCGCGTCGTTCGCGCGGCCTCCATGCGAGCGGAGCGAGCCGCCCGCTACAGCCCCAGACGTTCCCGAAGCTGGTCTTCGACGGGGTTGTAGTAGTCGGGTGCGCGCTCGAAGACGCCGTCGGCGCCCTTCCCGCCGTCGCGGGGGCGCGATACGTCGCCGAAGGTTCCTTCGGCGAGGATCTCGAACATCCCCTCGTCGTGGATCCGCTCGAGGAGGGCGGTGGCGTCGGCGAGCACCTCTTTCGCGCGGGTCTGGACGATGCCGTCGGGGCGGTAGGTGACCTCGTCGCCCAGGCTCCGTGCGGCATTCATGACGTACTGCGCGTTCTCGAGCGAGAGGTAGCGATCGCCCATGTGGGGGGTGTGCATCGCCTCGGTCATCATCCCCAGCAGTTGGATGCCCTGCCGCGTCCACGCGCCGATCAGGTTGAAGAGGGCGTCCTGGACGTGCCCCTTGAAGATGTTGCCGGTCATGTACTTGGTCGGCGGCATGTACTTGAGCGGAGCGTCGGGGAAGATCTCGCGCGCCATCTCGGCCTGGGCGAGCTCGAGCAGGAAGCCGTCCTCGATGTCGGGGTTCATCTCCATCGCGTGACCGAGCCCCATCTGGTCGCGGCGCAGCCCGGACCGCAGGGCGAATTGCTCGTTGATGAACTGGCTCGCGAGCACCGTGTGAGCGGCTTCCACCGCGTCGGCCGTCGTCAGGTAGTTGTCCTCGCCGGTGTTGATGATGACGCCGGCGTGGGCGTTGATCATGCGGCTGAAGTACTGGTCGACGAAGGTGCGCTCGGGGTTGATGTCGCGGAAGAGGATGCCGTAGAGGGCGTCGTTGAGCATGACGTCGAGCCGCTCGAGCGCGCCCATCGCCGCGATCTCCGGCATGCAGAGTCCGCTGCAGTAGTTGCAGAGCCGGACGTACCGCCCGAGCTCGTCGCCAACGTCGTCGAGAGCGGATCGCACGATCTCGAAGTTCGCCTGCGTCGCATACGTTCCGCCGAACCCTTCGGTGGTCGGGCCGTAGGGGACGAAGTCGAGCAGGCTCTGCCCCGTCGACCGGATGACGGCGATGATGTCGGCGCCCTGCCGCGCTGCGGTGCGAGCCTGGACCGCGTCTTCGTAGATGTTGCCGGTGGCGACGATGACGTAGTGGAGGGGGCGGGTTCGGCGGCCGTACCGCTCGATCCGCTCTTCGCGAAACGCGACGTTCGCGGCGATGCGATCGAGCGTGGCCGTGGTGAGCTCGTCGAGCGCCGGGAGCACTTCTTCGTCGGCGAACTCCGGGACCTCCTCCACGGTGAGATCGCCCGCGGCGATTCCCTCGGCGATCGTCTGAGCGTCGCGGCCCGTGTGGCGCATCGCTCGTGCCATGAAGCGCGAGACCCCGTCCTCGAGTCGACCGCCCCGGTCGACCGCTTCCACCACGACGTTGGGCAACGGGACGTCGGTGTCGTCGACACCGTCGACGCCGAAGAGCCGCAGGACCGTCCGTTCCACCGCGACGGTCGACCGACGCCTGATGAACGCGTCCATCTCGGTGGCGATAGCGTCTGCAGCGCTACGGGCGCGGTCGATGGAGGTGGGATCGAGGCCGAGTTTCGACATGCCGGCGAAGTACCATCGCGCGATCTGGACTGCAACGCCGATGGGGTTTCGTCGACACCTCGACGCTTCGTGCTAGCCTGTCTCCGTCACGTTTCGAAAGGAGTCGCCGTGAAACATTTCATCCTCGTCCTCGCCGCCACTGCGCTCGCCGCGTGCGGTTCCAACAACGGAAACAACGGCGCGTCCAACAACGGCGCGTCCAACAACGGCGCGTCCAACAACGGCGCGTCCAACAACGGCGCCTCCAACAACGGCACGGCGTCCGGTTCCAACAACGGGACCACTGCCGCTTCCAACAACGGGACCGCTGCCGCTTCCAACAACGGGACCGCTGCCGCCCCCACCCAGGCCGACCTCTGCGACGAGTTCTGCAACGCGCTCGGTGGGATTTGCCAGGCCGCAGCCGACGACTTCGGCAGCGTGGAGGCCTGCATCACCTCCTGCGTCGGTGAGACAGACACTTCGCTGGAGTTCCTGCAGTGCCAGATCGATGCCGTGGACTGCGACGGGCTCGCCACCTGCAAAGAGATGTTCTGACGGCTCCCCGGCGACGTTGACGGGAGCGGGTCGGGTCGTACTATCACCGCGCCCTCCGTGAGAATCTGACTTCCCCCTCAAAGAGACCGGCGAGCCCGTATGGTCTGGATCTGGACCGGCTTCATCGTCTTCGTGCTGCTGATGCTGGCGCTCGACCTCGGCGTCTTTCACCGCAACGCGCACGTCGTCTCGATGAAGGAGGCGCTCGGCTGGTCAGCGCTCTGGATCTCGCTGAGCCTGCTCTTCACGATCTTCATCTACTTCGGCTACGAGAATCACTGGCTCGGCCTCGGGGAGGCCGTCGACATCGTCGGCGGCGTGCAGAACGACGGGACGAAAGCCGCCGTGAAGTACCTCACGGGCTACCTCATCGAGAAATCGCTGAGCGTCGACAACATCTTCGTCATCGCGATGGTGTTCGGGTTCCTCGGCGTTCCGTCGATCTACCAGCACCGCGTGTTGTTCTGGGGGATTCTAGGCGCCCTCGTGATGCGCGGCGTGATGATCGGCGTCGGCGCGAGCCTCGTCGAGCGCTACCACTGGGTCCTCTACGTCTTCGGCGTCTTCCTCATCATCACCGCGGTGAAGATGCTGTTCGTCAAACGGAACAACGACCCCACCGACAACGTCGTCGTCCGGACGCTCCGAAAGCTCTTCCCGATCACCGACCATTTCCACGGCCAGCACTTCCTCGTCCGCGCGGGGTCCGACTGGTCGCACGAACCAGAGATCGCCGACGGAGAGGTGGTCCGGGACGAGGCTGTCGAGAACGCGAAAGCGGGGACACTGATGCTGACGCCGCTGGCGGTGGCGTTGGTGATCGTCGAGACGACCGATCTCTTGTTCGCGCTCGACTCGATCCCTGCGATCTTCGCCATCACCTCCGATCCGTTCATCGTCTTCACGAGCAACGTCTTCGCGATCCTGGGGCTCCGATCACTCTACTTCGCGCTCGCCGGGCTCATCGAAAAGTTCCGGTACCTCAAGCCAGCGCTCGCCCTGATCCTGGTGGTCGTAGGGTTGAAGATGCTCTTCGCCGAGCCGCTCAAAAAGCTGATCGGTGAAAACTTCAACTTCTACCTCCTCGGAATCATCCTCCTCGTCCTGGTGATCGCGATCGTTGCGTCGTACCTACGACCGCTGGAGGACGAGGAGGGAACCGAACACGTCGACTGAATGATCACCAGTCGGGCGCCCAGTCGGGGTCGATGAGTCGGCGTCCTTCGGCGAGCCCGTGGATCTTCTGCATCTCGTCGTCGGTGAGCTCGAAGTCGAAGACGTCGAAGTTCGCCTTGCGGTGGTCGCTCGACGAGGCCTTCGGGATCGCGACGACGGGGTTCTGCTGCAGCAGCCAGCGGATGCCGACCTGCGCAGGGCTCTTTCCGTGCGCGTCGGCGATCGATTCGATCGTGTCGTTCTCCAAGACGTCACCGCGGGCGAGCGGCGAGTACGCCGTCAGCATCATCCCGTGGCTCTTCGCCTGCTCGATCAGCTCCTTCTGGCTCAGGAACGGGTGGTACTCGACCTGGTTGCAAGCGACGGGCGCGATCTCGCGCGCCTTCTCGACGAGCTCCGGCGTGAAGTTGCTGATGCCGATGAGGCGCGTCTTTCGCTGCTCGCGGAGCTGGATCATCGCGCCGAGCGTCTCTTTGAGCGGCACGTCTTGCGGGGGCCAGTGGATGAGCAACAGGTCGACGTAGTCGGTCCGCAGCTTCTCGAGGCTCTCCTCGACCGACGAAATGACGTCGTCGTGCTCGAAGTTGGTCCGCCAGACCTTCGTCGTGAGAAAAATCTCTTCGCGGGGGACGTCCGAATCGTCGAGAGCGCGGCCGACGTGCTCTTCGTTCTCGTAGGCCTGGGCGGTGTCGACGTGCCGGTAGCCGATCTCGAGCGCCTCGGTGACGCCTTCGTAGCACTCGTCGCCTTCGAGCTGCCACGTGCCGAAGCCGAGCTTCGGGACCGAAATGCCTTGTACTTGCAGATGTTTCATCGTCTTCCTCGGGTGGGGTGATTGACCCTCGCAACCTATGCAGCCCTGGGGCATGTTCAACGAGATCGCGCGGTTCGCTCGCCAGACGAACGGAAACGTTTCACCGCTCCCGTGAATCAGAAGAGGCAGTGGGCCGCCACAGCCCGTCCCGACAGGCACAAGGAACACCATGCGAAACCTCACCCTCCTCGTCGTCGCTACCTTCGCGCTCGCAGGGTGCACGGACAAGAAGACCGCCGACACGCCCAGCGCCGACACCCGCGGGCAGGCGACCGAGCTGCAGGCCCGAAACCTCGACGTCATTCACTCCGAAGACTTCGCGCAGAAGCACACGACGTTCGACGCGTACTGGTTCCGCGGGCTCGCCGAGCTGAGCCGCTACGAGCTCAAACAGTCGCGCTACGGCGAGATCCACGACGGCGAGACGGTGCTCGTGTTCGTGACGGAGCCGTTCAAGACCGACGCCCAGGTGAAGTACGAGGGGGGCGACAAGAAGAACGTCGAACAGGTCCTCAAGCTGAACCACTACTCGCGCTTCTACACCGGGATCTACCCTTACAACCTGACGACCTCGGTCTTCACGCCGGCAAAACGCGACGGCCCGACGATCAAGCTGGCCCACAGCGTCCAGGAGTGGTGCGGGCACGTGTTCGCGCAGGCGAACCTGAAATCCGACGCGACCGGCTACGACGTGCAGTCGTTCTCGTACTTCATGAACGAGGGGGACAAGAGGTTCGCGCTCGACACCGCGATGCTGGAAGACGGCCTCTGGACCACGCTGCGCCGAGGTCCGGACAAACTCCCGACCGGCGAGGTCACGCTGCTCCCATCGGCGACCTTTCTGCGGCTGATGCACAAGCCGTGGACGCCCGTCGCGGCGAACGCGGCGCTCGGGCCCGAGGAGAAGACCGAGTATTCGGAGCGTCCGGTTCGCCGCTACGAGGTGAGCTACCCGTCGTTCGACCGCACCCTCACGATCTGGTTCGAGGCTTCGCATCCTTACCGGATCGTGCGCTGGACGGACTCCTACCCCGCGCTCTTCAACCGCGACGGAGGCTCGCCCGAGCGGCTCACGACGGAGGCGACGCTGACGAACTCGATCATGCTCGACTACTGGAGCAAGAATGCCGCGGCCGATGGCGCATGGCGCGACGCCCTCGGTTTGGAGTATTGAGGAACTCCCCGCAAACCCGAGGGTTTCCATGCGCATCACCGGCACAGGCTCCTACCTCCCCTTCGACGTCGTAGAGAACGACGTCTTCTCCGACGACCGCTTTCACCTCCGCTCCGGCTCGGTCCGGCGGCGGTGGGCGACCGACGAGGACGACTCGATCGGGATGGCGACATCGGCGGCGCGCGAAGCACTCACCGCCGCCGAGCTCGACCCCGCCGACGTCGACTACGTCATCGGCTACTGCGGGATGCCCGACTATCTCTACCCCAAGGACACCAACCAGATCGCCGCCGAGCTCGGCGCCACCCGCGCGGCCGCCTGGACGCTCGACACCGCCTGCGCATCGTCGATCTCGGGGCTCCTGTGCGCCGAAGCCCTCATCAGCGCGGGACGGGCCGACAACGTCGTGGTGACCTCGGCGATGCACTGGGTCGGCCGAGGCATCGACCGCGACAACACCGACTATTCGAGCCTCGGCGACGGCGCCGGCGCATTCGTCGTCCAACGCGCCGACCAGAGCTCCCGCATCGCGTCGCTCGAGCGCACCGACCCGAGCGGCTTCGACTTCGTGATGCTGAAGTCACCGTTCGCGACGAAACAGCAGGAGGTCATCGAGTTCTCCACCGACCCGCGCTACCGCGAGTACTTCGGCCGCACCGTCCTCGAACCGGTCCGCGAAATGCTCGCCGAGGCGGGCAACCCCACCATCGACTGGTTCGTCCCGCACCAGGTCGGCAGCACCCTCATCGGCATCTGGTGCAAGAGCCTCGGCCTCGAACCCGACCAGCTCCTCGACACGTTCTCCGAGACCGGCAACATGTCGGCCGCCAACGTCCCCCACATCATCGATCACCACGTCCGCACCGGCACGATCGAGCGCGGCCAGAACATCCTCATGTTCGCGCCCGGCGCCGGAATCCACATCGCCGCGACGCTCTGGAAGTTTTGAGGACGGTTCGCGGGTAGCGGTTCGCGGTGAGCGGTGAGCGGTGGTGAGCGGTGAGCGGGTAGCGGGTAGCGGGGGCACGGCGGGGCTCCATCCTCCCGCAGGGATTCTCCCCGGGACCCGCAGATTCTTTCCCAGGCTTACCGCGAACCGATGACCACGAACCGCTGACCGCGAACCGCTGACCGCGAACCGCGAACCGCTAACCGCTAACCGCTAACCGCTCACCGCTCACCGCGAACCGCACTACGAGGGCCCCGGCACCTCCACCCAGAACCAACCTCGAAGATCGCCCTCCGCGAAACCGGTCGCCTCGTCGTCGGGGTAGTGCTCGTGCAGCGCCGCGGCGACGCCGTCGGCGAGCGAGTCGGGCTCACCGTGGCAGTTGGTGCAGAGCGCCGCGGTCTTGATGGGGCTGAGGAGCCCGAGCTTTCCTTGTGGCCCTGCGAACGTGTGCACCTTCGCCTCCGCCGGCGCCGACACGGCCGCCGCCGCCCAGGTCGGCGCCGCGTTCGCCTCGTTGCGCAGCCGGTGCGACGTGCGGCCGATCGACACGCCGGTCGCGGTGCCGACTTCCGTCGCCATCTTCGGGGCGACCGTCTTGCAGAAGTCGACGCTCTCGGCGAATCCGCGCTCGCCGACCGACTCCCCGAGCGCCCCGACGAGCTGCTTCGCGAGCCGGTCGCGCGCTCCTTCGGCCTTCTCGAGCTGCGCCTTTTGGACCGCCGACAGCTCGGCGGCCGCGATCGGACCCCACTCGGTGCGTGACTCGGGCGCGGTCTGCGGGGCGGACTCGGGGGGCGATTCGGGTGCGGACTCCGCCGCAGGTTCCGGTTTGGCTTCCGCCGGTTGTTGCTTTGATTCGTCGCAGGCCGCGAGGGCAGCGAATAGTGTGAGCACGAGAATGGTTCGGTTCATGGGTTTCGCCATCGCAGAGTCGTCAACGCTGGAAGGATGGGAGCGGATAGCATGGGTAGCAACGTAAAAAACGAGCTGACGCGTCGAACCTTCGTCGCGAGCAGCGCCGCGGCGGCTCTCGGGGCCGCGCTCTGGCCCGGCGCTGGGCTCGCGGCGAGCATGGAGGGCTTCCTCACCAAACCGATCCCGTCGTCGGGGGAGCGAATCCCCGTCATCGGCATGGGGACCTGGATCACGTTCAACGTCGGCGACGACGAAGAGCTGCGCGCGGCACGGACGAAAGTACTGGCGAAGTTCTTCGAGCTCGGCGGCACGCTCGTCGACTCGTCGCCGATGTACGGTTCGGCGCAGGAGGTCGTGGGGCACGCCGTCGCGAAGCTCGGCGGGGCGCCCAACCTCTTCGCCGCCGACAAGATCTGGACGCGGGACGGAGACGAGACGCGCGAGCAATACCGCGAGACTGCCTCGCACTGGCGTCGCCCGGGGCTCGAGCTGATGCAGGTCCACAACCTCGTCGCGTGGGAGGGGCACCTGCCGACGCTTCTCGAGATGAAGAAAGCGGGCACCATCCGCTACGTCGGCGTCACGACCTCGCACGGGCGGCGACACGGCGACCTCGCCGCGATCATGAAGGCGCAACCGCTCGACTTCGTGCAGCTCACCTACAACCTCGACGATCGCGAGGTCGAACGCGCGCTGCTGCCGATCGCGAAGGACCGCGGCATCGCGGTGATCGCAAACCGCCCGTTTCAAGGGGGCCGGCTCGTCGACCGATTCCAGGACGCCGGCAAGAAGCTCCCCGGCTACGCGAAAGAGTTCGGCATCACCAACTGGCCGCAGTTTCTGCTGAAGTTCGTCGTCTCGCATCCCGCAGTGACGTGCGCGATCCCCGCCACCAGCCAGGTCGAACACATGGTCGAGAACATGGGAGCATGCCGCGGTGAGCTCCCCGACGCCGCGACGCGCAAACGCATGCTGGCGGAGCTGTAGTGCTCGACGAGCTCGCCACCTACGAGCTGCGCCACTTCATCGCGTTCGGGCCGGATGCGTACGAGGCACTCTTCGCCGCCCAGAACGAAGCGTGGTTTCCGTGGCAGATCGCGGCATGGGCCGTCGTCGCGACGGTCGTCACGCTGCGCTGGCGCGCGGGAGACCGCCGTTGGCTCGTCGCTGCGCTGGCGCTCGCCTGGGTCGGCGTCGCGGTCGACTTCTTCTTCGTGCGCTACGTCGAGCTGTTGTGGGCGGCGCCCTACGTCGGGGGCGCGTTCGCGCTGCAGGCGGTGCTCCTGGGCGTCGGGGCGGCGACGGGGCAGCTCGCTCCCGACCGTGCAGGCTGGCGTGGCCCGTTCGGACTCGCCGTGGCGGCCCTCGGCGCGATCGCGCTTCCCGCTCTGTACGTCGCGGTACGTCGCGACCCGACCGCCGTCGAGGTCATCGGCCTCGCCCCCGATCCGACGGTCGTCGTGACCGCTGCCGTCCTCCTCGTTTCGCGCGCCCGATGGTGGTTCTGGCCGATCCCGCTCGCCTGGGCGCTCGTGACCGCCGCGACGCAACAGGTCCTCGAAAACCCGCTCTGGACGGTCGTCCCGACCGCGGTCGTCCTGTGTGCGGTCGCGTCAGTCTTCGCCCCGAACGCGCAGGGCCCGTCCGAGGGGTGAGGGGAGCTCGTTCCAGTCCTCCATCTTCTCCGTCCGCGCCCAGACCGTGAGAAAGAGCATCACGGTCGCACCGGCACCCGCCGCCGCCAGCACAACGGCACCCGGCACCAGCCCGACCGATGCCTGCTCGACGAACTCGCCCGGCGAGGCGACCGGCGTCGGGTGGTACCAGATCTTCAGCAGCCAGGTCGCGAACACCGCCGTCAGCAGGAACGCGTAGTTGCGGCGCAGTCGGTAGCCGACAGCGTGCACGAACGCCAGGCGCGGCAGCGAGGATCCGAGGTCGACCGCCAGCGCCTGTAGACCCTCCTCGATCTCCTCGTCGGATGGCGCGATCTGCGGCGCCAACTGCGGCGCCACGACCCAGCGATTCAGCATCTGCACCCGCCGCCGCCACAGGTGGAACATCTGGTAGCGACGCGCCTCCATCACCAGGAAGAACGCGCAGAAGACGACCGCCAACAGCACGACGAAATGCGGACTCTCCGGGCGTGAGAACGCGAACGTCACGATCCCCGCGGTGCTCACCACCGCCCAGTTCGTCGTCGCGTCCAGCCGACGCCGCCAGACGTCGGCGTGCATCACCGAGGCGCGGTAAAAGTGAACGACCGCTGTGGAGGGTTCGCGCATCCTCATAGCGTCGCCTCGTGTTGGGGCATGCGCAAGAAAGGCGTGAGGCGCGAGTTCGGTGAGCGGGCGTCCCGCCCGGCTCCGGTGCGAGGTCGGTGAGCGGGCGTCCCGCCCGGCTCCGAGGGCGACAGGCGACAGGCGACAGGCGACAGGCGACAGGCGACAGGCGACAGGCGAC
>CAYPJU010000098.1:13820-20409 GCA_964411125.1 uncultured Bradymonadales bacterium | reverse complement strand
CGCCGTTGTTCGACGCGCCGTTGTTCGACGCGCCGTTGTTCGACGCGCCGTTGTTGTCGGCCCCTCCCGAACAAGCGCTCGTCACCACGAACGCGATCGCCATCCCAATCTTCGAAACGCCTCGCACTACTCCCTCCTTCGACCAGTTCGGCAGGCAGACTAGCAACGCGACGATCTCGCGGAAAGCTCACGTCGCGCACCTGGGCGCGGATCCCGCCCGCCTGCAGGGAGGTTCGTCTTCGTCCGGCCTTCCCCCCTCGCGGCGATCATTCCGCAGCGAACGGATCGGAATGAGCCGGATTGGTGAGGAACTCTTCGTCCGTCAGCGACTCGAGAAACGCGATGACGTCGGCTTTCTCCTGCTCGGTGATCTCGAACCCCGTCACGAGGTCGGACTTGAACGGGCTGAGCCTTCCATCACCCGCAAACTCACCATCCTCGATGAGCCGCCCCCCGCGCGCGTAGTGGTTGATCACCTCTTCGAGCGTCTCGATGCTCCCATCGTGCATGTAGGGGGCCGTAACTGCGATGTTCCGAAGCGTCGGGGCCTTGAAGCGCCCCGTGTCTTCGATCAGCCCCGTGATGTCGAACACCCCCTGGTTCCCCGTGGGATACGCCCCCGTCCCCATGATGTTGTACAGGCCGTTGTTGTGAAACGCCGCCTCACGAAAGACCGTCTGGTCGTGCTGCACGGAGTCCGAAAAGTTGAAGCTCCCGTGGCAGTGGAAACACTCGAGCTTCTCCGAGAAAAAGAGGTCCCGCCCGCGCTTCTGCGACTCCGTCAGGGCACCTTCTTCGCCGTAGTAGGTGTAGCGGTCGTAAGGCGAGTTCGCCGAGACGAGGCTCCGCTCGAACGCCGCGATCGCTTTGGTCACCCTGTCGAGCGTGATCGACTCCCCCTCCGGATTCTCGCCGAAACTCGCCGCAAACATTGCCGGGTAGTCGTCGTCGGCACGAAGTCGATCCAGCATCTGCTCGGCGCTCGCGAGGCCGAGCTCGACCGGCTCCTCCCCGAACATCGGGACCAACATCTGCTCCTCGAGCGTCCCCATCAGCGGGTTGCCCCATGTGAGCACGCTCGAGTACGCGATGTTCGTCAGCGACATCGAACCGCGCGGGTGCATCTCGCCGGTCGAACCGACCGACACCGCGAGGTCGTCCGCGAACGCGGAACTCTGCACGTGGCACGACCCGCACGACTGCGTCTCGTTCCCCGATAGACGCACGTCGTAGAACAGATGCCGCCCGAGCTCCACCTTCTCGGCCGACATCGGATTGTCCTGGGGCACTGCCGGCGTCGGAAAACCCGGGGGCAGATTCCAGACCCATCCGGATGTACCGGCGTTGGTCCCGACCGTCTCGTTGTTGGTCTGGTCGCCATTGCCGTTGTTGTCGTCCCCACCCGGACCACACGCGGCGAGGAGGAGAGAAACGAGGATCGTGATTCGCGTCATGATGGTGTCGCCGTGGTCCACTTCGCGACCATAACGGTCCGTCCCCTGCAGGACAATTCGTTCACTCCCGGGGGCGGCGGATGCCGCTCGGAAGCGTGGACCTCGAACGGGCCGAACCCCCGTCACTGCTCACTGCAACAACCGACGACCGCGCGACATTCTTTCGACCGTGGTTAGCCTCGGACCACCAATGTTTCTCGCTGAAAGGTAATCCAATGCAACAGTCGCCCCTCGAAATGCAGCTCGACCGTATCACCACCTCCGAATCGGAGGCGCTCTCCAAGATCATCGAGTTCAAGAATGTCGACGGCGAGCGATTCGACCGCCTGCACGATGCGATCGACTTCCCTTTCGACAAGCTCACCAGCATCGTCGAAGACACGCAGGTCGCCACCACGATCGGCAACCTCGTCCAGAAGGCACTCGTCGCGATGAACGAGGCCCTCGCCGAAACCCTCTCCATCGAGAGTGTTCTCGAAGAGTTCCGTGAGGCGGGCCACTCCGTCGAATCGCTCGAGGACGTCTCGGAGCTGACGATCGAAGAAAGCCAGGACGTCCTGAAAGGGGTACCCCTGAAGTATCAGGCCCTGGCTGTCGGAGAGGGCATCGCCACAGGCGCTATCGGCCTCCCCGGGGCCCTGATCGACCTCCCCGCGTTGCTGGGACTGTCGCTACGCGCCACGCTCGAGATCGCCTCGTACTACGGCTTCGACCCCGCCGACCCGTTCGAGCGCAACTTCGCCGTCCTCATTCTGGCTATCGCCAGCGCCTCGACCGACGAATCCAAACGAGAACTGATCGAAGCCCTGGAAGACATCACTTCGGCACGGAGCACGTCTACGAACAAGCTGCCCGAGGAGCTCGGTCATCAGGTCGCGCAGGCCCTCGTCTTGCGACTCGTGCGAGGCAAGGTGGGACAGGCCGTACCGGTCGCCGGAGCGGTCGTCGGCGGTGGGTACAACCGCTCGTTCTTGAAAGACGTCTGCGACACGGCAGAGACACTCTACTCGGAACGCTGGCTCCTCGCCCGGCATGGAGCCCCCTCCGCCAACCCTTCCTGACCGCGGTTTCGCGCGCGGGCAGCGCCTGGTCCCGTCCGCAGGTCGTCCAACATCGCACCGGTCCCGGAGGCGATGCTGTCTCGCAGAGACGGCGCGAGAAACTCTCATGGAACAAACGGGACGCGCCGTTGTCGATCCCCACACAAGCAACCGACAGCCGCGCCCGGGCCCATGCGTCGATTCGTCATCATCCTCTTTCTCCTCCACGCGAGCGTGCCGTCCGCCCATGCCCAGGAGTGGAACGTCCGCGACGACGACGCCCGCCGCGCCGAGCTCGGCCGGCGGTACGAAGAACTCTTCCTCGCCGACCCGACGAACCACCTCGCGCT
The DNA here is from genome assembly GCA_964411125.1 of uncultured Bradymonadales bacterium. Lineage (GTDB taxonomy): Bacteria > Myxococcota_A > Bradymonadia > Bradymonadales > Bradymonadaceae > JBFIHF01. Next base: position 17,565 of record CAYPJU010000098.1, on the reverse strand, counting down.
CCGAGGACTGGTCGGCGCCCGGGGGAGCGGCCCCGGACTCGACCACGTGATTCGACGCGTCCAGAAAAGGATCGTCGCCGCCCCCACCTCCCGCGACTACCTCGCCCTCGGACTCCTCTTGCGAGAACGCGGGCGGGCCGCCGAGTCGCTCGACGCCCTCGAACGCGCGACCGAGCTGGATGACGCCACCGGCGTGACCTGGTCCACCCTCGGACTCGAGCTCGTCGCACGCGGCGAGGCCGACCGCGCGGAAGTCGCCTTCGAGAAAGCGCTCGACCTCGCGACCTCCCCGAGAGACCGCCGAGTCCTTCTCCGCCGCTTGCTCGACGCTTCCCTCGCCAGCGGCCATCCCGAGCGCGCCCTCGATTGGTCCCGTCGACTCGTCGAAGCCTCCCCGGGCGATGCCTCCCTGCGCATCGAGTACGCCGAGATCGCCAGCGTCGCGGGGCTTCACCTCGAAGCGATCGACGCCTACCACGAGGCCCTCCGGAGAAGTGCGCGTAACGGAAAGCTTCGGGCACAGATCTTCCGTGATCTCTCGACGGTCTACCTCGACGCGAACCGCCCTTACGAAGCGATCGCCGCGCTCCGCGACGCCATCGCCTCGACCGGGCGACGAGCCTGGCTGCGACGCGAACTCTGGGTTCGACTCGCCGACGCCCACCGCACCGTCGGGACGGTCGGCGCGATCTACGACGAGCTCCGCAGCGAGTGGTCGGCTCCCTCCTACGCCGACTCGCTCTACCTGGCGAGCCTCGCCGAGGAAGCGGGAAGAGACGAAGAAGCGGAGCGGATGCTGCGGCGGGCATGTCGGCTCGAACCCGAACTGCTGGAGCCGCGCGAGCGGCTGATCGTGTTCCTACAGCAGCGTCACGCGACCACCGAGATCGAAAGACTCTACGAGGAGATGGCCCATCGCTGGCCAGATCGCGGCGACGTCCGCATCGCCCACGCCCGCTGGGTCTACTTCTCCCTCCGCGATGCGGGGCGGGCGATGGACCTGCTGCGAGACGCGCAGAACGCTGCTGCTGGCGACTCCGCCCAGCTTCTGGCCGTCGCGACCGCCTGGCGCTCCTTCGGTCTCCCGGACCAGGCGATCTCGATCGTTCGCGGACTGTGGGAGACCGACGCTACCGATACCGCTGTCGTCGAAACCTACGGGGCCTTCCTGCAACAGCATGGTTTCGAAGCCGATGGGCGAGCCGTCTGGGAGACGCTGTTAGAGCTGGATGACCCGGTGCGAGCCCGAGTACGACTCGGCGATCTCTACGCCCGCCAGCGGGACTGGGACCGCGCCATCGGGCACCTCGAACGAGCGGTGACGCTCGCCGAACACGGCAAGCCCGCGATCCGCCAGCAGTTGGCCAGCGTCTTCGAACAGGCGCACCGGTGGGGGGAAGCGGCCCGAATCTGGGAAGACCTCCACCGCGCCGGCGCCCCTCATGCTGCCGACAGGCTCGTCGAGGTCGCTCGCAAGACCCGGATCTCCGGCCTCCGCGAGCGAATCGCCCGCCGCGCCGAGTCGGGTACGCTCGAGGACGCCCTCCTGCACGCCCGCATTCTCCTCGCCGAGGAAGGCCGATTCGGCCCCGGCTTCCCTCGGCTAGAACGGATCGTGCATCGAGCCCCCGAAACCACGACCTCCCCCGCAGAGCGAAATGCGTGGCGCGCCGCCGCCCGGCTTCTGGCCGACCTTCACGAAGAGCGAGGGGAGTGGAGGTCCGCGATTCGGACCCACATCAGGCTGGGCGACGCCTTCGGCACCGAACGGCGACGCGCCTACCGTGAGGTCGCGAGATTGAGTTGGAAGTTCGGAGATTCGGGTGGAGACCCCGATCTCATCGAGCGCGCCGTCAGCGCGGCCCCCGACGACCCCGACCTGCGCATCTTCGCCGGCCACGCGGCGCAGGAGCGCCACGACGTCGACCGGGCCATCGAGAATTTCCGCGCCGCCATCGAACTTCGGCCGACCGACTTCAACACCTACTTCTTCCTCGCGAGGCTCCTGCTACGGACCGACCAGCGGGAAGAGGCGACCGAACTCATGCTTCGTGTCGTCCGCCGCGACGCATCGGGGAGCTTCGCGATCGCGGCTGCCCTCTCTGCGCTCGACTACTCGGAGACCGACGACGAGCTGCGTCATCTCGAACGCGCGTTTCGCAGCGCCCGTGGCAACCTGGGAGACGACGACTTCGTCGCCGTCATGGTCGCCGTCTACTCGCAGCTCTTCGTGTACGCGCACGAACCCGCCCGAGCTTTCGCCGACCTCGCCCTCGACGCTTTTCCGATCCTCATCCAGGCAATGCTCTCCGACGACTTCGACGACCGCGGCCGTGCTTCGACGATCCTCGCCCTCTACCCGGGTGAACGAGTCGCACGCGCGGCCGCCGAACAGTGGAACCACGTCGAGGAGTGGACCGAGGAGATGCTCGTCGTCCTCGCTCGAACACGTCATCCTGCGGCCGCCAGAGTCCTCGGTCGTGCCGCCCGCTCTCCAGATCCCCAGACCCGTATCGCAGCCCTCACCGCCATGCGATGGACACCCCACCCCTCGCAAGCGCCGCTCCTCCTCGAGATCGCGGCGCGCGGCAACCACGACGAACGCCTCGCCGCGATCCACGCGCTTCGGGACGTCCCGACAAACGACGCTTCGAAGTTCCTGCGCACCGCTGCGTTCAGCGCCGAGGCCGAAGTTCGACACGCCGCCGTCTGGGCCCTCGGGGGTGCTTCGCACCGAGCCTCCGACCTCCTCGGGCGAGTGCTTCGAGAAGCCTCGCCGCCGCTCGCATACTTCGCCGCCGTGCAGCTCGCCGGCCAGGACACCGATGCGGCCAGCCGCGAGCTGCTGACGACGCTGTGGGACGTCGACGAGGAAGCCCGACAGGTCGCTCGGCGCGGTCTCTGCACCGCCATCGACACCACCCTCGAAGATCACGACTTTCTCGAACGACGACCTTCGCTCGCAACGTGGCGGCTCGAAGAGAGGCTCGGCCTCGACCAGGCCTTCGCCCGGCGAATCGCCGTCGTCACGGCTGTGGCCCGAGAGCGACTCGAAGATCCCGACCGGAGGCTCCTCGTCCTGCAAGACCTCGTCTCCATCGCACCCGACGACACCTCGCCAGACCACCCTCTCCCAAGCATCGTCGCCGGAATCCGCCCCAACCTGCGCAACATCACGATGCTCGCTGGACCCGACGCACGATTCTCCGCGGCCTTCCTCCTTCCCCATGCTCCAGACGTCGCCGACATCCCCGCCGTCCTCGGCGCCGTCGCCACCGCGAGCGACCAGCGCGCGCAGCGACTCGTGCGGCAGCTCGATCACTATCCCCCCGACGACGTCCGCCCCGCCGTCCTCGCGGCCGCGCACCACCCCAGGGCCGCCGCACGCGCCGGCGCCGTCCAGGTCCTCGCGCGGTTCACCGGCGACGACGAAGCGCTTGCGACCGCCACCCACCTCGTCGACGACCCCGACCCCAAAGTACGCCACGCCGCCCTCGCCGCTGTCGGTCCCATCGGCGGCGACCGCGCCCTCCCTCTACTCGTCGAACGCTACGAAGACGCCAACTTCCGTACTCGCCACGCCATCCTGAGCTCACTGCGCTCCATCGACTCCCCCCACTCCCGAGCAGCCCTCCAGAAGTTCGAACTCCTCGACGTCCCCACCCCCTGCGACGGCGACCCCAACGACCTCCAGGCACTCCTCCGCGACGAATGCACCAACATGCTCACCGAGTTCTGACCGCGC
>CAYPJU010000098.1:0-13720 GCA_964411125.1 uncultured Bradymonadales bacterium | reverse complement strand
ACCGCGCGAAGCGACGGTCCCCCACCGCGCGAAGCGCGGTCCCCCACCGCGCGAAGCGCGGTCCCGCGCGCAGCGCCATCAGTTGCAGTTGCCGTCGACGTCGATGAGGCCGTTGCAGTTGTCGTCCTTGCCGTTGCAAAGCTCGCCTGCGTCGGGGTTGATGTTGGCGTCGTTGTCGTTGCAGTCGCCGCCGCAGATCGTGAATCCGTCGCTGTCGCGGTCGAACCCTTCGTCGATCATCCCGTCGTTGTCGTTGTCGACGCCGTCGCAGACTTCGACCGTGATGCAAACGCCGCCGCAGTCTTCGTCGACCAGGCCGTCGCAGTCGTTGTCCGTGTTGTCGTCGCAAAGCTCGACTTCGTTGCCGGTGCAACCACCGCAGTTCTCGTCGATCTTGCCGTCGCAGTCGTCGTCGATGCCGTTGTCGCACGTCTCCGTCTGCTGGCAGATGTAGCAACCTTCGTCGAAGCGACCGTCACAGTCGTTGTCGAGACCGTCGCAGCGCTCGCCCGAGACCGTGCAGTCCAGACAGCACTCGTCGATCTCACCGTCACAGTCGTTGTCGATCCCGTCGCAGTACTCGATGGAGGGGACACACGTCGGGCAACCCTCGTCGACCAGCATGTCACAGTCGTTGTCGACCCCGTCGCAGAGCTCGGGGTTCGGCATGCACATGTTGTCGGGGCACCCTTCGTCGATCCGTCCATCGCAGTCGTCGTCGACGCCGTTGCACATCTCCGGACTCGGCATGCAGGAGCTGCAGTCGTTGTCGATGATTCCGTCACAGTCGTCATCGACGCCGTTGCAGAGCTCCGGACCCGGGATGCAGGCCGGGCAACCCTCGTCGATCTCGCCGTCGCAATCGTTGTCGATTCCGTCGCACGTCTCGGGGTTGGGCGTACACATCATGCAGTCTTCGTCGATGATCCCGTCACAGTCGTCGTCCTTGCCGTTGCAGAGCTCGGGGCCAGGAATACAGGCCGGGCACCCTTCGTCGATCATGCCGTCGCAGTCATCGTCGACGCCGTTGCAAAGCTCGGGCGAGGGCGAGCAGGTCGGGCAACCCTCGTCGATCTGGTTGTCGCAATCGTTGTCGACACCGTCGCACACTTCGAGACGACAATTGCCGCAGCCTTCGTCGACTTCCATGTCGCAGTCGTTGTCGATGCCGTCGCAGATCTCCAGAAGCGGCGTACACATCGGCGTACAGACTTCGTCGACCTGACCGTCGCAGTTGTTGTCGACGCCGTCGCACTCTTCGGGGCACTGACCGCAGAACGCCTGACCGCATTCGCACAGACCTTCGGAGTTGTTGTCGCCCGGGTTCGGGTCGCCGACGCAGATACCACCGCGGTCCACGCCGTCGATGTAGCAGTCGACGTCTTCGTCGCATGCGCGGACCTGAAGGTTCACGCAGACCCCACAGCCGCTGTTGATGCACTGCTGGTTCTTCTTGCAGGCGCTGCCGTCGAGCAGGAACGTTCCGCACTCGGAGTCCTGCGTGCAGGTCAGCAGCTCGCACGTGTCGGCGCCGCCGACGCCATCGCTGTCGAGCGTACAGGCCGAACCGCTCGGGCAGTCGTTGTTCTGGGTACACGCCGGCGCGCAGGTGTCGGCGGTGTTGTCTCCGTCCGAGTCGACGCAGTTCGCGTTCGCTCCGCAGTCCGCCGAGGTCGTGCAGGCGGTGCCGGCACAGACACCGTTGTTGCACTCACCCTGGCCGCAGCAGCCGTAGCAGTCGCAGCCGGGAGGCGGTTCGCACTCGGCGATGTCGTTACCGGTACCCGAGTTGCCGTCGAAGAGACACTCGGTACGGCAACGCGGGTTCGTATCGAAGCACGAGTTGTCGCCCGAGATGCAGGTCGGATTGTTACCGCTGATCCCGTCGCCTTCGTTCGTGTCGCACGGGCTGAGGCAGCCGGGGTCGGCCTGGTCGGTGAGTCCGTCGTTGTCGTTGTCGACGCCGTCGTTGCAGTCCGTGTTGCAGTTGTTCGAGTCGTAGCACGTCGTCGTCTGCGGGTTGCAGTCGTCGGCACAGCGGGCCCAGAAGTCGGTACGACCGCTCGGCGCCGGGCTCGAGAACCCTTCGCACAGGTCGCCTTCGGGGGTCGCCGGGTCGGCGTCCGCCTGGTCGGCGTTCGACGTGGTCGGACAGTTGTCGCAGACGTCGCCGATACCGTCGCCGTCTACGTCGAGTTGGTCCGCGTTCGTCACGTTCGGACAGTTGTCGAACATGTCGATCCACGTGTCACCGTCGGCGTCGGGGCCGGTGCAGGCATCGCCCGTTCCGTCCATGTCCGCATCGTCCTGCGTCGTGTTCGGCACGACCGGGCAGTTGTCGCAGACGTCGCCGACACCATCGCGGTCGATGTCTTCCTGCGTCGGGTTCACCGAGCGCACACAGTTGTCGAGGGAGTCTTCGACCCCGTCGCCGTCCTGATCAAAGAATTCGCAGGCGTCGCCTTCGCCGTCGCCATCGGCGTCGGCTTGGTCGGCGTTCGCCGTCGTGCTGCAGTTGTCGCAGACGTCGCCGATCGTGTCGCCGTCGGCGTCGCCCTGGTTCGTGTTCGGATCGGACGGACAGTTGTCGTCCGCGTCGGGGATCGTGTCGCCGTCGCTGTCGCTCACGTCACACGCGTCCCCGACCATGTTGCCGTCGGTGTCCACCTGATTGAAGTTCGCCACGTTCGGGCAGTTGTCGCAGACGTCGCCGCGGAAGTCGCCGTCCGCGTCCGCCTGGTCCATGTTCGGCGTCATCGGGCAGTTGTCGTCGCGGTCGATGACCGTGTCGTTGTCCGAGTCCGTATCGTCGCACTCGTCCCCGATCATGTTGCCGTCCATGTCGGCCTGATCGAAGTTCGCCGTCGCCGGACAGTTGTCGCACACGTCACCGACGAAATCGCCGTCCGCGTCCGCCTGGTCCGCGTTTGCGATGTCGGGACAGTTGTCGACCACGTCCGGCGTACCGTCCATGTCGCGGTCGCCGTCGCCGCCGTCCGCACACGCGTCACCCGTGCCGTCGCCATCGGCGTCGGCCTGGTCGAAGTTCGCCGTGTTCGGGCAGTTGTCGCAGACGTCGCCGAACGAGTCGCCGTCGCTGTCCGCCTGATCGGCGTTCGCGTCGTCGGGGCAGTTGTCACCCACGTCGAGGATCGTGTCCCCGTCGCGGTCGCCCATGTTCTCGTCGTCACACGCGTCACCGATCCCGTCGCCGTCCGAATCGGCCTGATCCACGTTCGCGATGTCCGGGCAGTTGTCGCAGACGTCGCCCGGCCCGTCGCCGTCGGTGTCGGCCTGGTCGGCGTTCGCGTCGTCGGGACAGTTGTCCTCGTCGTCGTCATAGCCGTCGCCATCGCCGTCTTCGCCAGGCGTCGTGCCGTTGTTCGACGCACCGCCGGTCGTCCCGTTGTTGGACTCCCCGGTCGTGTTGTTCGAGCCAGGGCTCGTTTGGTTGTTCGTCGCGTCGTTGTTGTCGTTGTTGCTGTTGTTGCTCCCGGTGCCGCCACAATCGCCACATCCGACGAGGGCAGCTACCGCGGCGACAGCAACTAGTCTGGACCAGTGCCGGTTCATCCCGCTCTCACATAGATTGGTTTTGAATAAACTTCTGGCCAAGTCTATGCGCGATCCCGTCGCGTTACAACGGATTCGCCGAGAATATCTCAGGGACCGTCCACGACGAGCACGTCCCCGACCGCTACCTCGACCGCCCCGGTCGGGGACTCCAGCACCCGCTTCGTCGGCGATGCTCCGGAATGCAGCGTCGCCCCCCCCGCTACGACCTCCGTGTAGACCGTGTGAACCACCCCGTCTTCGTCCGCGAACGCCAGATCGAGAGCGAACCGCATCGTCCGTGTCTGGATCACATGATCCCCCTCGGCCGGAAACTCCAGCAGCATCCCCCAGCCTTCCGCGATACAAGGTCGTTCACCCAGCCCCCGAGCGCGCGCGACGTCGCTACGCGCCACTTCGACCCGCAACGTATCGACCAGCTCCCCTGCTCGCGTCACCGACAAGACTGCTCCCCCCTCTCCCCGGACCGCCGCCGGCGTCTCGCAACCACCGTCCTCGCCACACACGGCCCAGTCGCCACACTCGCCATCCCCCGAACACTCCCGTCCCAGCGCGTCCGGCTCCGCGTCGCACGAATCGTCGCTCCGCTCCGGAGAACACCCGGTCCCCATCAGCATCGCCAACACCAAAACTCGGAGCTTCATTCGAACGCGAACTCGAGCCCCAGCTCGACCACCGCAAACGGGCGGTCTTCCCTACCGAGCCGCGCCTGCAGGTCGACCCGCTGCCCCGGCGTCGGAGTCTCCAGCAAGAAGAGCGGCGGAAGTTCCACCGCGTACCCCTCCCCCGACTCCATCCACAGTTCTCTCGTCATCGACCAGTATCCCGAACCGAGCTCTCGACCTTCCGCGTCCCCGATCCACACCCGCACCGGCGTATCGATCAGGTGAGTCTCTGCGACCCCTCCACCCAGCACCATGTCGATCGACACGTGGTAGCTCCCCTGGGGACCGAACGTCGGATACACCACGCCGCCGTCCTGCAGGACGTGGCCATCGGGTTGCGAAAGCTCGACCGTGACGACCGTCGGGTTGGGGAGAACGTCCGCCGCCGAAGCGTCTGCTCGAGCGTCGCGTTGCGCCTCGCGCGTGTCCGACGAGACGAGATCCCGCGAGGTCATCCCGACGTCCTCCATCGCCGACTCCGCATCGCCACCCACATCGTCTGGCTCCGCCGGGTCGGGCGCGTCCCCGTGGCACCCCACCCCCGCGACGAACGCCCCCGCGACGATCCACTGCCTCAAAACGGGCTCCCGGGATCGACCACTTCTTCGTCCAGCAGGATCACCCGTTGTCGAAGCAGCAGGGGTTCCAGCGAACTCATCTCGTCGAACTCCACTTCGAGCTCGATCTCGATCTCCTGCTCGAGGTTCGTCTCCGGGTAGTCGAGAAAGATCACGAAATCCCCCCAGTACGTGTAGCCACCTCCGAGGTCCTGCCAGAAAGGACGAAACATTTCGAACTCCGGCTCCTTCGAGATCAGCGTCCCCTCCGCGTCGAAAATCCGCCACGTCATCATCCCGCCGAGGTCCGGCACCACCGCGTCGGACGGCGCCTGAATCGCTGGCTCCAGATGCCATCCCCCCTGGATCCCGGTCTGCACCTCGATCGTATTGCAGTCCCCCTCCCCGAACGGGTGAAAGCTTCGCTCACCTTCCGTGTCGACCCACCCCAGGATGAATTCGTCGGACGCCGAAGGCGGGCATTCCACCTGCGAGACCTTCATGTCCACCGTCGCGTCGGTCCCCATGTCGGAAACCTCGGCGTCGCCCATGTCGGACGTCGGCTCCGTCACCCCGCATCCGGCCCAGAAACCGATCGCGAGGACGAGCCCCATCATCGTCTGTCGTCTCTTTCGTCGCATCAGATGATGTAAATCCTCGCACGGGCCCGAAGCTCCATCGTCTCTTGCGGCTCACTCGACGACCCGCCCGCTTCGCTGTCGGGATCCAGCACCTCCATCCACATCTCCACCTCGAAGTTCTTTCCCCGCTGCTCTGGCTGCAAAAAGATCTCCGGGGCCACGTAGAATCCATCGTCGTCGCGGCGCACGTCTTCGGCGTACACCTCTCGCGCACCCTCGATCTCCACGACGCCGCCGCGGCGAATCTCCCAGTTCAGAACCTCCGAATTCCCCTGCACCTCGTAGCGCTCTTCGAAGTGAAACTCCGGCTCGAAATGAAAGACGTCTGCCCCCTGTCCGCGCGCTCCGCTGACCCAGGAGAACTCGTTGCAGTCGCCATCGGCCGGGACCGATTCGAACCCGATCCACGCGCCTTCGGGGTCGGGTGCCCAACCCGCAGTGTGGTCGTTCGTGCAACCCTCCGCCTCCACCGGCTCCGGCTCGTCGGGGGGAAAGATCAGCCCACAGCCAAGCAGATACACCCCCGAGGCCAACAGCACCCACGCCCCCGCGGACATCTTTGCATTCAATCGATTCAAGACCGTCACCTGCCCTCGCGGCGCTCGTCGCCCCGCTCCATCACAACGATTTCAAGAACGCCAGGAGCTCTTCGCGCTCACTCTCCGAGAGCGCTTCGAACGCCTCTCGCGATGCGCGCCCCTCGGCGTCGTGCCGCAGGATCGCCGCCTCGATCGTCGGCGCCAGGCCGTCGTGCATGTACGGAGCCGTCACCCGAACGCCCCACAGAGGCGGCGTGCGAAACTCGCGAGTCGACGCCATCCCGTCTTCGATCCCCCAGTAGTCCGCAGGAGCGACATCGTGCAGCAGCAGGTCGCTGTAGAGCGCCACGTCCTCGCCCTGCTCGGTCTTCATGACCGGAGTGTGACAGGCGTCGCATCCCACGGACGCGAACAGCGTCTCGCCGGCTCGCTCCGCAGCCCCGATCTCCCCACGCGGAGGAGGACCGAGCTCGCGCGACCAGAACACGAGATCGTCATAGTCCTTGCCGCCGAATTCCGGATCCGCCACGTCGTCTTCGTCCGACGAGATTCCGGCGACGAACTGCGGATCGTCCGCCAGCGTCAATCCCAGCTCGTTCGAAAGCGCATCCCGCACGAAATCCTCCAACGTCGGAATGCTCGCCTTCCAACCGAATCGCGCGAGCCGACCGTCCGCCAGAATGTGCGCCTTGCCGCTGATCCCGTCCCCATCCGCGTCGTCGGGATCGGCCCCCGCAAGGATCGTCTCCTCCGGGATGCGGTCCACCAGCCCCAACCCGAACATCGGAGGCGTCTGCCGGAACTCGATCACGTTGCAGACCGCGTCCCCGATCGGCCGCGTTCGGTCCGCATTGTGGCGATGGAGCATGCTGCCGTGAGCACTGTTCGTGAACCCTCCGCTCGACTCGTCGATGATCCCCTGCCGCGTCACGTTCAGCCCCGCCGGACCAGCACCGCCGATCACCGGCTCGAAGTGACAGGCTCGACAACTGTCCCCGTTGAAACCGTTGCTCAATCCGAGCCCGTCCTCCTGGATGATGTCGCGGTCGAACATCGCCTCGCCAGAACGGAAGTGCTCGGCCTGCGCCCCTGCGAGTCGCCGTGTCGGCCCTCCGAATTCCCCCACGGCCGGCGTCTGGCGCCCCGGCGGAAGAAGCCCGGGACTAGCCTGCGATGCGCCTCCCAGGCTCTCCAGAAACGCCAGAACGTCGGCCTTCTCATCGGGGCTCAGGTCGAGATACGCCTGACGTGATCGTTCCGCTTCTCCACCGTGAAACTCGATCGCCTGCTCGACGGTCGAAGCCCGACCGTCGTGAAGATACGGCCCGGTCGCCGTCAGACCCCACAGCGGCTGCGTTCGAAACTCCGATCCCGTGGCGAGCCCCATCTCCACTCCGTCGGCCAACTCCTCGCCCATGTCGTGAAGCAGAAGGTCCGAGTATGCCGGGACCAGCCCGTCGGGACCCGCGAGCGCCGGCACGTGACACTTCGCACACTCGATCGCCTCGAACAGCTCCGCCCCACGCTCGGTCTGCTCGGTCGGCTCGTCCGGCTTCGGCGCCCCCAGCAGCATCGAAAACGAAACCAGGTCGAACAATTCTTGCTCCGACATCTCCGGATCGGGGACCCCGTCCTCGTCGAAGTTCGGCTCGGACGGCGCGGCTGCCTGACAGTTGATGCACCCCAGCATCCCCATCCGCTCCTCCAACTCCTGCTGGTCGGCAGCGCTCGGAATCGGCAGCGCCTCCTTCAGCTCGTTGCTCAGAGGCACCGTCGTGACGCCGAGATGGTTGAAGAGCGGGCCGCGGATGAAGCCCTCGATCGACACCGTCTGCGCCTTGCGGCCGAAGCGACCCACGAATCCACGATCGTAGTTCGGGCGCCCCGAGATCCCGTCCCCGTCAGCGTCGTCTTCGTCCACGTTCGCCAGGATCGCCGCCTCGTCGATCGCGGCGAGCGCACCCACCCCGAAGAATGGAATCGCGTTGCGCAAAGCCTGATGATTGATGGCCGGATCGGTCGGGTTCCGAGTCGCCGGATGCGCCTTGTCGATGTTGAACTGCGCCTGCACGCCGTTGACGCCCCCTTCGACACGCGACCCGTCGCTCAAGATCGTCGAGACGAGAAAGAAGTCGCGATAGCGTGGAGCGCTACCCCCGAGCACCGGGCGCTCGTGGCACGAACCGCAGAACGTCACGTTGAAATTCGGCCCCAGCCCGGTGTCCACGTCGAACCGCTTCAGCGCGACCTCGCGACCTCGCTCGAAAGCCTCGAGCTGCTCCGGCGTCGCCTTCTTCATCGGCTCACCCATCGCCGACGAGTACACCCCGTCGTCGACCTCGAGCTTCGGCTCGGGATCGGGATCCGGATCGTTGTTGGGCGTGTCCGGGCACATCTGTGCGCACGACGCCAACATCGCGACAGCGACCAACAACGGGCTCTTCCTGTTCGAGTTCCTCATTCCGCTCCCTCCTCACCCTTCAACACCACCCCTTCGTACGGTCCGTTGGGTCGATCGAAGTTGCCCCCGACCGCCAGCAAACCGTAACCCGGAACGACCGTCACCGCGTGGATGTCGACCATCGAAACCGGGGGGGTGCGCGGGATCTGCACCCCGTCCCCTTCCACCGTTCCGCTCCGCAACAGTCCTCGCACGCCAGCGAGCCAGAACTCGCCGGGGCCCGTCATCCACACTCCATTTACGCCTGGGGCCGGCGCAATGTTCCCGGTTGCCCATTCCGATCCATCAAAATGAGAGACCACTCCGTTCGAACGCCCCCCTACGATCAACACGTCATCGGCGCCTGTGCCGTGCAACGAGATCAGATCCTCGGAAGTCCCGAGCCCGACCTCTTCCAGCGCCGCCCCGTCCCAGTGCAAGACACCACCTCGCTGGCCGACGATCCAGACGTCGTCCGACGACGAGCCCCACACCTTGAACCATGCGTTGACCCCCGGCCGTTCGAGCTCGGGGGCCTCGACCGTCGCCCACGTCCCACCGACCCGGCGCAGGAGTGTCGCTTGTCCATCGGCGCGGCCTCTTCCTCCAACTGCCCAGACGTCGTCCGCCGACGATGCCCACACTCCCCAGAGGTCTTCCTCGGTCGGCACCTCCTGCGTCTCCCACGCATTGCCAGTGCGCGAGAGCACCGTGCCACCGTTTCCGACGACGATCGTCTCCCCCTCCAGCAGCATCACCCAGTTCAGAAGCGGAGTCCCCTCCGGGATCTCCTCCGCCGCCCACCCCTCGCCGTCCCAATGCATCAGAGATCCGCGATCTGGGACGCCCCCCGCGACATAAATGTCCGAAGCATCCCGCGCCGCCGCGTGCAACCCCCAACCCTCGATCTCGAACGGCACCGTGTACCCCTCGGGCGCGTCGTCCCCCGCATCTCCGCTCGTGCCGCCATCGAGCCCCGCGTCGTCCGCCGTACCATTGTTGGACGGCTCACACCCCTCGCAGCCGATGCCGACCAGTAGCAGCGTCGCGAGTGCAAACGGGAGCGCGGAATGTCGGTTTCTTGGATTCATCGTGCACACATCGTAGCAATGGGACGATACGATGCACAGTTTGTTCCAACGTCTCAGGTCGTCCGGAACCCCACGACCTTCAGCCCTCTAGATCGGCATCCGGCGAGAAACTCCCCGCGGTGCGCATCGAGAAGCGCCCGCAGCTCCGGAGGCGCTGCGACCCGCACCTCCACCCCCGAACCACTCCGCCTGACGGTGACGCGAGCGCGGCCGCGTGCCGTCTCGGCTTCCACCACGACGACGCGACGGCGATGACGGTCGACCCCGACAACCACAGCCGCGACGATCCGCTCCAGCTCCGGCGCCAGGCGGGCGGCTGCCCCTTCCGTCGTTCCGGCGACCTCGGAATGTCGAGCCCCGACGATCGCGGGCCTCTCGGGAACGATCGGGGCGGAGGACTCCTCTTCCTCCTCCGACTGCTGGAACCGGCGCAGCACCTCCCCGAAGCTCGCATCCCGCCGCCCCTCCAAAGCCGCTCCACGCATAGGGGTCAGCGTTTCCTCTCCTGCCCATCCCTCCACGGCTTCGGCGACGATCGACGACATCAACGATTTCATCTGCTCTCCACGGTTGTTTGTGCGGCCCTCTACTACGTTTTCGGCCCAAGCCCGCCGCCGTTGCGAAAATAGCCGAAAAACTGTTATCCGATCCCCCATGCAACCCTTCCCGTGGGACAGACTCACGACGCTCGGCAAGGACGAGGTGCGGGTGACGAACGACGTCGTCGCGCTCCTCGGCGACCGCGGCGGCGCATGGAATCGCGCTCTGGGGGACGCCGCCGCTTCCATCGGGCTCGCCGAGACCAGCGCACGACTCGTCACCATCCGATACGCGCCCCTCGGCGGAAAGGCACCGCGGGATGGGTGGCTCACCACCTTCCAACACGCCGACCGCCGGCTCGGCGTCCTGCACCTCGACCTCAATTGCCTCCGGATCGTCTTCGACACCTTGCTCGAAGACGCCTCGCCACCCTGCATCGTCGACGAGTGGGACGCGGGCTTCATGACGTCGGTCGTCACGACTTTGCATCACGCTCTCGCGCGCCAGGGAGCTCCGGCGCTCTCGTTCGCCGACGAACCGGTGGACAGCGGCCGCGCGACCCTGCTCCTCAAAGACACGCCTCACGTCGAGCTCGTCTTCAGCGTCACCGCCGCCTACCAGTCCGGCGTCGTCCGGCTCTTCGTCCCGCGGACGCTCTGGGACGAGTTCGAGCCCGGGCCCCCACGCCCCGCCCCCCAAGCGTGCCGCGCCGTCCCCATCCAATTCACCCTGGTCGCTGGCGACGTGACGCTGTCCCGGGAAGAGGTGGAGCGACTCCGGAGCGGAGATGTCGTGCTGCTCCAGAACAGCGCCGTGGACGCAAGCGGGGAGAACCTCCCCTACGCGGCGCGCCTTCGCGGGCCCGATTGCCGGGTCGCCGCGTCTTGCCACATCGTGGAGAACCGGTGGCAATTCACGGTTCTCGAACCAGAACCAGAAAGGGGAATCATGGACGAAACGACACAACTCACGGGGGCCGGGACGATCGACGTCGAACTCGTCGTCGGACGCACGACCCTCTCGTTCGGCGAACTCACGGCGCTGGCGCCTGGACACGTTCTGCAGGCAGATCGAAACGTCGGGGACGCCGTCGAGCTCGTCGCCAACGGCGTCGTCGTCGCCCGTGGAGAACTCGTCTCGATCGAAGGAAAGGTCGGGGTGAGGATCCACCGACTCGGCGCGGCTCCCCCCCGATGACGAGCACGATGCCTCGACGCTCCTGAGCTCAGGGTCTCAGGAGTCGCCCCGGTTTTTCGGAAGTCTGCTCAACCGATTCCGCTGCTCGAACTCCTTCGTCGACTCCTGGTCCGGCGTCCCGGTCGTACGCGTGATGCCCGCGAGCCGCGCGAGGTCGCCCGAGCTGGCGACCGTCTCCGCAAAAGAGTCGTCGGGGTCCAGCGGCTCGAGGTCTTCGATCTCGAGATCCGCCAGCTCCTGCGAATCGATCGCTTCGATGTCCGAAGCGCTCAGCAGAACCGGCTTGCTCGGATCCGTCGAGCCGTGGTCCTCCAACGGCTCGACCTCCGACAGCTCGCTGAGCATCTCTTCGGCGAGACTCGCGAAATCGAGGCCGGGGTCCAAGACCCCCGAATAGTCGTCCTCCACTTCCGAGTCGTCGTACTCGACGTCTTCGTAGACATCGAACTGAACCTCCACCGACGGCGAAGAATCGTCGGGCAAATCGACCTCCGAAGCTTCCCCCCCTCCGAGGTCCGGCGCGACCTTCGCGACCGGCGTGACCGCGTCGTTGATCCCGGGGATCAGCTCGTGCGGGGTCTCCGTGTAGGCCTTCGTTACCTCGGGGACCATGCCGTCCTGCGACTTGCGCGCGCCGACCGTCAGCCGCTTGTGAGGATTTCCCTCCTCTGCCTTCATCTGCTGCTCACGAAGCTCGTCGAGCTCGTGGTTCATGAGCATCCCCGTCACCGCATCATCCGCTCTCTCCGCGACTTCGACCGTCAACGGAGAGTCCGACGCAAAGGTGGCAGGCGGTGCATCGGCCGGGGAGGAATCACTCGCCGCAGCGGGCCGCTGCGACTGCGAGACGATGGGCGCGTCGTTCTCGACCGCCTCGTCCACGAAGTCGTCGGCGAGATGTACGGTCGATGGAGGCAGGATGAATCCCGGCACCGAAAGCTCTGTCGTCCGAAGAACGCCGCTCTCCGCCGTGTCGAAAGCTTTCAGCAACTCGGCGCACTCAGCGTCCCCCGAAAACGTCTCCGCCCAACCGTCCGCGCTACGAACGACGAGATGCTTGGGTTCCGGTCGACCAATCACCGACTTGCCGAGCGCGAGTACGGTCGTCAACCGCACGTCGCATCCGACGTTCGTCGCCCCCCGAAGCCGGCGGAGCGCGCTTCGCGGGCTCGCCGCGTCCAGCGAAAACCAACGACGGCGCGCGCCCGGAAATCCGAACAACACTTCGAGGTCTTCCACGCCACTCACCCGGTCCCAGAACACCGTACCGGCGAGCCGCGCCAGTCGCTCCAACGTCCGGCGCTCCCCGATGTTCGAGGGCGGATACACGTGGCTGATATGCTCGCCTGGAAACTCCGAGGGTGGGTTCTCGGACACGAAAATTGCGGGCTCGTCGGGGACCTGCAGCGCGAGCCAGAGCATCAGCGCAGCCTTGCCGCAGCCCGGAGGCCCGATCAGAGCTCCGGCTCCAGACTGACGAACCTCGCCCTTCAAAGTGGCGAGGATCTTCTGCGGCAGACGGTCCGCGATCGCGACCGGCAGCCGCTCCAACAACAGGGTCGGCCCTGACACCCCGTCGAGCCGTCGAATCGCCCAATCGTCGTGGAGCGTGGGCGACGAGGGCGCCACGCGATCGGCCAGACGCGCCAACTCCGTTCCATCCAGACGACCGCCACCCGACCGAACCCTCCCTAGCTTCTCGAAGGACCAGATACCGCTCGGCGCGATCGTCACGTGCAAGACGTTCAGGTCGTCCAGCGTGCGACTCAACTCCGGCAGGCGAGCCAGAATGTCGGCGATCGTCGTCACCGCTCCACCTCGCGACGAAGCCGCTTGCGCCGCGCGCGCTCTTGTACCGTCAAAGTCTCCTCTTCCTCCGGCGGGAGCTCGAGCGTCTTCTCCAGCGCCAGTTCGAGCGTCACCAACTCGTTCTTCGACAGCTCGATGTCGAACCTCTGCGTAATGTAACCCTCCGCAGCCACCGTGACCTTCCTGAGTCCCGGTTCGACGGGAACTACACCCTCCACCCAGCGGTACAATTCACCGCTGTACTCTTCGTCGATGTACACCCGTGCGGTCGTCGGTTCGATCTCGAACTGCAAGTAGGCGCGGCCGCGATCCTTCGACGCCGTGGTGGCGCATCCCGACGCCCCCCCGCCCAGCAGAGCGATGATGAACACTACCAGAGCGAACTTCATGACCTTCACGAGCCAATCGTACCCGATGTTCGGGGTTCCGTGAAACGGACGCGCGAACTCGCTCCGCTTTTTGTCCAGGATGAGGACGAGACCTCCCGAGGCCGCTGGGAGCTCCATCGCAAAGACGCGGGTTGCGCAAACTCCCGCACCACCGACTCCATCGCCCCGCCTCTCACTTTTTTTCGCAACGCTCGCCGGCCGCTGCCGATAACGGAGGGACGGCAATGGTGCCGTCCCTGACCGGAGGCACCGATGACCGACGCGAAGCTCATACTCCCC
>CAYPJU010000097.1:0-20436 GCA_964411125.1 uncultured Bradymonadales bacterium | reverse complement strand
TCGGGGTCCAGGGGAGAATCCCCTGGTGGGTTTGGGCGAAGCCCAACGGCCCCCCCGTCTCTTCGACAGCCTCCTCTCGAGAGCTCCCGACACACGCATCTCGAATCCGACCGGAGACGATCGGGGGATGTTCGGGCGGGGCGATGTGGGTTATGTTCGTCGCATGATCTCAGACGATCCTTACGGGGAAATTCAGATGCTGGTGTCGGGCCTGCCGGACTCGGCGCGCTCGGTGGTCGCGAAGGCGCGCGAGTTTCGTCAGACCGACGCGGTCGACTTTGCGCTGATGCTGCTCGAGCGAGCGGTGTCCGTAGCTCCGGTCCCGATCGTACTGGCGGAGCGCGCCGACCTCCTCGCGTCGGAAGGGCGGCTCGCCGACGCCCTCGACGCGTCGCTACAGGCCGCGGTCTCGGACCCGACCAATCACCGGGTGCGCGAGGTGCTGCAGCGCGTGCTCGTCAACGCGCTCCCCGAGTCGGCCGACCACATGGTGGAGATCGCCCGAGTGTTCGCCGAGGAGGACGAGGAGGATTTCGCCGAGGAGCTCCTCCGGAGCGCGGTGCTCTACGACCCCGGCAACATCGATTCGAGGCTGAGGCTCGCGAGGTTTTGCGCGGATCACGGTCGATACACCGGTTCCATCATCGAACTGCGCGCCGTGCTGAAAGCGGAACCGCATCACGCTGACGCACAACTCCTCCTCGCCGAATCTCTGCTCGCGAATCGAGATGTCCCCGGAGCGCGTCGCTGGTTGACCCAGGCAAAAGCCAACGGCGCCGACGCGACCATCGTCGCGGCGCTCGAACGGCGGCTCGCCGCGGCGTCTCGCTGAGGGAGGAAGGTCCTCGCGGCGTCGTCCGACGATGGGGCGATGCGACGCTTCCTCTTTCGTTTCGGAAAAATTCCAGAAAAGCCTGTGCCGGCCTTCCGATGGAAAGCCGCCGTTCGATTCCTACGTTCGTCTCAACTACGAACCGGGAGAATTGGAATGGCAGAGAAAATTACCACTAGAAATCCGACCACCGAAGAAGAGCTCGACTCGTACCGGTTGATGAACGAAGAGACAGCAGCCGAGCAGGTCGAGGCCTGCCACGAAGCGTTTCTCGAGTGGCGGCACGTCAGCGCCGAAGAGCGGGCGAAGAAGGTCGCCGCGATCGGCGAAGAGCTCCGCAACAGCAAGGAGGAGTTCGCCGAGCTGATGAGCAAGGAGGTGGGCAAGCTGATCGGAGACAGCCGCGACGAGATCGACCTGTGCGCCGCCATCTGCGACTTCACCGCCGAGAAGGGACCAGAGGTGCTGGCCGACGAAAAGCGCGAGCTCGCCGAAGGCAAGCGGGGAATCATCACGTACTCGCCCATTGGGGTTGTCTACGGGATTCAGCCATGGAACTTCCCTGCCTACCAGGCCGTGCGCTACTCGGTCGCGAGCCTGATGGCCGGGAACGGAGTTCTCCTGAAACACGCCTCGAACTGCACCGGGAGCGGAGTCTTTCTGCGGAAGCTCTACGAGCGAGCCGGGCTCCCGAAGAACCTCTTCTCGCAACTGATCATCGACCACGACGTGTCGGACACCGTGATCGAACACGACAAAGTGCGCGGGGTCACCATGACCGGCAGCGCGGAGCAGGGCGCCGAGGTCGCGAAAAAGGCGGGCGCCGTGCTGAAGAAGTCGGTGATGGAGCTCGGCTCGAACGACGCCTACGTCGTGCTCGGCGACGCCGACATGGAGACGGCCATCGAGGTCTGCGCCCAGGGACGTCTCGTCAACAACGGCGAGACTTGCATCGCGGCGAAGCGGATGGTGGTGGTCGATTCGGTCTACAACGAGTTCGTCGAGCGCTACGTCGAGGCGATGAAGTCCAAACAGCTCGGCGACCCTTTCGACGAATCGACGCAGCTCGGGCCGATGGCGCGAGGAGACCTGCGCGAGACTCTCCACGAACAGGTGGAGAAGAGCATCTCGAAAGGAGCGAAGCTTCTGTGCGGCGGCGAGGTACCGGATCGAACGGGCTACTTCTACCCGGCGACTGTGCTCGGGAGCGTAGAGCCGGGACAGCCAGCCTACGACGACGAGCTCTTCGGGCCGGTCGCATCGGTCATCCGTGCGAAGGACGACGACGACGCGATGCGAATCGCGAACGATAGCCGGTTCGGTCTCGGGGGCGGCCTGATCAGCACAGACGAGGACCGCGCTGTCAAGCTCGCTAAGGAGCACTTCGACACCGGGATGGTCTTCGTGAACCACTACGCGCTCGCCTCGCCGAACATGCCTTTCGGTGGTGTGAAGAATTCCGGCTGGGGACGCGAGCACGGCGGGTTCGGAATGCGGGAGTTCGTGAACGCGAAGTCGATCTTCCTTCCGTGAGCTCAGCCAGCCACCGCCTACAGACCCACAGAGGCCGTCCCAACCGGACGGCCTCTTTCGTTCTGGGGGAGGGGGAGCTCGACGTCTGCGTGAGAATGTTTTGCGTTTCCCGATCGGACATGATCTACTGACGGCACCGCAAGGAAGCGGTTTTGCAAAACATCCAGGAGAGACACATGGACGTGTTCCTTTCACGCCTGGACGCCAAGACGATCGCGCTGGGCGTTTCGGGCCTTCTAAACATCGCACTGCTCGGAGCCGTCGTCTGGCCCGACGCGGAAGAAACCACCACCCCCGACGCTGCCGTCGTCGTCGTTCAGGACGAGGCGGTCGAGGCGCCGGCCGAGCCGACCGAGGAGGTCGTAGCGGAGAAACCCGCGCCACCGAAGAACGAGAGCAAGGCACCGGCGGCGGACGAAGTCCGCGTTGGTGTGGCGAAGCTCTCCGGCAGCATCCCGCAGACGATGGCGAGCGTCGCCGCGCCGCATGGAGACAACGTCAGCGCCACGCTGTCACGCCTCCTCGTGTGGGACCTCGACCTTCGAAAGGACCTCCGCAAAGACGACCTGATCGAGGCCGCGTGGACCCTCGGCACGACAGACACGGTCGTGATCCAGGCGGCGCGCTACCAGTCGCAGAAGCACGGGAAGACCCTCACGGCGTACCGATTCAAGGCGGAAGGTGACGAGTATGCTTCGTACTGGTCGGCCGACGGTACCGAAGTTCCTCATCGTCTTCGCAAAAGCCCGCTCTCCGAGTACGAGCAAGTGACGAGCCTCTTGAAGGACCGCCCCACCCACCACGGGATGGACTTCAAGGTGGACACCGGGACGCCGGTCGCGACGGGATACGACGGTGTCGTCACCCGCACGAACTGGAACTGGAGCGCGAACGGGAACTGCGTCGAGGTCCGCCACACCGACGGCACCCTCGCCAAATACCTGCACCTCTCCGAAAACAAAGTCGAGCCCGGGGACCGCGTGAAGGCGGGCCAGGTGATCGCGCTCAGCGGCAACACCGGGCGCTCGACCGGGCCGCACCTTCACTACCAGCTCAACCAGGGCAAGAAGGTCGTGGACCCCATCGACTACCACGGTACCGACCGCCGGAAACTCTCCGAAGCCGACCTCGCTCGTTTCGAGAGCGTCGTGAAAGCCGCCGACCTTCGCTTCGAATCTGCGGGAGCCCTCGCCGCCCGCTGACGGTCTCCGCTGCTGATTCTTCCGCAACCGCAGGCGCGGCCTGCGGATCGCCCGCACCGCCACCAAACTCCGCTCGCATCGGCGTATAGCTGGCTTTACGTGATGTAAAGTTGGCTTTACCTTTGGTCGATGAGAAACGACACACTTCGAAACCGGGTTCGTCAGGTGAGGACCGAGCGCGGACTGACCCAGTCGGAGCTCGCCGAGAGGGTCGGGGTCTCCAGACAGGCGCTGAGCGCCATCGAAGCAGGGCGCCAGGTGCCGTCGACGCTGCTGGCGTTGCATCTCGCCTCCGAGCTCGGCCGGACCGTCGAGTCTCTCTTCACGGCTGCCGACGAATCGCTCGTCGCACGCGGGCACGCGATGGTGGCCGCGGGTGACCGGGTCGCCCTCGGAAGGGTGAATGGTCGTCTGGTGGCTCTTCCCTGCGCTGATCCGTCGGCTGCATCGGACGGGGTGATCGAGCGCGTGGGTGACCGCGGTCACTCGGTGGA
The DNA here is from genome assembly GCA_964411125.1 of uncultured Bradymonadales bacterium. GTDB lineage: Bacteria > Myxococcota_A > Bradymonadia > Bradymonadales > Bradymonadaceae > JBFIHF01. The sequence goes on along the minus strand of CAYPJU010000097.1, from coordinate 16,375 downwards.
GCTCCTGGTGGAGAAGGACGACGTGGATCGCAATCTTCTCGTCGCGGGGTGTGCGCCAATCCTCGGTGCACTCGCCGAGAGAGTGGGGCGGACGTTCCGCGACGCCCGCGCAACGTGGATGCCCACCAACAGCACGGCGTCGTTGCAGATGGTGGCGGACGGACTCGTGCATCTGGGAGGGGTTCACTTCGCCGAAGCGTCCGAAGGGGGCGTTCACGAACGGCTCGTGCGCCAGGCGCTGCAGGGGCGGGGCGGCGTGCTCGTGACGGTGGCTCGGTGGCGTCAGGGGCTCGTGGTCGCGGCGGGCAACCCGCTCGGAATCACGGGCCTAGAAGATCTCGGGCGCTCCGACCTTCGGGTCGCGCATCGCGAGGAGGGAGCGGCCGCGCAGGCGCTGCTCTCCCGTGCGCTCGAGGAGGCGGGGAGAGGGTTCGACCCCGGCCTCGACATCGTGGCCGAGAGCCACGTCGAGGTGGCGATGGCGGTTCGTTGGGGCGTGGCGGACGTCGGCGTCACGATCGAGTCTGCGGCGCTCGAACGGGGGCTCGATTTTCTGCCGCTTCGCGAAGAACGCTTCGATCTGGTCGTCACCGACGAGGTGGCAGAATTCGGTCCCTGTCGACGCCTCGTCGAGCTTCTCGACTCCCGTTCGTTCCGACGCGATGCCGCGCGGATCGCAGGGTACGACGTCACCGAGGCCGGCCACTCCTTCTCCGTCCCGGGGGCTTGATGCGCGCGCTCGTGTTCCTGGTCGCGGTGTCGCTCTCGCTCTCGTGCAGTCGAAAGGGGGAAGAGGGGGAGGTGCTCGAGGTCTACGCTGCGTCTTCCCTGCGCGATGCGCTGGGGGACGCGGCGAGGGCATTCGAGGAGGAGCATCCGGACGTGGAGGTGAGGGTCACGGCCGCCGGAAGTCAGACCCTTCGCCATCAGATCGAGCAGGGAGCGGAGGTGGACGTCTTCGCCTCGGCCGACGAGGAGCACTTGCGCGCGCTGGAAACGGGGGGCCTGATGGGGGATGTCCGACGCCTGGCGACGACCGATCTCGTCGTCATCGCCCCGGTGGATGGCTCGGTGCGATCCTTCGAAGACCTCGACCGCGCGGACGCCATCGTGCTGGGGGCGCCGGAGGTGCCGATCGGACGCTACTCGCGTCGCGTCCTGCGCCAGTCGGAGGGTCTGCTCGGCTCGGCCTTTGCCCGCGAGGTGGAGAGTCGTGTCGTCTCGGAGGAGTCGAACGTTCGTCTGGTGCGCGCGAAGGTGGAGCTCGGGGCTGCCGATGCCGCGATCGTCTACCGCAGTGACGCCGTACGGAGCGCGAAAGTTCGTCTCGTGGAGATCCCGGCTGCGGCCAATGTGGAGGCCAACCTGTTCGTCGGGGTTCATGCGGACTCGCCCCGTGGCGCGAACGCCAGACGATTCGTCCAGTTCCTGACGAGCGAAGCGGGACGACGGTCGCTAGAGGCCGCCGGATTCCGGTCACCATGAACGGTCGGGGAGCTTCGACCGGTTCGATGGCGTTGGTGGCGGGGATACCCCTCGTCTTCCTTCTGGCGCTGCCGTTCGTCGCCCTGTCGTTCTCCTCGCTCGACGCCGGCGTGTGGTCGAGCGCTTCGAGTCCCACCTTCGTGTCGGCACTGTCGTTGAGCCTCGGAACGTCGGTCGCGACCGTTCTGGTGACCGTGGTCAGTGGAACGCCTCTCGCGTGGTGGTTGTCCCGAGGGGAGGGCTGGCTCCGTCGCGCGGTGGAGGTCCTGGTGGAGCTCCCGATCGTGATTCCACCGGCGGTGATCGGTGTCGCGCTTCTCTCCGCGTTCAGCTCTTCGTCGGCTCTGGGCGGCTTCCTCGCGGCGCTGGATCTCAGGCTCCCATTCTCCACGGCGGCGGTGGTGATGGCGCAGGTCGTGGTCTCTGCACCTTTCTTCGTCCACGCGGCCGCGAACGCCTTCCGCGCGATCGACGACGAGACGTTGCTGGTCGCGAGGACTCTCGGGGCGGGGCGTTTCGAATCGGTCTGGCGCGTCGCGATTCCGGCGGCCCTCCCGGGGCTCGTGGTCGGCGCATCGCTCGCGTGGGCGCGGGCCCTCGGCGAGTTCGGAGCGACGTTGCTCTTCGCGGGGAACAAGGTCGGCGTCACCCAGACGGTACCCCTCGCTATCTTCTCCGCGCTCGAGACCGACGTCGACGTAGCGGTGGCGCTCTCGGTCGTCCTCGCGGCATTCGGGGCGGGGCTCCTGACGATCCTGCGAAGTGTCCCGTGGCTCGCGACTCGATGGCGGGGCCGGGAATGAAGAGCTCGTGGCACGCTGCCGTTCGCTTTAGGCGGGACGCGTTCGCCCTCGACGTGGCGATCGAGGGGGGAACGGATCCGGTCGCTCTCGTCGGGCCAAACGGCAGCGGAAAGTCGACTTTCCTCTTGGCGCTGTTGGGCGGCGTGCCTGGAGCGACCGTCGAACTCGGCATCGCAGGGCGGGTGCTGGAGAGCGCCGCGCGGACGACCTGCGTGCCCATCGAACGGCGAAACATCGGCTACGTCCCGCAGCATCAAGGGCTGTTCGCCCACATGACCGTCGAAGACAACGTGGCGTTCGGGCTCCGGGACACTCCTCGCACCGAGGCCAGGCGGCGCGCGAGAGAGCTACTCGAAGAGTTCGGGTGTGGGGAGCTCGCGCGACGACGTGGCGACGAGCTGTCGGGGGGCGAGCGGCAGCGCGTGGCGCTCGCGAGGGCGTTTGCGCCCGAGCCCGAGCTGTTGCTCCTCGACGAACCGCTCACCTCGCTCGACGCGACGGTTCGCCGATCCACACGCGCGCTGCTCGCCGAGCGGCTCCGGGCCCGCAGGTGTCCGTCGCTGGTCGTGACACACGACGTCCGCGACGTCGAAGCGCTCGACGCGCGAGTATTCGTCTTGGAGGAGGGGAGGGTCGTTCAGTTCGGCTCGCTCGATGATCTGCGAGAGGGGCCGGGGACGGATTTCGTGGCAGAGTTCCTCGGGCTCTGAGCGGACGCCGACGGTGGAGCTCCGATCGCTCGCACCGCCACCACGTCTGGGCCGCTCATCCTGATCCCGCGGGCGAAGCCTGCGATTTCCCCGTCGCGTTCCCCGAGTCGAACTCTCCGAGAGGCGGATCCTCGCCGCGGTTTCTGTCCGCGATGTGGGACCGCGGGATGATGTGAAAGTCGTGGACCTGCCAGTCGAGCTCGCACAGTTCTCGCTCGAGTGACTCCAGCCGGGTCACGCTGACGTCGGAGGACTCGAACACTACGAATGCCTCACCGAACATGCAGTGTCCTTGCTCTCGTAGTCGGATCTCGTGTTGAACAACGTCCGGGTGAGCGGCGAGGTGGTCGTCGATTCGATTGAGGATATCGACGGCCTCGCTGCCATCGGGAACCGTGGGGACTTCGTCCATGAGGCCGGCGAACGCCCGTCGAGTGTTGGAGAGTCCGTCGTGCAAGACATCGAGTCCGATGAAGATGGCCACGACCGAGTCTGCCCACCAGAAGCCGAGCCCGATCCCGAGGATCCCGAGGATCCCGGCGACCCCGGTCATCCAGTCCGCCTCGTTCATCTTCGCCTCGACGAAGAGCTGCTTGTCTCGCAGCTTTCGGGCGAGCTTCTTCTTCTTTCGCCCGATGAAGACGGCAGGGACGACCCCCCACGCGAGTGCGGCGATCATCGGCCAGCCCGCCCAGATCTCCTGATCGAACAGCACCATCGTGCTGATGGTGGGGTGTTCGGCTTTCACGAGCCCCATGAACGAGTCGTAGGTGATGAACATCCCCATCACGGTGAGCGCGAGCGCACCGATGACGAACCCGACGTTGACGGCGCGATGGTACCCGTAGGGCATTCTAGAGTCGCTCGCCCGACGCACGAGGACGTTGGTGATCAGAAACGTGGCGGGGGGTATCAGGCTGAGCAGATCCTCGAGCCAGGCGGCCTTCATCGCTTGCGAGGAACCCATCGTGACGTAGATCACCACGATGACCGTCAGCATGTAGATGATCGTGATCCACTCGAGCTTTCTCGCTTCGGACCGGACCGCCTTCTGGTCGTGGGGAATCTCGAAGTTCGGTGTGAGTTTCATCGACTCCCCCCCGCCATGGCTGTGGCGTGTGCGTCATGCAGCGCTCGTTGGACGATCGGTTCCTTGTCGGCGAGGAAGTCCTCGATCTTCATGAGCCAGCGGTTCTCTCCGCGCCGTACGGCGATGACGTGCTTCTTGCCATCGACCTCTGCGAAGGGTCTCGAGAAGCCGACGTGCTTGCCCCACGGTGAAGACTTCACGTAGCCCGCGATTCCGATGTGGACCTCACCGCTCTCGAGGGCGGCGGCGAGCTCGGTCTCGGACATCGTGGACCACTCCACATCGAGACCCGCCTGCGTGGCGAACTCCCGCATCAGGTCGACCTCGATTCCCCCCACGGCGTCTTCCGTGTGGGTCCACGGAGGGCGGTCCGCAACCCCGATGTGTACGGTCCGCGAGTTCTCGACCCTCGTGGTCGTCTCTTCGGGGTCTCGGGGGTAGGGGTCGCAGCCGAAGCCGAAGCAGGCGGCTGCGAGAAGTGCGATTCCAAAAATTTTTCCGGTGCTCATTACAAACCTCACCAGCGCTCCCAGGAAACGCTAAACGCGACGGGCGAGGGTCAACCGAGTCGGTCGTCAGGTGGGCTGCTCGAAGGTTCCGTCGATATGGCGGGCGAATCGTCCCTTCACCCGCTCGTGAACGGGGTCGCTACGTCGCCACGGCCAACCACCAAACTGGGTCCGCTGGTAGTCGGCGTATGCCTGTCGGATCTCGTCCTGCGTGTTCATGACGAAGGGGCCGCGCTTGGCGACGGGCTCGTCGATGGGTCGGCCCTGGAGCAGGAGAATCTCTACCTCGTCGGGGCCTGCCACGACCTCGATCGAGCCGTTTCCTTCCAGAATGACGCGGCTGCGACGGCCGACCTCTCGCTCGGCGAGCCGTACGGACGAGCCGCGATGGAAGTAGAGAGAACGTTCCGTCCCCTCTTGCACGGCGGGGAGCGACAGCTTCGCGCCGGGCTCCATCTTGATGCTCCAGATCGCGACGTCGGCCTCGGGGAGCGAGGCCCAGGAGTTGGGAGGCGGGGCAGGGGGGCGATGATCGCCCCAGCTCCCGGCGGCGACCGTGATTTCGCTGGTGCGTCCTTCGTCGTCTTTCTCGACGACCCGCGGAATCTTCTCGTTCCAGAGCATCGTGAAGTGCGGGTCGACCATCTTGTTGCTGGCGGGGAGGTTCATCCAGATCTGGAAGAGTTCGAGCGGGTTGGGCTGATCGCTGCGCAGGAGCGGAAACATCTCGGCGTGCTGGATCCCGCCGCCGGCGGTCAGCCACTGGACGTCGCCAGCACCGTATCGGGCGGTCGCGCCCATCGAGTCCGAGTGGTCGAGCATCCCCGTGCGGACGACGGTGACGGTCTCGAAGCCGCGGTGAGGATGCCGGGGAAACCCGGGCACCTCTCTGCCGTGATACATCCGCCAGGAAGCCTGCTCGTCGAAGTCGCGGCCGAGGTGCCGACCCTGGAGGGAGGCTACAGGGCCCATCTGGGGATTGCCTTCCGGGTATTCGTCGAAGTGATGAGCGCAGAACAGAAACGGGTCCGAAGTCTCCCACTGCATCGCGCCCAGTGGACTGACGGCGCGGATCTTCGCCGGGGCCGTCTGCGCGCTACCGTCTGCGACGGGAGCTACGGATGCGGCGGGGCGGTTCTCCTTCTCCACCTTCTTACAGGCGGCGACGGGCGCGAGGCTCGAAGCGACGAGGAGTTTGAGAGCCGTGCGGCGACGAATCACCTGGCTGCCGATGCGCCCCGGAGAGACGTCGGCGAGGACGAGCTTACCGGTGAGCCGCTCGTCGACGACGCGAAGCCGACGGCTCACCTCGTCGTGCAGCTCCCAGGCGTCGAACAGCGCGCGCTCGATGCGAGGCATCTGCACGGCGACGGCGGTCTCGAGTTCGTCCGCTGCCGCCAGCGCGTCATGGATCGATTCGAGCCGTGACACGACGCGCGCGTCGCGCGGTGGGTTTGGTACCTCGGCGACGAGCTCGCGAAGGGAGTTTCGCGCCGGCAGCTCTCCCTTCGGGGCGAGGGCCGGCTCACTCGGCGTGGGGGCCGCGGCCGACAGCACCCACGCCACGCCTCGCCACACCTCTTCGAAGGCCCATAGAAACTCGTCGAACGTGAGGTTTTCGGTCGCCTCGTCGAGGAACGCGGTGCCGGTGGCGAGCAGGGTGTGGGGCGTCATGGTGTCTCTCCGAATGTCGGCGCGCCGATTATGGCAAAGGGCCCGGCTCTCGTCGCGTCCCTACGCGGAAACAGTCCGTCGGTCCTGAGATTCCGCAATGCCTCAGAGAGTTTCGCGGAACCCTCCCGTCGGCTACTCTCCGTGAATGCCACGCCAGTGTTTCTTCTTCCACGCGACTGTTTGCGCCGTGCTCGCACATTGCGCCACCGCGGGCGCGCAAACCGCACCGCTCCCGGAAGGCGCGCCTCCCGAAGGTGAGGTCGAGCCCGAGCGGGTTCGCCCAGCGGCCGAGCTCCGGGAAGAGCGGGCGGGGTCTTCCTACGGGATCGGGGGCGGAGGCGTCTGGATCGATCAGGTCCGCGGACCATCGGGCGGGAGCGTTCTGCCCGCGATCTCGCTGACGGCCCGAAAGATCTTCATGCTGACCCCCGGATTCGGCTTCGAGCTCGGCAATGCGGTCAGCATCCACGACTTCGAGACGATCGGGAGCGTCTACCGCTGGTACGGCAATGGGGAGAACCAGGGGGTGAAGTTCCTGCTGCTGTGGCCCGGGTTGGTCCTCGCGCCGTTCTTCGGCGCGAACATCGGTGGGACCGCGGGCGCGATCGGGTACTTTCGCCCCGTCAATCCCGCCCCCTGGCTCGCCGGCGGCCTCCAACTCAACCTCTACCTTCGTCCCTCCGAACCCGCGTTTCGGGCGGACTTCGGTCCGGCGGTCTACCTGCTGTTGGGGGTCGATTTCACACGCGTGGTGGGCCTGGCTGCGAGATTCGAAGCGGGGGTCCCCATCTTCCATGCTGCCGAAGAGCTGTCTCGCTGGGTGGTCCAGTCGGGGCTCATGCTCACCCTGAAGCCGTTCAAGTGACGGCGAGGAGCCGACGCGACGGTCGACCACGGGCCCCGACGACGCACCGTGGGCCCGGGGGAGCCGTCGACCGAGTGCGTAGGGCTTGACGCGAGGGCGCGCAAGCATGACGCTTGCAGCATGACATCCCATCCACGCATCAGGGCGATCCCATGACCACGAAGAAAGAAATCGAAAGTCTCGAAGGCCTTCTGCGGAAGCTTCCGGAGGAAGACCAGAAGGAAGCGTTCCGGATCCTCTACGGCAACATGCCCGAAGAACTCGCGATCCCGGACGCGGCCAGGAAGCTCGCCGACCAGAACGACTTCGAGGTCGCGGCGTATCGTTTCCAGGCAGCTCCCGAGCAGCGGCGCCCGCCTCGCATCGTGCGGGTCGGCGTGATCCAGACGCAGATCATCGAGCCGACCGACGCACCGGTGGTCCAGCAGTACGAGGCGATCCGGGACCGGACCGGCATGCTGGTGGAGGCGGCGGGCGCGATGGGGACCAACGTGCTCTGTCTGCAGGAGGCGTGGACGATGCCGTTCGCCTTCTGCACGCGGGAGAAGCACCCCTGGCTCGAGTTCGCCGAGCCCGTCGACGGGCCGTCGACCCAGTTCCTCGCCGAGCTCGCCCGCAAGTACAACATGGTGATCGTGTCGCCGATTCTCGAGCGGGACGACGTGCACGGCGGGACGATTCACAACACGGTGGTCGTCATCGGAAACCGTGGAAACATCATCGGGAAGCACCGCAAGAACCACATCCCGCGGGTCGGCGATTTCAACGAGTCGACCTACTACATGGAAGGGGACACGGGGCACCCCGTCTTCGCCACCCAGTTCGGAAAGATCGGCGTCAACATCTGCTACGGGCGGCACCATCCGCTCAACTGGCTGATGTTCGGGCTGAACGGTGCGGAGATCGTCTTCAATCCTTCGGCGACCGTTGGAGCGCTCTCGGAGCCGCTGTGGCCGATCGAGGCTCGTTGCGCTTCGATCGCGAACAACTACTTCACCGCGGCGATCAATCGTATCGGCACGGAGTCTTTCCCGAACGAGTTCACCTCGGGCGACGGCAAAGAGGCACACCACGATTTCGGTCACTTCTACGGGTCGAGCTACATCACCGCGCCCGACGGGGGCCGGAGCCCGGGGCTTTCCAGAACCCGAGACGGCGTTCTGGTGAGCGAGATCGACCTCAACCACTGTCGTCAGGTGCGGGACAAGTGGGGCTTCCAGATGACGCAGCGCCTGCGAGAATACGGAGAGCTCATCTCGTACGCAGCGTCGCCGAACTTCCGTCCGCAGGTGATCGCGGATACCGGCCTCGAATCGGGGAGCGGCGCGGGGCGCCTCTCCGGCCACAACGTGGCGCGACAGGTCGCTCACCAGCCTCAGCATGCATACCTCGCTGCGTCGGCCCCGGCCCAGTTGACGTATGCGGAGACGGAGCGCGCGCGCGTCGACGACGAGTAGCCGCGTCGCCCGATCCGGGCAGATTCCCACGCACACCACCGCCCCGGCCGCCGTCGTTCTCGACGCGCTCCGGGGCGGGCTCGTTTTGGGGCGAGCACACCAGGCGTTGACAGCCGGATCCGCGTCGCTAATATACCCCTGCCGGGGTATAGGTAACGGAGTCGAGATGCTGGACGAAGACGAAAGAGAGCAGGTTCGAAAGCGGCTGGCACGGGTCGCGGGGCAGGTCGCCGGGATCCAGAAGATGGTGGACGACGACCGGTACTGCGTGGACGTGCTGACGCAGATCGCGGCGGCTCGGGCAGCGCTCGCGAAGGTGAGTGCGCTGATGCTGGAGTCCCACATTCAGACGTGCGTCGCGTCGGCCTTCGCCGACCCGGACCCCGGAGCACGGGACGACAAGGTAGACGAGCTGATCCGCATTTTTCGAAAGGAGTGCAAGTGACGGCATCGAAGAAGACGGTCGAGCAGGTGCGCATTCCGATCGAGGGCATGACGTGCGCCTCGTGTGTCGGTCGGGTCGAACGTGCTCTTTTCGGGGTCGAAGGAGTGGAGTCCGCGAACGTGAACCTCGCGACGGAGTTGGCGACGGTGACGCTGCGTGACCCGGTCGATCACGCCGCTCTGGTCGAGGCGATCGAGGACGTCGGCTTCGGAGTGGGGGAGACGACGGTGTCGCTCGACATCGGCGGGATGACCTGCGCGTCGTGCGTCGGGCGCGTGGAGAAGGCGTTGTTGGACGTCCCTGGCGTCCACAGCGCCGCGGTGAACCTCGCGACGGAGCGGGCGACCGTGGTCGGACGGTCGGGGATCGAGGCGCTCGTCGCCGCCGTGGAAGACGTCGGGTTCGAGGCTGCTCCGACGCCGGAGGCGGACGACCTGCGCAGCCCCTCCGACCGTGCAGACGAGGTCCGAGAGCTCGTGCGAGATCTCGTCGTCGCTGTGGTGCTGACGCTGCCGGTGTTCGTCCTCGAAATGGGGGGGCACGTAGTCCCGTCGTTCCATCACTGGATCGCCGCGACGATCGGTACCCAGACGAGCTGGATCATCCAGTTCGTTCTCACGGCGCTCGTGCTGCTGATCCCCGGTCGTCGTTTCTTCGCGAAGGGGGTGCCGGCCCTCTTGCGCGGACATCCCGACATGAACAGCCTGGTCGTGCTCGGGACGACGGCGGCGTTCGGCTTCTCGACGATCGCCACGTTCGCGAGCTCGCTCTTGCCGGAGGGCGCCGTGCACGTCTACTTCGAGGCGGCCGCGGTCATCGTTTCGCTGATCTTGCTCGGCCGGGTGCTCGAAGCGCGCGCGAAGGGACGTACGTCGGACGCGATTCGGCATCTGGTCGAGCTTCGGCCCGACACGGCGCGCGTGCGACGCGACGGACGCTTCGTGGAGATCGCCGTCGCGGAAGTGGTCACGGGCGACGTCGTCGAGATTCGTCCCGGCGAACGGGTTCCGGTGGACGCGGAAGTCCTCGAGGGGGGGAGCTACGTGGACGAGAGCATGGTCACGGGGGAGCCGATGCCGGTCGCCAAAGGGGCCGGCGACGGGGTCGTCGGCGGAACGGTGAACCAGACGGGAGCCCTCACCGTCAGGACCACGGCCGTCGGGGGCGCGACGGTTCTCGCACGGATCATCGCGATGGTCGAAGAGGCGCAGGGCTCTAAGCTCCCGATCCAGGCCGTCGTGGACCGCGTCACGATGTGGTTCGTGCCTGTCGTGATGGGCATCGCGGCGCTCACCTTCCTCGGGTGGTGGCTCTTCGGACCGGAGCCCTCGCTCGTCTTCGGGCTCGTGAACGCGGTGGCGGTCCTGATCATCGCCTGCCCCTGTGCCATGGGGCTCGCGACCCCGACCTCGATCATGGTCGGGATGGGGCGCGGTGCGCAGCTCGGCGTGCTCTTTCGGCGGGGCGAGGCGTTGCAGCAGCTGCGTGACGCGAGGGTCGTAGCGTTCGACAAGACCGGGACGATTACGGAGGGGGAACCGCGGATGACGGACCTGGTGCTGCTCGTCGAGGATCTCGACCGGGCGAGGGTCCTCGCGGCCACTGCGGCCGTGGAGGCTAAGTCGGAGCACCCGATCGCTCGGGCGATCGTCCGCGCCGCTCAGGAAGAGGAGCTGATCGTCGCCGACGTGTCCGATTTCGAATCGGTCACCGGGTTCGGCGCGACGGGGGTGTTGGACGGCGAGCGCGTGGCGGTCGGTGCGGACCGGTACATGGAGAAGCTCGGGATGAGCGTCGCCGCGCACCAGGAAGAGGTGGCAGCGCTGGCCGACGGAGGGAAGACGCCCCTGTTCGTCGCGATCGGGGAGCGGGTCGTCGCGCTCGTCGCCGTCGCGGACCCGGTCAAGGAGACGAGCGCGACGGCCATCGCGGCCCTGCACGAGCTCGGAATCGAGGTCGCGATGATCACGGGAGACAACGAGAGGACTGCGCGTGCGATCGCTTCGAAGCTCGGCATCGACGAGGTCGTCTCCGAGGTGTTACCTGACGGAAAGGTCGCGAAGATACGAAGCCTGAGGGAGCGATTCGGCACAGTCGCGTTCGTCGGGGACGGCATCAACGACGCGCCCGCGCTCGCCGAGGCTGATATCGGGCTCGCGATCGGGACGGGCACCGACATCGCCGTCGAGGCGGCGGATGTCGTCCTCGTCACCGGAGCACTGCCTGGAGTTCCGACCGCGATCGCGCTATCTCGCGCGACCATCTCGAACATTCACGGCAACCTCTTCTGGGCGTTCGCTTACAACGTCGCGCTGATTCCCGTGGCGGCCGGGCTCCTCTGGCCGTTCTTCGAGGTCACGTTGTCGCCGATGTTCGCTGCGGCAGCGATGGCGATGTCGTCGGTGTTCGTCGTCACCAACGCGCTCAGGCTTCGCCGATTTCGGCCTCCGGAGTCAGGCCCGGCCTCCGAGCTTCAGGGATCGAGGATTACCGTCTGATCCTTGAGTGCGACGACGAGCCGGTCGGCACACCACACGACGGCCGAGACTGGCTCGGGTCCGACGTTCGTCTGGTGCCAGGTGCCGGCTGTGACCTCCGCTTCTGTAAAGGGGGCTTCGATCCATTTCGTGCGGAGGCCTTCGGCCGCGGGGTCGACTACCGTAACCCCCCGTGACCCGGCGGCCAGCCGACATGTTCTATAGTCGACGTCGACTTCGGTGACCGAGGTCACCGAAGCGTCCGAGGGGTCGAGGACGGTCAGTACCAGCCGTCCCTCCTCCGTGGATTCGGACACGAGAATTCCTTCGTCGAAGGTCCCGACGATTCGTTTCTCCAGGTGCTGGGCGTCGGTTCCGAGCGGTACGACTCGATTGAATTCGGCGTGAAGCCGGGCGTTGCCGAGCACCGTCGTCAGTCCGTAGCCGAGTCGGCGCGCCGCGGCCACGTCGATCCGGTGAGCGCCGGCCGAATACCCCGTGGTCAGGACCCCGCCGTCGCGAAGTGCGGCGAGCGACGACACACCGAGCCGAGTATCGGCGAGCGACACGAACTCCCATTCGAGCAATCCAGAGAGCTCGAGTGTGCAGACGGCGGTGGTCCTCGATTCGTAGTCGAACCCTCCCGCGGCCCCTTCGTCGACGTACTGGGCGATGACGTAGAGGGTCTCGTCGGAGACGCAAAACGCCGGCGTGAACCCGAGGAGAGGCACCTCGTGGACCGTCCCCCGCACCTGTGATTCGGTCCCGCGGATAGGGTTGACCAGGCGAGTTCCCCGCACGGCGTTGCCGACTACGATCCTTCCATCGCCCACCGGCAGGACTTGCCAGGGCGGGGAGGGCACCGGAAAGTCGGCCGGCAACTCCCACCAAAAACGCTCTCCGGACGCGACATGTACGCAGTGGCCTCCGGACCCGTCCCGCGACCAGAGCAGCACGTGCTCGTCATCGAGTGCGAGGAGCCTTGTCGTGCCGGTGTCGGAAAGAACGAACATTGCAACCGCGAAGGAGAGAGCCGACGTCGAGACGCCAAGCTACGGGATTCGTCGCCCGTCCGACAGAAAACAGATGGGCAGGAGCAGGTTACGAGGTGTGGCGCGATCACCACGGAAGCTCGAGGGCGAACGTAAAGTCACCGACTTCGAGCTCGCCTTCGGCATCTCCCCCCGTCGGCGTGGCGATGCCGGAGCACGAACCTTCTCCGGCCATCGCGTACTGATCGCCGAACTCGGGGTCCGATTCGACGAGTTCGTTGCGGGTCACGTCGTAGGTGCAGTCTTGCGCCGTCCACTCGTCCTCCCCGGCTCGGTAGGTGACGTACGCGTCGACGTCGGTGGCGAGTTCGCCGGCTGCACCGCTTCCGCCGATGAAGACCGTCTCGTCCCCAAGGACGCCGAACGTCATCGTGACGAGCGAGCCCGAGGTGGCTCCTCCGCATCCGTTCTGGGAATTCCAATCGAGATCTTTGGTGACCGTGCCTCCGAGCGAAATCTGCAGGGCACACGTCTCGTCGTTCGGTTCTTCGTCGACTCCGTTGTTGCCGTCTTTTTCATCGACCGGCCCGCAGCCGATCAGAAGCGCAATGCCGATTGTCAGGGTGGTCTTTCGAAACATTTCCATCCTCTTCTCGGACCGTGGGTACCATTCGTTCCGAGCGTACCGCCGGTTCCGGGAATCGAAAGAAAAGGGATTTTCCCAACTACGAAACTGCCGCCTGGACCGGAAAGAACGTACGCAATCCGTGCAAAGACATTGGGCTATGGTGGGCCTCCGTTCTGTCGCCGTCCCGCTCCTTTCTCCGAGACCGCTGAGGCGTAAGGCATTGGGCTATTGTTTCGGGTGTAGCCCGATGGGTCGAACGAGCTGTGTCGCACTTATGGTGGGGCTTCAATCGGTCTCCAGTATCGATCGGCCGGGGTGCGACAACGGCTCAGGCGGTATCACCGCGTTCGAATCGAAAGTCGCAGCAGGTTCCGCCGCAGGCGAGTGTCTGGGTGCGCCGGTAGGTCATCCCGAGGTCGGCAAAGTAGTCGGGGAAAGCGATGTTGTCGGCGTGGCAGTTGGCGATACAGGCTTCGGGAACGCCGGCGGCGCGCGCGAGCTCCAACCAGACGCACCACGAGACGTCGAACTGCAGCGCGTCGTCCGAGTCTTCGGTGATCGCCATCTCGTGGCAGCCGCTGATCTCGGAGGCCTCCGGCAGAGCCCGCATGTATTCGGTCATCACCTCGAACGGCTCGCCGCAAGCTCGAACGTTGTCGGGCTCGGGCAGGCAGAGCAGCATCGGCTCGAGCGAGGCGGCGTCCATGACCTCCCACGATATCTCCACGGCGGCGTCGAGTCCGACGGTATGTTTCAGGGCGATGAAGAAGGCGAGGTAGTCGAGCTGGGTATCGATGAAGGTCTGGTCGTCGAGGCCACGGGCGCGAAACTCGGTGAGGTCGATCGTCCTGGTGAACGATCGGGCCCGCGCGAACGCGACCCCGAACTTCAGCAGTTGGAGGACACCGAGCCGTCGTCGCACGACGTCCATCGAGCGTCGCTTCATTCGGGCGCGCACGTCACGAGGCCAGGAGCTCTCCGCCTCGCTGAAGGGGCGGGCATAGAAACGAAGATCCTTCACATCCATCGCTGGCCTCGCATCGTGGCGTCCCATGCTGACGTCGGTATCATACGCGCATGAAGAAAGTATCGGAACACGTGGGTGGGTTTGGCGGGGTTTTGATCTCGAACGTCTGGGTGTTCGAACGCGGCGGCGAGCGCTTTCTGGTCGACACCGGGCATTTCGTCGAGCGCGGGGCTCTTCGAGCGCAGTTGTGGGCGGCTGGCGTTCGCCGGAGAGGTGACCTGACCGCGGTCATTCTGACCCATCGTCACAGTGATCACGCCGGAAACGCGTCGTGGTTGCGGCGGACCTTCGACTGCCCGATCGCTTGCCACGCGGCGGACGCCGAGGTGCTCGAGGGGAGGGCGCGGCAAGGGTCGCTGGTCGACCCGCGGTCCCCGTGGTGGGTGCGCGCGCTCTGCCATGTGGAGGACCATTTTCCGGCGAGAAGCGAGGTCGACGAGGTGTACGAGGGTGGAGAGATCTGGCGTGGTTTCCGCGTCCTGCACACGCCGGGTCACACGCGGGGTTCGGTCCTGCTGCATCACGAGGAGACGCAGACGTTGTTTTCGGGAGATTCGATCGTGTCGGGACTGCCGTTCGTCCCTCGACTGGAGCGCGTCCGGTTGGCGTACGACGACTTCAGCGAGGACGGTGCGGCTGCGCGTCAGTCGGTGCGGGACGTGCTGGCTCAATTGCCGCCGACGGAGACCATGTGCTCGGGGCACGGACCGGCGGTGACGGGTCGCGTCGATCGAAAGCTGCAGCAACTGTTGCGTCGGGACTCGCTCGGATTCACGCTGCAGTAGCGTCGGAGGGGCGGCCCCGCTTCACTCGGCGGCGGCGGGGATCGGGGGGGCGGCGGGGGCCGCATAGGTCGTCGTCGCGGCCCGCTTCATCGTGTCCTTACCGACCAGCACCCGGGTGAGCTTTCGGAGCCGGGTCCAGACCGACTCCTGCACGTAGGGCACCCCGTGTTTCTCGCAGATCTCCTGAACGCGCGGTTGGGCATCGCAGTAATTCTGCATCGTGAGGTCGGGGAAGAGGTGGTGCTCGATCTGGTAGTTGAGCCAGCCGTGGAAGAGGTCGTTCCAGAAGCCGCCGGTTCGGTAGTTCGCCGAGCCCGTGATCTGCCGGACGTAGAAGTCGCCGCGTCCTTCGATCGGCGTGTCGAAGCGGTAGATGTCCTCGCCGGCATGGCTGGGGACGATGATCAGGTAAGTGTGCAGGTTGGCGATCACCTCGGCGATCGCACGGTTGATGAGGACGCTGGCGTACGCCCACGGGCCGAGGAGCGCGAACGGGAGCGGTAGCAGGATGAAGTGGAGCCCGAAGTAGGGGAGCCAGCACTTCAGCCAGAGGTCGCGACCGGGCCGCTTGAGCGGATTGAGCTCGTCGAAGCTGGAGATCTCTTTGTCCTCTTTCGAGCGGCGCAGGTCGGCCTCGTAGAGCTCGCGCATCAAGTTGGGCGGGTAGTAGATCCAGCGCCAGGTGACCATTCCCACGCCGAGGGTGACGTAGCGCATCCACATCGGAAGCTTCGATTCCCGCAGCCACTCGAGGTTGTGCTCGGGCTGGTCGGGGTCGTGGACCTCGCCGAGCTTGTAGTGGTGGAGCGTGTTGTGTTCGTGCCGCCACCCTTCGGGATCGAGGATGTCGGGCCAGTCGATGAGGCGGCGCAGCCACCCCTTGGCGAACTTCTTCGACGTGAGCCGCGGCGGTACCCCTTCGACCTTGTCGTAGCCGCGGTGGGTCACGTGGTGGGCGACGGTGGTCCATCGGATGCTGATCCCGGCAGCGATGGCGAGCGCGGAGATCGGGTTCGGTGCGATCCAGGAGGTCGCCCACCCCAGGAAGGTGAAGGCGCGGCCGGTGAGCGAGACCTTTCGCAGGTGCTCGTAGTGCGAGCGATCCTGGCTCTCGCGAAGTTCGTCACGGAGTGCGTTGAGGTCGGCCTCTACGGCTGCGACGTCGATGTTTTCGAACAGAGTGGACATACTTCGTGGCACCGTTCGGTTAGGGTGCGAGTTACCTGCGACCTCGCGCAAGTACCCCCACGGGTTTCCCCAGTCAACTGCCTCACCGACGACGAGTCAGCGAGCCATGCGGAAAGAACAGATCGATGAAATTTGGTCGACCCTCGACCGGGAACAGCTTCGTCGATTGTCGCGTGAAGGTCCAGAGCCGGTGTTCGCTACGATCAGCAGGCAGTCGCGAATGCGCTCTGCGCTTGGCGC
>CAYPJU010000096.1:0-20674 GCA_964411125.1 uncultured Bradymonadales bacterium | reverse complement strand
TCGCGATGGGGACGCTCGCGTCCGGCGTCGCCCACGAGATCAACAACCCGATGGCATTCGTGCACACAAACCTGCAGTACTCGCTCGAATCGGTGCGCGACCTCAAGAACTCCCTCGCGGAGGCCGCGACCCGCGAACGCGTCGAGAACCTCGAGACTTCTTTGAACGATGCGCTCTCGGGGTCGCAGCGGGTGCGGGAGATCGTTCGAGACCTCAAGACTTACTCGCGAAAGCCCGAAGACATCACCGCTCGTGTGGATCTCCGGGAGGTCGCCGACGACGCGATGAAGCTCGCGTGGCCGCAGATTCACAACCGCGCGAAGTTCCACACCGATTTCGTCGATGTCGACCCGGTGCTGGCCAACGGAGCGCGCCTGGGGCAGGTCGTGCTCAACCTCATCCTCAACGCGGCGCAGGCTTTCGACGGCAACGACCCGAACCACAACCTCGTGACGGTGCGCACCCGACAGGGGAACAACCGCGTCATCGTCGAGGTCGAGGACAACGGGGTCGGCATCCCGCCGGAGGACCTGCGAAAGATCTTCCAACCGTTCTTCACGACCAAGCCGGTCGGCGAGGGGACTGGCATGGGGCTGTGGATCTCGCGGAACATCGTCTCGGCGATGGGGGGGACCCTCGACGTGGAATCGGAGCCTGGACGCGGATCGATTTTCAGGATGGAGTTCACGCCCGCGCCCGAAGAAGACGGGGGAGAGGGCTTCGTCAAAGACATCAGCCCACTCTCGTTTCCCAAGATGCCCAAACCGCCACCCATCAGCGAGTACGACACCTCGATGCCGAAGAGCGTCGTGGTCGGACCGGAGCGCTACCGGGTGCTGGTGATCGACGACGAGCCTGTCATCGGGCGGATGATCAAGCGGCTCCTCGAACACGAGGTGGTGGTGTACACCGACCCGCACGAAGCGCTGAAGCACCTGCGGGACGACGAGGACTTCGACGTCATCCTGTGCGATGCGTCGATGCCGGGGATGACGGGGCGCGATTTCCTGCGGAAGATTCGGTACGAGTTCCCCGAGCTTCTTCCGCGTTTCGTGCTGATCACCGGCGGGCTCACGTCGTCGTGGGAGGGCGACGACACTCCGGAGATCTTGTCGAAACCGTTCAATATCGCCGAGCTCCGTGAGATCGTCGAACGGATGGCGCAAGAGGCGCCGGCGGCCTGATCCCCTTCACCTCGAGAAGATGCGTCCGATCGAAGAACTCACGTACGCGGGTCAGACCCGTCGATTGCGGCAACTCGCCGTCGAAGTCGCGCGGCTTCACGGGTTTGCGAGCGAGCGCTTCGACCTGCTGGGGCATGCCGAGAACACGACGTTCCGAGCGCGAGGGCCCGACGGCGACTTCCTGCTGCGGATTCACCGACCCGGCTACCAGACTCCCGAGTCGATCGCGTCGGAGCTCGAGTGGCTCGCCGCGCTCCGCCGCGACACGCAGCTCGTCGTCCCCCGGCCGGTCGTGACCGACGCCGGCGCCGTGCTCAGCGTCGGTGCCCGCGGCGTCGAACCGCGCTCGGTCGTCGCGTTCGAGTGGATCGATGGCCGCTTCTCGAGGAGGTACAGCGTTCGCTCGATGCGACGCCTCGGTCGATTCATGGCGGAGCTGCACGAGCATGCGACGACGTTCCAGCCGTCTGCCGACTTCGCGCGACGGCACTGGGCTCGGGAAGGAATGCTCGGCGGCGATCCATCCGCACAGCTCCACCTGCTGCCGGCACGGCATCGGTCGCTCTTCGAGTCCGCCACGCGGCTCGCCGAGTCGGGGGTCGCAACGCTGGAGTTCGGGGCCACCAACTTCGGGTTGATCCACGCCGACCTGCATCGCGGGAACTTCCTGATGCACCGCGGTGAGCTCGCCGCGATCGACTTCGACGACTGCGGCTTCGGGCCATTTCTCTACGACCTGGCCGTCGCGCTGCACGGACCTTCGCTGCTGCCCGAGTTCCCGGAGCTGAGGGACGCGCTCGTCGGCGGGTATCGAGAGGTTCGGCCGCTTCCCGACGACGAAGTGTCGGTGATCCCGGCGTTTCTGGCGCTACGAACGGTCGGGGTCACGCTCTGGATCATCGACCGGGCGCAGGAGAATCCGAAGTTTCTCGAGTTCATGGACGGTCACCTCGAACGAGCTGCGGGGCAGCTCGAACGGTTCATGGAGAAGTGAGCACCCGCGGCGACAGAGCGCGGCACAACGTTTTCGCGGCGCACGATGGCTCGATGTGCGGGGCTCTGTCCCCGCACATCGTCAATCGTCGAGCGTCGGGAGCGTCATCAGGTGGGCGACCGCCTGGGGCGGTTCGTACTCCCCGGAGACCATGAGGTGGCACGCCTCGAGGATATGGGCGTCGAACTTCTCGTCGCGTACGCCGTACCACAGCGTCTCGACCAGGTGCAGAAGGTCGCGGGCGGTGGTGCCGAACTTTTTCTCGATCGCGATCGGGTCGAACTTCCCCTCGGCGTGCGCGAAGCCGCCGACGCGAAAGTCGACGGAGCCGGGGGGGACGGTGTCGAGGTGGAGGTTGGCAGACCCCGCGATCCCGAACGTGGTCCGCTCGCTCCCGCCGCGCGAGGCGACGAAACGACCGACTTCGGCAAGGCCGCGGGCGAAGAGGGTCGCCTGGACCGACAGGCCGAGATTCATGGCGTAGCCGACCCCCGCCGCCATCGCGATCACGCGGGCGTAGGCGGCGGCGAGCTCGGCGCCCTCGATGTCGCTCGAGCGGTAGACGCGGAAACCGGGGTGGACGAGGTACTCGTCGACGAGCGCGCAGAGTTCGGGGAAGCGCGTCGCGCAGACGCCGGACGCCGGGAGCCCCTTCTGCAGCTCTTCGGACGCCATCGGTCCGGTGAGAAAGCCGATGCGGTGCGTCGGCGTCTCCTGCCGCAGGATGTTCGACGCCGTGGCGAGGGAGCCCGGTTCGAGGTTGTGGCAGGCGTGCACGATGCAATGGCGGCCGGACATGACGTCGCCGAGTGCGCGGGCGACGTCGCGCAGCTCGGAGGTCGCGACGGCGACGAAGACGATCCGAGCGCCGGCGACGTCTTCGAGGTCGATCCGGGTGAGCTCTTTTCGGACCTTCTCGCTCCGCTGCGAATGTTCGAGCACCCCGAACTCGGCGCCGGTCGCCTGCAGCAGCGACACGATCGCTTCGAAACGCTCTCCTTCTCCGACGACGGCGACGTTCATGGTGCTCCGGTCAGTGGCGGGCGCGGGCGAGCACGTCGGCGGGGTCGTCGACGAAGGTGCGCACGCGGTTTCCGTAGAAGTAGAGAAGTTCGAGGCGGTCGAGGCGAATCGCGGCGCCGTCGCGCGTGACGGGGGTCGGGATGTGGTAGGCGAGGAGGTTCGCGAGCCCCTCCTCGAGGACGCTGTCCGCGGTCCCATCGCGGACCGAAGCGGCGAGGTGGAACTCGCCACGGTTCGCGCGTCCGCGCAGGTCGCCCATCAGCTCGGCGACGACGCCGTGGGCTTCGCGGCGCTCGACCACCTCGTCGGCCCCGAAGCGCAGCAGTTGAAAGAGGTCCATCACGCCGAAGCGGGCCCGCGCGAGCTCGAAGAGCGCCCATGCCACGATCGACGTGGGCTGGATCACCGTCGCCTTGCGGAACGACTCGGCGATCCGGGCTCCGCAAAACTTCGTGTACTCGCGGTCGCGGACGACGTCTTCCCGGACCTCGCCGTCGATCGCGGACTGCACGTAGGTGACGGGATCGACGGGACGCCCGCGGTCGTCGTAGGACTGGCCGTCGGAGTCGACGTAGTTGCCGAACGGGTCGAGCGGCTGGCCGAAGCGCAGCACCGTGTTCGAGTCCATCTTCACCGTGTTGAGGACGAAGCGGACGATCGTCGAGATCTGGTCGAACTCGTCGTTTTCGAGGAAGTAGCGCTGGCGTCCGGCGCGGCGAAGATGCTCGCGGATGAGGCTCTCGGCCTCGAGCACGAGGTTGTAGTTGATGGTGACGGGGCAGATGTAGATGGGGCGCGCCGTGCCGTGGTTCTGCAGGTTCTGGATGTAGGCGGACACCGATGTGCCGAGGAGCCCCAGCTTGAGGTGGTCTTCGACCTGGTTCGACCGGCAGCGGGTGCCGCCGGGGAAGAAGAGGCTGTGGAACCCCCGCTCGAGCAGCGCCTGCGAATAGGTCTTCAGCACGGCCTTGTAGAGCGGGTGCGCCAGGCGTCGGTCGACCTTGTAGGCGCCGAGGTTCTGCATGAAGAAGCTGGTGAGCGGGTTGGTGAAGAGGTTCTTCCCAGCGCCGTACGTGACGGGGGGGATGCCGCTCTGCTCGAGCGCCCAGCCCATCAGGATCGAGTCCATGTTGGAGCTGTGCGTCGGGACGACGACGAGCGTCCCTTTGCGGTACAGGCGTCGGAGCGAATCGACGTCGCCTTCCACGGTGACGCGCTGGCTCAGGTCGCGCAGGTGCCGCATCCCCGATCGCAGGTGGGTGAGCGTCTCGGGGAGCTCGGCGAGGTCCTGCGTCTTGAACAGAAAGCTGAGGCCGACGGGGAGGACGCCCGACGTGAGTTTGAACACGCGTGGGTCGAAGTTGCCGGCGGTGTCCTCGACGTAGGCGCGGATCAGCTTGCGCAGAATGTCGCGCTTCTCGTTCTCGGACATCTCGCCGACGCGGCGCGCGAGCGAGCGCCACCACCCCATGTCGCGGACCTCTTCTTCGGGTCCGGTCTCGACTTTGAGCCGCTGGATCTCGAAGAACGCCGTCTCGTTGAGGACGTACTCGAGGCGGCGCGACTCCTTTTCGCGCGATTCGCGCAGGTGGTCGCCGTAGACGCGGCGCGAGACTTCACGCACGAGATGTGGACGCTCCTCGTTGAACCGAAATAGGGGAGCGTCGGCAGGGTGGTAGCTCGAGTGTCGCGACATGCGGGTATCATGTACCGGGGGAGGTGATCGGGCAAGGGGACGGTGCGCGACGCCGCACCCTCGCGGGTGCGGTGACCGGCGACGCTGCGCGTCGCACGCCGTCTGGCGCCGGCAGATGTACTGCGACCGCCTCACGCCTCGTGCCTCGCGCCTCGAGCCTCGTGCCTCGTGCCTCTTTCGCGCTTGGCTTCCGGCATCGTCCTCGCGAAGATGAGGCGAATCAAGCAACGAGGAGATGCATGGCACGGGACACCGTCGTCGATCGATTTCTGGCGCAGGGCCGCAACAACGGGGCGCGGCCTGCGCTCTGGTACAAGGACGGCAGCACGTGGAGGCACTACACGTGGGCCGAGTACGTCGAGAAGGCACGGCAGTTCGCGGGGGCGCTGCTGGCGCTCGGTTTCGAGGCGGGGAACGGCGTCGCGATCATGTCGTACAACAACCCCGAGTGGGTGATCGCGGACGTCGGGACGATGATCGCGCGCGGCGTTCCGGCGGGGATCTACCAGACGTGTACCGACGAGCAGGCGCTCTACATCGCCAACCACTGCGAGGCGAAGGTGGTCGTGCTCGAGGACCACTCGATCTGGGAGAACGTCGGCGGGGCCGAGTGGGTCGCGGCGCTGGAGGCGTGCGAGAAGGTCGTGATGATCCGTGACGCCGAGCGGATCGACCACGACAAGGTCGTGTCGTTCGAAGAGTTCATTGCGACGGGGGCTGCCAACCAGGCCGACGTCGACGCCCGCATCGCCGAGATCGAGCCGGAGGATCTCGGGACGCTGATCTACACGTCCGGGACGACCGGGCCCCCCAAGGGCGTGATGCTGAGCCACGCGAACCTCGCGTTCACGGCGAAGACGGCGATCGACCTGGTCGGGGGCGCCACCGTCGACGACTGCATGGTGAGCTACCTGCCGCTCAGCCACATCGCCGAGCAGATGTTCTCCGTCCATTTCCCGCTCACCGCGGGCGTCCCGATCTGGTTTGCCGAAGAGCTGCCCAAGCTCAAGGACTGCCTGATCGTCGCGCGCCCGACCCTCTTCCTCGCCGTCCCGCGCGTCTGGGAGAAGTTCCGCAACGCGCTCGAGGACAAGCTGGCCGACGCCACCGGGGTGAAGGGGAAGATCGTGGAGTTCTCGCGCGCGACCCTGTCGGAGGCCGCCGAGGTGATCATCAAGGACGGGGAAGAGGCGATGAGCGGCTCGCTGAAGCTGCGGTACGCGCTCGCGAACAAGCTCTTCGCGACGAAGCTGAAGTCGGCGCTCGGGCTCGACCGTCTGAAGGTCGCGGTGACGGGCGCTGCGCCGATCTCGCTCGACGTCCTGAACTTCTTCGCGTCGGTCGGGGTCATCATCCACGAGGTGTACGGGCAGTCCGAGGACAACGGGCCGACGACCTTCAACTACCCGTTCCCGGGCAAGCGCAAGCTAGGGTCGGCGGGGATGCCGTTCCCCGGGGTCGAGGTGAAGATCGCCGACGACGGCGAGATTCTGGTGCGCGGCCCGAACGTCTTCATGGGGTACTACAAGAACGAGGAGGCGACCGCCGAGACGCTGGTCGACGGGTGGCTGCACTCGGGCGACATCGGGCGGTTCGACGAGGACGGGTTCCTCTACATCACCGACCGCAAGAAGGACCTGATCATCACGGCCGGCGGCAAGAACGTCGCTCCGCAGAACATCGAGAAGCTGATCCGGCAGATCGAAGGGGTGGGGAACGCGGTCGTGATCGGCGACCAGCGGAAGTTCCTCTCGGCCCTCGTCACGGTCGACCCCGACCAGGGCCCCGCGCTCGCGAAGAAGCGGGGCTGGCCGACCGACCCTGAACTGCTTGCGAAGAGTGCGGACTTCCGTGCCTACATGGAGGAGTCGGTCGAAAAGGAGGTCAACGCGGACCTCGCCCGCTACGAGTCGATCAAGAAGTTCACGATCCTGCCGACCGACTTCACAGTCGAAGGTGGCGAACTGACGCCGACACAGAAGGTGAAGCGAAAGGTCGTCAACGAGAAGTACGGCGACGAGATTGAGGCGTTCTACGAGGGGCTCGATTGATCCGGCTGCTCGAATCGGCCGGCTCGACGAACGAGCTGGCGCTCAACGCCGCGGCGAAAGGCGCCGAAGCCGGCTCGACCTGGATCGCCGACCGGCAGACCGCCGGTCGCGGTCGCCGCGAAGTCGGGGGTGACCGTCGCCAGTGGTACTCGCCGGCCGGAACCAACCTCTACATGTCGGTGCTGTTGCGTCCTCCGGCCGATGCCCGCGACGTATCGGGCGTCACCCTCGCCGTCGGCGCCGGAGCATGCGCCGCGATCGCCGATGTCACCGGCGTGACGCCTTGGCTGAAGTGGCCGAACGACCTGTGGGTCGGCGACCGCAAGCTCGCCGGGATTTTGACGGAGGGGTCGACCTCGAACGGGCGCGTCGAGGCGGTCGTCGTCGGGATCGGGGTCAACGTGAACATGGCCGCGGACGACTTCGCCCCCGAGCTGGGTGACATCGCGACGAGCGTGCTCGCCGAGTCAGGCGAGGTTTGCGACCGCATGACGCTCGCGCTGGCGGTGCGGACCGCGATCCTCGAGGCTGCGGAGTCGTACTTCGGCGGCGGTTGGAACGCCGTCGCGCAAGATGTGTCGCGGTGGGACGGCAGCGACGGGCGGGCGGTGACGTTCGAGGTCGAAGGGGCTCGGGTTCGGGGTACGGCACGTGGGATCGGAGCGGGCGGCGCGCTACGGGTGGAAGTCGATGGAGAGGTCCGGGAGGTGAACTCCGGCGAGGTGAACTTCCGGTTAGAGGGTTGAGGGAACGTGGTGCCGACCGGCTCGCTATCGCTCGCGGGGTGGCCGTCCAACGGAGCCCCGAGTGTCGACGCCGAAGGCGGCAAACCCGCGGTTCGCTGGACGGCGGGCTTGATAAAACAACCTTGTTTTTTAGCAATTGATGCCAGAAACAACCTTGTGTTTTGGTTGGGCGGTGCGAAAATGGCCGTGAGACGTTTTCCCTCGCACGCTACGGAAGCGAATGGACCGACGCGCGATCACCGACCTGCTGACGTGGAAGAGCGAACGAAATCGGAAGCCGTTGGTGATCCGCGGCGCTCGTCAGGTCGGGAAGACATGGTTGGTGCGACGGCTTGCGGAGCTGGAGTTCGATCACCTGCTCGAAGTCAATTTCGATCGGAACCCGGAAAAGGCGGACCTCGTCAGCAACGACGTGGAAGCGACGCTTCGCTACCTCTCCGCCGATTCTGGCGTCAAGGTGGAGGAGCAACGGACCCTGGTATTCTTCGACGAGGTTCAGGCGGCGCCGCACGTCTTGCAGGCACTAAGGTACTTCTACGAGGAACGGCCCAATCTGCATGTGATCGCCGCAGGTTCGCTCCTCGACTTCGTGCTCGAACAGCACGATTTCTCGATGCCGGTGGGACGGGTCAGTTACTACCACCTCGGACCTCTGACGTTCGAGGAATTCTTGGAGGCCCATGGAGAAGAGGGGCTTGCTGGATTCCTGCGAGAATGCCCGCTCGGAGCGGTACCCGAATCGATGCATCGCAATCTATTGCGGTGGGTGCGGGAGTTCGCCGATGTCGGGGGGATGCCGGCGGTGGTGAGTTCTTCTGTCGACGGGGGAGATCCGCGCTTGGAGCAGCAGGACCTGCTGCAGACCTACCGCGACGACTTCGGGAAGTATCTCAATCGCGTCGACGTCGCTCTGCTCCGTCGCATCTTCGATCGCCTGCCGAAGGAGATTGGACGTAAGGTGAAGTTCGTGAATTTCGACCGAGGCACGCGGTCGACCGTCGTGGCGGACCACATCCATCAGTTCGTGCTAGCTCGTCTGGTCTATCCAGTCTATTCGACCTCAGGAAACGGCATCCCCCTGGATGCTGAGGTCAACGAGAAAGCATTCAAACTTCTGCATCTCGACGTCGGCCTTCTCAACGCCCAGCTCGGTCGGCCCGTCGTTCCGCATCGTTCGGCCGAAGACGTCGTGTGGGTGAACGAGGGGCAGCTCGCAGAACAGTTCGTGGGCCAGCACCTTCTCCACAGAAGGTCGGGACGCTTTCCGCCGGCGCTTCACTACTGGCTGCGAGAGGCCAAGAGCTCCAACGCCGAGGTCGACTACCTGGTAGCAGACGGAGCCTGCGTGCTTCCGGTCGAGGTGAAGGCCGGCGCGACCGGGAGCCTGAAGTCCTTGCATGTGTTTTGCGGTACGCGGAGCACATCGAAAGCGGTGCGGTTCTACACGGGGCAACCCACTTCAGCGCCGGTAGCGGCCAGCATTGCGGTGCCAGGTGTCGACCAACACGAGTTCGAGCTGCTGTCGCTGCCGCTGTACCTGATCGAACAGCTCGACCGCCTGCTGACTCCGTAGCTGTTCGATCGCCGATCGCGACTTGTCGCGTCTCGGCAATCGGTTACGGCGGTCGTCGGCAAAATGGACGCGACCGAGCTTTTGGGGTTATGGTTGGACCTCCTCCAGTGAACTCGACCTTTGAGCAGCCGAAAGTTCCAACTTGCGGCGGTCGCCACGCTCGCCGTGCTGCTGATCGCCAGCGAAGCGTTCGCGGCCGGGTTCTACTTGCCGGGGCGCGGGGTGCGTCCGCTCGGCCGCGGCGGCGCGTTCGTCGTCGGGGGAGGCGGAAACCTCAACAGCCTCTGGTACAACCCCGCGAACCTCGCTTCGCTCGGGGAGTTCACGCTCACGGTGGACGTCGGCCTCATCAACCTCGAGTTCGAGCACGTTCGGGCACCGCGCGAGCTGCCGAACGGCGAGGTTCGGACCTACGAGCCGGTCCGGAACCAGGCACCCCCGAAGGTCGATCCGCAGATCCTGGTCGGCGGGCCGCTGCCGGTCGACGGTCTGGCGTGGAGCTTCGGCGTCTACGCGCCCTATCTTTCGGGGCACACGTTTCCCGAGGACGGCGCGCAGCGATACGTGCTGGTCGACAACGACCCGTCGCTGCTGTTGTTCCTGCACCTCGCGGTCGCCTACCAGATCGGTGACAACATCCGGGTGGGGGCGGGGTTTCAGAACGTCCCGGCGCACTTCGTCCTCATCAACGTGGCGTCCGGCTACACGGGGCTGTTCGGCGACCCCGAAGACGCGAACCTCGACATCCTGACGAAGATCGAGCTCATCGATTACTTCGCTCCGTCCGGGAACTTCGGAGTTTGGGTGAAGCTCGCGGAGCCTCTCGAGGCGGGGATCTCCGCGCAGCTCCCCGTGGTCTTTCGGGCGAACCAGGCGAAGCTGACGACGCGGCTGCCGAGCCACCCGGAGTTTCAGAACGCGACGATCGAGGGGGACACGCTCTCGTCGACCCTGAAGTTTCCGCCGGTGCTGCGCGGCGGCGTCCGGTTCGTGCAGCCGAAGTTCGACGTCGAGCTCGCCGTCGTCTGGGAGGGTTGGTCGATCCTGAACCAGGTCGACGCGGTGCCGAACGACATCCGCGTCACCGGTCTGCCGGGGCTCGGCACGATCCCCGTGGGGCCGCTCACGATCCCGCTGAACTACAAGGACACCGTGTCGGTGCGGCTCGGTTCGGACGTCGCGATCACCGACTCGGCGGTCGTCCGCGGCGGCTACATCTTCGAGACGGCCGCGATCCCCGACGAGACCTACACCGTCTTCCTGGCCGACTCGGTGAAGCACGCGTTCACGCTGGGCGGGTCGTTCGCGTTCAACGACACGGTCTCGCTCGACGCGGCGTTCGGCTACTACTACATGCGGCCGCGGACGGTCACGAACTCGACGTGGCGGCAGATCAACCCGACCGACGACGCGGGGAAGGTCACACTGGTCGTGGGGAACGGGACCTACAAGCAGACGTACGTGGCGGGGGGCCTCGGGCTCAATCTGGCGTTCTGACCTCTTCGCTCGACGCGCTGCGGTAGTCCTTCAGGAAAGACCACGCGACCCGCGCGAACGGAAAGTCGGACTCCAGTACCTCGCAGTCGGCGATCTCCAGGAACATCTCGGCGACCTGCACGGAGAGATCTTCGGTGCGCCGAACGTCGGTCCCCCAACCGCCTGGACCGTCGGGGACGCAGCTCACGTAGGGACGTTCGCAGGACCACGTGCGGCAGTCGCCGTCGGGGTCGGTGGGGTATGGCCGGGGTTTGCCCCCGCATCCGTTGCGCGTTTTCCAGAGCTCGTCGGATTCTTCTCGGTCGGGCGCCTCGACGTCGGGCCGGCACGGGGTCGCGCCTCCGTCGATGGGGAACTTCTCGTCTTCTTTGGCGACGATCGAGATGTGGGCCTGGGGTCGCTCCGGGCCGCAGTTGTGCAGCGTTCCGCCGGTGGGCCGCCCCCCTACCGACGCCGTCGCGGCGAAGGCTCGCGTTCTGCACGACGCACCCCACATCCCGAAGACGCCGGATCCGTGAGCGACGGCGTAGATCCGTTCGGGGTCGACGCAGTACGACTCGCGCAGTGACCGCATCGCGCGCTCGAAGTGCGCGACGATGACGGGCCAGTCGTTCCGCCATGCCCGCAACGTCAGATCCCCGACGAATTGGTTCTCTTCGGTCGGGGGTGTCTGCAGCGATAGCAAGACGAAGCCCTGCTCGTCGGCCAGTTCGCGAAACCCGAGGTCGTCACGCGCTCGGGCGGCGTTGCTGCCGGTGTTGTGGAAGAGCACGACGACGGGGTGGGGGACGGACGGGTCGTACGAACGCGGCGCATAGAACGACCAGGTCCCGCTGACCGGAGTGCCGACAGTGAGCTCATGCTCGAAATCGAACGGTGCGCACGTCGGCGGCGAGGGGGCGAGATCCGGGACATCGGGGGGGCGTGCCTCGGGGACCGCCAGGACCGCGGCGGGCGCGGCCGGTGGAGTGGGCACCGACGTGGTGGAGGGCCGCGGGGTCGGGTCGTCGGCCAGCCTGCTGACTCCCCAGAAGAGCGCGAAGAGGAGACCGGCGACCCCGGCTGCGACGCTGACCAGCGTCGCGAAGGAACGGACGGCGGAGCGTCCCGGTGGCTGGTTCCCCGGCGCTTCGCGGACGGTCGGTCGGCCCGCAGCTCGGGGCCTCGTCGTCTCGAGGGTCCGCTCTCGCGGCGTCGTTCCGGTCGCCTCGAACCAGTCGGCGTAGCGGTTGGAGGGGTCGGTGGTGAGGAGGACCCGATCGCCGAGGATCGTCGCGAGCCGCGCGTGAACTTCGGACGCCGTGTCGGGGCGATGACGCTCCTCGCGGGCGACGAGCTGGTCGATCAGGGCCACCGCGCGCGGGTCCAGCGCCTTCGAGCCGTCTACCGCCTCGGCGACGCTCGGCGCGTCTTCCTGCATCTTCCGCATCAGCATCTCGACCGCCGACGACGCGGGGAAGAGCTCGCGGCCGCTCACCGCCTCGAAGAGGATCGCGCCGAGCGCATAGAGGTCGACCGACGTCGTCGCGTGGCCCCCGCGCGCTTGCTCCGGCGCCATGTAGCCGGGGGTTCCGATGACTTCCCCCGTCTCGGTGAGCCTCGGCTCCCCGGCGCCGTCCATCCGGGCGATGCCGAAGTCGACGATGACGGGCTCGACGCGTCCGTCCGAGGCGACCGAGAGCATCACGTTGTCGGGCTTCAGGTCGCGGTGGACCACGCCCGAGCGATGCGCTTCTTCGAGCCCGGCGGCGAGCCGAATCCCGAGCTGCAGCGCGACCTCGGGGCGCAGCGCGCCGTGGCGCATGACGTCCCAGAGCGACCCGCCCTCGACGTAGTCCATCGCCAGGTAGAGGAGCCCGGCGTCGACGTCCTCGCCGAAGTCGACGATGCGGATGATGCAGGGATGTTCGACGCCGGCGACCGCGCGGGCTTCCCGAAAGAATCGCTCTCGCGCGCGTTCTCCGAGCCGCTCGGTGGGGAGGATCTTTACGGCGACGCGCCGCTCGACCGAGAGCTGCGTCGCTTCGTAGACCTGGCCCATCCCTCCGGCGCCGACGAGCCGGTGGAGGCGAAACCTCTGGTCGAGGATCGTCCCGCTGAAGTCGGTGCCATGGTCACCCATGGGGTCATGGTATCGCACTTGCGGCTCGGACGCGTCCCGTCAGGGCCAAGAAATGACTGACGCGGGTGTCACCACACACCCGCGTCAGCTAACCCGGAACGCTTTGGACTGGTTGGGGATTTGTCGGGCGTCCCAGTGCCCGAGTATTGAGCAGGAACCGTGCCATCCCGGTGCAGCGAATGAAAACCTTGTAAAAACAGTCACTTGCGCCGAAGGGGTCGCTAGGGTCGTTCAGAAAACTGTGATCTTCGATTCAGGCTCCTGACATCGATGTCAGGGTGGAGTACGTACCCACGAATCTTTTCGGGGTCACTGGCACGTCTTGTTGGTCTGGCACGTTCCTCCGTCGGCGTTGCACATCGTGCCGGAGGGGCATCGCTGAAAATCGGCGCAGTCGGCCTTGCCGCTACAGTCGTTGTCGATCCCGTCGTCGCAGGTGAGTTCGACCGCTTCGGTGACGTCTTCGTGGACGAGGGGGCAGACGTCGCAGACGTTGCCGATCCCGTCGGCGTCGCTGTCGGCCTGGTCGAGGTTGGCGACCGCGGGACAATTGTCGCAGGCGTCGCCGACGCCGTCGCCGTCCTGATCGGCCTGGTTGACGTTGGACGTGGTGTCGCAGTTGTCGAGGTCGTTGCAGATCCCGTCGGAGTCGACGTCGCCGCTGGCGTTGTTCCCGCGGCAGAGGTCGCATGCGTCGCCGATGCCGTCGCCGTCGATGTCGCTCTGGCTGGCGTTGCTGTTCTGCGGGCAGTTGTCGCACGCGCTACCGACGCCGTCGTTGTCGGGGTCGGCCTGCGATGCGTTCGAGACCGAGACGCAGTTGTCGCAGAGGTTGCCGACGCCGTCGCCGTCGCCGTCGAGCTGGTTGATGTTGCTGACGCCGGGGCAGTTGTCGCACGGGTCTCCGAAGGTGTCGGAGTCGCTGTCGGTCTGAGCGGCGTTGGAGATGCTCGAGCAGTTGTCGCAGACGTCTCCGATTCCGTCGTTGTCGCCGTCGAGCTGGTTGGCGTTGGACGTGAAGTCGCAGTTGTCGCAGGCGTCGCCGACGCCGTCCCCGTCCCCGTCGGTCTGCGACGCGTTGGAGATGGAGGGGCAGTTGTCGCAGGAGTTGCCGACCGTGTCGGAGTCCTGGTCGGCCTGGTTCTCGTTGGTGACGAGCGGGCAGTTGTCGCAGTCGTCGGGTTTGGTGTCGGCGTCGGAATTCAGCTGGTCGTTGCCCCCTGCGCAGACGTCCTGATCGTTGCAGACGCCGTCGTTGTCGTCGTCGCCACCGCCGTCGTTTCCGGCGCACAAGTCGCAGGCGTCGCCCGAGCCGTCGTTGTCGATGTCGGACTGGGTCTGGTTGGTGACGGTCGGGCAGTTGTCGCAGGCGTTGCCGAAGGTGTCGCCGTCGTTGTTGCCCTGGGCGGTGTTCACGACCGTGGGGCAGTTGTCGCACGCGTCGCCGACGAGGTCACCGTCGCTGTCGGCCTGGTTCTGGTTGGTGACCGCGGGGCAGTTGTCGCAGAAATCGGGGATCGAGTCGGCGTCGGTGTTGACCGCGTCGTCGCCGCCGGCGCAGATGTCGCGGTCGTTGCAGAAACCGTCGAGGTCGGTGTCGCCCGACGCGTCGTCGCCGAGGCAGACGTCGCATGCGTCGCCCACGCCGTCTGCGTCCCCGTCCGTCTGGGTCGGGTTGGGGGCGTTGAGGCAGTTGTCGTTGTCGTTGCAGACTCCGTCCGCATCGGCGTCGCCCGACAGGTCGTCGCCGGTGCAGAGGTCGCAGGCGTCGCCGAACCCGTCACCATCGCCGTCGGTCTGCCCGGCGTTCGGTGTGTTGGGGCAGTTGTCGATGTTGGTGCAGACGTCGTCGTTGTCGGGGTCGCCCGACGCGTCGTCTCCGCTACAGAGGTCGCATGCGTCGCCCACTCCGTCCCCATCCGCGTCGGTCTGCGTCGGGTTCGAGACGGTGCGGCAGTTGTCGATGTCGTCGCAGAACCCGTCGCCGTCGGTGTCGAGCGTCGCGTCGTCCCCCTGGCACAGGTCGCAGGAGTCGCCGACCCCGTCGACGTCGACGTCGCCCTGGGTCGGGTTGGCGAGGCCCGGGCAGTTGTCGACGTCCTCGCAGAATCCGTCGAGGTCGGAGTCACCCGAGGCGTTGCCGCCGAAGCAGAGGTCGCAAACGTCCCCCTGTCCGTCGCCGTCGCCGTCCGCCTGGGCGGCATTCTCGCTCGTCGGGCAGTTGTCGCAGTCGTCGCCGAGCCCGTCTCGGTCGCGGTCGCGCTGGTTCTGGTTCGTGACGAAGGGGCAGTTGTCACACCCGTCGGGGCGGTTGTCCCCATCGGAGTTCATCGTGTCCGACCCCGCGCACATGTCGATGTCGTCGCAGACGCCGTCGGCGTCGGAGTCGCCGGTCCGGTCGTCGCCGGTGCAGAGGTCGCACGGATCGCCCGAGCCGTCGGCGTCGCTGTCGGTCTGGGCGGCGTTCGAGGCGTTCGGGCAGTTGTCCTGGTCCGAGCAGATGCCGTCGCCGTCGGGATCCCCCGTCGCGTCGTCCCCCACGCAGATCTCCCCGCCGTCGCACACCCCGTCGTTGTCGGCGTCGCCGGTGGCGTCGTTGCCGACACAGAGGTCGCACGGGTTGCCCACGCCGTCGCCGTCGCTGTCGTTCTGCGCGGTGTTCGAATCGTTCGGGCAGTTGTCGCAGACGTTGCCGACGCCGTCGGAGTCGTCGTCCGCCTGGTTCGTGTTCGCGTCGTCGGCGCAGTTGTCGCACCCGTCGGGGACTCCCTCGCCGTCGGTGTCGACCGCATCGTCGTTGCCGGGACAGATGTCGCAGGCGTCCGCCACCCCGTCTCCGTCCGCGTCGTCGGTCTCGGCGCCCGTCGGGCACGGGTCGCACGCGTCGGGGATCCCGTCGCCGTCCATGTCGAGGTTGTCGGGGCCGCTCGGGCAGATGTCGCAGCCGTCGGGCACGTTGTCGCCGTCGGCGTTCATCGTGTCGTCGAACCCGGCGCACAGGTCGCAGGCGTCGGGGACACCGTCGCCGTCGGCATCGTCGGTGTCGCCGACGCAGTCGTCGCAGCCGTTCGGGACACCGTCCATGTCGTTGTCGAGCCGGTCGTCGAAGTTCGGGCAGACGTCGCAGCCGTCGGGCACGTCGTCGTTGTCGCCGTCGACCCGGTCGTCGAACCCTTCGCACGCATCGCAGAGGTCGCCGACGAAGTCGCCGTCGGCGTCTTCCTGGCCGGCGTTGGCGATCGCAGGGCAGTTGTCGCAGACGTTCCCGAGGCCGTCGCCGTCGTCGTCGGGGGTGGTGGGGCATCCGCAGACGTTGGGGTCCACGCCCCCGCAACGCTCGGGCGCCGTACACGTTCCGCAGTTCGCCGTCCGCGGCACGCCGCAGTTGTCGGGCTGGGCGAGGTCGCCGCAATCTTTCGCGAGGCGCGCGCAGAACTCCGCGTCGGTCTCGGGGACGCATTGCCCCATGTCACCGCCGCCGTCCATCCCCGTGTCCGCACCGAGGTCGCTCGGACCTC
This sequence comes from uncultured Bradymonadales bacterium, assembly GCA_964411125.1. Classification (GTDB taxonomy): domain Bacteria; phylum Myxococcota_A; class Bradymonadia; order Bradymonadales; family Bradymonadaceae; genus JBFIHF01. Next base: position 4,270 of record CAYPJU010000096.1, on the reverse strand, counting down.
CGTCCGGCATCGTCGTGGCGTCGCTCCCGGCGTCACCACCCGCATCCGTGGGGGGCGTCCCGGTGTCGCCTCCCGCGTCGACCACTCCGCCGACGTCGGGGCTCGGATCGTCTGGTACCTCTTCGACCCCCTTGAAGAGATTGCAGGACGTCGAGACGAGCGTGACCGCGGCCACGGCAGCAAGAAACAGCGGTCGCTTGTTCATGCGGCAACCTTCCCTATCGATTTTACACAGCGTGAATCTGCAACCTACCAGCATCTGCCGGTCGACGGAAATCTACTGCGCATCGTCCGCGATATTGATTTTGGCGAGGCGACGGGGCTGGGGTACCATCCGGCCATGCGTGTCGTAGACCTGATAGAATGCAAACGGGACGACGGTGTCCTCTCGACCGATGAGCTCCACTGGCTGGTGCGGGCTTATACCGACGGAGACGTCGCCGATTACCAGATGGCGGCCTTCCTGATGGCTGTCTACTTCAACGGAATGGCGCCCGAAGAGCTCGCCGCGTGGACCGACGCGATGCTGCACTCGGGCGAAGTGCTCGACCTGAGCGACATCCACGGCTCCAAGGTCGACAAGCACTCCACCGGCGGCGTCGGCGACAAGGTGTCCCTCGTCCTCGCGCCGCTCGCGGTCGCCGCGGGGCTCAAGGTCCCGATGATCTCGGGGCGGGGGCTCGGCCACACCGGCGGCACCCTCGACAAGCTCGAGAGCATCCCCGGGTTCGACGTCAACAAGACGAGCGAGGAGTTCCGCGACCTGGTGCGCGACAAAGGGATGGCGCTCATCGGGCAGACCGGCCAGGTCGCCCCCGCCGACAAGAAGCTCTACGCACTGCGCGACGTCACGGGCACCGTCGACTGCATCCCCCTCATCGCTTCCTCCATCATGTCGAAGAAGCTCGCCGAGGGGATCGACGCCCTGGTGCTCGACGTCAAAGTCGGCAGCGGCGCGTTCATGAAGGACATCGAGTCGGCCCGCACGCTCGCTCAGACGATGATCGACATCGGCGCGTCGATGGGCCGCCCCGTTCGCGCGCTCCTCACCGACATGGACCAGCCGCTCGGGCTCACCGTCGGGAACGCGCTGGAAGTGCGCGAGTCGATCGAGGCGCTGCGCGGCGAAGGCCCGCAAGACCTCACCGACCTCACCATCGAGCTCGTCGTCGAGATGCTCGACCTCGCGGGCCAGGTCGAGGACCGCGACCAGTCGCGGACGATGCTGCGCGAGATGCTCAGCGACGGAACCGCCCTGCGCGTCTTCCGACGCTCGATCGAAGCGCAGGGGGGCGACCCCACGGTCTGCGAGGATTTCGCGTGCCTGCCGAAGGCCCGCAACGTACGACCGTTCGAGGCGTGGGAGACCGGCATGATCACCCGCATGGACGCCACGAAGGTCGGCGTCGCCGCGCTCGAGCTCGGCGCTGGCCGCCGAAAGAAAGAGGACGACATCGATCCAGCCGTCGGCCTGGTCTTCCGCAAGAAGCGCGGGGACGAAGTCGTCGCCGGCGAGCCGATCCTCGACATCCACTACAACGACTCGACCAACCTCGCCGAGTGTGTCCGACGTCTCCGCAGCGCAATCCAGCTCGGCGACGGACCTGCCTACCAGCAGCCCCTCATCCACGACCGCATCGTCCCGCGATCGTAGCGCCACCGCCCCACGTCCCCCGGGCCAACGCCCGGGCTACAACGGCGCTACGCGCCCCCCCGGGCTAACGCCCGGGGCTACAACGGCGCTACGCGCCGTAAGCCGGCTAACGCCGGCGTGAGGGGTCGACCGTCCGCCCGCTAGCCGCTAGCCGCTAGCCGCTAACCGCAGAGCGCTACTCCTCGATCACGATGTCAGCGGGAGGTGAGAGCGCGACGCCGTGCTCGGCGAAGAAGTCCCAGATCATCTCCTCCATCGGGAACTGAACGGGGGGCCCCGATTTCATCTCGACGAAGAACTGCTCGTGTTGTGCGTACTGGGCGTTGGGCCAGTCGTGCCCGTACTCGTGCAGGCACGCCGTGACCGGCGCCTCGCACGATGACCACGACTCGCAGACGTAGTGGATCTCGTCTCTCTGCTGCTTGCTCGGCCCCTTGCACGCGTTCCGCTCCTTGAGCAGGTTCGTGTTGTCGATGAAGCTCACGCGGTCGCGCCCGTCGTTTCCGCCCCCGACCGGGTACCAGCCGTCCCGCGTGCCGTTGAACCAGATCGTGGGCGTTGGCTGCAGGTACGGGCACCAGTCTCCGTCGGTCGGCAGGCGAAAGCTCGTGACGGCGATCGCAGAGACGGGGACGACGCAGGGGAATCGAATCGCCATCGCGCCGCCCGAACCGTGACCATGGATGTAGAGGCGCTCGGGGTCGATGCAGAGGTCTTCGGTGACGCTGCGAAGCGCGTTCTGGACGACGTGAATCTCCGTGTAGACGTGGTTTCGGTTCCGATGATCGACCCAGGGTCGCGCCGCGATGTGCTGGCGGGGGTTCTTCAGCGCACGTGGGGCGAGGATCACGACGCCGTGCTCGTCCGCGATCTCCTTGAGCCGGGTCTCGTGGATGAACGACTCGAGCGACGCCGTCCGCATGCTGTGGAAGAAGAGGATCATCGGATGCCGCTTCTCCGGGTCGTAGCCGGGCGGAACGTAGGTCAGCCACTCGTGGAAGACACCGTCGATCGAGGCTCGCTCCGTCGAGAATCCGACCTCGGCGGGAAGCCCGCAGCCAGACCCTTCGATTCGATTCTTGTCCCTCGCCGCCGTCACGGCGTCGTCGAGAGACTGCCGGGCCTCCAGCAGCGCGAGCGGCATGTTCTCGTCCGCAGACTCCTCGTGGATTTCGTACGCTGCGCTCGGAGCCGCGATCTGTTCTTCCGGGCGGTACCCCACGTCGTCGCGGTCGTCGCCCGTGAGGAGGATCGCGGCGAGCGCGACGAGCGCGACCGCCGTGATCACCCCCGCGATCAGCATCGTGTTCCGCTGCCGGATCTCGCGTGCCGAGCGCGGGGGGCGACGCTGCGCCTCCATCTTCTTGCGGGTCGGGAGGTCGTCGAGGACGCTCGGCCCGAGATCCCTGTCGGTCGTGTCGTTGTCGGGACGAAGAAGCTCCTCGGGCAGGACCACCTCGCGCAGCGTCGGCTCGGACTTCGCGCCGGGCTCGGGACGGTCCTCGATGGAACGCAGCTCCCGCAGCACCTCGTCCGCGGTCTGCGGACGCGCCTTTGCGTCGTGCAGCACGAGCCGCTCGATCACCCCGCGAAGCCGCGGGCTGATCGCCAGATCGAGCGGCAGCTTTCGCGGTTTCCGCGATGCGTGTTGCCGGAAGAGCTCGCCGACCTGATCGCCGCTCACGAACGACTCTCCGGTCAGCATCTGCCAGCCGATCAACCCGACCGCGTAGAGGTCGGAGGCGGGCGTCAGATCATCGCCGTAAATCTGCTCGGGCGACATGTACTGCGGGGTCCCCACCCACTCGCCGATCTCCGTGATCTCCGTGCTTCCACGACCACTCGCCGCCTTTGCGATCCCGAAGTCGAGGAGCTTGATCGAAAGCGGGTCGCCGCGGAACTCCTGTACTCGGATGTTCGCCGGCTTCAGGTCGCGGTGCAGAAGTCCGTGCTCGTGGGCCTCGCGCAGCGACGCCAGCAGTTGCTTCAAGACGTGGACCGTCTGCTGCTCGGTCATCCGTCCCGCACGCCCCATCACCCGCTGGAGATCCTCCCCGGGGATGTACTCGAACGCCATGAAGAGGAGGCCGTTCGACGAGCGACCGAAGTCGTAGAGCGTGACCGTGTGGGGATCGGTCAGCCGCGACACGATCTTCACCTCGCGCCAGAAGCGCGATTCGATGACCTGTGCATAACCGTCCGCGCCCGGTTCCAGGATCTTGAGCGCCACGTCGCGGTCCGCGCCGAGCTGCAGCGCGCGGTACACCACGGCGTAGCCGCCCTGACCGAGGATCGATCGGACCTCGTACTTGTCGTTGAACGTTTCGCCCGCGACCGGCAACAGCATGCGAACAATCTAGCCGAAGTTGAGCGGCATGGCATCCATCACGGACCGCCGGGCTCCGTTCCGGCGCGGACCGCCGGGCTCCGTCCCGGCGAGGACCGCCGGGCTCCGTCCCGGCGCGGACCGCCGGGCTCCGTCCCGGCGCGGACCGCCGGGCTCCGTCCCGGCGCGGACCGCCGGGCTCCGTCCCGGCGCGGACCGCCGGGCTCCGTCCCGGCGCGGACCGCCGGGCTCCGTCCCGGCGCGGACCGCCGGGCTCCGTCCCGGCGCGG
>CAYPJU010000095.1:0-21498 GCA_964411125.1 uncultured Bradymonadales bacterium | reverse complement strand
GAAAACTTCGGGGTCCAGGGGAGAATCCCCTGGTGGGTTTGGGCGAAGCCCAACGCCCCCCATTGCGACAACCTCTTCCAGCCGTACCAACCCCGAACTAAAGCTCGACCCGGGCCTTCGAAGCAGACGCTTCGACGACCTCGAAGGTCGCCGTTCCCAGCACCGCGCCCCCCTCCAGCGCCGTCTCTACGCGCCACTTTCCCGGCGGAATCGAACGCTTGCGCGACCAGAAGCGCCAGCCGTCGTCGCGGCCACCGGTCATGTCGAACGACATGTCGTCGGTCTGTTCCCACGAGCCGTCGACGTGGCGGTACCACCGGTGCTCGACGGTCGCATCGATGTTGCGCGGCGCGAAGACGGCGGTCAGGTAGTAGACCGGTTCGCCCGACGCGCTGACCTGGAGCGGTCGGACGCCGAGGCGGGCAAGGACCGGCTGTTCCTGCTGCATGCACGTGTATTCGCCGCGCGACTTTGTGAAATCCGTACAAACGATCGAATTGCGTTGGACCAGAGGAACCGGGGGGACGATCCCGAGGACCCACGCCACCACGAGGACTGTCGAGGCGAGCGCCGCCGGCCGGACCTCGCGCCAGGGGGTCCGGGAGACGAACCGAAAGACGAGGATCACCCCGAACGCACCGGCGACGCACAGATAAAACATCCAGAAGCGCACCGTACCGACCGCGTGAGGAACGACGAAGTTCGTCAGCATCGCGGCCGCGAGGCACCAGACCGCCCACATCAGCGCGCGCCGATCGGAGAGATCTTCGGACACCTCCTCCCGCGCGCGGATGCGCCCGGCGAGCGGCAGCCTCGCCGTGAGCGCGGACATCATCCGCGCGCGAAGACGCACGGCGTCGGCGTGTTCGGAGAGCTCGTTGTAGATCGCGAGGAGGAAGAGGGCGGTGACGAACAGATACGAGTAAATGTAGCCCGTGCTCAGGAAGTAGAGGACGACCACCGCCGAGAGGCACCCGCCCAGACAAAACTGCAGCATCCAACCCGTGTAGCGACGAAATGCGCTCCCGGTCAGGAAGAGGCGCAGGGCGAGCATCAGCCCGGCGATGCCGACATAGAAGGTGACCAGGTAGAGGTCGAACTGCGAGACGCTCGTCCCGAGCGTCAGCGAGTCGAAGACGAACCCCCCCGCGAACGCCAGGAACGGGCCCCAGCGTCTCGCGAACGACCATCGCGACACCTCCGCTGATTCACTCACGATGCGTTCTCCATTGGTCGTGCGACTCGAACTTTGCTAGGGAACTCGTCTTGGCTTACCGTAGAGCCGATCCCGTACGTCGAAATTGGAGATGCAATGCGTCGTTGTTTCCTGTTGCTAGCCATCTTGCTCGCGAGCTCCTGCAACTTCTCGGACCCTCTGAAAGGAGAGCCGATCCCGGGCACCGATACCAACAACAACGGTGACGGTCAGTGCCAGAGCGACAGTGATTGTAACGACCACGGCGTCTGTGGCGACGACAACGTTTGCGAGTGCGACCCGGGGTACGTCTCCGACGACTGCGACGACTGCGACACGGGCTACGTGCTGACGGCAGACGAGACTTGCGAGCCGACGGGTGGCTGCGAGGACGGACAGGTGCCGTCGATGGACGACGCGGCCACTTGCGTCGATGACCTCTGCGCCGACGACCCCTGCACGGAGGTCGGTCAGGTGCCGGGCACCTGCACGATGATTTCGGACACCGACTTCGCCTGCGATTGTGAAGAAGACTTCTCCGGCGACAAGTGCGAGCCCGTCGCGGGCGGTTGCGCCTCGGTTCTCTGCGAAAACGACGGCATGTGCGTCGAAGACGGAGACGGGAACACGAGCTGCGAGTGCGCCGATCGCTTCGGCGGCGATACGTGCGGGGAGTGCCTGCCGCCGTACCAGAACCCCGCGAGCGGATGCACCGAGTGCGAAGGCGGCGGTTTCGGCCCCGATTGCATGCTGAGCTGCGAGGCGGCGCTGGCGCAGCCTACCTGGGACATGGGTACGGGCTGGTCGGCCCGGATTCCCATCTTCTTCCAGAACCAGATGGACATCCCGAGCCCGCGCAACACGGTCATCAACTACACGTTCGACCACAAGGCGCTCGTCGACAACAACGGGAGTCTCGACTCTGGCCGCGACATCCGCGTTCTGTGGTACGACCCGCAGACCCAGACGTTGACCGAGATTCCGCGGGTCCTCGGAGTCGACTCGGGGTGGAGCCGCACCGACACCACGATCGCGTTCCGGTCGCAGCGTCAGATTCAGCCCGGCGGGTTCGACCTCTACTGGATCTACGCGCTCAATCCGGATCCGCCGGAGGCACCCGAGAACGCCGCGGGTGTCTTCCGTCGCGATCGGGGCTGGTTCGCCGACCCGCAGAGTAACCCCCTCTACTCGCACGAGCTGCTGGGGCAGCGTCCGATCTCCCTACAGCTCCGGCAGTTGACGTCCGGGGAGGAGGGAGAGGTGCTCATGGGCTACTACTACTACGACGAGACCGACGGGATGGATTCGATCCAGCTCACCGTCAGCGACGCTGGCGCGGAGTACTTCTCCCAGACGTTCCGCGACATCGGCGGGACCCCGGGCTCAAACGCGGTAGATTCCGGGACGTTCACCGTGCCGCCAGAGGCCACGAACCTCACCGTGACGTTCGTCACCAACGTGGCCAACGGTCGCATCTACTGGGGCGACCAGCAGCAGACCCTGTCCGGAGGCCAGACCTCCACGCGAAGTTACTCCCGCCTGTCGCCCACCCCCGGCGGTCCTCCGACCCTGTTCGAGGATTGTGGCGTCGACTTCATCACGAATTGACGAGCACCCTTCCAAAGGTCGTCGCCCGCTCGCTCCCCGAGGCGAACGACGACCTCCTCGACATCTCCCCGCGGACCGCCGTCGTCTCGATCGGCTCGCCCGGCTCCGACCCGCCCTACGGCTTTCGGCCGCACAACCCGCTGCACGTTCGGCTCGAGTTTCACGACATCTGGGAGGCCGACGCGGTCGACCCCCAGGGCCGTCCCCCCTCGCTCGACGACGTCCGCAAACTCCTCGCCGCTGCGCTCGTCCTGAGGACCGCCGAGCTCGTTTACATCCACTGCAACGCCGGCATCAGCCGCTCCACCGCCGCCGCCTACATCCTCTGGTGCCACTGGCTCGGGCCCGGCGAGGAAGCGGAGGCGATGCGACGCGTCCTCGAAGACCGCCCAACCGCCGTCCCCAACCCGCTCCTGGTGCGCTACGCCGACGCCCAGATGAACCGAGGCGGCGAGATGCTCCGCCACCTCCGGCTCGAGGCGTGAGGCGTCGACCCTCATGCATCGAACCTCGAGCCTCGCGAGAAAATCGCGCGGACCTGTTGAAAAGCGATCGGGAACCTCCTACCGTTTGAAACAAGTCGGTGCGGGATTTCCGCGCTGAACCCGGGAACGTTTCGGACTGGTTGGGGATAACCAGGGCGCCCGGGGGATGCGATAGGAGGCCAGCATGAAACTGACTTATCTCGAGATCGATCACCAACGATCTCCATACGACAGGCTGATCGGACCGATGCGCGAAGCATTCATGGACCGATTAATGCTTGGGTGGCTTTACCACGAACACGCCCTGGAAGGCGTCGTTCTCACTCAAACTGATATCAATCGGGCGCTATCCGGTCAGCCCGTCCGCAACTATTGCGATGGCGTCGCACAGAAGTCGATGTGCCGTCTGCGCAGCATTGCGTTGTCGCTGTTCGACCCCGATCAGCGGCCCGACGAGCTGACGATGGACTTCATCAAGGAGCTCCACATTCGGCTCTGCGATCCGGGCGTCGACTACGCCGGTCGATACCGAAAGCGCGACACCACGCCGGGGGTCTACAACCTCGACGTCTGCCCGCAAGGTTCGATCTCGTACTACTTCCGCAAGTTCATGGACACGTACCAGAACGAGCTGGTGAACTACCACCCGGTGCGCGCTGCAGCGATGGCTCACTGGGAGTTCATGAAGATCTTCCCGTTCGACGAGAAGTCGGGGATGGTCGGGCGACTGATGATGAACTACCTGCTCATCAAAGAAGGGTATCCGCCCGCCATCATCCACGCGATGAACCGCCAGGACTACTTCGCCGCGCTCGACGGTCACCGAACCGACCTCGTGCCGGTGGTGGTCGACGCGCTGCGCTCGACGATCGAAGCGGCCCGCTGCTTCCAGTCGCAGTACGGCGTTCAGACCGAGTCGGCGCAGCTCGCGCTGTAAGTCGCGCCTGGCCGACAGAGCATCCCAGACCGCGAGATGCACGCGGGGACGGGCCGGTGTCGCGTTCGAACGCGACACCGGCCGCTCGTCCATCGCGCGCTCCCCCCACAAACTGGCCCGTGCCTCTTCGTCCGCTACAATGAGGTCGAATGGATGACGAGGTAATCAAACCCGGCGTCGGGCTACTCGCCGAAGTCGACGTCGCCGGCCTCACCGAGGACGGAGCCGCCCGAACGTTCGAATACGAAGACAGGCTCGGCCAGCAGTCCGAGGGCTTCGTCATGCGTTGGAAAGACGGCTTCGTCGCCTACGAGAACCGTTGCCCGCACTGGTCGATCCCGCTCGGATGGGACGACGAAAACTTCCTCGGGCGCGACCACAAGAGCATCCTCTGCCCGATGCACGGCGCCCGGTTCGACCCCGAAACCGGCCACTGCTGGGAAGGGCCATGCCTCGGTGACACCCTCGACAAGTTCGAGGTGGACGTCGACGGCGACGTCGCGTCGATCCGTCGCGTCAAACGTCGGTTCAACCTGTTGTAGCCATGCTGTGGTGGTGCGGCTTCCAGCTACAAATGGCCGTCACGCCTCCATCACGATTTCTTTTTCGAACGGCTCTTCCATCGGCTCGAGGTTGCCGCGTTCGGCCTGCCGCAGCAGCCTCCAGATGTGGGGGCCGAGGGTGTCGATCTCGGTCGAGACGAACTGCTCGCCGCCGAACTTCTGGATCGTGTCGGTCTGGATCTTCAAGATCTCGGCGTCTTGCTGCAGGACCTTGACGGCGAGGGGTTGCACGAGCGGCCGTAGCATCCAGCCGGGCAGGCGAACGCGAAACTGGATCGTGGCGTAGAGCGTGGTGACGAAGTCGCTCTCGGGGGTGAACGCCGTCGTGACGACGACGTGGTTTTCGGGGCCCAGCTTGTACTCGACCTGAGACACCGACGGCAGAAAGAAGCGATCCCAGTGCTCGACGATGCCGCCGGACGGAGAGAGCAACCGACCGATCACGCCTTCGGGGCGAGGCTCGCCGATGTATTCGACCTCGCATCGATCGGACCAGCGGCGGATCCGCGCCGTGATCTCGTTCTTCGCGCCGCCTCGGAAGAGCCCGGCGTGCAGGTATGCGGTGTGGGGCACGTCGAGTGCGTTCTCGACCGCCGCCCAGATCGTCGTCTCCATCGTCATCGACCGTCTGACGGTCGTGTACCCGGCGTCGAGCGCGGGGAGCGCGAAGGGGGGACGATCGGGCTCGGCGTCGGCGTCGGCCCAGACCCAGACGTAGCCGTCTTGCTCGCGGACCGGGTAGCGGGTGACCTGGCGGCCCTTCGAGTCCGACTCGCCGATCAGTCCCGGCACCTTCGTGCAGGCGCCGTCGCTCGCGAAGCACCAGCCATGGTAGCCGCACTCGAGCTCGCCTTGCCTCGTCACCCGCCCGAGTGAGAGCGGCACGTTGCGGTGCGGACAGCGGTCGAGCAACGCGCCGACCTCGCCGCGTTTGTCTCGGAAGAGGACCATCGGGATACCGCAGATGGTGCGTGCGATCGGGCCCGGCGAGACTTCGTGCGATTCGCACGCGACGTACCACCAGCGCGTCAGCTTCGCGACGGAGACGTTGCCCTTCGTCTCGGGAGGGGTCAGCTTCGCTTCGATCTCGGCCATCGATCACCTCGGTTGGTTTCCACGCTTTTACCGTAACGGCGCGGTCTTGGACATCGTTCGACGAACGGGCTTGTCGTCGCGCCCGCGAAGCACCACCATCTGCGCGACCCGCTCGACAGGCCGACCGATGAAAAACACGATCCTCTCCGACCGCGCGAATCCGCTGGCCGGGTACCCGCATGCACGCCGCGCCGGCGACTTCGTCTACCTCTGCGGGACGTCGTCGCGACGTCCCGACAATACCCACGACGGCGTCACGATCCACCCCGACGGTCGCGTCGACAAGGACATCGCCGCTCAGACTCGCGCGGTGATCGAGAACATGCGTGTCATCCTGCATGCGGTCGGCGGCGACCTCGACGATCTCGTCGACGTCACGACGTTCCTCGTCGATATGTCCGACTTCCGCGGCTACAACGCCGTGTACAACGAATACTTTCAGGCCGAGAGCGGGCCGACGCGGACCACCCTGGCGGTCGCGGAGCTGCCGCACCCGAACCTCTTGATCGAGATGAAGGCGGTGGCGTACCTGCCGAAGTGACCCGGCGAACGGAGGAGAAGATGAGAAAGACAGCATTGGTGACGGGAGCCTCGGCCGGGATCGGCCGCGAGCTCGTCCGCTTGTTCGCCGCCGAAGGCCACGACGTCGTCGTCGTCGCGCGGCGCGAAGAGCGGTTGCAGGAGCTCGCCGAAGAGCTCGGTAGCAAGGTGAAGATCCACGTGGAGGCGCGTGATCTGCTCGACCCCGACGAGTGGACCGGCCTGCACGAAGACCTGAAGGCGAAGGGGATCGCGATCGACTACCTCGTGAACAACGCCGGGTTCGGGTCGAACGGGAAGTTCTGGGAGCTCGACCGGCAGTGGGAGCTCGACCAGATCCAACTGAACGTCAAAGCGCTCGTCGCGCTGACGCACATCTTCCTGCCTTCGATGATCGAGCGCGGCCACGGCCGGATCCTGAACATCGCGTCGACCGCCGGCTTCCAGCCCGGGCCGTACATGAGCACCTACTACGCGACCAAGGCGTTCGTGCTGTCGTTCACCGAGGGGATCGCCGTCGAGCTCGACGGGACGGGCGTCACCGCGACGGCCCACTGTCCCGGCCCCACCGACAGCGAGTTCGGCGACATCGCCGGCAACAAGGACAAGGCGATCTTCAAGGCACAGGTCGTCGCGACCTCCGAAGAGGTGGCGAAGCATGCCTACCGGGCGATGCACAAAGGAAAGCCCGTCGCGGTGCAGGGGGCGGCGAACACGCTGACCACCATCGCATCACAGCTCGGGCCGCGCGCCTTGGTACGAAACATCGCCGGGAAGCTGAATCGATGAGCCTCCTCGGGAAGTTCCGACGTTGGAGGTTCAGCGACGACCCGTTTCCCGAGGCGTGGCTCGAGTGGGTCGACGAGTATTTCCCCTTCGTCGACGACCTCGACGACCAGGAGCGCGAAGGGTTTCTGGAACGCCTCAAGACCTTCGCTCTGTCGGTCGACTGGGTCGGCGCCCACGACCTGGAAGTCACCGACGAGATGAAGGTCGCGATCGCCGGTTCCGCGGCCCGCATCGCGCGTCGGCTCCCACCCGAAGTCTACGACCGGCTGAGCGAAGTCGTGGTCTATCCCGGGACCTTTCGAAACCCAAACGCGGAACAGGGGACGCTGCATCTGGGGGAGGCGCACGACTGGGGGGTCGTCGTCCTGAGCTGGGAAGCAGTCCGCGACGGCATATGCAGCCGCCGAGACGGACACGACACCGCGATCCACGAGTTCGCCCATGTGCTCGACCGCGAGGACGGCTCGTTCGACGGCGTTCCGGTGCTCGAGAAGGGATCGCACTACCCGGCCTGGGGCCGCATCTTGAGCGCGCGCTACCAGGATCTGAAGGAGGGCGACCTTTCGGTGCTTCGGCGATACGGCGCCGAGAACGAAGCGGAGTTCTTCGCGGTCGCGACCGAATCGTTCTTCGAAGAGGCGGAGCAGCTCCGCCAGCAAGCACCCGATCTCTACGAGCAGTTGGCGCTCTTCTACCAGCTCGATCCGGCCGAAGAGCCTGCCTAGCCCGGCGCGAGGCGCCGAAATCGGCGCGTTATCTCGAGGGTCGGTTCTTCGGCGTTCAAGCGAATCGGCGCCATTTTCAGGACCGGCGCGACGATCGGATCGTTCTCGATCTCCGCCTCTTCCATCACCGGCTCGAACACGAAGCTATTCGCCAGCCGGACGTCACCCGGTACCGCGACCGAATCGGTGAGCGGTCGTCCTCGCCCGCCTCGAGTCAGGTTGGGGTGGCTGCCGAGGCGCCAGAGGCTGAACGCCACCATCGCACACCCCGCAACGGCGAGGGCGACGGCCACCAAACTGGTCACGTCGAGTTCCATGCTGCTCTCTGTCGAGTACTTGTCTCATTCTCAACGTAGCCGACTCTTCGGGCAGGACCGACTGAAAGAGTCTGAAACCGCGGCGCGACGATGCGTCGAAGGCGGAGCGGGCCACTCAGAGCGGGTTCACGAACGCGCGCCACTGAGGAGGCGGAGGCGTCGCTCCCGCGCCTCGCATGGCGGAGGGCGCGATGCCGAGGAGAGCCGTGCGCATCCCGTCCTGCGCGGCGATCTCCCACTCGCGAATCTTCTGCAGCGGGCAGTCGAGCTGGGCCGCCTCGAACTCGCCAAACGCCTCGGGGTGGGCCGACAGGACCGAGCCGTTCGGCGAGAACAAGATCCGGACCTTCGGCCTGCCAGGCTGCTGCGCGGAAGGAACACTGCGCTCGGGAAGTTCGCATGCCGCGAACGCAGCGGTCAGGAACGGAAGGGCCTCGTCGAGGGCGTCGGCGGGGACGGGCTCGGCGACCCGGGCGAAAAACGTGGGGCTGTCCGCCTTCGACTTCAGCCAGATCCCGGTGAGCCCAGGCTCGTTGGCGGTGAACTGCAGCGTCTTCGCGCTGGACGTCACGCGCACCGACAACACCTTGGTCTCGTCGATCGCGACCCGTGAAACTCCCCGCGCAGAGATTCCGAACGTTTCGCCCGGAGCGAGAATGACCTGATTCCCCGGGCCGAGCTTCGGGCCGAGGTCGATCCGCTCCGACTCGTCCGTCGCGGGCTTGTCCCTGACATCCTGGACTTCGGGCTCCTGCCGAGCACGCTCCACTGGGGGCACCTCCGTCACCGATAGACGCGCCCCGCCCACGGGCGGCGCCTGATCCTTCGTCTCGATGCTCGACAGCGCCAGTCCGATGCCGACCGTCACGATCCCGGCGACCGCGGCGAAACCGATCGCGCGTCCCGTTCCGTGAGGTGTACGGCGCGCAGCCGAGCGCTCCTGCTGCCGCGCTCGCTCGCGAATCCGCGCGGCCATCATCGGCGCGGGGTAACGCTCCAAAAACTCGTCGTGGCCCTCGATCAGCGCCTCCAGCCGGTAGCGTTCGCCGTCGCGGTCGAGCCGCTCCCACAGGGCGCGCATCTGGTCGTCGTCGAGCTCACCGAGGTATGCGCGTTCCAGCATGCGGTCAGATACTCTCTCGCTCATGACGAACCCTCCAGGGCACGAAGCTGTTTGCGCAGGACGCGGATGCGGCGGCGAACCCCCGACACCGACATGCCGACCTCGTCGGCGGTCTCTTGAAGCGTCAGACCATCCAGGAAATGGAGCACCGCGATGATCTGCGACGACTCGGGGTTCGCGCCGAACAGCGTCTTCAGAGTCCAGCGCGCACGGGACGCGCCGCCGGGATCGCCGAGCTCAGCGATCTCCGCAAGGAGGTCGCTGTTCGGCGTCGACTTCCGCCGCGACTGGCTCCGGATGCGGTTGAGGCAGGTGCGGGTCGCGATCAAGTACAAGAGCGAGGAGGGCGAGTCGATCTCGACGTTCCCCATCTCGATCACCTTCACGAAGACGTCCTGCATCGCGTCGACGGCCTCGTCTTCGCTACCCAGCATCGCGCGGCACCGACGGAACACCATCGGCCCGAATCGCTCGTACAGCGCCTCGACTTTTGCCTGTTCCATCGACCGCTCCCTTCCACGTCTCCCCCATCAAGTCACCGCGGAGCCGCGAAAGTGTCACTTTTTTTTCGCGCTCTGCGCTCTGCGCAGTGCACTTTGCGCTTTGCGCCTTGCGCGTGACGTGCGCTCACCGGTTCGAGTCGCGCGAGACGCGCGCTCACCGACGTCATGCCCCCCGAGATGCGCACCGCGCACAGCGCAAAGCGCATCGCGCGCTACGACTTCGTGAAGCGCCAGAGCGACTGCGACGGCGCGCTGATGATGTCGGAGACTTCGTCGACGAGTCGGCCATCGTGGACGAGCGCCACGGCCGCGTGGATGTCGGGGTAGAGGACGCGATCCTCTTCCATGAAGGGGACTTCCTGCCGGATCAGGCGTAGGGCGCGACGCGTGCCGACGCCGAGCTGGTATCCTTCGCGCAGGTCCAATGCCTGGGCGGCGATCAGGTACTCGATCGCGATGACCCGCTCGCTGTTCTGCAAGATTCGGTGGGCGCCGAGCCCGGCGTGCATCCCCATCGAAACGTGGTCCTCCATGTTCGCCGACGTCGGGATCGAGTCCACGCTGGCGGGGTGCGACTGGACCTTGTTCTCCGAGACGAGCGCCGCGGCGACGTACTGCGGGATCATCATCCCCGAGTTCAGGCCGGGGTTCGAGACGAGGAACGGCGGCAGTCCTTCCGAGAAGTACTTGTCCGTCAGCTTGGCGGAGCGCCGCTCGGAGATGTTGGCGAGCTCCGAGATCGCGATCTTCAGGTAGTCGAGCGCCATCGCGACGGGCTCGCCGTGGAAGTTCCCACCCGACAGGATCGCCCCCGGCGTGTCGCCTTCGGGCGCGAAGACGAGCGGATTGTCCGTGACGGCGTTCGCTTCGACCTCGAGGACGCCCTGGACGTGGTCGAGCACGTCGCGGCACGCGCCGTGAACCTGCGGCAGGCAGCGCAGGCAGTACGAATCCTGGATGTACTCGACCTTTCCTTCCACAGCTCCGGGCAAAGCGCCGGCGAGCTCGGACTCGACGAGCAGCGCGCGCACGTTCGAGGCGCTGAGGATCTGACCGGGTCGACCGCGCAGCTCCTGAATGCGGGGGTCGAGCGCCTCCATACGACCCGCCACGGCCTCGAGGCTCATCGCCGCGACGACGTCGGCGGCGTCGAGTAGCCGCGAAAACGCCGTCGCGACGACCATCCCGAGCGCCGTCTGCGCCTGTGTTCCGTTCAGGAGCGCCAACCCCTCTTTGTAGGTCAGGCCGATCGGCTCCAGCCCGGCCGCTCGCATCCCATCCGCGCCCGCATACCGCTGGCCTTCGTAGTCGACTTCGCCGTGACCGATCATCGGCAGACACATGTGCGCGAGGGGGCAGAGGTCGCCGCTCGCCCCGACGCTGCCGAACTCGGGGATCCGCGGGTGGACACCGGCGTTGAGCATGTCGACCAAGAGCTGCAGCGTTTCGACACGAAGCCCGGAGTTGCCGCGGGCGAGCGCGGCGATCCGCAGCAGCATCATGGTGCGAACGACGTCTTCGGGGAGGTCGGGGCCGACGCCGCACGCGTGGCTCATGATCAGCCGTTCCTGCAGGGTCCGCGCGTCCTCGGGCTTGATCACCCGGTCGCGGTTCGCGCCGAAACCGGTCGTCACGCCGTAGACGGCACGACCGCTCTCCGCCTGTTCACGCACGAAGTTCGCGGCCGCGGCGATCCGCTTTGCGGCGTCCGGTGCGATCTTTACTTCGTCACGCAGGTACGTGACGCGCGGGATGTCTTGCATCTTGAGCGGGGAGTCGCCTACCAGCATCGTCATTCTCGCCGTGGGGAGCCGCGCCATTCTGCGCTGTGGCGGCGGGGCTGCGCAAGGCTGCATCGCGGGGGGAAGCGCAACGCGATCGCGGCTGGAAGCCGCTACTCCGAACCTGCGGTGCCGCGGCTTCCAGCCGCGTCAGTCTTCGCGCAGATACCGCCAGCGCGCCGCCGCCACGTCCGCGGCGAGCCGCGCGTCCGACAGGCTCGCCTCGGCGCGGAAGAGCGAGTCCGACGCTTCGACGACCTCGATGCTCGTCGCGAGGCCCGATTCGAACCGCGCGTTGGTCATCTCGTACGCCTCGCGCGCGACCTGGACCTGCTGCTCGGCGACCATGATGGCGCGGTAGGCACTTCGCCAGGTGCGGAGCGCGGCGGTCAGCTCGGCGCGCGCCTCGCGTTCGGCCCGTGATAGTTGCAGCTCCGCTTCGCGAAGGTTCGCGTTCGCGACGTCGACCAGGGCGTAGCGCGCCCCACCGTCGTAGAGCACCCAGCCGAGCGACAGCGTCACCGACCAGTTCACACCGTCGGGAGCGCTGAACGACGGCGGCCCAGCACGGACGTCTCCCTGCAGCCCGAGCGTCGGGGCGAGGAGCCACCACCGCGACGTCTCCACCGAATCGAGCGCATCGATCTCCAGCCGCTGCGCTTCGAGGTCCCGTCGTCCCGACGTCCCGCCCGCTTCTGCCGGCGGCTCGGGGACAGCGGGCGACAGATTCGCGCGGAGAGTTCCATCGGGCTCGCGCACGAGCAAGACGGCGAGCGCGTCCGCCTGGTTGCCCATCCGCGCCTGCGCCTCCAGCAGAAGCTGTTCGGCCTCGAGCAACTGTGCGGTGGCGCGCGCCACGTCGAGGGGGAGGGCGATTCCGGCGCCCTCCAGCGCCTTCGCCCGCTCGACGTACGCCTTGCGGAGCGCGATCGTCTGCTCGGCGATCGCGATGTCACGCTGGGCCGCGGCGAGCTCGTAGAACGTCGACTCCACCTCGAAGCGGAGCAGTCGCCGCGTCCATTCACCCTGCGCTTCGGCGACTTCGATGCGCTTCTTCGCCGCTGCCACCAGCGGATACTGCGTCGCATCGAACAGCGTGAGGCGTGCCGTGCCGCTCGCACCCCAGTCGAAGCGCCGTCGGACGACACGGTCACCGAACTCCACCTGTTGTCCGTTGTAGGTCGTCGATGCACCCGCGGAGAGCTGCGGCAGTAGCGACGCGAGCGCCTGTCGACGAAGCGCGCGAGCACGGTCGATGCGAACCTCGACCGCCGTCCAATCTTCGCTCGAACCCTCGAGCTCCGAGATCGCCTGGTCGAGCGTGATCTCCTCCGCGTGCGCGGTCGAGGCGGCGAGGAGGAGGGCGAATGCGACGAGAAGTTGTTTCGGTTTCACGGAGGAACTGCGGACAGAGGACTTCGGTGACCAGTCGCACCGAGGGTTCGCCTGAAAGTCGGAACGTTCAGCAGCACGAGCCGGTCGAAGGGGCGGGCGCATCGGTCGCCTCGCTCGGCACCGGGGCGCAGTCGAACAGACCGAAGTGTTGCAGCGGCTCGCTCACCCGGAAGTGCGCCGCGAAACGCGACGCGGTCAGCATGTCCGCCGTATTCTTGCAGACGCGCATCGGGCGGCCCGCCTCGAAGACGTGATGGTCGTCGAGCGTGAAGCGCAGCTCGTGCCCCGCGATCGTCCCGTTGTAGACGGCGACCTGACCGTAGTCTTCGCAGCGGTCCTCGAGCTCCACCTTGAAGCCGCGCAGCGTGCGTGAGTCGAATCGAATCCCTTCGACCACATCACCGGTGCGGCGCGATTTGACTGTGCGGACGTCACGAAAACCGGCCGCCGCCATCATACGGCGAAGATCCTCGGCGTAGGCCGCGCCCGTCAGGCACTCGCTCCACAACGTCTCGTCTTCCTGCAGGCGCGCGGGGACGCGGCGGTCCGCGACGATGTCCGCGATGTAGAATTCGCCGCCCGGCTTGAGGACGCGCCAGATCTCGGCGAAGACCTTCTCTTTGTCGTTCGACAGATTGATGACGCAGTTCGAGATCACGACGTCGACGCTCGCGTCCTCGGCCGGGATCTCCTCGATCATCCCCTCGCGGAACTCGATGTTCGGCTCGTCGTAGCCGAACCGATCCATGTGCGGGGCGATGTTGCGACGGGCGACCTCGAGCTGTTCGGCGGTCATGTCGACGCCGATGACGCGACCGGTCGGTCCGACGAGTTGCGAGGCGATGAAGCAATCGGCACCGGCGCCCGACCCCAGGTCGAGGACCGTCGCCCCTTCGAGCGCTTCGGGAAGAGGGCTTCCGCAACCGTAGCGCTTGTCGAGCACCTCCGCGGTCAGCTTCTCCGTCAACGCCGGGTCGTAGTCGGTCGTGCAGCACGCGTCGAACGCCAGGTCCTCCGTCTTCTGCAGGGTCTTGCCGTAGTAGATCGAAACTGCTTCTCGCACGTCTTCCATCGGGACCTCCTGAAGTCGCCTGTTGTTACCGAATGCGAGCGGCGTGGTCCACCCGTACCGTGTCGGTCGGTAGTGCGCGAAAGGAAACAGCGCGTTGTGCAACTTCATGCCCGGTTCGTGCTTCCTACGCGCGAACGAGACCGAAAGCGGCCTCGAGCCGCGAGGAGACCAGATGGAAGCAGCACGGCAAGCAGAAGGTAGGATCGAAGTTCGCCGCTCCGCAGAGCGAGGGAGGGTCCGAATGGGATGGCTCGACAGCCACCATACCTTCAGTTTCGGGCACTACTACGACCCGCGCTACGTCGGGTTCGGGCCGCTCCGCGTCATCAACGAAGATCGCGTCGACGCCGGCGCGGGCTTCCCGCCCCACGGCCACGCCGACATGGAGATCATCTCCTACGTCGTCGCGGGGGGCCTCGAACACCGCGACAGCACCGGCGGCGGAGGCGTCGTCCGCCCCGGAGAAGTGCAGGTGATGACCGCCGGGCGCGGCGTGCGCCACAGCGAGATGAACGCCAGCTCGACCGAGCCCGTCCACTTCCTCCAGATCTGGATCGAGCCCGCCGAGAGGCGGACCGAGCCTCGCTACGAGGACAAGGACTTCGGAGACGAGCGCGGCGTCGTCCTGATCGTCAGCCCCGACGGGCGTGACGGAAGCCTGCGTATCGGGCAAGATGCCGAGATTCGGAGGGTCGTGCTCGCCGCGGGAGAGTCCGTCGAAGTCCCGATCTCTCGGGCGCGCGGCTGGGTGCAGGTCGTCCGAGGGACGGCCACCGTAGACGGCGTCGCCGTCGGCCCCGGGGACGGAGCCGCCATCACCGGCCTCGATGCCGTGACGATCGCCCCCTCGTCCGACTTCGAAGCGCTCGCGTTCGACCTCCCCTGACCGCAGAACCGGAGACGCAATGACCATTCGACTCATCGGCCTGTCGGGCTCGTTCCGCGAGGCGAGCCTCAACACTGGCCTGCTGCGCGCCCTCGGGGAGCTCGCGCCCGATGACGTCGAGGTGGTCATCCACGACTACGCCGACGTCCCGCTCTACAACAGCGACCTCGCGATGCCCCCGGCAGCCGAACGGCTCCGAGACGCGATCGCGCAGGCCGACGGCGTCGTCTTCGCGATCCCGGAGTACAACTACAGCATCCCCGGCGTGCTCAAGAACGCCATCGATTGGACGAGCCGCCCCGCGTATCACTCCGTCTACCGACACAAGCCGGTCGCGATGATGTCGGCTGCCTCCAGCTTCGTCGGGGGGGCGCGCGGTCAGCAGCACATGAAGAACATCATGCTCGGGATGGGGGCGCTGATGTTTCCCTACCCCGAGATCCTCGTCGGAGGCGCGAAACAGAAGTTCGCGGACGGGCGCCTCGTCGACGAACCGACCCGGATGATCCTGGGCGGCTTCGTCACCGAGTTTGCGAAGTGGGCACGAGAGTTCGGCCCTCAGACGTGACCGTAGTCCCCGTGCCAGTCCCCGCCTGAGCCGACCGTGCCGTCGGCCGGCGGTGGGAGTTCGGGGGGGCGCCGGCCCACCGAACCACCTTCGAGCTCGCTCAAAAATCGAGGATGAGCCCCGACGAGCGAAAACCGGTGGGTCATCCCGTCGTAGCGGACCGCGCGCAGCGGCGGTCGCGACAGCGCCAACCAGAAGATCGACGAAAACATCGCAACCGCGAGCGCCGGCGCCACAAGCGTCGAGCTGCCGATCCCCATCCCGAAGAACGCGCCGAAGAGCGCCGTGATCGTCACGAGACCGCTCGTCACGCTGCGGATCTTCCGTTTGTCCGCGCAATCCGGACACAGGTAGTACTCCACCTCGAGCGACTTCTTCGTCGCGATGTAGGCGATCATCGTGATGAACAGGCTCAAGAGTGCCGTGAGCCAGATCCACGGGTTGTAGTACGTGAGCTTCTCGCGGTGAACGGTCCCCCCGGGCTCCGTCGATCCGCACCGCACGCAGACGTGGGTCGGCAGGACCATCGGCCCGTGACCCTCGAGACACGGGCCCCGGACGGAGTACCGCCGGACGGTCAGTGCGTCGGATTGTGGGTGAGATTCGTACATGGATGCCTGCCGAAGAGGCGCGTGGGTCCAACTACATTCGACCGGTTGTGCATTCCCACGTCAAGTGCTCGAGGGTGGTCGCAGCGGGTGAGGCCGTTGGGCTTCGCCCAAACCGACCAGGGGACTCTCCCCTGGACGCCGAAGTCTTCTCCACACCTGGGACGCCCGCGCCGTGTGGACGGTTCACGGAAAGTTTGACGCGCCGCGCTGCCAGACGCACCGTGGGCCGATGGACGTCAAAGCAGTGATCATGGCGGTGTGCGCCGGCGCAGCGCTCCCCATCCAGGTGAGCATCAACACGAACCTCGCCCGCCACGGCAACGGCGCCATCTGGGCAGCGATGATCTCCTTTGGCGTCGGGACACTCGGGCTCGCCGCGGTCGTCGCCTCCCAGCAAGCGCTAATCCCCGACCGCGCCGCGATCGCCGCCGCCCCATGGTGGGCCTGGATCGGCGGGCTCATCGGTGCGTTCTACGTCGCGGCGTCGATCTGGGTGTCTCCACGCATCGGAGCCGCGCTGCTCTTCGCGCTCGTCGTCGCCGGGCAGATGACGATGTCGACCACCATCGATCACTTCGGGGCGATCGGGATGCCCGTGGAACCTTTCGCCTGGACCAAGGCCGCCGGGATCGCCCTCATCGTCGCCGGCGTCGTCCTCGTCCAGCGCTAACGGCGATCGAGGGTCACCCCTCGTCAAAATCGACGGGTTCAGTGTGAGTTCAAACCGCGCCGCGGGTTCCCCGGACGCGAAGACGTCGCGACGGTACGGTCACCACCCCTCGGGGTCGCGCGCAGTCGGGGCGCCCAAAACTGCACTGAATTCGATCGCACCTCTTGATTTTGTTTACCAAATAGGTAAAGGTAAATCGAGCCAAGGGCGGCGATGAAGATTGTCATAGACGACCGCAGGGTGCGCAAGCTGTGCGAAGACTCGCGTCACGCTCAGAAGAAGCTCGGGGCGAAGGTTGCGCGAAAGCTGCGAGTTCGTCTCAGCGACCTCGACGCGGCGGAATCGTTGTTCGACCTGCCACCGGCGTATCGCCCTCACGCACTCGGCGGGGAGCGAGACGGTCAGTTCGCGATCGACATCGATTGGGCCCATCGCATCGTCATGGAGTGCGCGGACGAGCCACCGCCGCTCGATGACAACGAGGCCCTTCAATGGGGCGCAGTGCGCGCCGTTCGGATAGTTTTTATCGGTGACTACCATGACTGACGGACTATTCGAGCCAACATGGCTCTCGCCGCCCGGCGACAGCATTCTCGATGTTCTCGAGACGAAAGGATGGACCCAGAGAGAGCTCGCGCGTCGCATCGGGTTCAGCGAGAAGCACGTCAGCCAGTTGCTCAGCGGCGATGCTCCGCTGTCTGAAGACGCCGCGCTCCGGCTCGAGAAGGTGCTCGGTGGGGCGGCTCGCTTCTGGCTGGCCCGTGAAGCGCGCTACCGCGAAGGTCTGGCGAGGCAGGAGTTCGAGGCGCAGCTCGAAGACCAAATCGGCTGGCTCGCCGAACTACCAACGACCGACATGAGGCGATGGGGCTGGATCTCGAAGACCCGTGACAAGATCGAACAGGTTCGGGAGTGCCTCGGCTTCTTTGGCGTCGCGTCGGTCGATGCGTGGCGCGAACAATACGCGTCACCGCTCACCGCGTTTCGGCGCTCGGACAAGTTCGAGCTGAAGCCGGGACCAGTCGCGACATGGGTCCGTGCCTGTGAACTTCAGGCCGAGGGCATCAACTGCGCGCCATTCACCGTCGCGGCCCTCCGCGACCAGATTCCTGCGTTCCGCGAGCTGGTGCTGGAAACCTCGCCACGGATCATTGCTCCCAAGCTGCGGGAGCTGGGTGCGGCATGCGGCGTCGCCGTGACCGTCGTACCCGCGCCGAAGGGATGCCCTGCCTCAGGGATGACAAAGATGCTGGGGCCCGACAAGGCCCTGCTCGCGCTGAGTCTCCGCTACAAGACCCACGACCATTTCTGGTTCAGCTTGTTTCACGAAGTCGGACATCTGGTCCTTCACGGCCGCCGTCTGGTCGTGATCGAAGGTTTGAAGGGCCTCGATCAGAAGCTGGAGGCCGAGGCCAACGCATTCGCGGCCGACACCCTGCTTCCGCGGCCGGCCGCAACCCAGCTCCCCTCGATCGCACGGAATCCAGCGTCGATCCGCGCGTTCGCGGCCGACCACGCACTCCACCCCGGAATCGTCGTCGGACGGATGCAGCACGACGGACTCCTTCGGTTCGATCAACTGAACGAGCTCAAGGCGAGGTACCAGTGGAAGGCTGAGTGAGCCATCAGACGGGCAGCCGAGCTCTGTACACCGGGTGACAGCCGCCGACGAGGACAAGCACGCTATGTACCAGATGGACCTGGCAGCACATTGGAGGGGAGGGATTACACGGCTGCGATAAATCGGTACTAATCGATAACCCCAACGACGGAGTCCGTGATGTCGCGATCGCCGCACCCCCTCGTCCAGCGCCTGGTCGAGCTCGAATCGGGCTCCGATTTCTCGCAGCTCCGCGGCGGATTTGCCGCCGCGTTCGGCGCGATCACCATCCTGCGCAAGAACCCGAAGCTGTGGCCCAACATCGCGATCCCCGCGATCATCAACGTCACCGTCTTCGTCGTCCTCGCCGCCGTCCTCGTCTTCAACGCCGACTGGTTTCTGGTCGACCCACCCGTCGAAGGCCCCTGGTACTACTACCCGCTCTACGCGCTGTGGTGGCTCCTCAGGATCCTCATCTATCCGCTGCTCGTGATCGCAGCATACTTCCTCACGATGCTGTCGGCAGGCATCGTCGCGAGCCCCTTCAACGACAAGCTCTCCGAGATGGTCGAAGCGCTGATGATGGGGGAGGCCGTCCCCGCCGAAGAAGGGTGGAAGTCGATGGTCGCAGGCGGTCTGAAGGGGATGGTGACGACGGCCGCGACGTCGATCCCGCGCGTCTTTCTCGTCGTCCTGCTCGGGCTCATCCCCGGAGTCGGCGTGATCCTCTCCCCCGTGGTGGGCGCATACTTCATCGCCCTCGAGTACACCGACTATGCGCTCGAACGGCGACGCTACGGGTTCCGGCAGAAGCTCGGGCTGATCTGGAAGCACCGCCGACTCGCCGTCGGCTTCGGGCTCGGCGCCTACCTGATGCTGCTGATCCCCTTCATCAACTTCCTCAGCATGCCGATCGCCGTGATCGGCGGCACCGCGATCGCGATCGCCCTCGACCGCATCGAGTCCGGCAGCGTCTCAGTCTGACGGCTCGCCCACCCACAAGACCATGTCCGCCTGCGGAAACGCGTCGAGCGTCGAGACGACCGTCTGCCAGGTCGCACCGTCGTCGACGTGGACGACGACCTCGTACGGGAGCGCGCCCTGGACGACCTCCCTGAGCGCCTCGTAGTCGACCACCATCGCGCACGCGTCCTTCGATTCCCGCGCGCAAGCTGTCGGACCTCCGGCGTCGCATCCGGGGATCGGCGGGCGGAGCGCTCCCCTGAACGTCGCATCGATCCCCGCCGAGCCGATCCGGACCGTGCGCATGTCGTCGTCCACGACGGACAGTTCTACCGGCTTCACGAGCCCGTGGTTCTGCCCCTCCACGACGATGTCGACGCGTCGGAAGCCCGCCTTCTGCATCGCCGAGAGCGCGGGGCGAACCGACCCGAAGGTCGCGCATCGGTCGATCGAAACAGTGGCGCGATCCGTCGGCCAGTCCGCGTTCAGGAGCGCGGCCTCGCGCTGGCGGGCCTCGCGGATCGAACGGGCGCGGGCTTCCAGCGCATCGGGTTCGGGCGCGATCAGGGACGAGTGTTCCCAGCGTCCGTCACGCTCGACCGCTCCGCCGGCACCGTCAGCAGATTCCGCGAGAATCCACGCGTCCGGGTCGATGGCGAGGAACGGTCTCTCGGGTTCGAGCTCGAGGCCGGAGTAGGGCCCCGGTGGCACCTCCGGCAGGTCGATGCTCAGCGGATTGTCCTGCGAACGCTTCAGCGTCTCGTAGACCTCGGGCTGCATCGGGGAGCCCGTCAGCAGCGCGCCCGTCGCCACGCAAACCACCAGCAGCCCCACGACGACCGGGACGACGCGCCACGGCCGATCGCGCGCGAAGATCCCCCACAGCACGAAGGCTCCGTAGCCCAGCAGAGCCAGCCCGAGGCCCCACAACAAGGGCGCCATCGACCATTCCAACCCGGCAGTCCCCAGCATCTTTCGGGCTAGCGACACGAAGAACCCCGCCACCCCGAAGACGACCGTCGTCATCCCCAGCAAGTACCTTCCAGTCGCCGCGCGCTCCTCTTCCCACCGGCGTCTTCTCCTCTCCCGTCTGCGTCTCCGACTCATGGCGCCTCCTCGAACTCTGCGTGGATGCTCCATTTCATCGTCCCAGACGCCAGGCGTGGCGTCCTTCGGGTATTCGGCAACCAAACGTTCGAAAAACCGGTACGGCACGCCTCTCGGCAATTCGTGTCGCTGTCGGAATAGAGCGGTCCCAGCGCGAGGTATTTGTGTTAGTGTTTAAAGTACACCAAGGATCTCGATGGACACTTTTACCCACGTCATGCTCGGCGCCTCGGCGACGGCGCCGTTCTGGGCATCGCATCCACTGGAGAGTGTCGCGTTCGTCTTCGGCTCGGTCTTGCCCGACACCGATGCCCTCAGCCGGCAGTTCGGGAAGGTCGCGTACTTGCGCGCGCATCAGACCTGGACCCACGCGATCCCGCTGCAGCTCGCGGTGAGCGCCGCCGGTGCTGCCGCCATGGTCCTGACCGACATGGCATTCCTCGCCCCGAGCTTCGTCGCGCTCGGGCTCGGCATGGTCCTGCACTCTCTCCTCGATTGGACCAACACCTACGGCGTGACGCTCTTCGCGCCCTTCGACCGCCGCCGCCGCTACCTCGAATGGGTCTTCTTCATCGATGCGTACGTCATCGCGATCACCGCGGTCGCCCTGGGCGGGCAGGGGCTGCTCTTCTCGACCACGGGCACGGCGTCGCCTGCCCTCGCCGGTGGATGGTTCGTACTGCTCTCCTCGTACTTCGCCGTGAAGGGATGGCTCCGCCGCCGCGCGGCGACCGTCCTGCCCACGGCGATCTCGCTCGTCCCCAGCGCCCTCTGGCCGACGCGATTCTACGCGTTGACTATCGACGAGGGCTGGGCGGAGACCTCCACGGTCGACGCATGGCGACGCGCTGTCTCGCGCCGCGAACGGCGCGCTCTCTTTCCCACCGAGGTCGGCGAGCTCGCCGAGTTGCGCGTGATGCGCGACCTCAGCGTCGGGTTCGCGGCGACGGCCCACGACGGTGAGC
>CAYPJU010000094.1:0-21669 GCA_964411125.1 uncultured Bradymonadales bacterium | reverse complement strand
GGTCCACCACCGCGCGAAGCGCGGTCCCCCACCGCGCGAAGCGCGGTCCCCCACCGCGCGAAGCGCGGTCCCCCACCGGCCGAAGGCCGGTCCCCCACCGCGCGAAGCGCGGTCTTGGACGGGGGTAGGTTGCTGCGCTACACTTCGGTGCGGACCTTTTGGGGACGATCTTCAGGCGTCGACGACCTTCCGTCGGAGTAGGTATGGCGGACAACCGTGAGCTCGCGAAAAAGATCCTGGAGGAGCTTCAGGATTGCGAGGAGCAGGAGCGCTACCGGAGCCTCCGGGACCAGCTTTATGGGATTGGACCCGAGGTCATCGAGATCTTGCGGGAGGAGCTCACGAGCGCGCACTTCCGACGGCGGATGGCGGCGGCGACGAACCTCGGCAGGCTCGGGGATAGCGCGTCGGTGCCGTCGCTCATTCTGCTGTTGAGCGACCCTCAGCCCGGAGTCCGCGAGATGGCGCTCTTCGCGCTCGGGATTCTCGGCGACACGATGGCGATCGAGCCGGCGCTCAGCTCGCTCAACGATTACGATGCAGACGTTCGGTACCGCGCGATCGTGGCGCTGGGGGATCTCGGCTACGCCCACATCGAAGACGCTCTCATCCGCGCGATGGGGGACGAATCGTACGGGGTGCGCGAGCAAGCGCTGTCGCAACTGCGGACCGCTGGGACCCCGAAGTCGGTCGCCGTCGTCCTGCGAGCGTTGCTCGAGCGCGAACACGACATGCAGCAGATGGCCGAGGAGTGCCTCGACCGGCTCATCCCCAAGATGACGCGCGAGCACTACAAGCGGCTGCAGGAGCAGCTCACCCCGCGCGAGCGTCGCCTCATCCTGAACTACCTGGAAGCGCGCAATCTGCAGGAGGTCTATGGGACCCTCTGGCAGCGGCTCCAGGTCGTGAGCAAGACCGCGCCGCAGCAGCGCGGTCTCGACAAATACGGACGTCTCCTCAACTCCCCCGAAGAGCGCGAGTTTCTCACCCGCGCCTACGGTCGAGACGATGTCGTCGATCTCCTCGTCGAGCACTTCGAGGACGACGAGACCACGCGATCGATCATGCTCGTGGGCGAGGCGGGGGTCGGAAAGACCGCGGTGATTCAGGAGTTCGCGCAGCGCCTGTCCGACGCCGACGATAGCTGGCAGATCCTCGAGACGAACACTTCGGAGCTCATCAGCGGGACGCGCTATCTCGGAGACTGGGAGACCAAGCTCAAGGAGATGGCCGAGGCGATCATGAAGCACGACAAGGTGATCGTGTACCTGACCAACCCGAACGACCTGCTCGGGGCGGGCGCCCACTCCAAGAGCGACGAGAACTTCGCCGACTTCTTCAAGCCGTACCTGCACCGCGGGCAGCTCCGGATGATCGCGGAGTGCACCGAGGAGAGCCTCAAGAACGGCCTGAGCCGTGACCCCGGTTTCCTGCGCCTCTTCCGACAGGTGAAGATGCAGCCGATGTCCGACCGCGAATCGCTCGCGGTGCTGCGCCAGCGGGTCGACGACCTGGAGATCCGCGAGCGCGAGGTCGTCGCGGAGCCCGGTTGTCTCGAGCAAGTCGTCGACTTCGCGCGCAGTTTCTATACCCGCAGCGATGCGCCCGGGCGCGCCTGCGACCTGATGGACGCGCTCGTCGACTACACGCTGCGGAAGGAAGCCTCGACGGAAGGGCCGATCGAGCTGCGGATCGAGTCGATCCCCCCGTGCCTCGCCGAAGTGACGGGGATGAGCCTCGACCTGCTCGACGACGCGGTACCCCTCGATCTGGAAGGAACTCGCAAGTGGTTTCGGGAGCGCCTCGTCGATCAGGACGAAGCGATCGACGCGATCGTCGACCGCCTCGCGATGGTCAAGGCGGGCCTCGGGAGTGCCGAGAAGCCGCTCGGCGTCTACTTCCTCGTCGGTCCCACCGGTGTCGGCAAGACCTACTTCTCCAAGCTCGTCGCCGAACGACTCTTCGGCGATCCGGAGCGGATGCTCCGCTTCGACCTCAGCGAGTACCGCGGCCGGTTCGCGATCGAGAAGCTGGTCGGAACACCGCACGACAAGGATCGCGAGGGGTTGTTGACCGAAGCGGTGAGGAACCAGCCGTACTCCGTGCTCCTCTTCGACGAGTTCGAAAAGGCGGACAGCGAAGTCTTCAACATCTTCCTGCAAATCCTCGACGAGGGGCGTCTCACCGATGCGCGTGGACAGACGACCGATTTCCGGCAGACGTTGATCTTTTTGACGTCGAACCTCGGCGCGTCGCGGACCTCCGTCTCACCGGTCGGCTTCACCGGCGCGGCGGGCGCCTCGGCGATGTTCACCGGTCACGTCGAACGCAAGCTCGACGAGTTCTTCGCGCCCGAGTTCTTGAACCGGCTCGACGACGTGATCGTCTTCGGACCCCTCTCTCCCGAGGCGATGGGGCGGCTGGTCGACATCGAGCTGAACCTGGCGTTCAGCCGGCGGGGGGCACGTCGTCGAAGCCTGAAGATCGACGCCGACCGAAAGGCACGCGATTGGCTGATGGAGCACGGTTTTTCGGAGCGGTTCGGGGCGCGGGAGCTCAAGCGGACGATCGACAAGCACGTGCTGACCCCCATCTCGCGCCTCCTGGTGAGCGAGGTCGGTCCGCATGACGGCAAGCAGATCGCCGTGTCGGCCGATGACGCCGGAATTCGCGTCCGCTTCGCGACCGAAGACGTCCGAAAACCGCGCGAGCAGCGCGCCCCCAAGCCCGATTAGCTCCGCCGTCGAGCGGTGATTCGGCTCCTCATGGAGCCGCGCACGACGCCATGCCGCGGCCTGCGCCCTCCGAAGGTGGCCCGCCGTCGCAGACCCCGTCGTCGGTCTCCCACGGGGCATCGTCACACGTACCGTCGATACACGTCTGTCCGAGTGCGCACGTCACGCGCATGCAGGAGCGCGTGAGGCCCAGCAGGACTTCGGGAGCCCGACCGTCTTCCTCGACCCGGAGCCGCCGCTCCGAGGTGATGACCGATACCCCCTCCTGCAGCCCCTGGGCGACGATCCAGACTTCGCCGATCGGTGCCTCGAGCTCCGTGATCTGAGGAAGCTCCAGTTGCTGACTGCCGGGACATTGGAGGAGCTCGATCGTCCCCGCCGTCACGCTGTTGCGCTCCGCATCGAGGATCGAGACGCGCACGGCGTCGATGTCCTCGGGGATCTGCACGTCGCCGCAGAGCTCGACGCCGACGACGGTGGAGTCGGGGCCGCACGCGGCGGCGATCGGCCAGAGGACGAGCAATGTCCAGGCGGGTAGTCTCCTCAGCATGAGGCGACGATAGCAGAGGCACTTCCAGCCGGAAACACACCCGGCGATGCGAGGTCGACGCTGTCTCAAACTACGCTTACAATCCACGGGACCCCAGCCGAGGAAGTGCGGTGGTAGAGATCGACAGCGACCTGCTGCTCGACAGCATGCATCAGATCTCCGACGTGAAGGCGGTGATGATGGTCGACGCACGCGGCTACATCATCGGACGTCGAGGGAACGCTCTCTGCTTCAAAGTCACGGACGCCGCAGAGACGACGAAGAAGCACGCCCCCATCGACACGAAGGTCGCAGGCAGCTCGGAGAACCTGTACGTCATCGCGGTTCTCGAGAACTTCCTCGTCATCGTCTTCGACGACCGTCTCAACTTCGAGCGGATCAAGGCACACGTCGACCGACAGCTCGACGAGTTCGGACTCGCTCCGCCCGACGACACCTGAGGGAGCCGCCCGGTCCCGCTCTTTTGCCTCTGCTTCAGCCTCTGATACTGTTGCGGCGTGTCCCCGAAGCTCGCTACAGCGCTGATGTCTTTGGTCGCCGTCGGCTGCACCGACGCGGATCTCTACAGCCCGGCGGCCCCCCGCAAGGAGGCCGATCGGCTCGCGCTGCAGGGGCGAGTCTGCACCGAAGATCCGGTCGAAGCGCGCTTCCCGGTGCGCCTGGTCTTGATGGTCGATCAGGCCACGGGGCTGCTCTTCTCCGACATCGACTCCGCCTCGCAGCGCGTCGACATCCTCCGCGAGCTGGTCCAGCTCGGGCTCGGTAACCCCGAAATGCGGATCAGCGTCATCGGGTATGCGGGACGGCCGAAAAAGCTCGCTCCGACCGAGGGCAACTTCACGAACAATCCCGGGGAGCTCTTCAACGCCGTCACCCAGCTCGCTCTGCCGGAGAACTGCATCTCCACCGACCTCTGCCGGGACTGGGACGACGCCCTCCGAAGCGCGCGGACCTTGATCGAGGGGGACCTCGCGGAACAGTCCGCCGGGACGCGCGTCCTCACCCAGTACATCGTGTTGAACATCGCTGCGGGCCCGCCCGTCCCCCTCGCCGACGGCGCCGATTGCTGCCCCGACGGGGACCAGCAGTGCATCGACGCGAACATGGGGCCGTCGTGGGCGTGCGAGACGCGGCTCGACGCCGAGGCGGTCGCACGGATGAAGGACCTCGTCCTCGAGCAGGGGGCTGCCGGCCTGCGCTTTCACACGATTCAGCTCGCGAGCCCCAACGCCCCCGACGGCGAGAACGATCTCATCCAGACCGCGCTCGAGGAGATGGCGTTCGCCGGGGGCGGGACCTACCAACGCCTCGACAACATCGCCGGTTTCACCCTACCGATCGTCAACGTGCTCGGACTGCGCACGGTCCTCGCGTCGAAGCTCCTGATCGCGGCGAACCTCAACGCGATCCCGGGACCCGATGGCCCAGTCCTCGATTCCGACGGGGACGGATTGAGCGACGCCGAAGAGGAGACCACCGGGACGCTCCCGACGCTGGCCGACACCGACGGCGACGGCGTCACGGACAACGTGGAGATCTTCAGCGGGCTCGATCCGGTCACAGCCGAAGTTCCGACCGCGTGTATGGCGGTCGCGATCGGTGCCGACCAGGACCTCGATGGCCTGACGGACTGCGACGAGCTGTTGCTCGGCACCGAGCCGACGCTCGTCGACTCCGACGGCGACGGGCTCCCCGATCTGCTCGAGGTCGTCGGGTCGATCGACTATGTCGCGCCGGACGCGGAGGTCGACACCGACGGCGATGGGGTCAACAACGGCGACGAGATCGCGCAGCACTCCGACCCCCGCAGCACCGACGTGCGGAACCACCTCCCGTTCGGCTACCGCTACGAGATCGATGACGAGGGGTTCACGACGGAACTGTTCGGGGAAGACCCGACGAGCATCACAGGGGTTTCGTTCGTTTCGCTCAGCGGCGGCACGACGCCGGGCCTCGGTACGTTGACCTACAACGGGCAGGAGCAGACGCTCGCCTGGCAGGACGCCGACGATCCGATGGCGGGATCGAGAGTCGCGGTCGGAGCGGGCGGGACGTTCGAGCTCGAGTCTTCGTCGTTCGCGGAGGTGCAGGGGGACGACGGCAAGAAGGTCACCGTCTTCGTGGACGCCGCCGAGCTCTCGCCGATGTCGTTCACCGAGAAGATCCGCGTCATATATCGGAATCGGCAGTGCCTCAGCTATACGATCCGAAACATCCGACTCGTCGAGACGCAGGAGCTCGACGACGGTACGCCCGCCGGGTCGAACGACATCCGCATCTTCTTCGCGGAGATGCCGGAGGGGCGATTCCGAGCGCCGGGACCTTTCCGGATGGCACAGATACCGGTGACGTATCGGCCCCCCGCGGAGCGCGACCCTCCCGAGGCGATCCTCGAAGTGCTGAACGACGAGTTCGTCCGGCCGTGAGGCGCGGCCTCAAAGCCCCAGAAAACTTCGACAACGACCGACCTGGCCTCGTCTGGTAGGATGCGGGCATGAATTGGATCTCGAGCCTGCTCGCAGCCGACGTGAACGAAATCGACGACGTCTCGGCGTGGAAGAGGCTTCACGAGCGCGGACGTGCGGAGGTATCGCACCCGATCGAGATCGTCGCGTGGGTTGCGGCACGGTCACCGGTGTTGGGCTGGGCGTTCGCGTCCGGCTACCGCGAGGCAGTGCGCTCCCTCACCGCGCCGTTCGGAGGCGGGGAGGAGTTGGGTGTTCTCTGCGTCACCGAGAGGGGCGGCAACACGCCCCGGGCGATCGAGACGACCCTGCGAGACGGCAGGCTTCACGGAACGAAGACGTTCGTCACGATGGGGGCCGAGGCGGATCGACTCTGGGTGCTGGCCCATCGCCCCCCCGAGAGGGACGGTGTGAAGGACCTGGTCGTCGTCGCCGTCGACGCCGCCGCCGAACGGATGGAGGTGAAGGAGGCGACCCCGATCCCCTTCGTCCCCGAGGTCTCCCACGGTTGGGTGACGTTGGACGGCACGCCGATCGTGGGTGACGTCGTCGAGGACGGGTGGGCCACGATCGTTCGACCGTTTCGCGCTGTCGAAGACACGTTCGTCATGGCCGCGGTCGTCTCCTGGATAGCTGCCAACGCGTCCCGCGCCGGCGACGTCGGCCATAGCCTGGAGTTCGTATCGCTGCTGCTCGCGTTGCGGTCGACCAGCGAGCTCGACCCGCGCGACGTCGGCACGCATGTCGGGCTGGAAGCGGCGCTGAGGGGGGTGCGGCGAACCGTGAAGTCCCTCGACACGTCGGAGTGGAGCGAGGAGAGCGCCGCGTCCTGGCGGCGCGACAGCAGGCTGCTCGACATCGCCGAGGGAGCGCGCCGTACGCGGTTTCAGAAAGCGATACTCACCCTACGGGGACTTGCAGGTAATGGTTGATGGGGTGAGCGTTTCCGCCGCAGTGAGGGCAGGCTATCTCGCCCACCGACTGCGAGTAGTAACCCCCGATGTTCGAACACTCGTCGCACACGAACGGCACCACCGTCGTCGGCGTGTCGCCAAAGTCTTCGAGCTCGTCGGTCGTATAGAGGGAAAGGTTGTCATTCGGGCTCATGTCCACCTCGTGGCGTATCGGCCGTCCTGGCATCCGATGAACGCCTTCGTGGCGTCATCTCGAGCGTAGGCACCGATTCGCCGGTGGCGAACCCGTCGGGTCACATCGTCGCGCGAAGCTCCTGATTTTCGGCGCTTCTCAAGGACCGAACGATGGCAGAGAGGGCGTGACGGTCGCCGGCGCGGAAGTTCTGGTCGACCGCCGCCAACGCCGTGACCTGCAGCGTCGCGAAGCCGTGCGCGGCTCCCCACAAGGTATAGGCCGCCCACGAGAGATCCACCTTCGGGCCGAGCTCGCGCGCTACCTGGTTGATCCAGACGGAGTACGGCGAGTCCTTGCCGGGCGGGCGGTCCGCCGAACGGCCGTAGAGCAGCAGGAAGTCCTCGCGGTGGTGGCGAGCGAAATCGATGTAGGCGAGGGCGAGCTCTACGAGCCGCTCGTCGCATTCCTCTACGGCGCGCAGCC
The DNA here is from genome assembly GCA_964411125.1 of uncultured Bradymonadales bacterium. Taxonomy (GTDB): domain Bacteria; phylum Myxococcota_A; class Bradymonadia; order Bradymonadales; family Bradymonadaceae; genus JBFIHF01. Next base: position 14,347 of record CAYPJU010000094.1, on the reverse strand, counting down.
TCGCGACGAGCCGGTCGCGTGCCCGCTCCGCCACCGCGGCCAACATGTCGTCCTTGCCGTCGAAATATTCGTAAAGGCTCGGGGGGCTGAGCCCGACCCGCCGCGCGACTTTCCGCAGCGATACGCGATCCCATCCGTCTTCGACGACGAGGGTGCGCGCGACGTCGAGGATTCGCTCGCGGGTTTCGGACCACGCCGCGGTCCGCGTTTCGTTTGCCGGTGATCTTCGGATACCCATGAACCTTCCGTGGTGATGGGGAGAGATAGAGCGTACCGATCGCTGGCGAAACGCCAAGTATTTCGCCAGCTCGCCACGCACCTGCCATCACGATGCTCGCTCGGGCGTGATCGTGGAGCGGCAGACACTGGATCGACCGCGCGGCGCGTGATACGACCCGCCGCCGTGGCGCTGCGTTTGATTGCATGTGGCGCTTCGATAGTATCACAGCACGCAGATGATTCGCCGTCCCCCACTCACGTCGCGCCCGCGAGGTGACTGCCGGTCGGCCGTGGACCATTCGAGTAAGTCATGAACCGTCGAAATCTCTTTTTTGCTACCATCGTCGCCTGCTGCGCGGCGCTCACTGCCTGCGGGGACGACCCCGCCGGCTCCGTCTCGCCAGACGTCGTCCTCGACATGGGCGGCACCACCACGGAAGACACCGGCGCCCCCGAAGACACGGGAGGCGATGGGGAAGAAGACACCGGCGTCGACATGGGTGAGGAGCCTCCGATCGACATGGGGCAGACCAACGAAGCGTGCACGAGCGCTGCGGATTGCACCCCGCCCGAGATCTGCATCTTCGACCTCGCCACCGGCGATGCCTTTTGCGGTGATCCCACCGGCAACGGAGAGAACGGCGACACCTGCACGATGAACTCCGACTGCCAGTCGGGGCTCTGTGTCGGCGGACTTTGTGCCGACCCGTGCGGCGGCGAAGCGGATTGTCCGGGCGGATACACGTGCCAGCCGATCGACGTGCAGCTCATCGACGGCTCGTTCGCAGAAGTGAACGCTTGCGTGCCCGAGATTCCCGTCTGTGCATCGAATGACGATTGCCCCGACCCCGACGTTTGCGTCGTCGACCTGACCGGGATGCAGATCGCGCTCGAGTGTGGAAACGCCGTAGGGGGCGGCGGCATCGGGGACGCGTGCGCCGCCGACACCGATTGCCAGTCCAACCTCTGCGTCGACGGGCTCTGTTCGGCACCGTGCGAGACGTCCAACGATTGTTCCGACGACGGTTCGTTCGTCTGCGAACCCGAGACTCTGACGACGGGCGGCGGTGAGGAAGACCTCACCGTCTGCAAGCCGCGGCCCCCTTCGCAGTGCCTCTCCGACGCCGGTTGCGGCGGCGGCGAGCGCTGTGTCGCCTCGAAGACCGCGACCGACGTGGAGTTCGCGTGCGGTGCCCCGAACGCCGGGGGCGCCGAGGTCGGCGCCGTGTGCGTCGACGACGCCGACTGCGCCCAGAACCTCTGCATCGACGGCACCTGCTCGGGACCGTGTGAAGGGGCGGGTGACTGCTCGAACGCCACCGACTACACCTGCCGCGTCGAGACGATCGACCTCGGTGGCGGAAACACCGACACGGCCCAGATCTGCGTCGCACCGCGCGCCTGTACCGACGATGGCGGCTGCCGCACCGCGATGGGCGAAGTCTGCTACGTTCGCGAGACCAACATGGATGTCGACGCGATCTGTCGACGGCCGAACGTCGGCGGCGGAACCGCCGGTCAGGTCTGCGACGTCGACCGCGACTGCTCGAACAACTACTGCCTCGAGACTCGTTTCCGCGATGTCTGTACCCCCCCGTGCGCCGACGACGGCGATTGCACCGTTCCCGGCTACGAATGCGAGCAGGTGACGATTCAGCTCGCCGGAGGCGGCACCGAAGATCTCGGGCTCTGCGTCCCCGAGCCGCTGCAAGCGTGCACTGGCGAGGCAGACTGCCCGACCGGCTTCAACTGTGCGGTGATCTCGAACGACGCTGGCGACGCGCTCGAAGCGGCGTGTGTCCCCAACACGGGCGGAGACGCCACCGGTGTCGCCTGCAACGACGACACCGACTGCGCGTCGCTCGTCTGCCTCGCGGGCTACTGCGCCTCGCCCTGTGTCGACGACACTGCCTGCGGGCAGGGGCAGCTCTGCCTCACCAACGACGTCACCAAGGACGCGATCACGCAGGCGTTCGACGTCTGCGAGACACTCGCCGATCAGCAGTGCGCCTCCAGCGATGACTGTTCGGACGGTGTCCGCGTCTGCAGCGATGTTCGCGACGTCGGCGGAGTCGACACCGCTTACTGCGAGTTCCCTCGCACGGGGGGCGCTCAGCTCGGCACGCAGTGCACGGCGTTCTCCGATTGCCGGGAGAACATCTGTCTTTCCGGCCTCTCCAACGAATGTTCCGTCGTCTGCGACGAGGACCAGGACTGCGGGTCGCTGCAGGGATGCACGACGTTCGGCGACTTGAACTACTGCAACTCGCTCTGCTCGGACAACACCGACTGCGCTGCGAATGGCAACGTCTGCACCATCAACAGCGACGTGATCGCCAACGACGTCGACCAGATCTGCACCGAGCCGATCGGGGTCGCCGACCTGGGCGCGCTCTGCACCACCGGGGGCGATTGCCTCACCGGACTCTGCCTGCGCACGCTCAACTACAACGCGACCACGTGCACCGACGACAGCGAGTGCAACGCTGCGATGAACGAGACGTGCGAGTGCCCGATCGACCAGCCCGGCTGCACCACGGGCAAGTCGTGCGCCACGATCGAGCGCCGCTGCACCGCACTGTGCGACGACGGTGGCGATTGCAGCGGTGGCGTCACCGGAAACGAACTCACCTCGTGCAACTCGGACATCTTCGTGCAGCGTCCCGATCGGACGCCCAAGCAGATCAGCGCTTGCGCCCGCCCATGATCGCCTCGGCGTAGGCCCCCATGAACGAGCTGTTCGCCAGTGTTTTCCTCACCGTCGCCTGCGCCGTCGCGCTCTCGGCGGCGATGGGGCGGCGTTTCGATTCGGCCGAGCGTCGGCTGGTCTGGCTCGGCTTCGCTCTCCACATCGTCTCGTCGATCGCGCAGGTCCTCGTCACCAAGTACTACTACGGTGGCGGGGACATGTTCCTGTACTACAACACGGGGGAGAAGCTGGCCGAGCTGGTCCGCTACGATCTCGGCTACCTGCCGCGGCTCTTCTCCGTCGTCATGTCGGGGACCCCTCAGCTACCCGTCGACATCATCGGGGCCGGCACCGCGACGGGGGCGATGAGCGGCATCACGGCCATCTTCCTGCTCTTCACGGCAGACTCGCTCTTCGCGACCTGCATCGCCTTCGGGCTCGTCGCCTACTCCGGCCAGCTCACCATGTTCCTCGGAATTCGCCCCGCCTTTCCGCGGGAGTACCACCGGCGCCTCTTGATGGCCGCGCTCTTCGTCCCCTCCGTCGTCTTCTGGTCCAGCGCGATCCTCAAAGAGCCGTTCGCGGTCGGCGGGGTCGGGTGGGTCGTCCTCGGCTTTCGCTACGCCGTGTTCGACGGCCGCTACACCAGAGGTGCATTGATCGCCGCTGTGGGCTTCGTCCTGATCGCGCTCGTCAAACCGTACATCCTCTTCCCGCTCGCGATCGCGCTCGGGGCGTGGTGGTACTTCGCCCGTAGCTCGCGCCAAGGCAAGAAGCGGCGGCGCAGTCTCCTGTTGCAGTTCGTCTATCTCGCGATCGCAGGGGGTGTCACCGTCGTCGCCGTCTACTACCTCGGAAAGCAGTATCCCCGATACGCGGTGGAGAACCTCACGCGGGAGACCGCACACCTGCAGTCGCTCTACGCGCAGCAGGAAGGAGGCTCGACCATCCGTTACGGAGCCGAGGCGACCGAGGAGCGTCAGCTATCCTACCTCCCGCTCGCCCTCCTCTCCGCGCTCTTCCGTCCGCTCCCGTTCGACGTCCGAAATGCCGCGATGCTCATCAGCGCGCTCGAGATGATGGGGGTCATCATCCTCTTCCTCAGGATCCTCGCCAGTCGCCGTTCGCGGAGCCTCGCGCGCCGGGGGATCACGGCGCCGACGGTAGTCTTCATGCTGACTTTCGTGCTCCTCCTCGGCGCTGCGACCGGCCTCGGGGCGCCCAATCTCGGTTCTCTGTCGCGCTACCGAATCCCGATGATGCCCTTCTATCTGATGCTGTTGCTGGTATTGTCACCTCCGCCGAGAAGAGGGGGGCGAGGCGGCGGCGGGGGTAGGGCGTAGCCGGACAACTCCAAACATCGCTGCCGCTTTTCGGTTGGAACGGGACCTGCGATCGCCTATTCCTGCTTTGAACCGTCATCAACGTCTGCTGACCGGAAGTCCTTTTGGTCTTCAACTCCCTCACGTTCCTGGTCTTCTTCCTGCTGGTCCTCGGCCTCTATTACGGGCTTCGGAGCTGGCGGTCGAAAAAGGCCATGCTGTTGGTGGCGAGCTACGCCTTCTACATGGCGTGGAATCCACCGTTCGTGCTCTTGTTGTGGATCTCGACCATCGTCGACTGGTCGGTCGCAAAGAGGATGGCGCGGGCCCCGACAAAGCGGCGCCGGCTGGGCCTTCTCTACCTGAGCCTCGTGACGAACCTGGGGATGCTCGCCTACTTCAAGTACGGCGAGTTCTTCCTCGAGAACTTCGTCTACGTGGCATCGAGCCTGGGGATCGACTATGCCCCGGCCGACATCGACATCATCTTGCCGGTGGGTATCTCGTTCTACACGTTTCAGACGCTCTCCTACACGATCGACATCTACCGGGGGGAGGAGAAGCCCTGGCCTTCGTTCCTCGACTTCGCCCTTTTCGTCACCTTCTTTCCCCAGCTCGTCGCAGGTCCGATCGTCCGTGCGTTCGACTTTCTCCCCCAGACGGCGACGCCGCGGCGCGCGACGCCAAAGCAGTTCGCCTGGGGGCTCGTCTTGGTGACAGTCGGTCTGTTCGAGAAATCGGTGATCGCCGACACGTTCCTCGCCGGGGTCGCCGACGTCGTCTACTTCCCGGGCGGCTCCCCGAACTTCGCCGACGCCTGGCTGGGGACGTTTGCGTTCGCCGGACAGATCTTCTGCGATTTCGCGGGGTATTCGACCTGCGCCATCGGGGTGGCGATGTGCCTGGGTTTCGCCCTCCCCGACAACTTTCGTTACCCCTACGCCGCGATCGGGTTCAGCGACTTCTGGAAGCGCTGGCACATCTCGCTGTCACAGTGGCTGCGGGACTATCTCTACATTTCACTGGGCGGCAACCGTAGGGGGCCGATACGTACCTACGTGAACCTCGTCCTGACGATGCTCCTGGGGGGGTTGTGGCACGGCGCGTCATGGGCCTTCGTGGTCTGGGGCGCCCTGCACGGCTTCTACCTGGTCCTCGAGCGTGTGGTTCGTCGCTATCTCTCCCCGCTCCCGGTCTTCTCGGGGCGCTTTGGGCTCTTCCTCGGCTGGCTGGGGACGTTCCTCCTCGTCTGCGTAGCGTGGGTCTTCTTTCGCGCGCCCGACTTCGGGACCGCTTTCGTCGTCGTGGCGTCGATGTTCCAGCCGACCGACCTGGTCCCGACGCTCTCGAGTTTCGACGTCGCGAAGACACTCGGCCTGACGGCGGCGATCCTCGCGATCCACCTGTTCCTTCGAAACCGGTCACTCGCCTGGCTCTTCGGGAGCGTGCCCTGGTGGCTCCGCGCCATCGCGCTCGCTACGATGCTCCTCTCACTCATCCTCCTCAGTGGCGAAGATCGTGCCTTCATCTACTTCCAATTCTAGCGACCGTGCGCCCCAGGGCCTGTGGTGGCGGACGTGGGCGTTGGCGGTGGTCCTCGTCATCGGTTTTCTCGGGACCGTGGAGTTCGTGTTTCGCGCACGAGGGATGACGCCCCAGTTTCAAGAGACGCCGCGCCACTGGGCCTACTGGCGGGCGCAGGCGAACGACGACCCCGACGTTCTCGTCCTGGCGGGCTCGTCGCGTTTCGCCCTCGGCATCGCCCCCGAGGCCGTGGAGCGGCACTTGCCCGAGCGCGTGGAAGTCATCCAGCTCGCCCTTCCGGGGGGCAGCCCGCTGCCGGTGGTACGTCAACTGGCCGAAGACGAGGACTTCGTCGGCTCCGTCCTGGTGGAAGCCTATCCGCGCAATTTGTTCACCGACGAGCAAACCACCGTTCGGCCCGTCCTCGAGTATGTTCAGTTCTACGAACGCCGCTCGGCGATCGAAGAGATCGAAGCGCTGATGCGCGCTGCACTGCAGGGCAGTTTCGTCGTGGCGAGGCCGGAGTTCCGCCCTACGCTCTTCCTCGTCAATCTGCTCGGCAAGGGGGAGCTGCCGAGCGAAGGAAACACCCGGATGCACTTCGACCGGTGGACCGCGGCGGACTATTCGAAGGGCGATCACACCCGCGACGACTGGCACATCGCCGAGTCGACCATCAGCTCTCCCGAGGCGATCGAAGCCCGGTTCGCGGCCTTGCGTCGCGATGTCGACAAGATCCGAGCCCGCGGAGGGAACGTCGTCTTCTTCCGCATGATCTCGTCTAAGAACGTCCGTGAAGAGGAGCGGAAGACGCTGCCGCGCGAAGAGTACTGGGACCGGTACTCGGACCAGTTGGGGGCACCCGCTCTACACTTCGAAGACTTTCCCGAGATGAGAGAGTTCGTGGCGCTCGACGGCAGCCATCTCGACCGCCGGCATGTCGAGGCGTTCGATGCGTTGCTCGCCGACGCCGTCCGCCGGTACCTCTACCCCGAGGATGGACCGAGCGACTGAGCCCGCGCGGCCGGACTCGCTACGGCGCGCACGAATCGTCGGCGCCGACGTTGCCGAGTACGCTCTCGCACTTGTCGGCGGATATGTTCGCCTTGCGCCGGTTGGCTTCGACGGCCCGCAGGATCTGCTTCTCGGCGGGCCCCGCCGAAGCGGCCTCCTTCTCTTTGCAGGCGAGGTAGGCCTCGGCCCGCTCGAGACACTCGAGATGCTCCGGGGTCTTCTCTTTCGGGGCAGGCTTTTCGCAGGCAATCGCGGCGAGCGCCACGCCGATCAGAATCGCATGGGTTTTCATCGGTCCTTCCTCACCAGATACGGAGTTCTTCGGATTCCTTCTCCTTCGGTTCTGCTTCCTCCGAAGGGGCTCCTTCTTCCTGCTGTTCTTTCTCGACCTCGTCGGCCTTCTTTTTGGGAGTTTTCGCAGGCGCCTTCGACGCCTCGACGTCCAGGAACGGCACGTAGTAGAGGCGCGTATCGCCTTTCTTCGCCCAGCTCGAATAGGCTGCCCACCACTCGGAGGTGCGCTCGTCGATCGCGTCGCGTTTGGCGAGGATTTCGTCCGTCATCGCCGCTTTTCGCGCCCGAGCTTCCTCGGTCCTCGCCCTGAACTTCTCGAGGTCGTAGCGGGCGATGTCGTGGCGCACCGCGGTCTCGGCGGTCGTGAGTTCCCACTTCGCCTCGGCGAGGTCCACCGCGAGGTCGGCCTCCTCGAGCTCCAGCTCGGCGAGCTCGACGCGCTCGTCGGCGAGGACTCGTAGCTTCTCGATCGCCCCGTCGGCGGCTCTGGGCCAATCGACCCCGCGTACGACTTCGCGCCTCCACTCTCGCACCTCCTCCAGGCGTCGCTCCGCCTCGTCCCGGGACGCCCGCGCGATCGAGAGGGCGTCCTCCGTATCGGCGACGAAACGTCGGCTGTCGACGGGGACGGTCTGGTCGTGCAGCGAGATCGGCTTCACCCGAGGTCCGCAGGAAGCGAAGACCGCGAGACATGCCGCGATGAGAAGATTTTTCCTCACAGGAGTTTTCCTCCTGCTTTGCCTTCCTTGAACTTCTTGCCGACCTCGGCGGCCTCTTTCGTCAGCCCCTCCGCGGTCAACAGCTTGGCGAGGTTTTGCCGACCCGCCTCGAGCCCCCCCTCCGCTGCCTGGACGAACGAACCGAAGGCGCCGTTGACGTCGCCGATCTGGTAGCTCGCGATGCCGAGCAGGTTGAAGACCCGCGCCTCCCCCGCGATCCCGGCAGCTCGGGCGAAGACGAGCCGCGCCGCATGGGGGTCACCCTGCTGCAGGAAGTATTCGCCCAGCTCGACCAGACCGTCGATGTCCTCCGGGTTCTTCGAGAGGGACTCGATGAGCTCCGACTTCTTGCTCGCGTCTGCCTTCTGCTTTCGCGATGCGTAGCTGTCGACCGGCGGAAGGACCTCTTTCAGCGCCTTCCCCTGCACGCAACCTTTCACCACCGGCGTCAGGATCTGCAGGTTCCAGAGCTGGGCGGCGCAGCCGTCCACGGCTTCGCCCGCCGTCTTCTTCAACAGTTCGATTCGCTGGGCAAGGGCCTCTTTCACGGCCCCTTGCGCGTCGGGGGGAAGGTCTGCCGGCACTCGAACGCCCGCGAGCTTCTCGGCCGAGAACTCGAGCGCGAACGCGAGCCTCGCGAGCGACGCCGCCGCATACTCGGGATGGCCGCTCCGCGCCGCCTTCAGATAGCTCTGCTGTGTCACCTCGATGATCGCGATGAGCTCCTCGATGAGGTCGACACTGTCCGGCGTCGGGTACATCTTCAGCGTCGCGAGGAGGACCTCGGCGTTTCCGTAATTGGCGCGGGCGATCGTCTCGATCGAATCGCCCGTCTCGTTCGAGAGGGCGCGGCCGAGCTCCATCTCACCCTCTTCCACGTCGCCCGCGGCGACCGCGACGATACCGTAGCGGACGAGGGTCTCCGGGTCGGCGTCGTCGAGGTACGGCTTCACTGCCTTTCGGAGCGCTTTCTCCTCGCCCATCCTCTCGAGAAGCGCCGCCAGGTTTCGCAGCGACTCGGTCCGCGCGGGGCCCTCCGACGACTTCACCGCATCGTGGTAGAGCTCGACCGCCTCCTTCGACTCCCCGAGCTGTTCGAGGAGCTCTCCGGCCGCGATCAGGAGTCCGACGCGCTGGTCGGGGTTCGCCGTAGCGGCGGACCGGAGGAACTCGACCGCGCGGTCGTACTCGAAACGCGCCGTCGCCGTCTGCGCGAGGGTGCTGAAGACGCCGGGGAGCTGCTCGGATTTCGCGTAGTTCTTCTTGAGCTCGTCGGCGAGCTCGTACATCTGGCCCGTGTTGCCGACCGCCCGCGCTGCGACGAACGCGTTGAGGAGGGCGCGCTCGCCGAGCTCCCGCCCCTTGTGGCGCTCGGCGAACTTGATCAGCTCGGTCAGATCGCCGCCATCTTCGCCGGCCGCCGACAGCGAGACTTCGTCCAGCTTACGCTGCTCGGCCGCGGCGAGGACCGTCGCGGTCCGTTTGCGCTGTGCGTCCGACGCTGGGGAGTCGTCGGCGAGGAACCGGCGGCTCGCGTAGATGAGCCCGTCGTAGTCGTTGATCGTGTTGTAGCTGTCGAGGACGAGCTGGATTGCAGCATCGGCTTCCGAGGTGCCCGGGTACTCGTAGGCGAGAGCAGAGAGACGGTCGATGGCCGCAGCGTAGCTTCCCTCGTCGTAGTACGACTGCGCGACCGCGTACTTCACGCGACGCTCCTTGTCCGCATCGAGGTCGAACGCGAGGAGCTGCGCCGCCGCGCGCCGCAGCGAGGCTCGCGCGGTCACGCGTTCGAACTGACGGCGTCCCCCGACGACGTCGAGCGACTCCTGGAAGTGGACGATCGCGTCGTAGAGCGCCTCGCGCCTGCGGTCCTTTTCGAGAAGCTCGGACGCTTCCAGTGCCTTGAGTCCCGCTTCCAGCGGATCCCCCGCCTGGGTCAGGACATCCGCCATGTTCAGCAGCATGTCGGCACGCGCGTCCGCGGCGGGGAACGTATCGACGTAGACCTGGTAGCCGCGCGCCACGCGCAGTGCACGACGCTCGGCCGTATCCCCGGACTTCCCTTTGATCTCTTCCTGCGCCGAGGTCAGCATGTCGCGCAGGTAGAGCTCGAACTCCTTGGTCAGCTCCCCACGCCCCTTCGGGTCGACTTCGGCGCGCGAGTAGTAGCGGGTCAGTGCGCTGGCGATCGCCGCGACGTCTTCGTCGACTTGTTCGTACCGCGCCTTCTTATCGATCGCCGCAAAGAGCGCCCGAGCGTCGTCAATCCGGTCCTGGTCGGCGGGACCGAGGGAGAGGAGCTCACGCCCGACCAGGATCACGCCGTCGTGGTTGTCGAGGTTGCGGTAGCGACTCAGCAACTTCGACAGCGCCGCCACGTATGTGTCGCGGTTGTAGGCCCGGTCCCCGAAGTACTCGACCGCTTCGTCCGTCTTCTTCTCGCGGGCGTAGCAGTAGGCGAGGTCGACGAGAGACTCGCGTCGAACGTCGATGTCCTGCTGCACGGCTTCGGCGCTCTGAGGGAGGTCGGACGTGTCGACCTGCGAGAGTTCCGAGTCCTCCGTGTCCTCGCCCGCGCGCGATCGCGCGATCGCGATGCGTATGTCCTCCCACTCGTTGCTGCGGTCGATCGCGTCCTCGAAGTGTCGCAGCGCCTTGTCGCACTCGGCGAGGTTCACCCAGACCCACGCGAGCTTGTAGTGCCCCAGCCCGGTGGCGGGCGCGACCGGGCCCCTCACAATCTGCTCGTAGTACCCCTTCGCCTTTTCGAGGTCTTGCTGGTCGAAGTAGTAGTCCCCCAACACCAACAGCGCGTCGGCTCGGAGCGGGCTCTCTGCGTACGACTCGGTGAGCCGCTCGAGCGAAGCGATCATCTCTTCGAAGTTACCGAGTTCGCGGTGCTCATGGCCGACGTTGAAGAGCATCCGCGGTGCGAGCTCCGAGTCGGGAAACCGGCTCAGCCCAGTCTCGTAGATCTCGATCGCCTCTTCTTTCAGCAGGCGCACCTGAGGCACGTGCATTACTCGGCTGGCGCGCTGCTCGCGCTCGTAGGCTAGCTGGTAATGGTAGCGCGCTTCCTCGCTCAAGAGCTCCGCGAGCCGCACGTAGAGCTCCGGGAGGTAGGTAGCTCCGCGAGATTGAGCGATCGTCTGGCGCGTCTCCGAGATAGCGTTTCGGACCTTGGTAATCCGAAGGCGAAGGCGCTCCACTTCGGTCGTGTCCGCGAGCGACTGCTTCGCCGTCGCGCATCCGGCGGCCGGAATCGAGACGGCGAGGACCAGGACTGCGAGCCATCGAGTCAGTCGATGCATCGGTCCTCCATCCGAACCACCAGGTCGTCGACCTCGTCGGTCCAGAACTCTCCTTCGAATCGGTAGACCACGTCGAGCCTTCCGACCTCGTCCTGGGCGTCGTCGCCGGTCGGTACGGTCCGCTTCCGACCGCGCAAGAGAGCGACGCCGAGTTCGTGGAGGATGAGACGCGTCCCTTCGTCGGCGGCGAGCAGTTCCTGGCTCACCCGTCGCATCTCGTCGCGAATCTCGGCGGTCTCGCGCCGTCGAGCTTCGTCCGTCGCATGGGCGTACATCCTCGTGAGGGCGGCGTAGAGCTCCTCACCGAGCGCTCGTTTCATCTCCTCGACACGCCCGGACTCCTGTTCGATCCTCCGCCGATACGCGATCACTTCACTGCTCCCAGGGCGGCGCGCGGCGGCGCGGCGCAGCGCCTCCGACTCGTCGAGCGGAACGCCGCGGTACAGATCCTCGATCGCGTCACCATGCCTGTCCTTCAACCGGACAGCGGCGAGCCGTGCAGGCTCGAACTGGCACAGGTTCTGAAGCGCCAGCGCTTCGAGCAGGAATCGCTCGGGCGCGATGAGATCCGCATAGCTCGGCGCATCGAGTGCGATGAGGAGCCCCAGAGCACGCTCCAGATTGCCGAGGTAGAAGTGCGTCCACGCCATCTCGAGCAGCAGGCTCGGATCGTCTTTCGCCGTGGCCCGTATCTCCTCGTAGTGACCGAGGGCCTCACGGTAGTTCGTCTCCTCGAACTCGATGCGCGCGAGCGTACGCCGGAGCTCCAGCCGCACGTCGTCCGGGAGATCGTCGCGCTCCAGGATCGCGTCGAGCATCGCCCGCGCGCCGTCGAGGTCGTAGTTCGCGATCTTGTCCACCGCCAGCACCTGCTGCGCCCGCAGCTTGTAAGGGTCATCTCGCGGGATCTTCGCAAAGAGCTGGTCGACCCAGTCGCGCCGCCCGCGCTGCAACGAGTCGAGCCCCTGGTAAAAGTGGACGAATGCCTGCTGATGCTCGGGAAGACCCGTGATCTCGGCGGTCGCGACGAAACCGTCGATCAAGAGGTGCTCGTTGTGCGGGGCCTCCTGCACGATCCGTTCGAGCCCGCGGACCGCGTCCGCGATCACCTCGGGATCACGCCGGGACGCTGCGACGTCCAGGTACCAGACCGACGCAGCGTAGGTGAGCCCCAGCTCTTCGACGGCGTTGGCGAGCAAGCGCTGGGCCCGGTCGTAGCGCGGATCGTCGGGAGACGTCTGCGACATGTACTTGTGCGCCGCGGCCGCCGTCAGCCTGTGCTCTTCGTCCAACGACGCCTCCACCGCTTGGGCGAAGACCGCGTCGCCGGATTCGGCGAGATTCGGCCCCGCGCACCCCACGGCGAGGAGCAGAACGGCGAACAGCGGATGGAGGCGTCGCATCGAGGTCAAAACGAGATCGAAGTGCTGAGACCGAGCCACAGTTCTTCGTCCGTCTCGAAGCTCTGGAAGATCTGGTCGTTGAAAAAGAGGTTGTAGCGGGCGTCGAACCGGAACGAGAGGAGCTTCGTCGCGTAGAGCCGGAACCCTCCGCCGAAGTTCGCGCCCGGCTTCGCCGACCGCGTGAACCACCCGTATCCCCCGCCGGCGGCGAGGAAAAACTCGCCGTAAACGAGCCGCTTGTTGTTCCAGGAACCCTTGTAATACAGCGGTTTGTAGATGAACGAAGACATCAGGAACATGTCCAGGACTTCGAATGGCGTCGGCTGGAGATCGAAGGCCTCGAGCTGGGCGTTGAGCTTGGTGTCGTAGTGAAACGAGTACCAGAAGTGGGCGACCTCCCAGGCGACGTGCGGCGTGAAATGTAGCGTGTAGGCGCCGCTCGCGGTGATCGACTTGCGAAAGGCGTCGAGTGGCAGGGTCCCTACGCCGATCGTGAACTCGTGCGTCGGATCGTGCCGACGGTTCTGGATGACGACCGCGGAGTAGGGACTCGTCTCCTCCGCGAGAGCCGCGACGGACGAAAGCGCGATCAGGAGCGCGAGGAGCAGCGACGTGAACTTGGGCATGACGGTCCGACTTCTTCGAGTGCCTGGACTATAAACCCGTCACCGAACTCACGCTAGTTTACCCCCTGTCTCGTCCGCTTCCGGCGACGTCGGCGCAGCGTCGTAGCTGATTGATTTTGCGACGAAAGACGGCATGGCGCGCAGGCGCGGTCGGCGTCGGCACCAGCTCGAGATCACGCTTCTTCTTCGAGGATCTCTTCTTCGGAGTAGCCTTCGTAGTAGGAGTCGTCACCGAGGATGGCGCGGCTCCAGTGCACCACCGTGCCGACGACGCCGACGAGGATGTATCCCACCATCAGCGCGACGAACGCGACGCTGGGGGCATCGGTGATGAACCCGAGTGCCACGGCGGCCGTCACGAAGACGATCAGTCCGACCCCGAAACGTCCCCTGAAGTTCACGTCCTTGAAGGTTCGGTACTTCACGTTGGAGACCATGAGGCCGCCGAGAAGCAACGCCATCAGCGCGACGCTGCCGGTGGCTCCCGTCGTCATGTGCTCGGTCACCGAGAGGTGAGCCAGGACGATGCTGACGACGGCCCCCGCCGCCAGCGGTGTCGGAAGACCCAGGAAGTACTTCATGACGCCGTGATTTTCCGCCGCCATGACGTTGAAACGTGCGAGCCGCAGGATCGCGCACGCTGCGTAAACGAACGCGGGGACGAGGCCGAGGATACCGAACGGCTCGAGGCCCCAACTGTAGATGAGGAAACCTGGAGCGATCCCGAACGAGAGAGCGTCCGCCAGACTGTCGAGTTGGACTCCGAGCGCCGACTCCGTCTTCGTCATGCGAGCCACACGACCGTCGAAGAGGTCGCAGAACATCGCGATGACGATCAGCCACGCCGCGAGCGCGAGGCCTTTCGCGTCGGTCGCGTTCAGCGAGACGTAGATGCTGGTGAAGCCCGCAAAGGCGCTCCCCATCGTGAGAGAGTTGGGAAGCAGATACTTGGCGCGGTGCAAATCCATGGCGTCTCCTCGCGGCAGCGAACATCTGGCTACAAACCGGCTGCCGGACGTTGTCCGAGGCCCGCGTGACCTGTTGATCGACAAGCTGATTTAGTAGTCAGAGCGGCACGATCTGTCAATCATTTGACGCGGGCTATCACAGGGTGAACGGATGGGAAGGCCCTGGCATTTCCGAGGGGGGCGTGCGGGATCGACCCGAAAGGGAAAGGGAGGTCGGAGGTCGGAGGTCGGAGATCCGAGAACCCCCAGAACCGCCGT
>CAYPJU010000093.1:0-22832 GCA_964411125.1 uncultured Bradymonadales bacterium | reverse complement strand
AGCGGCCCCCTCCCCGCCGAAAAACTCGCGGCCTGACCCGACCTCAGGCCGTCCCCCCCCGCGGCTTCAGCGCACCCTGCGCCCCGCGACGCACCCCTCCGCCCGCCCCACGGTTCCACCTCGCCCAACCAACCCAACGGGCCACACCCAACACCGTCGTACGGCCCCTACTCCGCGAAAAGCCCCCCCGAACTCGCGCCCCGGAACGACGTGCTTCAGGGCCTTGGGCCGATGCTGTTTTGGGGCCCTGGGTTGATGCCAGGGTTCGGAGCACGGGTGTTGTCGCGGGATTGCGGGACGTGGTAGTTGCTCAGGTCGACGGAAGCGAAGGAGCGAGGATGGAGTTCGAGACAGTTGGTGTCGTTGGCGCGGGGCAGATGGGTAATGGGATCGCGCAGGTTGCGGCGGTGGCCGGATATGGTGTTGTCCTGACCGACATTTCGGATTCGGCGTTGGACCGGGCGAAGGTGAGCATCGAGAAGAGTCTCGAGAAGCTCGTGTCGAAGGAGCGATTGACTGCAGAAGCGCGCGACGCGGCGCTCGGTCGGCTATCCTGGTCGACGGACACCCTCGACGCCGCGCAGGCCGACCTGCTGGTCGAGGCCGTGACCGAGAACGAGTCGTTGAAGTTCGAACTGTTCCGGGCGTTCGACGAAGCGGCTCCGGAGCACACCGTGCTGGCTTCCAATACCTCGAGCATCTCGATCACGCGGATCGCGGGCGTGACTCACCGGCCGGAGAAGGTCGTGGGCATGCACTTCATGAACCCCGTGCCTCTGATGAAGTTGGTCGAGATCATCCGCGGGCTTCAGACGAGTGACGAAACGTACCAGGCGGTCGCCGCGGCGGCTGACAAGATGGGGAAGACGACGGTTCTCGCGCAGGACTACCCGGGGTTCATCGTGAACCGCATTCTGATGCCAATGATCAACGAAGCTTGCTACGCGCTGATGGAAGGCGTCGGGTCGGTCGAGGACATCGACGCTGCCATGAAGCTGGGGACGAATCAGCCGATGGGTCCGCTGACTCTGGCCGACTTCATCGGGCTCGATACGTGCCTTGCGATCATGAACGTGTTGAACGAGGGCCTCGGGGACACGAAGTATCGTCCATGCCCGCTGCTGCGAAAGTACGTCGACGCCGGATGGCTCGGTCGCAAGACGAACCGAGGATTCTACGAGTACGGAGCGTAACGATGTCGGACTACGAGAACCTGTTGCTGGACCGAGACGGTTCGATCGCGACGATCACCATCAACCGTCCCGACGCGCTGAACGCGATGAACGAGGCCGTCGCCCGAGATCTCGTCGCCGTGGGACGGGAGCTCGGTGAGGACGATACGCTGGACGCCGTGATCGTGACGGGCGCGGGCCGTGCCTTCGTGGCCGGCGCGGACATCAAGGCGATGCTGGATTTCGACGCCGACCAGGCAGCGGATTTCGCGGCGCTGGGGCATCGGGCGCTCAATGGGATCGCGAAGATCCCGGTTCCGGTGATCGCGGCGATCAACGGTTTCGCGTTCGGGGGCGGCCTCGAGCTAGCCCTCGCGTGCGACCTTAGGTACGGCTCGACGGAGGCGAAACTCGGTCTCACCGAGGTGGGCCTCGGGGTCATACCGGGCTGGGGTGGGACGCAGCGTCTCGGCCGGGTCGTGGGTTGGCACAAAGCACGCGAGCTGATCTACACGGGGAACCGGCTGGACGCCGAAGCTGCCCGGGACATCGGCCTGTTGCTGGACGTGTTCGAGCCAGACGCTCTGCTCGACGAAGTGCGAGCAGTGGCTCAGCGGATCGCGAAGAATGGCCCTCTGGCGGTGCGGGCGGCAAAGGCCGCGATCGACTACGGTTCGGCGGCTCGGCTGGCGAAGGGGTTGGCGTTCGAGCAGGAGATCTTCGGCGACCTCTTCGTCACCCAGGACCTGCGCGAAGGGATGACGGCCTTCGTCGAGCGCCGAAAGCCGAACTTCCAGAGGAACTGACGATGTCGACCCGCTACCGCGTACTGATTGGCAAAGTGGGCCTCGACGGCCACGACCGTGGGGCGAAAGTGATCGCGCGCGCCCTTCGCGACGCCGGATTCGAAGTCATCTACAGCGGGCTGCATCAGACACCGGAGATGCTGGTCCGCTCGGCGGTACAGGAGGACGTCGACTGCATCGGCATCTCGATCCTCTCAGGGGCGCACAACACACTGCTACCGGAGGTCATCGCGGGCCTCGCAGAGGCGGACGCGAGCGACATCTTCGTCTTCGCGGGGGGCGTCATCCCCGAGGACGACATCGCGACGCTGGAAGCGGCTGGCGTCGTCGGCGTCTTCACTCCGGGCACCCCCACTACCGAAGCGATCGAGTTCATCGAGCAGGAGTGCGCGGCGCGCCGGAGCGGCTCGTGAGGGACGACCTCGTCGGTCGAATTCTGGACGGAGACGAACGCGCGGCAGGCCGGCTGATGCGAATGGCCGACGACGGAGCTGCCGCGGGTCGCAGGGCCCTCGACGCGCTCTACTCCCATGCGGGCCACGCTCGAGTCGTGGGGGTCACGGGAAACCCCGGGAGCGGCAAATCGACGCTGGTCGATGCGCTCATTCGGGAGTTTCGCGCCGCGGAGGAGAGCGTCGGTGTGGTGGCGATCGATCCGACCAGCCCCTTTTCGGGGGGCGCGATTCTCGGCGACCGCGTCCGTATGGGCGCTCACGCCACCGACCCAGGCGTCTTCATTCGGAGCGTCGCGACGCGCGGAAACCTGGGCGGAATCTCGAGGTCGACCCCCGCAATCATGGAGATCCTCGACGCGATGGGGTTCGACTGGATCATCGTCGAGACCGTTGGGGTGGGTCAGGACGAGGTCGACGTCGCTGCGTTTTCCGACGTCTGCGTGGTCGTCATGGTCCCTGGCCTGGGGGACGACGTTCAGGCCGCGAAAGCCGGGATCTTGGAGATCGCCGACATCTTCGTCGTGAACAAGTCCGATCGTCCCGACGCGCGGCGCGTCGTCCGTGATCTGCGAACGATGCTGGACGTAGAGGGCCGCGACGTGCGCCCCCCGATCATCGAGACGGTAGCCACGGAAGGGGCCGGTGTAGACGAGCTGGTGCGGTCCCTGCGCAATGAAGTTTCCGAGGAGCGAGTGGTGGCGCGACGCTCGCGACGCCGCAGGCACGAGACGCGCCTTCTCGCGGGGGGGGAGCTTCTTCGTCGGGTCGACGACTTCCTGGAGTCCGAGGCTGGATCCGCCCTCCTCGGTCGAATCGAGAGCGGCGAGATCTCACCCTTCGGGGCGGCGGACGTCGTAGTGAATCGGTTGACGTCACTCCGCGGGGACGACGAGTAGCCGCGAGGAGAGTTTCCGGCTCACGGTCGCTTCACGGCCGTCGACCGAAATCGTCATCTGACCATCGAACGAGAGGATGTCCATGACCGTCAGGACGGCGTCGGGGACGAGCCCCAACTGACGCAAGTGACGCAACACGTCGGGTTGTTGGTCGAGGACGCGCGCGAGCCGCACGCGTTGGGTCGGCTCCACTTCGTTCAGCGGCGAGCTCGCGCGATGGAAGACCTGCCCATCGGCCGTCGGGATGGGGTCGCCGTGGGGGTCGAACTGCGGATTTCCGAGGAAATCGTCGATACGCTGCGCGAGGCGGTCGGAGACGGAGTGCTCGAGCTGTTCCGCCTCGTCGTGCACCTCGTCCCAGGAAAACTCGAGCGTCTCGACGAGGAACATCTCGATCAGTCGATGTTTGCGGATCACGTTCAGCGCAGCCTTCACGCCGCGGTCGGTGAGCTTCGTACCACGGTATGGCGTGTGCTCGACGAGCCCGTTGCCGGCGAGCGTCTGTAGCATGCTCGATACGGACGGCTGCGAGACGTCGAGGTGGTCGGCAATCTCCTTCGTCTTCACCGTCTCGGTGCGGCGCTGGAGATGGTAGATGGCCTTCAGATAGTTTTCGGCAGAGATCGTTGGCATCTCATTCTCCGGGTGACCACTGTCGGGTCGCGGCGGCGTCTCGTCGAGGGTCGAGGCGGCGGGTTCGACGGCGATTGAACAAGCGAGCGAAAGCACCGTAGCGAGGCGCCAGCAGAAACACGAGTGCGTAAAGAACGCCCCCGGCGACGACAATGGCGCCGGCCGAAGAGCAGTTCAACCATACCGATGCGTACATGCCGATCACGGTCGACAGCACAGCGTGGACGACGGCTATCCCGACCATCGTCGAGAGGCGGTTTGCCAGGATGTGAGCGGTGGCAGCGGGGACGATCACCAGCGCGATGACGAGGACGGCCCCCACGGCCTCGAACCCGGCTACGGTCGTCAGCGACACCCCGGTCATCAACCCGTAGTGGACGGCCGTGACCGGCACCCCGACGTTTACCGCGAGGACGGGGTCGAAGCTGGAGATCGCGAGCCACCGCCAGAAGATCGCGACACCGACCAGGACGACCGGTGCAGCGACGGCGAGCATCCAGAGTGTGTCGTTCGAGATCGCGAGGACATTCCCGAACAAGACGCAGTCCGTGTCGATGTGCGCATCGTGGACCTGGGTAGACAAGAGGATGACGCCGGCGGCGAAGAGCGTGGTGAAGACGATGCCGACGGCCGCATCGGGCCGGACGTTCGGGCGGCGGGACAGCGTTTCGATCAACCACGCTGCACCGACCCCGACGGTCGCCGCGCCGAACAGCATGAAGGGACCCTCCATCTCTCCGGAGAGCAGGAAAGCAGCGACGATGCCCGGGAGCGCGACGTGAGCCAGCGCGTCCGACAGGAGGCTCATCCGCTTGAGGTAGAGGAAGACACCGAGCACGGCGCACGGCACTGCCACCAGGATGGCGGCGAGCATTCCGCGCCACATCCAGGCGCCCCAGGTCCAGGGATCGACGAGGAGGTCAAGCACTCGCCTTCCTCCTAGGGCTCGTCCGCACGAGGCCTCCGCGGGGGCCGAAGACGAGCGCGACGGTGAAGAAGCAGCCCGCCACGAGTACCATCGCGGGGCCCGTCGAAACGCCTTCGAAGACGTAGCTGAGGACGGCGCCGACGCTTCCCGACGCCGCCCCGAGGATTGCGGAGAGGAGCACCACGACACCGATCCGCTTCGAGAGGAAGAGAGCGGCGGACGGTGGGATGATGAGCATCGCCGAGACCAGCACGACGCCGACCGCCTGGATCGAGACGACCACAGCGACCGCCAGAGCGGCGAGCAACCCGTAGTAGGTCCAGCGCACGTCGATGCCGACAGATCGGGCGAACACCTCGTCGAAGATGGAGAGCACGAGCGGGCGCCAAAAGATCCCGACGAGCGCGAGGACCGCCGCCGCCATCACTCCGAGGACGGCGACGTCGCTCGACGAGACGCCGGCGGCGTTGCCGTATAGGAACTTGTTCAACCCTGCCTGGGCGCCGGTGGGAGACGTCTGGATGTAGGACAGGAGGACGATCCCCATGCCGAAGAAGACGGAGAGGACGACGCCGATCGAGGCGTCGGTGCGGGCCCGCCTCCCGCGAGAAAGGACTCCGACCAGGGCGGTCGCCAGAAAGCCCGAGACGAGCGCTCCGACGAGGAGCGCCCCGCTCGCCTTCGAGCCGCCGGCGACCAGGAAGCCGATGCAGACGCCGGGAAGCGTGGCGTGACCGGTCGCGTCCCCGATCAGCGAGAGCCCGCGCAGCACGAGGAACGTTCCGACGACGCCGCAAAGGGTGCCGACGATCACCGACGCGGCGAGCGCCCAGGCGGTGAACTCGTAACGAAACGTGAAGAACTCCAAGAAACGGTCGACGTATCCGGCAGCTCCCACCAATGAGATGGCGACGGTGCTCATGCCAACACGGCTCCGCGATCTCCGAATGTGGCGAGCTTTCCCCCGTAGGTCTTCTGGAGAAGGTCTGGGGTGAAGACTTCCGACGTCGGTCCCTGGGCGACGAGCCGCTTGTTGAGGAGGAGAACTTCGTCGAAATAGTCGCTGACGGTCGAGAGGTCGTGGTGGACGACCAGCACCGTCCGGTCCATTTCGCGCAGCGTGCGGAGCACGTCGATGATCGCGGACTCGGTGGCGGCGTCGACGCCCTGGAACGGCTCGTCCATCAGATAGACTTCGCCCTCCTGAGCCAGCGCACGGGCTAGAAAGACCCGTTGCTGTTGTCCTCCGGAGAGTTCGCCGATCTGGCGTTCGGCCAGATCGGAGATCCCGACCTTGCTGAGCCCCTCGGCAACGCGCCTACGGTCCTCGTCTCGAGGGCGGCGTAGCAACCCGAGTTCGCCGTAACGACCCTGCATGACGACGTCCCGCACGGTGAGTGGGAAGTCCCAGTCGACGGAGGCGCGCTGGGGAACGTAAATGAGCTTTCGCCGTCCTGCCCGGCCGGTGCTGCCGCCGACCGAGACGGCGCCGGAGACGGGCGGAATCGCGTCCATGATCGCCTTGATCATGGTCGTCTTTCCGGCCCCGTTCGGCCCGACGATCCCGACCAGGCGTCCGCGAGCGACCTCGAAGGATACGCCCTCCACGACCGGTTCTTCGTCATAGGCGACGGTGAGATTGGTGACTTCGAGTGCGGCGGTCATGGGGATGCCAGAGCGTCTTCGCGTTCGAACGGCGTGTACATTCCGCCGAGGGCCTGGGTGATGATGCGCACGTTCTCGGTAACCGTCCCGAGGAAGGTGGACGCTGCCCCATCGGCGGGGCCGATAGAGTCCGAATAGAGCGGCCCGGCAACCTTCGCGCCGGTCTCTCGGGCGACTTGCTCGATGAGTTGAGGGTTCACGGAGGTCTCGACGAAGACCGCGGGTGCGTTTCGGGAGCGCACTTCGTCCACGACGTTCGCGACATCGCGCTGGCTCGCCTCCTGCTCGGTGCTGATGCCCTGGATGGCGACAACGTCGATGTCGTAGGCACGTCCGAAATAGTTGAACGCATCGTGGCTGGTGATCAGGACGCGCTGCTTCTCGGGAATCGAGTCGAGCTGCCCGCGAGTCCAAGCCTCGAGTCGCTGGATGTCGGCGAGATACCGCTCGGTCCTGGCCTCGATCCGTGCGACCGCCTCCGGGTCGTCCTTCGTCAGGTCTACGAGTCCTTTGCTCACGGTGCGCGTCGCGGCGCTCCACGCGGCGAGGTCGAACCAGAAGTGGGGGTCGACGCCGCCGGGGCTGTCCGCCATGCGGATCGGTTCGACGTCCGTGCTGGCGACGATGACGGGGCGTTCGCCCCCCGCGTTGCGCACCAGATCGTCAATCCACCCTTCCAGGTGCAGGCCGCTGGTCACGACCATCTGGCTGGCCGCGATCGTTCGAGCATCGCTCGGCCGCGGTTGGTAGAGGTGGGGGTCGCCGCCCGGCTTCATGATTCCGACGACTCGAACGTCCTCGCCGCCGAGCGTAGCGGCGAGATCGGTGAGCATCGTGGTGGTCGCGACGACGGTCGGCGTCTCGGTCTGCGCAGACGGCGGTAGGGTCGCCTCCTGGGACTTTTCACATCCGAAGGTCAGGACCAGCACGAGGCAAGCTGCGACGAAAGCGATTTTTTTCAACGAAGCGAAGAACATGATGTGACCCGCCTTTCCGAAATATTAGACGAAGCTAAAAATACGCGTTGGGCGCAATCTGTCAAACGCCGAAGTGTTGCTTTCGGAAACGACGATGATGTTGGGGATCAGCAGTCGGCGGAGCACCAGCGCTCGAGCCTCGCGCCGATGATTCGCGGGGTACCGCGCAAGGCGTCGAGGTCCTGGCTGCCGGTCAGGAGCATCGCGGTCTTTAGGGTTCGGCGTAGCGTCTCGCCGAAGTTGCGCGCCGCGTTTTCACCATCCTCGCCGTGCGCGGCCCGGAGCCACGGGAGCGCCATCCCGGCGAGCCGGGCCCCGAGCGCGATTGCGCGTGCAGCGTCGAGGCCGTTTCGCAGTCCTCCGGAGGCGATGCAGTTCAGTCCGGTGCGGTGGGCCCACACGACAGATGCCGCAGTGGGAACTCCCCAGTCCCAGAAGATCTCTCCGACGTCGCGTTGATGGTCGCGCGCGCGGAGGGTCTCCACCCCGATCCAGGTGGTCCCCCCTGCCCCGCTCACGTCGACCCACTCGACCCCGGTGGTCGCAATGCGACGTAGCGTAGCCATTCCCATGCCGCACCCGGTTTCTTTGGCGATGACGGGCACGCCGAGGTCCGCCACCAGTCGAGCGAGGGCTTCGATGCAGCCGCGGAAGTCGCGGTCTCCCCCTGGCTGGATGAGTTCCTGGCCGGGGTTGAGGTGAACACAGAGAGCGTCGGCGTCGATTGCACCGACGAGGTCTTGGACCTCGGACGTGGTGCATTCGGCGGCCTGTACGGCGCCGATGTTGCCGAACAGGAGCACGTCGGGGGCGACGTCGCGGACGGCGTACGTGTCGACGAGCCCGCGGTCCCTCAGCATCGCGCGCTGACTTCCGACGCCGAAGGCGAGCCCCAGCTCCTGGGCGACGGAAGCGAGCGTCCGGTTGATCTCTCGGGCCCGCTCGGCGCCTCCGGTCATTCCGCTGACCACGAAGGGAGCGTCGAGGGTCTTCCCGAAGGCGGTGATGGACGTGTCGATAGCGTCGAAATCGAGCTCGGGAAGGGAGTCGTGAAGCAGCTCGACATCTTCCAGAAGGGTCGTCTTTCCGCGGTACTCGACCTCGTCTTCGGCACAGAGTTCGATATGATCGACTTTGCGTTGTGAAATGTCTTCGGACATGGCTTCCGGTCTCTCGGGTGGTGGTCGAGCGACGTACCACAATGCAGGGTGTTCGTCGTCAGAATCGCATCTTCAAAGAGAGCCCTGCCTCGCCCGGTCCGGGCCCGACGCCGACCTCGATGTGATCCTGCGATCGCTTTTCCTTTCGCGGAATGAGCACTCCATCCCCGTTGAAACGACGCCAGTATGCGACGTTCGCCATGCCGAAGCCGAGGAACATGCCGGAGAAGACGTCAGTGTCGTGATGCCGGCCGTCGTCGAGTCGTGACGTGGCGATGAAGACGCCGCTCCCGAGGGCCAGGGTCTGAAGAAAGAGCCCGATTCCTCGGGAGAGGCGAGTCGCTCGGTTTCCCCAGACGTAGCGCCCACCGAGGACGAGGGCGGTATAGGTGAAGATGTTGACGCCGATCGAGGAGTGTCCGGACGGAAAGCTCTTGCGGCCGTCGAGGAGTTCGTCTTCGAACTCCTCCGCTGTGTAGCCCTCCGGAATCTCGATTCCCTCGCAACCGTCGGCATTGGGGTTGTCGAGGCAGTAGGCGATCCCGGCGCGGGTTCCGAAGTCGGGGCGCAGGCGACCGACAGCAGCCTTCAGGAGTTCGGTGGTGCCGAGGGTGAGCATGACGCTCTCGACGAAGCCGATCGTCGTGTCGTGGTAGCGCTGAGCGGAACCGTTGTCGTCGGAGAAGGCCCAGTATCCGCCCTCCAGTATGCTGAGCCCGGCGAGGAGCGACGGGACCATGATGATGAGGTGCGTGGTCGGCACCGTTTCGCCACCAGGCCCTTCGCTCAGGTAGACACGTCCGATGCGCTCGTCGGAATCGCCGAGCGGGTCGGTGATGTCGAAATTCGCCCCGAAGAGTGGGGCTTTTCGAGGGTTGAGCTGGCTGCCGACGAGGTAACCGGCGGCTCCGAGAGCAATCAGCCCGTAGTCGACCAGGTATCCGGAGTGCCAGAACGAGGACTCCGGCTGGATCTCGCCCACCGTTTCGGGCTCGACCGGTTCTTCGGTGCCCGAGCCGTCCTCGGCTGGAGCATTGGTGCCATTCGGAGCGGCGTCCTGTGCAGAGGCGACGAGGGGCTGCATCATCAACGAAACGGCGAGCAGGATTCGAACGAAGTGGTCGGAGGGTCGACTCATGGTGGTCCAGATTGGAGGGGCGCAGTCCCGGGTGTCTGCGGAGGCGATGCGGTGCGCTCATTATCGACCCCAACCGGGTCTGCGGCAAGCGGTCCGGCGGCGGCGGTTCGCAAATGAACGGTCCGCAGCGGCTAGCAGTGGCCGGTCCCCCGGCGGTTTGCTACCGTGTACGCATGCGAGGGAAATTCATCTGTCTTGCGGTGCTTTGCGCCGTATCGTCCGGTTGCCTGGAGGGGGAGTTGACGACCTCGAACGGTACCGAAGCACCGGTGCAAGCGGTCGAAGACGTCGCCGACACGGGAACGACGGCGTCGGGCGAGCGGGACGGCGGGACGGCAGGAGAGGACGCTACGATGCCCGGGCCCGACGCAGTCTGCGGAAACGGAATCGTCGAGCCCGGCGAGCGCTGCGATCCCTGCGAGGCGTGCGACGACGGGAACGCGTGCACCTCGGACGGTGTCCTCGGGTCCCCCGACACGTGTGATGTCGAGTGTTCGAGTGCTCCGATCACGGCGTGCGCCAACGGGGACTCTTGTTGTCCGGAAGGCTGCGACCAGACCACGGACGACGACTGTTCGGCGACGTGTGGCGACGGCGTGGAGGACCCCAACGAGACGTGCGACGGAGACTGCCCCACCGATTGCGACGACCAGAACGCCTGCACGACGGACATCCTCGCGGGGTCTGCCTCGACGTGCAGCGCACAGTGCTCGAACGTCGCGATCACGTCCTGCATTGCGGGGGACGGTTGCTGCCCCGCGGGCTGCACCGAGGCGACGGACGCCGACTGTTCGGCAGTCTGCGGGAACGGGGTCGTCGAGTCGGGAGAGTCGTGCGACGGGGATTGTCCCGCGAGCTGCGACGACGGCGATGCCTGCACCACGAACCGCAGAACCGGGGACGACGCCTCGTGCAACGTCGCATGTCGGTACGACGCCATCACGGCCTGCACCGACGGCGACGGGTGCTGCCCTGCGGCTTGCGACGCGACCAACGACGACGACTGCGATCCGATGTGCGGGAACGGGGTGGTCGAAGGCGGCGAAACGTGTGACGGCAACTGCCCGGCGGACTGCAACGACAACGTCGCGTGCACAGCGGATTCGATGTCGGGGAGCGCCGGCACGTGCGACGCGGCCTGCTCGAACACCGCGATCACGGCTTGCGTGGATGCCGACGGTTGCTGCCCGCCGGCGTGCGACGCGACCAACGACTCGGACTGCAACCCGAACTGCGGAAACGGCGTCGTCGAGGGCACCGAGACGTGTGACGGCAACTGCCCGGCGAGCTGCAACGACCAGGACGCGTGCACGACCGACGTGCTGTCGGGCTCGGCGGGCACGTGCGATGCCAGGTGCATCTACACCGACATTACGGCGTGCGTCGACGCCGATGGGTGCTGCCCTTCGACGTGCAACGCCACCAACGACGACGACTGCGCGCCGATGTGCGGGAACGGGGTCGTGGAGAACGGCGAAACGTGCGACGGGAACTGCCCGGGCAGCTGCAACGACAACAAGGCGTGCACGACCGACTCTTCGAGCGGGTCGGCGGCCAACTGCGACAAGGAGTGCTCGCATGCGGCCGTGACTTCGTGCACGAACGGCGACGGTTGCTGCCCGTCGAGCTGCAACGCGACCAACGACGACGACTGCGTGATCGATTGCACGGACCCGGCGGCGTGGCCGACGGACTGGGCGCAGTGGGAAGTCGACGTCTTGACGGAGCTGAACAACGCGCGGTCCACCTCGCAGGACTGCGGGGTCTACGGCACGTTTGCCGCGGCCAGCCCGCTCACTATGGACTCCGGCCTTCGCCAGGCGGCTCGCTGTCATTCGCTCGACATGGCGACGAACAACTTCTTCAGCCATACGGGCTCCGATGGGTCCAGTTTCACGACCCGGGTGAACCGGACGAGCTTCTCGGGTTCGCCGCTCGGGGAGAACATCGCCGCCGGATACGGCACCCCTGCGGCCGCGGTCGCGGGGTGGGTCGCGAGCGATGGCCACTGCCGCAACTTGATGAACGCGTCGGCGACCAAGGTCGGGGTCGGCTACGCGTACGATGCGAGTTCGCAATACCGAAAGTACTGGACGATGGTCACGGGGCGGTGACCATCAGTCGCTGGTGATCTCACGCAGGTAGATGCGGCCCGAAGCCAGGTAGAGGACGACCAGCATCCCCGCCCGGCGGGTCGTCGCGACGGGGCGCAGCCCCTGAATCCCGGGCGCGGTCTCGTACCCGAGCCACGCCGCCCGCCCGCTGCGCTCCGAGAGCCCGATCAGCCGCACTTCCCGACCGTCGTGGGCGACGAAGGTCGAGCCCGCGACGGCGGGGGGATGTGCCTCGAGGTTGAGCCCGGTGCCGATGTCGGGGTGGCGCGGCCGCAAGACTCCCCCCTCCAGGGTGAGACCACGAACGAACCCCTCCGAGTGGTACAGGGATACCAGGTACTGCGTACCCCGTTGGACGACGTCGAACCCGACAAAGCGTGCTCCGCCGGCAGACGTGGGGTCGTGAGGGTTCTCGGCGCGCGCGACCTTCGCGAAGTCGCGATCGAGCACCACGAGCCCTCGGGCGGTGGCGACGAACCGGTACTCTCCGGCTGCGGCGTATCCGACGATTCGGAGCTGCGGGCATTCCGAGCCCAACGGGCCGCACCCCTGGCAAGGCTCGATGTCGAAGCCGTCATCGCGGCAAATCGAATCGCCGATGCACGCCACAGGGACTCGCAGATTCCCGTCTTCGTCGAGGTGGCAGAGGTCGCACTGCGCGACCTCGTCGCTCTCGAACTCGTCCTGGAAGGCGGCGAGGTACTCTGCGTGGCCCCAGAGAGGCACGAGCTCGCCCGAGACGACGGAAGCGAGCTCGTCTCGAGAGGCGACGACGTCACCGTCCAATGCGACGTATCGACGCGATGTTGCGCAGTCGAGAGCGGCGAACTGCTCGTCACCGTCGACGGTGTAGGAGAGCCCGTCGCTCCAGAGGACGCGGACCCCTTCAGAATCCTGTTCGACCGCCACAGCGACGGCGTCCACGTCCGGCGGTAGCTCCCAGCGTCGAGGTGTCGGGGCCAGGGAGGTCGAGACCCGTCCCCCGTCCTCGGCGATCCCTGCGAGCAGCACCTGCGAATCCGCACTGGCGTTGGCGACGTCGATTCGCAGGTCGGGGGGGACGAGCGCCGCCGATGTCGTCCAGTCCGCAACCGTCTCGCAACCGTTCGAAGGGTCGCCGTCGAGATCGAAGCGGTCGCCGGGGCACGTCACGCCGCGCGCGCAGACCCACCCCTCCCCGCTTCGTGCGCAGGTGTCTCTGCCATCGCAGGCGATGTCGCAGCCTCCGCACGTTTCGTCGGTGGCGGTGTCAGTCTCGCATCCCAGCGAGTCGTCGCAGTCGGCCCAGCCGGTGAAGCACGCGAGAAATCGACACTGTTCGCGGGCGCAGGTGCCGGTGCCATTCTCGAGTTCGCATCGGGTCCCGTCGTCGCGTCCCCGGCAGAGTTCGTCGGGGAGCATCGGCTCGACGCCCTCGCCGGTATCGGGGGAGGCGGCGTCCGGCTCGGGATCGTCGCCGGGGTCGTAGAGGAGTGGTGGCGTCGTGCGATCGTTGCACCCGAGGCACGCGAGGATGGCGAGGGCTGCGAGCCGTCTCACATCGCCCGGCGGTACTGCCCGCCGACCTCGTAGAGGGTGCTGGTGATCTGACCGAGGCTCGCGTGGCGGACGGTGTTCATCAGCTCGGCGAAGATGTTCCCACCGGAGAGCGCGACCTCGCGGAGCCGCTGCAGCGCGGGCCCAGCAGTGTCGGCATGCTGGCGCTTGAAATCCTCGAGGTTTCGCAACTGCGTCTGCTTCTCTTCCTCGGTGGACCGGATGAGGTCGATCTTCTCGGGGACGTTTCCGTCGCCGTCGGGCGCCAGGAACGTGTTCACCCCGATGATCGGAATCTCGCCGCTGTGCTTCTTGAGTTCGTAGAGGATCGACTCGTCCTGAATCTTGGATCGCTGGTACTGCGTCTCCATGGCGCCCAGGACCCCGCCTCGGGCGCTCAACGCTTCGAACTCGGTGAGCACAGCCTCTTCGACGAGGTCGGTCAGCTCGCGGATTACGAAGGCTCCCTGGTTGGGGTTTTCATTCTTCGCGACGCCGAATTCGCGAGCGATGATGAGCTGGATCGCCATTGCGCGTCTGACGCTCGCCTCGGTCGGCGTGGTGATCGCCTCGTCGAAAGCGTTGGTGTGGAGGCTGTTGCAGTTGTCGTAGTAGGCGAGGAGGGCCTGCAGCGTGGTCCGGATGTCGTTGAAGTCGATCTCTTGTGCGTGAAGCGACCGGCCGGAGGTCTGAATGTGATACTTCAGCTTTTGCGAGCGCTCGCTCCCTGCGTACTTTTCGCGCATGGCGACGGACCAGATTCGCCGGGCGACGCGCCCGAGGACGGCATACTCGGGGTCCATTCCGTTGGAGAAGAAGAACGACAGGTTGGGCGCGAAATCGTCGATGTGCATGCCTCGCGCGAGGTAGTACTCGACGAAGGTGAACCCGTTGGAGAGGGTGAACGCGAGCTGCGATATGGGGTTCGCCCCGGCCTCGGCGATGTGATAGCCGCTGATGCTGACGGAGTAGTAGTTTCGGACCTTCTTGTGGACGAAGTATTCCTGGATGTCGCCCATCATCTTGAGGGCGAAGTCGGTAGAGAAGATGCAGGTATTCTGGGCCTGGTCTTCTTTGAGGATGTCGGCCTGCACGGTGCCACGCACGACCTGGAGCGCCTCGTCTCGAATCGTCTCGCGCTCGGCATCGTCGGGCTGCCGTCCGTTTTCCGCGGCCCATGCCTCGACTTGCTGGTCGATCGCGGTGTTGAGGAACATCGCCAGGATGATGGGTGCCGGCCCGTTGATCGTCTTCGAGACGGAGGTGGTCCTGTCGCAGAGGTCGAACCCCGCGTAGAGGCGCTTCATGTCGTCGAGGGTGCAGACGCTGACGCCGGAATTTCCCACCTTGCCATAGATGTCGGGCCGTACGTGCGGGTCCTCTCCGTAGAGCGTCACGGAGTCGAACGCGGTCGACAGTCGCTTCGCGGGCTCGCCCTCGCATAGGTAGTGAAAGCGTGTGTTGGTGCGGTCGGGTGTGCCCTCCCCCGCGAACATTCGCTTGGGGTCCTCACCCCGGCGCTTGAATTCGAAGACGCCCGCAGTGAACGGGAAGCGGCCGGGGACGTTCTCGAGCATCTGCCATTGGACCGCGTCGCCCCAATCTCGAAATTTCGGAAGTGCTACTTTAGGGATCTTGGTCCCCGACAGGGTGGTCGTGAAGAGTTCGTGAACCAGTTCCCGGCTGCGAACTTTCTGGGTGAACGTCTCCTGCGAGTATGCGTCCTCGAGTGCGGACCACTCTTCGACGAGGGCTTTGGCTTCCGGAGAGAGCGCCTCGCCTGCGGCGGCGACGGCGTGGGAGAGATCGGCGTCTGCCACTCTCGACGCTTTGTCGAGTGCATACCACTGGCTCGCGAGCTCGGCCTGGCGTTCGGCTTCTTTGCGGTAGCCACGGCAGGTCTCGGCAATCTCGGCGAGGTAGCGCACTCGCTTCTGCGGGATGATCGTCTGCCGCTTTTCGGAGACGGGACCGTCGGCTTGAAAGAGGGATTCGCCCACGTCGAAGCCGGCGGCCTTCATCGTGGCGTGGAAGAAGGCGTTGACCCCGGTATCGTTGAACTGGCTGGCGATGGTGCCGAAGACGGGCAGCTCCTCATCGGGGACGTCGTAGCTTATGGCGCGGTTGCGTCGAAACTGCTTTCGGACCGCTCGAAGTGCGTCCTCGCTCCCCCCTTTTTCGAACTTGTTCACCACGACGAAGCGCGCGAAATCGAGCATGTCGATCTTCTCGAGCTGCGAATGCGCGCCGAACTCGCTCGTCATGACGTAGACGGGGATGTCACAGTGCTCGACGATGTCGGCGTCCCCCTGTCCGATACCGCTCGTCTCGACGACGACGAGGTCGTAACCGGCGGCCTGCACGACGGCGATTGCCTCGTCGATCGCGTCGGACAGCTCTCCCTTTGCGCCTCGGGTGGCGAGCGAGCGCATGTAGACTCGATCGTCGGTGATGGCGTTCATCCGAATTCGGTCGCCGAGGAGCGCACCGCCGCCACGCTTCCTGGTCGGGTCGACGGAAACGATCGCGAGGGTCGAGTCCGGGAAGTCGAGCAGATAGCGACGGACGAATTCGTCGGTGAGGCTCGACTTGCCCGCCCCACCCGTCCCGGTGATCCCGATGACGGGGGCGCGCGTGTCGCGCTGGGGAAGATCGATCTCCGAGGTGCGGCCGAGTTCGGCGTAGGTGATGGCCCTCGCCACCGCGGAGGGATTCCGCGCAGCGATCGAATCGACGTCGACCTGGACGTTCGTCTTGGTCGGATCGAAGTCGGTCGCCTCGAGCATCGAGTTGATCATCCCCTGGAGCCCCATCTGGCGTCCGTCGTCGGGGGAGAAGATCTTCGCGATGCCGTACTCCTCCAAGGCTGCGATCTCTTCGGGGACGATGACCCCTCCTCCTCCGCCGAAGATCTTGATGTGCCCGGCGCCCCGCTCTTGCAGGAGGTCGTACATGTAGCGGAAGAACTCGTTGTGTCCCCCCTGGTAGGAGGAGATGGCGATGCCCTGGGCATCCTCTTGAATCGCGGCGTCGACGATCTCACGTACGGAACGATTGTGGCCGAGGTGGATGACCTCGGCGCCCGAGCGCTGAAGGATTCGCCGCATTACGTTGATGGCCGCGTCGTGCCCATCGAAGAGGCTCGCGGCGGTTACGAACCTCACGTGATGCTCGAGGGTTCGCGGTTCGTTGGATGCGTACGCGTCGGAGAAGCTGACACTCATTGGGACCGCCTGGGAAGGGCTCGGTTCATGCTTGAGCTATAGCGAACCGCTGCCCTGACGACAACACGCCCCGCGCGGCGGCGCGTGTCGTCGGTGGTCCGTGCGGAATTGGCGTAGAGACGGGGGTGTTCTGCGTCGCCCGGGACGTGGCGGTCCCGCGATATGGTGCGGTTGCTGTTCGCATCGTGTAGAATGCGCCGTTGAATCGGTCGCGCGGTACGACTGTTGCGGCTCGGAAGCTACCCCTCGTTGGGCACCCGATGGCGAAAGCCACCAAGAAACCGAAAGCGCGCAAGCGCAGATTCGGGAAACGCGAGCAAGTCGACAAACTTCAGGAGCTGGCCTCTCGGCCATTTTTTCAGTTCCTGGTGTTCGGCGCGTTCGTGCTGTCGATCGTGGGGATCATCACGGTCGGTCAGACGACGGAGAGCCGCGTCGACGAATACGAGGCGGGCGAAGTCGCTCCTCGGGACGTGAAGGCTTCGCGCGACTTCGTCTTCGAAGAAAAGGACATGGAGGCGTCGGAGAAGGAGCGCGAAATCGCGGCTCGTTCCGTGCCTCACGTCTACGACTGGCAGGAGGGGCTCGGCGAGTCGTTGCGCGATTCGATCTCCCAGGCGTTCTCGGGGATGCGGCAGAGTCTCGCCGCCACGATCCGATCGACGCTCGAACGCGAAGATCCGCGCCGGCTGGCGCAGCTCGAAGAGAGCACGCCGCCTCTACAACTGAACCAGGCTCTCCTCGACCTGGTCGACACGCGGCAACGGATCGAGCTATCGCGCGAACTTCGCGCCGAGCACTTCGACAATGTGCTCGGCGTAGCGCTGCGAGACTCGGACTTCGAGACCTTTGCCCGCGCGGGGTTCTCCGAGCGGATCGAGAATTCTCTCGCCGGCGTCGTGGGGGAGGTGATGACGAACATCATCGTCCCCTCCAAGCGAATTCTGGAGTCGGAGGCCGAGAACGGTGTCTTCCTGCGGCGCCTGCGTAACGACAAGCTCCTCATCGAGTACCACGTCGCCAACGTAGGAGCGCGTGCCGTGCCGCTCGAGCGTGTTCCGAGCGCCGTGGAGGAGGCGGCGGCTTCGCGGCTCGCTTCGGTCGGTGACCGCGAAGTTCGCAGCGCGATCGTCTCGACGGGGAGCGCGCTGGTTCAACCGAACACGACGTTCAATCCGACGGAGACGGCGAACAAGCGCGAAAATGCGCGTCGTGCCGTTTCGGACAAGGTGCTGCGGGAGGAGTTTCGGAGCGGTCAGATCATCGTGGACCGCGGGCACATCATCACCGCCCGCCACCTCAGGATTCTGCAGCAGATGGAGGCCGAGGAGCGAATCCTGGGGCGTTCGCAGATCGTCGCGGGTGCAGTGGTCTTTGCGTTGCTCCTGATCGTCACGCTCTTCATGTTCGGGCGTCGAAACGTTCGGAAGTTCAGGCCGACACCGAAGGACATCGTCTTCATGGCGGTGACGATGCTGCTGCTTCTCATCGTCACGAAGGCGGGGATTCTGTTGAGCCGCGCGATCGTGGAGCAGCTGACGCTGGTCCCGGTCCAGGCCTGGTACTACGCGATCCCGGTGGCTGCTTCGGGCATGCTCATCCGGCTGGTCCTGAACAGCGAACACGCGATCATCTTCACGATACTCTTCGCGCTCCTGGTCGGGCTGATGGCGGAGCAGTCGCTCTTCTTCACGACCTACGCCGCGATGGGAGGGCTCGTGGGAGCGGGCTCGGTGAAGAAGGTGACGAACCGAATGGGGCTGTTCCGCTCGGGCCTCACGGTCGCCTCGGTCAACACGGTCGCCGTGGTGTCTTTCCTCCTCGTCGAGGGCGATTTCCTGCAGCTCGACAGCGTCGACTCGCTGGTTCAATCGCTCGGTTTCATCGTGCTGGCGAGCGTGGGCGGCATCGCTTCGGGCTCGCTGGTGCTGGTGCTGCTGCCCTTGTCCGAGTGGCTCTTTCGATACACGACGGACATCGAGCTGCTCGAGCTGTCGAACCTGAACCACCCTGCCCTGCGCGAGCTCATCCTGCGCGCGCCGGGTTCGTACCACCACAGCATGATGGTCGGGTCACTCTGCGAGGCTGCGGCCGAGGCGATCGGCTGCAACCCCCTCCTGTCGCGCGTCGGCGCTTACTACCACGACATCGGCAAGGCGAAGAATCCGCAGTACTTCGCCGAGAATCAAAAGCTCGGCGACAATCCGCACGACAGGCTCAAACCGAACATCAGCGCTCTCGTCATCAAGGCCCACGTGAAAGATGGGCTGGAGATGGCGAAGCAGTACCGATTGCCCGCGATCATTCAGGATTTCATCGCGCAGCATCACGGGACGAGCCTGATTCGCTACTTCTACCACAAGGCGAAGCAGCTCGAAGACCCGGACATCCCCGAGGTGGTGGAGGCAGACTATCGGTATCCGGGACCCAAGCCCCAGACGCGTGAGACGGCCATCTGCCTCCTCGCGGACGGGATCGAGGCGGCGAGTCGAGCGATGCCGGATCCCTCGCCGGCGCGCCTCAAGGGGCTCGTGCAGAAAATGATCAACGTCGCCTTCACGGACGGGCAGCTCGACGAGTGTGACCTCACGCTCAAGGACCTCAATCTGATCGCCGATGCGTTTCACCGGATTCTGACGGGCATCTATCACCATCGCCCGGAGTACCCTGGGGAGAAGAAACGCCCGGAACAAAAGACCGCCGAGCACGAGCGAGTCACCCAGGAACCGAAGAGAAAGCAGAAGAAGTCGGAGCGCCAGAAACGCGCGACGCCACCTCCCGAAGAGTTGCCCGATGCTCCGAACACCAAAGAGGTCGCGGTCAGCGACGCAGGGGCGGACAACAGCGGCGACTGGGAGATTACCCAGGATCAGATCGATGACATCGAGGACGCGCTGAATGCCGGTCGAAATCTCGCTGAAGGGGAAGGCCGAGAGCCATCCGAAGACGAAGACGCTCGCGAAGAGGATTCCGAAGAAGGCCGCCAGTCACTTCCGCGCCTTGGGTCTCACTGATCCGGAGCTCAGCGTCGTCCTCACCGACGACGAAGAGATTCGCGAGCTCAACCGAGAGTGGCGGGACGAAGACGAGGTGACCGACGTGCTGTCGTTTCCGCTGCACGAGCCGTTCGAAGTGCCGGATTTCCCTGGAATTCATCTGGGGGACGTCGTCATCAGCATCGAGACCGCGGAGCGGATCTGTGCGGCCGACGGGCATCGTGACCGCGTCGCCGAGAATCTTCGAATCTCCCCTGAAGAGCTGTCCTGGAGCCTCGAAGACGAAGTCGACTTCCTGCTGATCCACGCGATTCTACATCTGGTTGGCCACGATCATCTCGACGAGGAAGACTCGGCCGAGATGCGCGCCGAAGAGCGCCGGCTCTGGCTGCACGCGCGCGACACCCCAACCGGCTGATCGCTCATTCGAACACGACGCCGAGCGATGCGGTGAGGCTGAGACCGAACCGAATCTCGCGTGGCTGACCGAACGCGCCGTTGAGCACGATAGTGCCGAACAACGGGGCGTATCGACCCTCGAGCCCGAGACCCGCAAAGCCGTGGAAGTATGGCTGCAGCGTCGACTCGTCGAGGTTCTCGATGTCGGGGTCGAATCCGATGTTCTTCACGTTTCGCTCCAGGCCCACCATGCCGACGACGTGCAGGTACTCGAGCGGCGACACGGTGATGTGGGCGGCGATGGTGGGGAGGAGGAACCAATCCCGGTCGATCCGAACGAATTCGTACTGCGCGATGTCGAGCTCCCCGGTCTCCGGGTCGACGGCGACTGCGCCATCGGGGAGCACCCACACGGCCTGCGGAATCGTGGCGATGTTCGCCTCCACCAGCAGCGCAGGGGTCAAGATTCGGCGCCCGTCTTCGAGGGCGATGGGGAGGTTGAGGCGCGCTCCAGGTCCGCCCAGGAAGATTTGCTGGTCGTCCATGCCTTCGGGGAACGGGAGGACGCCCAGCACGTTGCTGTAGGCCCATTCGAGGCGGGTGTAGCCGAACTGTCCACCGACGGTGAAGTACTCGTTGGCGGCGCCGTAGAGGCCGGCTCCGAGCTGCAGCCTCGGTATCCAGAGACCCGCCGCCCCTTCTTCAGGGAGTGACGCGAGGATTTCCTCGATCGTCTTCGGCTCGGTGGGGGTGAGCCGTACCGAGTTGAGCTGGGCGAACCCCTTGAATCCGGAGTCTCCGATTGGAGCGCCGTGGTTCGCCGGCACGGTGTTTCGCGGGACGAAAGCAGACCGCCGCACCGGGGTGAGCAAGCACCCCGACGCGGCGGTGAGGACTGCGAGCGCGACGCAGCGCATCGTGACTCGCCGGGTCATCCCGGTGTCAGACGCGCAGGTAGGCGTCGCCAGCGCGCGCGATACGCGTGTAGAAGAGCGCCATGGCGCCCGAGGACATCGGCGCCGTGACGATCAGGCCGAGCCCGCACGGGATCATTCCGACGAGGTTCAGCACGAAGAGCGCGAGACCGAGGATGAACAGGTTGGTCTTGTGACCGTCCATCAGGCTCCAGGACTTCTTGAGGGCCTGCATCGCGGAGAGGTCCCAGTCGACAATGAGGAACGGCATCATCGCGAGCCCGAGCCCGACGATGATCGCGCCGACGATGAACGCCAGGACACCGGTGTAGATCGCGACGGCCTGGAGCAGCCCGCCGAGGAGGAGCGGAATCGCGAATTTACCGACGATGCCTGTCCAGTTGATGGGCTGGTTGGTCTGCCCGCGGACGAGTCGCAGCCAGACGACGTTGTAGATGGCCATCATCAGCATCTGGGCCATCATGGTGATCACCATGATGATGAGCGACATGGCGATCGTCGCCGCGATGACGAGCCCGGTAGCTGCCTCGGGACCTGCGACCTCGCCCACGCCCGCCCCTGCGAGGATGATTCCGAAGACGACGGCCTGCAGGCCGATGTTGGTGATCATCTGCACGGCGAAGATGACGCCGAGCACCAGGAGCATGCCACCGATGGTGGGGACCGGGTTCGTCTTGACGGCTTCCCACGCTTCGCGGAGCAACGGCTCCACGCCGGTGTCGCCGGGCACCGCCTTCTTCACTTCACCGTCTGCATACTGATGCTGCGGGGCATGACCGCCCGCGGGTTGCTGATCTTGCCAGTCCATCGCGTCCTCTCTCGTTGTTTCGGATACCGGAATGCTACCAACGCAGTAGCAACTTTTCATCTGATTCACGCACACTAGTCGTCTGCGTGAGAGATCGAAAGCGGAGCGCTCGATCAATCAGAAGCTTTCAGGGTCCTCGGAGGTCGCAGCGGCGAAGACGCCGTCGAGATCGAACCCATCAGCGATGAACTCTTTGGGGTACGGAGCATCGGTGTCGGGGTTCCGAAGCGATGCCGCGGTCGTGATACGGACGAAGCGTGCGGGACCGTCCAGCTCGACGTCGGCGATGTCGAACCGGTCCCCGCCAGCCGCGGGGTCGATCGGGTCGAGGCAGCGAGAGTCGTCGGAACGCCATACGACGGGGGAAACGCCGGCAAACCCCAGCCATTTGGACGGGTCGCTCGAGTACGACGTTTCGTCTTCGGCGAGGTAGTCGTGGGGAAAGTCGACCCAGTGGGTACCATCGCTGGATACCGACACGACCGCGGGATCCATGAAGACACCGCCGGGTGCCTCGAACGCGTTCTCGAACACGACGAAATCGGGGCCGGGTACGTCAGTGAGGGTTCGCCCGCTCCAGCGGATGACGAGGTAGTTGTTGGGCGGCGAGGTCGACAGCCCTCGGGAGAAGACGTCGAGGCTTCCGCTCTTGCGGTCGCCATGGACGACTCCGTTCACGGCGTTTTGGGGCACGTTCACGGCGGACGGGGCGCTGACGGTCCCGGGCGCCTCTACGAGCTCGTCTGCAAACTCGTAGTCCCCCGCTCCCGCACACACTACGGGTGGATTTCCGTCGGGGTCGGGACCAGCCTCGGGTGGCCCGCAGGCGATGAAGGCAGAAAAGCAAAGCGGCGCCATGAGACGCCGCCCGAAGTTCGAGTTTGGGGGGATGGCCACTCGCTCAGTCGTCGATTTCGACGTCGATCGCCGTGAATTCGCCGGTGATGTACCAGGCGTCACCCTCGCCTTTGTCGACCTCCATTCCGGCCT
>CAYPJU010000092.1:0-22943 GCA_964411125.1 uncultured Bradymonadales bacterium | reverse complement strand
GAACAACGGTGCTTCGAACAACGGTGCGTCGAACAACGGAGCGTCGAACAACGGCACCACGGCGACGACCAACAACGGTACGACGAACGTCTCCAACAACGGGACGACCACGGGGGGAACGTTCTTCCGGTTCGACCTCGACGGCACCGCCGTCGAACTGAACCCGGGCGCATCGTTCATCGCACCCCAGTCCTACGGATTGTCGGGCGCGGACGTCAATTTCATGTACTCGATGAGTTTCGGGGTGATCACGACGGGACCCGGCAGCTTCGAATGCGGCTCGGGCGTCACGAACTTCACCTTCGTCGACAGTGGAACCGCCTACACGCGCGGAAACGACGGATCCTGTGCGGTCGAATTGACCACCGCCACCGGCTCGGGGGGCCGCGTCGAAGGCACGTTCGAGGCGACGCTCTACGACGACGGCGGAAACATGGTCACCATCTCGAACGGCGAGTTTGCCGCTGACGTTCCGTAGCGGAGGGGGCGGTTCTACTCCGCCGCGGCCAGGGCAGGGTCAGCGAGCGGCGTCGCCTCGCCCCTTCGCTCGAACACCACGTGGAACAAGAGCATACCCCCCAGCATTGCGCCGCAGAAGGCGAGCGCGTGGGGCACGCCGATCGCCACGGCGGCGACCGCGGCGCCCGGGCAGAACCCGGCGAGCCCCCAACCGAGGCCGAACAGGGCCGAGCCCCCGATGAGTCGCGCGTCGATCGCCGTCTGGGTCGGCAGGTGGAACCGGTCCGCTACGACAGGGCGGGCGCGGCGCAAGATGACGCGGAAGAGGACGATGTTGATGCCGACCGCGGCCGCCATCACGAAGGCGAGGCTGGGGTCCCATGCGCCTCCGAAGTCCAAGAACGCCAGGACTTTCCCGGGGTTCGTCATTTCCGAAATGCAGAGCCCCAGTCCGAACAGAATTCCCGCGCCGAAGCTCGTCAGGGTCGCTTTCATGCCGCACCTCCCAACGCGGCGACCGTCGCCGCTCCCACCGCCATGAAGGTCACGGTCGCGACGAGCGAGCGCTTCGACAGGCGGGCGTTTCCGCACACGCCGTGGCCGCTGGTGCAGCCATTGGCGAGCTTCGTCCCGAAGCCGACGAGAAGTCCCGCTCCGACGACGAGCCAGATCGAGCGATCGCTACCGAAGTCGACCGCTCCTCCCTGAAACGAAAGCCAACCGAGCGCGCCGAAGAGGAGGCCGAGGAGGAAGGCTCCACGCCAGGCCCTGTCCTTCCCTTCGCTCCAGAAGACGGCGCCGTCGAGAATTCCGGTGATGCCCGCGATTCGCCCGTTCGCGACGAGCAGCAGCGCGCTGGCGAGTCCAATGAGGACGCCGCCTATCGAGGCGGCCAGCGGTGTGAATTCGGTTCCCATGGCTTACTCCTACAAACCATACTTACCCACTAGGAATTATAGGATTCGAGAAGTCAGTTCAAGTTTCGCCGAATTCATCGGCGCGACGAGCATCGCGTTCGCCTGTCACGAGCACCGGCTGCGTCGGCGCCTCGAAGCCGCAAACAGCGCCAGGAGGAGAACCAACCACGACGGTTGCGCCGCGCCTGACGCCGATGCACAGGAGCCGGACTCGTAAGGGTCTTCGGTACCGTCGCCATCGTGACTCGACGTGCCGGGCTCGTCGATCCCCCCGGTGTCGCGATCGTTCGCGTCGTGAGCAACCCGATCCTCGGCCATGATCTCCACGCTCGCCGGCGTAGACTCCGGGACCTTCACCGCCGGAAGGTCGGCGGCCTCGGCGGGGACCTCGCGGTCCTCCGACGGATCGGAAACGCGAAGGGCCGAGCCGTGCCAATCGAACGAGACGTCGCGAGCCACCCCGAGCAGCTTGCCGATTCCGAAGCGCGACTGGGAGGCGAGGAGTTCGAAATAGAGGGGGCTCGCGAAACGTACGTCGACCCAGGCAGGAGACGCCGCGAGCGAGGTGTCTCGGTACCATCCGTCGACGGTCGGGAGGGTGCGGTCGGCCGCGTACCGAACGAACTCGTCGAACCGCATCCCGGCGCTCCCGGTGTTCTGGTAGCCGTCGAGTGACGCCGAAGTGTCGACGGCGACCGACCCCGTCGCGTCGAGCGGGACGTTCGTGTAGGTCATGACGGCGTTGCCGTCTTCGTCGAGGACGAAGTTGGTGAACTCGGTGACCACCCCGAACCGTGCCGCCACGGCGGTCGCTTCGAGCGGCAGATTCGGATCGTCGTTTCCGAGTTTGATCTCGTGCAGAAGCGTCCCGACATGTCGCGTGGCCCAGACACGGGGGACGTGTCCGTTGCGGTCGGAGGTTTCGGGAAGCTCGACGTCGTACCGGGTGGTCGTGCGGTCCGAGCCGCGGGTGCCGGAGAGCGTGATCTCCCCACGACCGCCGGCGTCGTAGCGTCCCACCACGGCGACCGTCTGGTTCGTGTAGAGGTCGGGCAGACGCTCGGGGTAGACCAGCGAGAAACCCCCGAAATCACTCGAATCGAAGACCGGATCCACCAGCGCGGCGGAAGCGATCTGCGCGAAGAACGACTGGACCGGGCCGACGACCGATTCGCCGGGGCGGATGTAGATGGCATCACCCGAGGAGTCCTGGGCGAGACGGTCGAGCAGGATCGTGTTGACGTCGTTGCCGATGCCGAACGCAAAGACTCGTGCGCCGACTTCGTTGCGCAACCGTACGATCTCCAAGATCTCGTCCGTGTCGGTCGCCCCCTCGGTCGGCTGCCCGTCGGTCAGCACGACGACGTATCGCGGCCGGTCCTGGGCGAACGGCAACGCGTCGAACCCCGTCTCGAGCGCTTCGGAGAGGTTCGTCGCGCCATCGGCGACGAGGTTGGCGACGAACTCGTCCGCCTGGCTCAGAAAGGCCGAGCTCGCCGGCTGCGCGTCGCCCGACAGGACCTTCACGTTGCTGTCGAACTCGACGACCGTGAAGCGATCCTTGGGCGACAATCCCTCGAGCACGCCGTGCAGCGCGTCGCGCGCCTGCTCCATCTTCTCACCCTCCATGCTCCCCGACGTGTCGATCACGAAGACGAGATCGCGCGGCATCGTTTCGGAGGAGGCTCCGGGGGTGAGGAGCGCCATGAAGAATCCACCCTCTTCGTCGCCGTACCGGAAGGGGAGGAGATCGAGCCGCACGTCTTCGTCTCCGGTCGACAGCATCAAGACGAGGTCGTTGGTGGTGCAGACTTCTCGACCGGAGTAGCTCGCGACGGCGCCCCCCTCGGTGCGTACGGTCTGGAGCGCGTGATACGGCGAGTACAGCGCTTTGAGGGGCTCCTCGACATCGGCCACGACATCGACCGACACGGAGTTCACGGCGTGCTCCTGCCAGTCGATCGGCAAGCGGACCGCCCGCAACGTATCCCACGGGACGAGACTCGCGGTGTACTCGACACGCACCGTGACGGTTCGCCACGGATCTTCGCCGAGATAGATGGCGCCCGTCTCGGACAGGTCCAGACCCCAGCCTCGCGCCATCCCGGGCTCGCGCATCGCAGTGAGCAGGTCGGTGTGCGCGGTCGTCGCCTCTCCCCCGCGAAGATGCCGGACCGAGACCGGAAGGTCGTCGACGAAGACCCGGTAGCTCTCGACGTCCACCGACTCGTTCATCGTGCGCACGAACCGGACGGCGCGTTCGGCCTCATAGCGCTGGACCGCGTACGTTCGGGTCTCCACGACGTCGGCGCTGTCGTCGTCGAGCGTCACGCTCACCGACAGGTCCGTCAGCGTGGCGAGCCGTATCGGATCGGCGTCGGCGTCGACGATCACCAGCCCTGTGGCGAACGCATCGAAGCCAGGTCCGAAGAAGGCGAGGAAGATCGCCATAGACAGCAGAGAGTTTCGCAGGTCCATCAGGTCTCCGAGGTTGAGTTCCTCTGAACGCTCACGGTTTTATCCATTAATATCAATAGGTTAATCCTCTGCTAAATTATAAACCAAAGCCGCACAATACTCGACTCCCTGTATCCAAGCCCGCCGTACAAAGCCCCCCGGCCCCTTCACCGCCATGCCCGTCACCGCCACCGTCGAGCTCGA
Organism: uncultured Bradymonadales bacterium; assembly: GCA_964411125.1. Classification (GTDB taxonomy): domain Bacteria; phylum Myxococcota_A; class Bradymonadia; order Bradymonadales; family Bradymonadaceae; genus JBFIHF01. The sequence goes on along the minus strand of CAYPJU010000092.1, from coordinate 18,906 downwards.
CCGTAACGAGACGACCGCTGTCGAGGCACGCCTCGATAGGCCCGGCATCGCCAGTTGGTTGGTGTCCCCTTTGCCTTTCGTCGCGGACGCCTCGTAAGGAAGACGCACCGAGAGAACATTGGCCAGCCACGGCATTAAGCCCTTTTCCTTCATGAGGAATTCGGCTACGGCTTACATGGTCATTGTCAACGATCTGGGGAGGTCTCGTGCCAAAGCATGCTGTCGTACTCTGCTTGTCCATTCTGCTCGCCGCGTGCAGCGGTTCCGCCAACAATGGCGATGCGTCGAACAACGGCGCCTCGAACAACGGTGCGTCGAACAACGGCGCGTCGAACAACGGGGCGTCGAACAACGGGGCGTCGAACAACGGGGCGTCGAACAATGGCGCGACGAACAACGGCGCGTCGAACAACGGCGCGTCGAACAACGGCGCGACGAACAACGGCGACGTGGACGTGCAGGTCTGCGACGGCCTGATGGCGGACCTGACGGGCGATCCGGTCGCCTCTGCGGTCCTCGTCTTCGATGCCGACACCGAAACATGCTCGTTCGAAACGGGCCTCCCCGACCCCGCGAACCCGATCAGCATGCTCGTGATGCAGACGAACCCCGGCACTGGCTCGGTCGTCCTCCCCGACGAGTCTCCGCTCAGCTTCGTTCGCGCTTCGTTCGGGATCTTGGAAGACAAACGCGTCGGCGCGCTGGGCACCAACCGCGCGGTCGACATCGTATTGAGCGACGCCTCGGGCGGCCTCCCCGCTCCCCTCGGCTTCTCGATCGTCATCGGCGAGGGCTCGGCACAGATTCCCGGGGTCTTCCTGAACCCGAGCGACACCTTCGGCGAGCGGATGGACGACATGATGCCGCGGGGGGAAATCGTCCCCTTCGAGATCCCGCTGTCGGTCGCGATGTCGGGCCCGAATCCCGACGATTTGGTGGACCTCGACCTGTGCGAGGGGCCGACCGGCGACCGGGTTGTCGTCTCTGGAGGCGGCGGCATCTGTCCCGTGGGTCGCATCAGCAACCTCGGGTTCAGCCGCGCCATGACCGACCGGCCCACTCTCTTCGTCGGTGAGGTTCACCAGGACAACGGCATGGGCTTCCCGGTTGCGACGGTCCTGAGCATGTCCGCCGGCACCGAGGTACAGCCGGGTATCTACAACGAACTTCCTGACGGCGAAGACATCACGCTCGACACGGACTACTTCACCACGACCTTCCGGTTCGACGGCGACGAGATCACGTTCTCGGCTTTCACCGACAAGTAGGGCCTGGTACCTGGCCACAGTGATTCTGACCGGTTGATGCCGGTGCGGAACGACGATCTCATTGCCGCCCTCCTCGACGATACTCCGGGTTGCCACGACCGTCAGCGTCCGGGTCGACCCGCCGCAAAGCAGTCGACGCGATGGTCGTCGCCTCGTACCATTCGGCTTTCCGTTGGCTCGCGCCTGCGCGGTACGTTTCTTGGGATGGTGTTGCGATGGGAACCCGCAATCTTCGCGCTCACATACTGGTCGGAGCGGCCGAACTTCGACCCCGACTCTTCGACTGGTGCGAGGATCTCGGGATCACCGGTTGGCTCGTCGTGCATCCGGCAGGACACCTCGCCTGCGTCATCGAACGGATGACCCGTCCGCCAAGTGCTCCCGAAATCGTCGGTGACAGCGAGGGCAGGGAGTTCTTCGCGGCACAGCGAACGAGGTCGATCGGCAGCCCGGACGCGCAGATCTTCGTCGACTTCGCGAAGAAGCACGGGCACGACGGTGGCATCTTCCAATACGGCTACTCGGACCGCGGCTTCGACGCTTCGATCGCCGACGTTCTCGGACACCGGCTCGGGGCGGTCGAAGAGTGCTACGTCAGGCTCGCCGACCCCGAATCCGAGAGCGTCGAGAAGTACGTCGACCCGTTCGACGTCATGACATGGACCGAGAAGTCGATCGAGGTGATTGGGGCGGTCGCGCCGAGCCTCCTCGCGGTTTGCGAGGATCCGGACAGTCACCCTCTCGGTCCTTTGGGCGAGCTGGTCGACCCCGACTTCGGCGAGAATGAAGGCCTGCGAATCGAGCCGGGCTCGGAGGAAGCACAGCCTGAGGCTGGCGATCTGCCGGACCCCGAGTGCCGGAAATGCTGGGGCGCGGGGCGTCTGGAAGATTCCAGGCCATGCAGCTGCAGGGGCGGGTGGCGGAAGTGCCGAATGTGCGGAGGAAAAGGGCGGAAGTGGATCAGGAAGTGCCAGTTCTGCAAAGGCGCCGGGCGAACTCCGTGCTCGTCGTGTCACGGCAGTGGAACCACCCTGCGGATCGAGGCATGTGACTGCGTCGGGAAATGAGTGCCACCGACGCGCCCGCCATTTAAATTTCAGGGCCAATTTTTAACAAAGGTCTGCGTTCGGGCCATTGGTAAAAAGTTATTAGGCCACCGGCGACCTCGTCTGAACCCGACGACGAACCGGAAAGGTCTACTTGCGGCGCCAGTCCTCGGCGTCGACGTGGATCCAGTCCGCCATCGCCGATACGCGCGAGAAGAGTGGTCCGCCGATGCGAAGCTCGAGGCGCTCGCGCATCTGGGCGGCGAGCGAGTCGTGGCTGAAGCCGCGGCGGCCTTTGCCGGTCGTCTCGTCTTCGGTGTCGAAGTTCGTCGCGAAGATCGTCGTCATCCCGCGGCTGTACCGCTCGTTGATGAGCTGGTCGACGATCGTCAGCTCCCACTCGGACTTGCGGCCCTTGCCGAGCTCGTCGAGCGCGAGCAGGTCGGTCTCGACCAGGGGCTTGATGATCGGCGTGGTGGGGGTTTCTTCGTCGTACGATTGCTTGAGGTCGTTGAGGAGGATCGAGAAGTCGACGTACTTCGCCGATGCTCCCTTGATGAGCACGGCGCGACGGACGGCACTGGTGAGCAGGTGCGTCTTGCCGGTCCCGACTCCGCCGACCAGGCAGAACCCCTTGGCCCCCGGAACGAAGCCCGCCGCCCACCGCTTCACGCGCTCGGTGACCTGGCCGAGGTTCGAGCCGCGGTCCGACGTGTCGAGGTCCCCGAAATCCGCCGTGGCAAAGTCCGACAGAATGTTCGCGCGGTTGTAGCGGTCGAGCGCCTGGCGGCTCGCGCCGCAGTCCGGGCAGGGCTTCGAGAACTCGTAGCCCGCTTCGTCGCTCTCGAAGACGAACCCGATACCGCCGCAGCTCGGGCAGTTGTCGAGGCACTCGGTGCAAGGCTCGTAGTAGGCGACACGTCGGTTGGTCCGCAGGTGCCCCCGCAGGTACGGATCACAGTCGCATGTTCTGGCGTCGCCCATCGGTTCTCCAGTTCCGGGGGCCGGAACTCTACGAAGTGCTCCGAGCAGGTGCAAGAGACCGCGACGACGAGCTTGCCTCGAATCCGAGCTACTCGAACGGTAGGTCCTGCCGAGCGCGCTCCAGCAGTGCCGAGACGCTCAGCTCTTCCCCCCAACGGGTGAGGTATTCCCAATCGAGGCCGTCTCCGCTCACTCGAATGATCCCCCTGGCATCCTCGTATTGACGTTCCGACCCGCCAGCCTTCGACCACTCTAGCTTCGTCAGGATCGTGTCCTCGGCACTCGCGAAGTCGACCGACTTTCCCGCCAATTCTCCCGGTTGTCGTCGGCGCATTTCCTCGTCGCTGAAGGCTCTTGGCTTTTTGATCACGAGGTCCAGTTTGAAACCGCTTTCAAAGTGGATGGCGTTGAACTGGGTATGGTGACGAAAAGCTTCTCGCGCGGCCGACTCGCTCACGTAGAAGTCGGGCTCGAGACGTTCGACGAGCCTGGAAATGGCTGGCCAGTCAGCGTCTATGACGACGTCCGCATCGTTCGTCATACGAGGCACCCCATGAAGACTGCTGGCGAAGGAGCCCGCCAGCATGTGAGGAATGCCGAGCGCCTCTAGCACGGCGACTACGAGGATGATCACATCCTCTTGCGTGTTCATGGTGCGAGTTCGGGGGCTTCCGGATATGCGCGCCGGAAATCGTCGTCGCCCAGCCACAATCGAAGCGCTGCGTAGCGCACCTGAGCCTCGTCGTAATCGGGATGGCGACGTCGAACGCCTTCGAAGACCAGTCGTCGTGCAGTCGCACTGAGTTGGGTCGCGGCCGCGAGCCGCGCTTGCGGGGTCATGCGCCGAAGAATCTCGGTCTGCGCCCGAAGCGCGTCTGGCGAAGTGTCGTTCATACGATTCCTCGCTCCAAGGTATCGTCACAACATCTCACGAACAACTGGCTGGAGATCGAACGCAGGCGGCGTCGGAGCGCCGCCCGACGAACGGCAGGCGGCGTCGGAGCGCAGCCCCCCTGCCCGCGTGAGCGGTCGTGCATCGCAACGCGACGCCGTAGCCCCCGGCGTTGGCCCGTGGGGCCCGGGGACCGGGTGGGTTTTATCCGCGGAGCGCGTCGGCCTTGTCGGTCTTCTCCCAGGAGAAGCCTTCACGCCCGAAGTGACCGTAGGCGGCGGTGCGCTTGAAGCCGGGCTTCAGCAGGTCGAGCGACGAGATGATGTTCGCCGGACGCATGTCGAAGAACTCGCGGACGAGGCCTTCGATCTCCGAGTCCGACTTCGTGCCGCTGCGGAACGTGTTCACGTTGATCGACACGGGCTCGGCAACGCCGATCGCGTAGGCGACCTGGACCTCGCAGCGGTCGGCCAGACCCGACGCGACGATGTTCTTCGCGACGTAGCGCGTGTAGTACGCCGCCGAACGGTCCACCTTGCTCGGGTCCTTGCCCGAGAACGCGCCGCCGCCGTGACGACCCATCCCGCCGTACGTGTCGACGATGATCTTGCGGCCCGTGAGGCCGGAGTCGCCGACCGGTCCGCCGATGACGAACCGGCCCGTCGGGTTGATGTGGTACTTGGTGCCGCTGTGCAGCATGTCGGCCGGGAGGATCTTCTTGATGCACTCCTCCATCACCGCTTCTTTGATCTGATCGTTCGACGCGGAGTCGAGGTGCTGCGTCGAGATGACGACGGCGTCGATCGCGACCGGCTTGTGGTTCTCGTCGTAGCGGACGGTGACCTGCGACTTCGAGTCGGGGCCGAAGAAGTCGACCTTGCCCGACTTGCGGATCGAGGCGAGCTCTTCGAGCAGGCGGTGCGAGTAGTAGATCGGCATCGGCATCAGCGAGTCCGTCTCGGAGCACGCGTAGCCGAACATCATCCCCTGGTCGCCGGCGCCCTGCTCTTTCGACTCGTCGGAGTCGACGCCCATCGCGATGTCGGGGCTCTGCTTGTCGAGCGCGACCTGGACCGAAACGGCGTCGGCGTCGTAGCCCCATTTGCCGTCGGTGTAGCCGATCTCGCGGATCGTATCGCGGATGATGGTCGGGAAGTCGACGACGGCGTTCGTCGTGACTTCGCCGAAGATCATGGCGAGCCCGGTGTTGGTGATCGTCTCGCACGCAACGCGCGACTTCGGATCCTGGGCGAGCAGCGCGTCGAGCACCGCGTCCGAGATCTGATCGGAGACTTTGTCGGGATGGCCTTCGGAGACCGATTCGGAGGTAAAGAGGTAGTCACCCATTCGTTTGTCTTCTGTCCAAGGTAAGGTTAGTTCGCAATTTCGCCGCGAAGAGTGTGGCTCGTCGCGTCGGTAATCGTCACGTCCACCAGGTCGCCCGGGCCGAGCGGTCGGTCCGTGGGTCGCGGGAAGACGGTCATCTTGAAATCGTCGGTGCGGCCGCACAGATCATCGGCACTGCGGCGGCTCTCGCCATCGACCAGCACGGTATACGTGTTGCCGACGCGCGTCTGAAACAGCTCGCCGCAGATCGCTTCCTGCAGCTCGATGATGTGCGACAGTCGCTCCTTCTTCACCGCCTCGGGGACGTCGTCGGCCGCGTTGCGCGACGCCCAGGTGTGGCGCCGCTCCGAGTACTTGAAGAGGTAGGCGAAGTCGTAGCGGGTGCTCTCGAGCAGCTCCACCGTCGACGCGAAATCTTCGTCGGTCTCGCCGGGGTAGCCCACGATGATGTCCGTCGACATCGCGATGTGCGGGATCGCGTCGCGGATTTTGCGAACGAGCTCGTCGTACTCGGAGCGCGTGTAGAGCCGCCGCATCTTCTCCAGCATCGTGTCCGACCCCGACTGCGCCGGCAGATGGATGTAGTCGCAGATCTTGTCGTGCGTCGCCATCGTGGCGATCAGCTTGTCGGTGAAGTCGGTCGGGTACGGCGAGGTGAAGCGGATCCGCTCGATGCCGTCGACCTTCACCAGCTCTTCGAGCAGGTCGGCGAAGTCGTGGTCTTCCCAGCGGTAGGAGTTCACGGTCTGCCCGAGCAGCGTGATCTCCTTGAAGCCCTGGTCGGCGCAGTCGTGGGCCTGACGGACGATGTCGCGCATCGGCACGCCTCGCTCACGGCCGCGGACGAAGGGGACGACGCAGAAGGTGCAGAACTTGTCGCACCCGCGCTGCACCGTGATCCAGCCGTTGATGCCCGGCTGTCGCTCGATCTCGAGCCCCTCGTAGTCCTCGTTCTTGTCGAGCTTGAGGTCGAAGAGCGGATCGCCGTTCCCTTGCGCGTCGTCGATGATCGCGGGGAGTCGGCGGTAGGCGTCGGGGCCGATGACCATGTCGACGTACGGGGCACGTTCGACGATCGACTTTTCGAGGTGCTTGGCCATGCAGCCCGTGACGCCGATGATGAGCTCGGGGTTCGCCTCTTTGAGGGGGATGAGGTGCGTCAGGCGGCCGAACACTCGCTCTTCGGCCTTTTCGCGGACGGCGCAGGTGTTGATCAGGATGACGTCGGCCTCTTCGACGGAGTTGGCCGACGTGTAGCCGTTCTGGGCGAGGACGCCGCCCATGAGCTCGGAGTCGGAGACGTTCATCTGGCAGCCGTACGTCTCGATGAAGACGCGCTTGCCGGGACGTCCCGTGGCAGGCATCGCGTTTTCCCCGCCGTCGTGGGCGTAGGGATCGCGGGCCCTGTTGTCCGAAGCGATGCTCATTGTTCGACCGTCCGAAGGCGCGCCCGAATTGCCGGGGCGCGCGAAAGCACGGCACTTTACGGATTGCGTCCCCGCGGCGCAAGCAACGTTCGTCGGGAGCCGGTTTTGGTGCGGACGGTCAGGCGGAGCCGGCCTTCCCCATCATCATGAAGACGGTCTCGTCGACGCCGAGGCGTTCGAGCGCGGCGGACCAGGCGGCGTCGCCGTCGTCGGGGAGGACGAGGTCCTCGTCGAAGTCGAGCATGAGCCAGGAGCCCTCTTCGATCTCGGATTCGAGCTGCCCGGGGCCCCAGCCGGCGTAGCCGACGAAGGGTCGGAACTGGTTGCCTCCGGTGCCGAACGCGAACGACTCGATCGAGGTGCTCGTGCCCGACAGGGCCCAATCGGGGTGGAACCGAACCTCGCCGTCGTCGACCAAGGAGCGCTCCTGTGCCCCGTCGTCCTCCAGCAGTCCGCGGTAGATCACCCAGAGCTGCTCGACTCGGACCGGTCCTCCGAAGAAGACCTCCTTGTCGTAGCAAGACTCGGCGATCTGATCGCGCTCCATGTCGACGAGCTCGAGCAGGGACCCGAAGTCCATCTCGAGGGCTTTGTTCGCGATGAACCCCATCGCGCCTTCTTCGTCGTGGTGGACCATCACGATGACGGTGCGCTCGAAGACGCTACCGTCGAGCCGCGGGGACGCGACGAGGAAGCCGGGGGCGAGGACGTTGTCTCGTGCCATGGTGGAACCTCTTCTCATCCATCTTAGACGCCTTTGCCGCGTCGTGCGACCCGATCGTGCAAGAGGAGTCGGCCGGGAGCGCCGAGCATGGCAAACTGGCCAACCCGGGGCGGTTGGGCTACTTTCGTGACGTACCCCCGAATCTCTCTGGACGCCGACGTGGCCCGACCGCCGTTACCTCCCGAAATCGCGCAGATGCTGCCGATGGAGGGACACGTGTTCGAGAACAAGTACCGCATCCTCGAGCTGAGCGGCGCTGGTGGGTTCGCCCGTGTCTACCGCGCGCGGTTCGAAGACGTCGGACGGGACGTGGCGCTCAAGGTTCTCGTCCCGCAGTCGGGCGACCCCGCTCAGATGTATCCCGAAGAGCTCGTGACGCGATTTCATCGCGAGGCGCGCGCGGTCTCGCACCTCAAATCCCCCTATACGATCACGCTGCACGACTTCGGGCGGACGTCGAGGGGGCTCCTCTACATGATCTTCGAGTTCGTCGAAGGTCTGTCGCTCAACCGCTACCTCAAGAAGCACGGCCCGATCCCCGCTCCGCGCGTCGTCCCGATCTTGATGCAGTGCCTGCACTCGCTGCGGGAGGCGCACGCGATGGGGATCCTGCATCGAGACGTGAAGCCCGCGAACATCATGTTGTTCGACTATCTCGACGAGACCGACATCGTGAAGGTCCTCGACTTCGGGATCGCCAAGCGAACACACGCCGCGGACGGCAAGCCGATCAGCGAGGACCTGACCGAGGCGGGGGCGGTGATGGGGACGCCCCGCTACATGTCGCCGGAGCAGATCGTGGGGCAGGAGCTCACCCCCGCGACCGACATCTACTCACTCGGCCTCGTCATCTACGAGATGCTCGTCGGCGTGCCGGCCGCGAGCGAGACGGAGAAATCCGCGATCGTCAGACGGCATCTGGGGCCCGAACCGATCTACCTCCCTCGAGACGTGCGGGTTCCGACGGTGCTCGCGCAGATCGTGGAGCGGATGCTCGCCAAGGAGATCGGCCAGCGGTTTCAATCCGCCGACGAGGTGATGCGGGCGCTCGAGCAGCTCAGCGCCTCGGCCTCGCAGCCGATGCGCGCGATTTCGATCCCATCGGAGCCCGCGCATGGTGACTGGAACGACACCCGGCAACAGCCCACGAAACCAGGGACGAGCCGCGGATGGGCCGCCGGTGCAGCGCCGACGGGAACCCCGCAACAGGTGGCGCCGGCGCCTTCCTACGAAGGGGGCGAAGCGACCCAGCAAGCTAGCATCGCGCACCTGATGTCGGGCGGAAACCGAACGGAGGGTTTCCACGCACCCGGGGCCCCCCAGCGTCCGAACCGGACCGAAGCGTTCTACGGGGTCGGCGCCGAAGCGCCGTCGTCGTCGCCGGACCGCACCGAGCGGGCCGCTGCCGGGTACGTGCAGCACGGGACGGGGCAGCACCCCGCCGCGGGGAGTCCCGCCCCTGGCACGCAGCGGGGTTTCGCGCACCACGTGCCCGGCAACCCGACCGTCGAGGCGCAGCCGGGGCTCGGGCAGCCGGAGCCGCTACCCCCGACAGGGCTCGGCGGGGGGGCACCCCCGGCGGGCTTCGGGACCGGCCCGGGGGCCCAGATGTCCGCTGCCGCGTCGCAGGGAACCGCACCCGCCTCCAGCTCGGGGGAACACTCCGTCGTGCCGCAGCCGAAGAAGTCGCTGGTGCGGGTGCGGCAGAGCGCGAAAGCGTTCGAGGTCGACGTGCCGATACACCCGAACAAACGGGCGCTCCTGGTCCTCGGCGTGACGTTCGTTTTCTTCTCGATCGCCTGGATCGTCTCCACGATGCTGGCGCTTCTCGCGATCATCCCCCTCGCCTGGGCGGTCTCGCTCGCCTTCCGTACTTACGCGCTCGTCATCGACACCGAGACGGGCTACGAGCTCACGATGTCCGTCTTCACCTTCGAAAAGACGAAGCGCGGACCGATGGCCTCGGTCGTGCGATTCCAACCGATCGGGACCGACGAAGACGAGGACACGGTGCTCAAGATCATCACCCACGAGGGCGAATTCGTCGTCGCCAACGCGTTCTCCGAGGAGGAGAACGAATGGGTCGCAGCGACCGGAAACGAATGGCTGGCGCGGGTTCGAGCGAAGTCCCCGGCTCCGCTCGGATGACCCGAAGACATCTCCCCGGGATTTGATTCCAACAGCGGCAGTGTCCGTTGTATAACGAGGTCCACTGACCCACGCGATTCGATGGCAAACAACCTTCCTCATCTCAAACCGGGCGATGTCGTCGCCGGCCGATTCCGCATCGTCGAGATGATCGGGTCGGGCGGCTTCTCGGTCGTCTACCGCGCTCATCAAGAGGAGATGAATCGGTTCGTCGCGCTCAAGGTGCTGAAGCCGACGGCGTCGGGGGACGCAAAGATCGTCGAACGCTTCCGCCGCGAGGCGCTCTACGCGTCGCACCTGACCCACCCCCACACCATCACGCTGTTCGACTACGGGACGACCGACGACGGCCTCTGCTACATTGCGATGGAGTTCCTGACCGGAATGGACCTGTCGGTGGTCGTGCAGAAAAACGTCCCGATGGAGCTCGACCGCGTCTGGAAGATCCTCGTGCAGTCGTGCCGCTCGCTCGCCGAAGCCCATCGGTTCGGCCTGGTGCACCGCGACCTCAAACCGGAGAACATCTTCCTCTGCCAACGGCCCGACGGCGAGTACGTGAAGGTGCTCGACTTCGGTGTGTCCAAAGCGATCTCGGCGTTCGGAGACGCCGGCCCTGCGACCCTGGCGCCGCTGACACAGGAGGGCACGGTCTTCGGGACTCCGCTCTACATGGCCCCCGAACAGGCGATGGCGGAGTCGATCACACCGGCCGTCGACGTCTACGCGCTCGGCCACATCGTCTACGAGATGATCACGGGGCACGCCGCCTACGAGGGATCCAACAACGCGATGGACGTGATGCTGCGGCAGATCAACGATCCGCCGCTCGCCCTCCCCGAGCCGTGGAGCGGGACCCCGTTCGACGATCTGATCACCGCGTGCACCCAGAAGGATCCCGCGCACCGGATCCCGAACGCGACGAGCCTCCTCGACCTCCTCATGGACGAGGCGTTCGAGAAATACATGGACCCCGCCGAGCGTCCGCAGCGGTCGGCGACCCTGCCCCGCACCCCGCAGGTGGGGAGCGACACCGAACCCTTCCTCATCGACGAGGAGACCGAGGAGGTCTATCGCTGGGAGTTACAGGTCCTCGACGAGGTGCTGGACGAGGTTCGTCGCGAACGCGACGTGCGGCTCGTCGTGATCCGCGGCAAACAGGGGACGGGCCGGTCGAACCTCCTGCGCGCCTTCCTCTCGAAGGTCTTCCGTGATCCGACCATCACCGTGATGCACCGCGGCGCGGGTGAGAAAGAGGAGGCGGGGCTCGAAAACGAGCTGAGCATGCTCACCGGGTTGCCGCTTCGCGACCACGGGATGGCCGAAGTGCGCCGCCTGCTTCGGAAGCTCTACGGCGACGACGAGGAGCTGACCCACTCCGCCGACGATCTCGGCACCGATTCCCGGCCGCTCAACACGCTGAGCGCGATCCGCGACACCCTGCTGGCGCGCATCGGCACCCCGTTCCGCGACCAGGCCGAGCAGGCGCCGATCGTCTGGGGGCTCGAGAACCTCGAGCGGCTCGACACCCTGACCCTCGCCTTCCTCGACCGCTTTTTCCGCGACCTTCAGGCCCATCCGGCGCCGGTGATGCTCGTGGTGACAGTCTACCCCGAAGACTTGCGGCGGCGGCCCGGTCTGGTCCGCTACACGCAGGGGATCATGCAGGCGCCGCGCGAGTACTCGCGACAGTTGGCGCTCGTCCCGCCCGGGCACGCCAAAGAAGAGCACGACAGCCTCACGGGGTTGGAAGGGATCCCTGCCGACCTCCCCGCCGACGGCTCCTACCTGGGGCTTCCCAACGTCGCAGCGGGCCCCGACACGGAGATTCCGCTCGAGCCGCCGACGATCGAGAGCGCGGTGCTCGACGATCCGGAAGCCGACGAGCCGATAGACGGCTCGGACGCCGAGGCGGCTTTCGACCGGGTGCTCGGCTACCTCGCGCAGCTCGGCGACGACGTCCCGGCCGACCTCTGGAAGCTCGTCTACGCCCGCGTCCTCAGCACCGATCTCGTCCGGCTGGTCGACACGGTGCTGTCGAACGCCGACAAGTTCGGGATCATCCAGCGCGGCAGCGACGTGATCCGCTTCACCAAGCCCGGCTATGCCGAGCAGATGCGCGAGTCCTTCGAAGCCTTCCCAGACGCCCAGGAATCGCACGCGGCGCTCGCCGACGTGATGCAGCGCTACTACACGAAGCCGACGCACGAGAACATCAAGGCGATCGCGACGCAGTACGACCTCGGCGGGCGTCCCGTCCCTGCGGTGCGGCTCCTCTACGAGGCGGGCGAGGCGAGCTTTCAGTCGCTCGACCTCGACGCGGCGCGTGAGTACTTCCTGCGGATCCAGAAGATCCTCGACGACGAGGGGGGGCTCCCCGAAGGCCCGGGCGAAGAGTCGATCCCGTTCCACCCGGCGCAGGTGTGGCTGCGGCTCGGGGAGATCCACGGAGCGCTCGGGGAGCACGGCGCCGCCGAAGATGCGCTCAAGCTCGCCCTCTCTGCGGGCGGCGAGAACGATCGCCCGACGAGCGGCCGCGCGCACAAGCTGCTCGGTGACCTCGCCGCGTCGCAGGAGCGCTTCGCGGATGCGCTGCGCCACTACGAGGTCGGGCGGACCGCGTTCCGCGAGCTCGGGGAGGCGCGACCTTTCGTGTCGATCACCGGCGAGATGGGGAAATGCGCGCTTCTGCAGGGGCGCCCCAGGCTCGCCGAAGAGCTGACACGGCAGGCGCTCGACATGGCGGCGAAGCTACAGGACGACGTGCTCGTCGCCCGCGTTCACCGGCAGATGGGGGAGGTGCTGACCCGGCGTGCGCGGTTCGTCGAGTCCGCCGAGTATCTGGAGCACTCGATGGCGCTGTTCGAGGGGATCGGGCGCGACCACGACGTCATCCAGTGTCTCAACGCGCTGGGGCAGGCGCAGTTCGCCGCCGGCCGATACCCCGAGTCGCGACAGCAGTTCACGCGGGCAGTCTCGCTCTCCTCCCAGATTCACCTGTCGACGACGCACGAACCACACCTCGGGATCGCTCGCGCCCTCGCCGCGACCGAGTCGCTGGAGCAGGCGGAGGCGCACCTCGCCGAGGCGCTGGCGCGCAGCAGCACGTCCCGCGAGATCATGCGGATCGCCGAGGTGCACCTCTACATGGGTGACCTCTACTTCACGCAGGGGCGGCACGACGACTCGACCGACAACTACGAGAAGGTGATCAACTACGCGCGGTCGATCGGGCTCACGCGGCTCTGGATCGCGGCGCTGATTCGGCTCTCGTACGTGGCGCTGGACCGCGGCGACGAGTCGGAGGTCTACGCGCGGCTCGGAGCGGCCCTCGAGCAGGCCCAGACGCTGGGGGATGCCGAGAGTGATCTTCAGATCCGGGCGCACATCATCTACAGCCAACTGCTGCAGCACGGGTTCCGGGCGAAGGGCGACACGTTTTCGTCGCTCTTGACCGCCGCGACGGGGCGAAACTTCGTCCGCGCTGCCACGGTCTGCCACCTCTACAAGGCGGACGTCGCCGCTGCGCGCGAGGAGTGGGAAGAAGCGCGCGAGCTGCTGCGGTCGGCGCACGCCGGCGCCGCGCAGGTCGGGGACTACGCACTCTTCATCCCGATCGCCCGGCGGGTCTACCTGATCCAGAAGGAGACGGGCGAGCTCGGCGATCCTCACCTCGGCGCGGGCTTCGCGATCGGCAGCCTCATCGCCCCCGAGGTCGGCGTCCGCCGCTTCGCCCGCCTGCCCAAAGCGGTCGAGTGAGGCGAGCTCTCCCGCTGCTGCTCGCGGTCGCGGCGTGCGATTCGGCCGAGCAAACCCGGATCTACGACAGCGAGCCCGCCACCGGACACCTCACCTACGGCATCGGCCAGGACGTGCGGGAGGTCGGGTTCAGCGAGACGCGCTGCACCGACGAGCCAGCCGGGGTCACCCTCGTCGAGCTTCTCTCCAACCAGATCGTCCCCGGACCGCAGGGGCGCCCCCAGCGGCCTCGCGTCCTCATCGCGCGAATTCGTGGTGACGAGGTCCTGGAAGCGACCGCTTTCGTCGCCGGTGCCCGACACGGCGACGATGTCTACCCGATGCTGCATTTCGTTCGCGGTACCTGCCGAATCGAAGCTGCGGTCCTCGCCTGCAACGACTCCGAGATCGTCGGCTGGCTCGGCAACGGTCCCCCCCCGAAGCCATCCTACAAAGCGCTCCTCGAGTGTCCGCCCGATTGACCGCGACTGTTTCCGCCCTCCCAGCGCCGACGCCCGCCGGCGCAGCCCCAAGCCCCAAGCCCCAGGCCTCGAGCCCCGAGCCCCGGTGCCGCAGGATCGCCCGCCCGCGAAACCGGCGCGGCGCCGCGCGGTAAACTTGTCCCTACCGTGGGCGTGTGATAATCGACTGAGGTTAGAAGCCCGCTGTGAGATCGACATGAACAGTTCCCCGGCGCTCGCTGTATTGCTGGCCCTTTCAATCGCGCTTGCCCCCACGTACTCCTTCGCGCAAGGGATGGAGTTCGGCGAGGAGGAAGCAGAAGAAGTCGCCGAAGACGCGACCGAGGTCGACACGCAGGACCCGGCGGGTCTCGAGTTCTCCGAGGAGGACGCCGAGAAGCCGGTCTATAGCGACGTCGACGAGAACCAGGTCGCCGTCGTGGCGGTCTCCGGTCCGGCGATGGACGAGGAGCGCCGCAAGAAAGTCCAGGACGAGATGGAGCGCGTCGCGCGAGACATCCCGACGATCTCGGTCGTCAGCGGCTCGGCCGTCATGGGTTCGCTCGAGCAGTCCGGCGGCGAAGCCTGCGTTCAAGAACCGCTCTGCCTCGCCGGCGTCGGCCAGGAGGCGGGGGTGCAGCGCATCCTCGTCGCCCGCGTCGTCGAACGCGAAGACGGGCTGGAGCTCAAGGTCGACTACTTCGACGTCGACGACAAGCTCTTCATCAAATACTACAACAAGGGCGGAATCGGCGGCACGCCGGGCCTCGTGGACGAGGTGAAGCCCGCGCTCGACGACATCTTCGAGGTCCGCAACCTGCAACGCGGCCCCAACGTCGTGGGCGAAGAAGACACCGGGGTCGTGCAGACGGTCCTGGCGTTCAGCACCGCCGGCCTGGCGGTCGCGTCGCTCGTCGGCGGTATCGTCTTCGGGCTGCGCGCCAAGAGCCTCGAGAAGGAATTCCTCGCGAGCCCGAAGACGGGCGAAGTCTACGACATGACCGAGGTCGAAGCGCGCGACGCCCTGCGCCCCGCCGAGCGTAGCGCCACCACGGCGAACGTCTTCTACGGCCTCGCCGTCGGCCTCGGTGCCGTGTCGGCGCTCCTCTTCTACATCCGCGGCGGATCGGACGTCGCCGACGATCAGGAGACGGTCGATGCCTCCGGCATCGAAGACTTCCGCATCGCCCCCAGTGTCACCGCCGACGGCTTCGGCATCGGTGCCGGCTTCCGGTTCTGAGAAATGGAAATGGATTCGATCATGAAACCGACCCGCATCTTCGCTCTCGTCGCCGTCACCGCGTTCACCGCCGGCTTCTGGTCCGGCTGTACCGTCGGTACCGATCTCGCCGACCACGAGTTCTCGTGCACCGACAACTCGGACTGCATCTCGCCCAACGTCTGCCGTAGTGGCGTCTGCACGCGCGCCGATACCGACATCATGTGTACGGACCAGGACGGCGACGGATACGGCGCGGCCGGGACCGACGTGACCAACTGCGATCTCTGCGAGAACCAGGGACGCTGCGAAGAGGACTGCAACGACGACGATGCCTCGATCTCGCCTGGACTCGGTGACGCCTGCGACGGCATCGACAACAACTGCAACGACGAGATCGACGAGCCGACGCCGTGCGAATCGAGCGTCGACTGCTCGCCGGAAGGCTCGTTCCTGCTGAGCTGCGGGTTCGACTCCAAGGTGTGCGAATACAAGGTGCCGCTGCAGGGTGGCGAGTGCCCGTCGACTCCCGTCGCCTGCGAAAATGGCACGCGCGGCGCGAACCTTCCCGACACCTGCTTCTGACGCACTTCTAGCATCTGCCGATGAGCAGAGAGGGGCCCCGATGCCTCGCACCGCAATCTATGCCGGGTCGTTCGACCCGCTCACCAACGGCCACGTCACGATCGTCGAGCGTGGCCGTCGGCTCTTCGACGAAGTCGTCGTCGCCGTCGCGACCAACATCCGCAAGAAGCCGCTCTTCACGGCCTCGGAACGGATTGCGTTCATCCAGGAACAGTTCGCCGCCGATCCCGGCGTCCTCGTCATCGGCTTCGACGGCCTGCTCGTCGACCTGGCGCAGGAGCGGGACGCCGTCGCGATCCTCCGCGGTTTGCGAGGGGCGGGCGATTTCGAGTACGAAGCGCAGATGGTCCACATGAACCGGCATCTCGCCCCCGACGTCGACACGGTCTTCCTGCTCGCCGAGGCGGGCGAAGACTTCGTGAGCTCGAGCCTCGTCAAAGAGGTCGCGAGCTTCGGAGGCGACATCTCCGCGTTCGTCCCGGGCCACGTTCACCAACTTTTGCTCGACCGAATCTCCGATCGAGCCTGACACCACGGAAACCCCAGCATGAAGTTCTCGAGCCGCATCGGTCGCGTCCAACCCTCCCCTACGCTCGCCATCACCGCGAAAGCCAAGCAGATGAAGGCGGACGGTATCGACGTCGTCTCGTTCGGGGCGGGCGAGCCCGATTTCGATACGCCGGAGCCCGTGAGGGAGGCGGCCAAGCGAGCGCTCGATCAGGGCAAGACGCGGTACACGCCAGCGGCCGGTATCCCCGAGCTGCGTGCCGGGATCGCGAAGGACTACGCGCGACGAGGTCGCGACGTGACCGCCGATCAGGTCGTCGTGTCGGTGGGCGGCAAGCACGCGCTCTACAACGCGATGCAAGTCTTGTTCGACGAAGGGGACGAGGTGATCGTGCCGGCGCCGTACTGGGTCTCCTATCCGGCGATGGCAGAGCTCGCGGACGCGACGCCGATCATCGCCGAGACGGGCGCCGACTCGGATTTCCGGCTGACGGCCGAACAGCTCCGCGACCTGCTCTCCACCCGTGACGCGGTGCGCGCGCTGGTGCTCTGCTCGCCGTCGAACCCGACCGGCTCGGTCTACTCCGAGGACGAACTGCGCGCGCTCGGTGAGGTCATCGCCGACTACCCCGACGTCGTGGTCTTCTTCGACGCGATCTACGACCGGCTCTACTACGGCGGGACGATCGCCCCCGATTTCGCGGCCGTGAACCCGAACCTCGAAGACCGCACGATCACGTTCAACGGGTTTTCGAAGACGTACGCGATGACGGGGTGGCGGCTCGGCTACACGATCGGCACGAAAGAAGTCGCCGCCCAGATTGGCAAGCTGCAGTCGCAGTCGACCTCGAACCCCACGAGCTTCGCCCAGTACGGCGCGCTCGCCGCGCTCGACCTCGACGACTCGGTCATCGAGGGGATGCGGAGCACGTTCCACCGTCGCCGCGACGACATCGTGCGAATGCTGGAGGATATCGATGGCGTCCGCTGTCAGTCGCCGGGCGGCGCGTTCTACGTCTTCCCCGACTTCGGCGCGTACTGCGGCGAAGGCAAGCGCTTCGCGAACGACATGGAGCTGACCGGCTACCTGCTCGAGACGGCGAAGGTCGCGGTCGTCCCGGGCTCCGCCTTCGGGTCGGAGGGGAACCTTCGGCTGTCGTACGCCACCTCGGACGAGCTGATCGCCGAGGGCGTGCGACGAATTGCCGCTGCTCTGGGGTGAGGAGAGGCGGCGTCACGTGGCGCGGGACTCCGTTCCCGCACATCTCACCGTCATCTACCCACGCAGGTCGCCGTGAAGATCGGCCCCAACAGCTCCTCGACAGCCTTCTTGCCGCAATCCCCCGCGGCCCCCTCACCGTCGCACTGTTCCGGCCAGTTCGTCAGCTCGACGTCGACCGTCGCGCACGACTCGTCGCTGTTCCCCTCCGAGTAGTTCAGCCGAACGCGGGCGTCTCCCTGCCCCATCAAGAACCCCTTCCAGCCCCACTCGATCGCAGACCCGGCATCGGGGCAGGAGCACGGTGCATCCTTGGACCAAGTCGCCGGGGCGTCGGGCGTCAGGAGGGTGATCGTCTTCTCGTCGGCGAGTCGCTCTGCGTCGATGTCGACGGAGGTGAAGGCGGGGGCGAACTCGGCGACGAGCTGGTTGATCGTGAGCCGCTCCTCGCAAGACTTCCCCGCGTTGGACGCGATCGACAGCCCCTCTCCCTGTGCCACGTCGATCCGGTCGACCTCTCCCTGGTCGAGCGCCACCGAGAGCAGCCCGTCGACCTGCCGAACCGACCCGATCGCGAAGTCGTCGAACGAGAAACGACCATCCTCCCGCCGCAGCTCGAGCGCGCCGCTGTTCTCGGTCACGAAGAGCTGGCAGCCGCCGTCGAACGTAGCGCGAACCGAGGTCGGCGCGCCCTCCTCACAGACGACGCGCGTGGTCGCCGAGCCCTTCTCTTCGCCCGAAATCTCGTCGACACACGCGCTCGTCGTCTCGTCGTCACAGGTGAAGTCGTCCCACTGGCCGCCGAGAGCCTGCGGCAGGTGACCGACCCGCGCGATCTGCGCCACGTTCCCCACCATCATCGCCGTCGTGTCGGTCGACAGCGCGACGCCGCCGACGAAGCGGGCGAGCTCGGTCGGTGAGACGACGAGGTCGCCGTCGAGGTTCGCCTTCGCGATCGCGTCGGTGACCAGATTTCGCGTCTCTTCGCCGACGACCCCCGAGCAATCGAGCTTGTCCTCCACTTCCGTGGAGATCTTGTCTTTCAGGTTGTTCGCGGTTTCGGTGGGATCGGGTAGTTGACCGTTGTTGACGGTCGTCCCGTTGTTGGTCGCGCTGCCGTTGTTGTCATCGCCCAGTCCACATCCGGTGCCGAGCGCTGCGATCGTCAATACAGTGAGCCATCGTTTCATCGGTTTCTCCTTTCGTCGAAACATCTTCTGGTGGCATTACGACGGGTTGGACTGACTCGCGAGTCAGTCATTCAAAATGCCATGGTGTGTTTCGTGGCTGTCGCAACAGGGGGGACGTTGGGCTTTGCCCAAACCCACCAGGGGATTCTCCCCT
>CAYPJU010000091.1:10026-23793 GCA_964411125.1 uncultured Bradymonadales bacterium | reverse complement strand
CACCGATTGGTGGCACGGCATCCTTGCCGTGCATGGGTCGGGCTGGAAGCCCGCCCACCGATTGGTGGCACGGCATCCTTGCCGTGCATGGGCAGGGCTGGGAGCCCGCCCACCGAAGTGCGGCTGGAAGCCGCACCTCCGGACGACGCTCATTGCGGATCGTCGGGCGTTCCGCCCGGTTGCGGGTCGGCGTCGGGCGTGACGGCGGGGTTCGGAGCAGCCGGCGTCGGATCTACCTTCGCTCTCTCAGCAGCGAGCTCTCGCTCAAGCTCGGCGGCGCGAGCTTCGGCTTCGGCGGCGCGTCGCTCGGCTTCCTCGGCGTTTTTCTCGGCTTCGGTCGGCTCGGGCGGTGCGTCGGGCTCGGTGCGCTCGACGAAGGTGTAGTTGAAGGTGAGGAGCAGGTTGTTCTGGACCTGCAAGTCGTCCAACAGCTGCGGGTCGCGCAGAATGCGGAGCTTGTAGTTGACGGACATCCATTCGAAGATCCCGATGCCGACCGACGCAGCGACGCCGACACGCGTGAGCTCGGTGGCCGAGCGATTCTCGGGGTCGTTGTTGAGGAACGGGATGAGCGCCGACAGACCGAAGTCGTAGAGAATGCGGTCGTTCGAGAACTTCCCGCTCGCCCCGAGGAACCCTTCCAGACCGCCCTGGAAGACGGTGACGCTCGTGTTCGGGTTGGTGAGGTCGTCGACCTCGATCACCCCTTCGGTATCGGCGTCGTCCTGGATGACGAGGACGCCGTTGGCGAAGGTCTCGCGCAGACCGAAGCCGAGTCGTGCGGAGAGGTTGATCGCCGGTTCCTGGATCGGCTCGGCGAACGCACCGATCGACTGAGTCAGCGTCAGCGGCTGGAACGGGTCGGCGAGTCGGAGGCGTTCGACGTCCTCGCGGAGCTCGGTCTCGTCGTCACGGTTCGTGATCGCGTAGTCGACCGGCTCGGCGGTGACGGCCCACGTTCGCAGGAGCGCCGTCTCGGCGCTGACGCGGCCGAAGAGACCGAACCAGCTCAGCAGGAAATAGTTGTAGAGCGATTCGAGCGAGGCGACGTCATCCGCCTTCACGAACTCGTTGAGGACGGGGGTCTTCGACCACGCCTCGTTGAGCTGGAAGGTGTTTCGCCATTCGTGGCGCTGATGAATGTAGTCGAGTCCGCTCAAGAGGCCGATGCCGAAGAGCATCGACAGACCGTCGGTCTGTCCGACGACGCTCTTGTTGGAGACGAAGTTGACGTTGGCCGAGACCTGCAGGGTGCCGTCGAGCCCCTGCCGCTTCTCGTTCTCCATCTGTTTGATTTCCCCTTCGGGGACATACTCGGCCACCCCGGGCTCCTGCGCGAAAGCGGAGGACGAGGCGAAGAGGCCGACGAGCGAGCAAGCGAGGATACTGCGTTTCATGGAAGTTCCTTGAGCTGAGCGACTCAGTCCTTGTTGATGATGACGCGGTGCGGGTACGGGATGCCGATGTCGGCCTGATCGAGGTGTTCTTTGACGCTCCGGGTCGTCCGTTCGAGGACGGCCCAGTAGTCGGGGGTCGGGGCCCAGACGCGGACCGACCAGTCGACCGACGATGCCCCCAGGCCGGTGAGGACGATGGCTGGCGGACGATCTTCGACCTGGCCTTCGACTGCGTTGGCGGCCTCGGTGAGGACGCGTCGGGTCTCCTCGATGTCGGCGTCGTAGTCGACGCCCACGGCGACGTCGCACCGTCGGACGGGGTGGAACGTGATGTTCTCGATCACGTCGCCGAACACTTTGCCGTTCGGGATGATGATTCGGCGGTTGTCAGGGGTGTCGAGGATGGTGGTGAAGAGGTCGATCGAGTCGACCTTCCCCGTCTTTCCGGCGGCGTTGATGACGTCGGCGACCTTGTAGGGACGGAACAGCAGGAGCATCGCGCCAGCCGCGACGTTCGAGAGGCTCCCCTGAAAGGCGAGACCGATGGCGAGGGACGCGCCGCCGATGACGGCCGCGAAGCTCGTGGTCTCGATGCCGAAGATTCCGAGGCAGCCGAGGATCGCGAAGATCACGATGGCCCATCGCGACATGCTCCCGATGAACTTGGTCAACGTCGCGTCGAAACCGATCTTCGTCAGTCGACTCACGACGAGGCGGCTGACCCAACCTGCCACCACCAGGGAGGCGAGCAGGATGAGGATGACGCCCCCGATCCGTACCGCGTAGGTGACGACGAGATCGATGGTTTCCGCTCCGAGTCCGATGCTCTCCAGCCAGTCTTGCATGACGTCCCTCCGTCGGTTTGGACAGGTGAATTACAGCGTGCACGGGTCTGGTTCAACCCGAAACGGGGAAGATGCGGGCGGGATCAGATGAAACAATGCGTTCGTGCGACATCGTGTACCCACCGACGATATTTTGGGAACCCGGGGTGACTCTGATATTCTGCAGGTGGAGCCAGTCGCCCGACAACCGGACACCTCTCCCGGATATCGTTCCGGAGGCGGAAACAGTGGGGGCGACAGAACGTCAACGTTCCGAGGAGGTAGTATAGATGTCAGCAAATCACGGGCTCGAACAGGTCCCCAGCTTGTTGGAATTTTTCCGCGACGAACTGACCCAGGCATTCGAGGAGACGGGCATCGCGACCTCGACTGAGACGGAGGCCTATCTGGTCCATCTCCTGGAGGGGTATTGTCGTCTCGATCCGGACAGCAGTGCCGAGGTCGGCTTCGAGAAGCCGGCGGCCAAACTGCTCGAGGAAGCGATGACGAGCTCGGGTGACCGCCGCATCGAGATCTATCGCAGGCTCGGCGACGCCAGCCTCTACAATTGCGGCTTCTTCGCCGACCACATCACTCGTCGCAGCATCAGCTCGACGTACTACGAGCGCCTCGGGCGCACCGCCTACAGCTCGCTGAGCGACATGATGAGCTTCAAGCAGCCGGGCGGCGTCTTCCACGCCATCTACTGTGAGCTGACGGACAAATTCGACGGAGTGGTCCGGGCCTTTCGCGTCTTGAGCGGTTCGGGTTCGAAGTCGGATCCGTTGCAAGGACTTCTGGCCACCGGTCTCTACTTCACGAACTCGGTGCAGGATTGAGGCGGGAGCTGCCATGAACCGGGTCGAGATCGTGTGGGCGGACGAATGCCCGCACGTGGACGAGGCGCGCCGAGCCGTTCGTGCAGCTCTCCAAAACCTCGAGCTCCCCACCCGCTGGGGAGAGTGGAACACCTCCGAACCCTTCGCACCGCGGGCGATGGCGACGTATGGCTCCCCGACCGTGTTGGTCGACGGCGTGGACGTCTCGGGGGCCGAACCGGCGGGGGCTCCGTCATGTCGAGTCTACGAACGCCCGGACGGCTCGACCGCCGGAGCACCGTCCTCCCAGGCGATCGTGGAGGCGTTGCGCCAGAAGCCGGGCACCCCGCGTTCTCGATCGTTCCCATGGATCGAGACCGACCGGCTCGTCGTCTGGATCCCGGGGGTTGGAGATGCCCCGATCGTTCACGACTATTTCGTGCGAAACCGCGAACATCACGCCCCGTGGTCGCCGGTGCGTCCCGACAACTTCTTCGAACTCGAATACTGGCAGGACAAGCTCGACGAACGCCGCCGCGAGTTCATGGAGGACGAGTCTGCCTGCTTCGTCGCCACGCTGCGTGACGCTCCCCACGAGGTCGTTGCGCAGGCGAACTTCCGCAATTTCGTTCGCGGGTCGTTTCAAGCGTGTCACCTGGGCTATGATGTCGATGCCGGGCAAGAGGGACAGGGTTACATGACCGAGTTCCTCGCCGCCTGCATTCGATACGTGTTTCACGAACTGGGGCTTCATCGGATCATGGCCAACCATCTCCCGGAGAACACGCGGAGTGCGTCGCTGCTCGAGCGGCTCGACTTCGTCCGTGAGGGGGTGGCGAAAGATTACCTCAACATCGCCGGACAATGGCGGGACCACGTCCTGAACGCCCTCGTGAACTCCGACTGGCAGCCCCAATAACTGCCCGGGCGATATGCAACTACCCCACGCGGGACAGCGATTCGCAAACCGCTACGACGTCCACCAGCAGTTGGGGCAGGGTGCATTCGGCGCGGTCTATCGCGCGACGGATCGCACGATCGGACGCGACGTGGCGATCAAGGTCCTGCTCCCCGGGGTGATGCCGGGGACCGCGGATTACCCCGAGATGCTGAAGCGACGGTTTGCCCGCGAGGCACGGGTCCTCGCTCAGCTCCGCAGCCCTCACACGATCACGCTCTACGAAGCCGGCGAGTCCGAGGGGCTCCTTTATATGGCGTTCGAGTTCGTGCAGGGACGGGAGCTCGACGCGTACATCCTGGCGGGGGGGATGGCCGAGCCTCACGCGAACCTGATCATGCGCCATGTCCTGCGTTCGCTCTACGAGGCCCATCACGTCGGCGTGCTGCATCGCGACATCAAGCCGGCCAACATCCTGGTGACCGAAGGCGAGGAAGGGCTGACGGCCAAGGTGCTCGACTTTGGGATCGCCAAGTTCTACCAGGACGAGGGGCAACCGGGCCGAACCGTCATGACCCAGGCGGGGTCGATCCTCGGAACTCCGGCGTACATGTCGCCCGAACAGATCGCCGGCGAGCCGATGACGCCCGCCAGCGACCTCTATAGCCTCGGCATCGTCTACGCCGAGCTGCTGCAGGGCCGCCATCTGATCGACGGGGCGACGCCCGCGCTCATCATGCAGCGCCACCTGGAGCCCGGACCGATGGCGCTCCCCGCAGACTTCCGTGGTTCCCCCCAGGCGCGGTACATCGTCGAGAAGCTCACCCAACGGCGCCGCGAGGACCGGTTTCAGACCGCGGAAGAGGTGCTGCAGCTCCTCTCGGGGCCCGACGCGAGCGGAATGTCTCCGTCGGCAGGCCCCCGGCCCGCTGCCGCAGCGGGGGCGCCGCCGACTCACTCCACGATGGGTCGTCACCCGGAATCGACCGTGGTGGAACGAACGGACCGGCCGGCGTCCGGCTCGGGGAAACGCGTACTCACTTGGTTTTTCGCACTCCTCGGGCTCGGTGTCTTCGCGGGGGCGGCCTGGCTCCTGGCGAGCCCGGCCCCCGCGCCAGACATCGAACCGACGACTTCCGTGGAACCCCTCGTCGCCGAGCCACCGCCGGTCCCCACCGCGGTCGACCGGGAGCCCGATGTCGGCGACGAAGTCACCGTGGTTGCGGAGGAGCAGAAACCGAAGGCCGATGCGGATCCCGTCGAAGGGAGCGCCGAGCTACTGCCAATCTCGGGCTGCGGGGACGAGCCTCCCTTCGTCGGAGAGAGGTCGGCGACCCTCGACATCGGCGGGGTGCAGCGGAGCTACCGCATCCACGTCCCGAAACAATACGATCCCAACCGCCCGTACCCCCTCCTCATCGCGTTTCACAACGAAGGTGGAAGTTCTCGCTCGATCTACGTGCGCGCGGGGCTCGAAGAGTTGTCCGACAGGGAGGACGTGATCGTGATCGCGCCGACCTCCGCGGGCGTGATTCAGCTCTTGCTGGGGGCGGGGGTCCATGTCTGGAACGACTCTGGCGACATACCACTCGTCCGACGCCTTCTCGAAAGTGTTCAGACGAACTTCTGTGTGGACCGCCAGCGCATCTACCTCCTTGGAGACGGGGGGGGCGGAAAGTTGGCCGAAAACCTTCCCTGCGAGGTGCCGGTCGCCGCGGTGGCGTCGCTCTCTTTCCGCGGAGACGCGGACGACGTCTGGTGCGAAACACCCGTCCCGTATCTGCACCTCAGCGGTACGAAGGACGAAGGGCGAAAGCGGCGGGCGACGACCAACTGCGCAGGAAGGCCGATCGTTCCGTACGACCAGAAGCTGAAGGCGTGGCGGAATCGAAACGGCTGCACCGAGGAGCGGTCCCGATCGCGCAAAGAGAAGAACGGGACTTGCTTCGAATACGACTGTGAGCACGGCGCGCTTGCGGTGTGCGACCTGGAGGGGGGTGGAGGCTGGATGACCGGAGACGACGTCACGGCGCCAGGCTTCGAAAAGTGCGCACGGAGGGCGACCGACTTCCCTCACACCGAGGTCATCTGGGACTTCCTTTCGACACACAAACTGGGTTCAGAACTCTGACTCTGGAGCCGAGAGCGACCCACGACCGCTCGAACGGGTCCTCACTCGGGTGGCCCAGACATCCTTATCGCGACATCAACTGCCGTTGACGCGGTGATAGATCTTGGTGCCGGGTGGGACGGATTTCGTCAGCCAGACATTGCCCCCGATGACCGAGTCGGCCCCGACGATGGTGTCGCCTCCGAGGATCGTGGAGCCGGTGTAGACCGTGACGCGATCCTCCAGGGTCGGGTGCCGCTTCGGCGGACGATCGTCGTCGCGCGGAACCCCCGGGCCGATCGACAGCGCACCGAGGGTGACCCCCTGATAGATCTTCACGTCGTCGCCGATGACGGCGGTCGCTCCGATCACCACGCCGGTCCCATGGTCGATGAAGAACCGGTCGCCGATCGTCGCGCCGGGGTGGATGTCGATCCCGGTCCGGGTGTGCGCGTACTCGGTGAGGATCCGCGGGATCATCGGAACGCGCGCCGCGTGGAGCTCGTGCGCGATGCGATGGGCCGTCAGCGCGATGATGCCCGGATAGCAGAAGACGACCTCTTCGATGCTGCCGGCCGCGGGGTCGTGGCGGAACGTCGCCTGGATGTCACCCCACAATTGTTGACGCAGGTCGGGGAGCTTTCTCAGGAGGTCGTAGGTTACGTCGCGGCACCAGTCGGACTGGCGCCGTTCGTCGGGTGGAAGCCCACGATCCTGCCAGTTCGCGGCCCGCTCGATCTGCGTGCAGAGCACCTCCTCGGCCGGCATGAGGTGTTCGGCGAGCGCCAGCCGCAGCTTGTCGTCGGACAGTTTGCGCGTGCTGAAGAAGCCGAGGAACAGCAGGTGTTGCAGGTGCCCGAACGCCGCGATGACGTCGCGCCGGTTCGGCAGCGCCCACGTCTCGAGGTTGTTGATCGCCTCCGGGCCGCTGTAGCTTTCGACCAGCGCATCCAACACGGAATCGAGCGATCGGGGTTTCTTTTTCTGGGCCATCGTTGAATCTCGCGTTCGGACTCGCGCCGCGCCCCTGCGATGTTCGAGGGGGCCGTTCCGTTTCGAAAAAAAGGACGGTCAGAGCTCGAGCGTTCGGCCGTGCTGCTCGAAGAACTTCCAGATCACCTCACCGTAAGGAAAGTCGGCGGGCGGGCTGTGGCACTGAAGGAGGTCGAAATTCTGCTCGAGCTCTTTCGCTTTGGCGGTGGGCCAGTCGCGTCCCCCATCGACCTCGCAGGTCGCGAAAGTCGCTTCGCAATCGTACCGATGACATCTCGCGTTCTTCGGCGCGCCGAACGGCTTCTTCTCGGATTCGCATCGATTGTTGTAGCGCCACGTCGCCATGTGGTCGGTCTGTGACACTTTCTCTTGCTGGATGCAGTTCGGTCCGCCGTTGACGGAGAGATAGCGGTCGTCGTTGCCCCACAATTGCAGATACGGGACCGGCTGGATCGGCTCGCACACCGACTCGTCGGGGAGCGGCCGGAATCCCGTCGTGGCGATGCCCGACAGCGGCATGTAGCACGGCAAACGCTCGGCGATCCGTCCGCCGAGGCTGTGTCCGATCGCGAAGACCCGCTGCGGATCGAGGCAAGCGAGGCGGCTCGTCTCGTAGATCGCCTTTCGAACGAACTCGCCTTCGTCGGCCCCGGAGAAGGGGAACATCATCTCCGACGGATTACCGAGTCGGTTCGCGTTCGGGGCGAGCACCACGAGCCCCTCGCGGTCGGCGAGCTTCATCATCGCGGTGTCTTCCAGGATCATGCGACCGTGCTCCCCGGCGCTGTGGAAGAGGACGAGGACGGGATGCTTCTCGTTCGGATCGTAGTTCTTGGGGAGATACCCGATCCAGGAGCGTCGCTTGTTCCCGAACTGCATCGCCAGCTTGCGCTCCCCGGTGAACTTCGGCTCCTTGCCACACCTTTCCTCCGAAAGTGCCAGGGTCCGCGTATTGCTCTCGGGCTCCGGCGTTTCCTGTTCGTCGGGCTCGTCGATCACCCCGCCGTCTTCGGGGACGTTCAGCTTTGCCGACGCGATGGGACGCTGGGATGGAGGTGGCGGCTCGACGGCAGCGGCCGGTGGGGAGGAGTGTACCGGCTCGCCGAGCTGCACGACTTCGGCGCCGACGGCCGCGCTTCGTCCGAGATCGTCCCCACCGAAGATGGCGCTGAGGCCGAGGACGACACCGGCGCCGATGAGGAGCCCCACCGGGACGACCATCAGGTTCGAGAGCGTCAATCCTTCGGTCCATGCCGGCTTCTTCTTCGGAGGACGCTTCTGCGCCTCGACGATTTTGAACGCCCGCGGGGTCGGCTGACGCTCGCGTTCGAGCCGCTCTTTGCGGCGCTTCTGAACGTCGGGATGATCTGCTGCCGCGACCTGAGGCTGGGTGGGGATGTCGAGATCGTCGGCGCTGATCTCGACCTGAGTCTTGGCGGCGCTCGGATCCCTGACGGTCGTGACTTCGTCGTCGCTGACGGGCGGAAAAGTCCCCGGAGGTTCGGGAGGCGGTTCGAGGCGCGTGATCTCGCGGTCGGTGGCGTTGTCGTCGGCGATGTCCTCGACGTGGGTGTCGGAGTCCGAAGTGAGGGAGGGAAGCTCGGGGGCGTCGGCGAAGCTGCCACTCCCGACGTTGCGGATCGTGTCGAGCTGCATCGCTTCGCCGGGTTCGTCGAGGGTGTCGACCGCCGGATCGTCCAGGTTCTGGATCGCGGCTTCGATCTCCTCGAGCGTCTGGAACCGGTCTCGTGCTTCGCGCGCGATCATCTTCTCGACCACGGCCCGCAGCGCGGCCCCTACCTTTGCTCTGGGCGGCAATTCGAGTGGCTGATCCGACATCTGTTGTCGGATGAAGTCGCTGCGATGGTCCCCCTCGATCGCCGGCTCCCCGGTGATCATCTCGAAGACGACGAGGCCGAGGCTGTAGATATCGGAAGATGGCGCCAGGGCGGTGCCGACGATCTGCTCGGGCGACATGTAGCGGGGTGTCCCGACGAGGGCTCCGGCGCGCGTGATCGCCATGTCGCCAGCGGCCTCGACCGGCTTGGCGATCCCGAAGTCGAGCAACTTCACCCGGTTACTGTCCCCCATGTAGTCGAACAGCCGGATGTTGGACGGCTTGATGTCACGGTGTAGCAAGTCGCTCGCGTGAGCTTCCTTCAGCGCCTTGATCACCTGATGGAGGATGTGCACCACATCGTCCTGTCCCATCGGGGCGCGCGTCGCGATCGCTTCGGCGAGGTCGACGCCGGGGACGTACTCGAAGACGACGAACATCAGGCCGTCTTCGGTCCGTCCGAAGTCGTACATCGTGATGTTGTGGGGGTCGCGCAGCTTCGCGACGATCTTCACCTCGCGCTGGAACCGCGACTCGGTACCTTCCGGAAAGCCGTCGTCGGTCGGGACCAGGATCTTGATCGCGACGTCACGGTCGGCCACCGTGTCGGTCGCTCGAAAGAGCATCGACCCGGTGTCCCCTCCGAGCTGCTCTTTCAGCTCGTACTTGTGGTGGAAAATCTGACCGGATTCAGGCGTCGTCATGGGGCCATCGTACAACGAACATCGGCGCGTGGCGATTCGAGGATTGCGCCTGTCACGCTCGTGTCCACTCCTCGTGCCACGCCTGAAACATCAACACGTCCCACAGATGATGCTGCCAGTTGCGGGTTCCCCGCTGATGCTCTTCCCACATGGCTCCGATCGGCTCGGGGCGGAAGAAGCCTTCGCGCCGCAGCCGGTCGGGGGCGAGCAACTCCTCGGCCCACCCCTGGAGCGGCCCGCGCAGCCACCCCTCGATCGGGATGCCGAACCCCATCTTGGGACGCTCGATCAGATCGCGCGGGACATAGCGATAGAGTGCTTCGCGTAGGATCCACTTCGTCTGGCCGTCGCGGACCTTCTGCCCGGCCGGCAAGCGCCAGGCGAGCTCGGCGACCCGATGGTCGAGCAGCGGGACGCGCGCTTCCAGCGCGACCGACATGCTCGCCCGGTCGACCTTGGTGAGGATGTCGTCGGGGAGGTAGCTGACCAGGTCCCACAGCATCATTCGCTCGGCGTAGCTGCCCGCGAATTCGGGGAAGTCGACGGTACCTTCGGTACCACCGAGGACCACGGCGGATGGTGATTTCCAGTGCGACCGAAGCCGCTGGTAGAGGTCGGCCGGGCTTCGCGCATCGACGACGTCGGCGAGCTTCTGCAGCTTCTCGGCGGGGAGGCGGACGGTCATCGACGACGGAAGGGCCGGCCCGACGATGTCGAAGAGGCGCTCCCAACGGTTCGTCCCCACGCCGAGCGTCGCGGCGGCGGCCGCCGAACGGAGAGGGCGCGGTATCGGGGCTATCGCGTTCCAGACGCGAGGGCCCCACAGGTGGCGATTGTACCCGCAGAAGAGTTCGTCACCGCCGTCGCCCGACAGCGCCACCGTGACGTCGCGGCGCGCGAGCTCCGAGACGAGGTGGGTCGGGATCTGCGACGAGTCGGCGAACGGCTCGTCGTACATTCGGCCGAGCTTCGGGACGACGTCGAGCGCGTCCTGCGGTGTCACGTAGAGCTCGGTGTGGTCGCAGCCGAGGTGCTTCGCCACTTCTCTCGCGTGCTGCGCTTCGTCGTACCCCTCCTCTTCGAAGCCGATCGAGAACGTGCGAACGGGGCGGTCCGACGCCTCCTGCATCAACGCCACGACGGTCGAAGAATCGACCCCGCCCGAAAGAAACGCTCCGAGCGGAACGTCGGAGACGAGACGGTCGCTCACCGCCGCGCGAAGCGTCTCGACCAGCAGGTCGGTCGCCTCGCGGTCGCCCAACCGCAGCGGATCGGCGGCGCAGCGCCCCAGCACCTCGGGGGCGTCCCAGTACGCGTGGACCTCGGGTTCGTTCGCCGGGTCACGAAAGACTGCATAGTGCCCCGGTGCGAGCTTCGCGAAGCCCTGCAGGATGCAGCGGGTGCCCGGAACGCAATTGTAGCGCATGTACGCGGAGAGAGCGTCGCGGTCGATGCCGGCCGAAAACCCGGGGAAGCGACGTAGCGGGCTCAGCTCGGACGCGAACAAGAGCGCTCCGCCGCTGCGCCCGTAGTAGAGTGGCTTGATGCCCAACCGATCCCGGACCAGCGTCAGTTCCCCCGTCGCCCGATCCCAGAGGGAAAACGCGAACATCCCGACGAACCGCGCGAGGGCGCGATCGAGGCCCCAGTGCGCGATCGCCTCGAGCATCACCTCGGTGTCGGAATCTCCCCGCCATTTGATGTCGTCCGGCAGGTCGGCGCGCAGCGCCTCGAAGTTGTAGACCTCGCCGTTGAAGCAGATGACGAACCGGCCATCGGCCGATTTCATCGGCTGGCGTCCGCCCGCGGACAGGTCGATGATCGAGAGTCGCCGATGACCAAAGCCGACCCCGCGGTCGTCGTCGAGCCACGTCCCCGACGCGTCGGGACCGCGGTGGCGAATCTGGGCCGCCATCTCGCGCAACACCTCACGACCGCGCCGCAGCACGTTCGAGTCACGCGTCCAGAATCCGGTGATACCGCACACTTGCCGGAGTCCTCAGAGGGTCGATGAGGTCTCGACCTCGAACCGGTCGTCGATCCGCACCCAACCCGTACTGCCGTCGCGTTCGACGAGCACCCACCACTGGTGCTTCGGCTGGTTCTGGGTGTACCCCTTCGGCTCGAAGGTGCGCGGCGAGGGGCAGGTCGAGTCGTAGACGGTGCCGTCGAAACGCACGACGCAGGTCCCCTCGGCGCCGATCTTCAAGAGATCCACCTTCGCCCCGGTCGGGACCGGGACCTCTTTCGCCTGGCCACTCGGCATCCCGTCGGCTCCGATCGGCACCGCGGAGTTGAGGAGCGTCTCGACCTTCGCCGTCAGTACGGTCGGTTCGGTCACGAGGAGCCACGACTTGGCCCACTGCAGGCGGTCTCCCTGTTTCAGGGTCACGGTGCCCGCCGACGGCGAGGTGACCCCGGGCGAGCGGTGCAGCGTGATCTGGGTCTCGGTTTTCGCCGTCACCGACGTCTGGGAGTGCTCCTGCTCGTACGGGGTTCCGAGCACCCTCACCGGTTCCGGCCCATTCGCCGTGGCCGCCGATGTCGGCGCTGCCGGCTCACTCTCTTTCTCGATCGGCGCCTCCGCGGTCGCGGGCTCCGGCGGTTCGGGAGCTTTCTCCGTCGTCTTGCAGGCGGCCAACGAAAGAGCGAGCAGAACGACGGCGGTCATCTTCATGGGGGTCTCCTCGAGGGATGCGAGAGCCAATGTTGTAACGCCGCGACGCGTGTAAAGCGAGGCTGCGTCGTCGGACGCTGCCCCCGCATCCGGGCTCGGCGCGGTTCAGAGCTTGATGCAGATGTTCTTGAGCTCGGAGTAGAAGTTGAGCGAGTAGACGCCCCCCTCACGTCCGATGCCGGAGAGCTTCACCCCGCCGAACGGAGTGCGAAGGTCGCGGAGGAACCAGGAGTTGACCCAGACGATGCCGGACTCGATCGACTGCGCGACGCGATGAGCGCGGCTGACGTCGCGGGTCCAGACGGCGGCGGCGAGCCCGTAGTCGGTGGCGTTCGCCATCGCGATCGCTTCCTCTTCGTCGTCGAACGGGGCGATGTGGCAAACCGGGCCGAAGATCTCCTCGCGGATGCATCGGGCGTCCTCGGAGAGGCCCGTCCAGATGGTCGGCTCGATCCAGGAACCGCCGTCGAACTTGCCACCGAGCTGCGGGATGCCGCCCCCGGTCACGACCTCGGCGCCCTCCTCGCGAGCGAGCGCGTAGTAGGAGAGGACCTTTTCGCGATGGCCCTCCGAGATGAGTGGCCCCATCGTCGTCGCGTCGTCCCACGGGTCGCCGAGCCGCATGTTTCGGGCCCCATCGGCGAGCGCTTCGACGAACCGGTCGAAGATCGAACGGTGGACGTAGACGCGCTCCGAACAGAGGCAGACCTGCCCGCAGTTCGAGAAGGTCGACCGCAGTGTACCCGCGACCGCCGCGTCGAAATCCGCGTCCGCGAAGACGATGGCGGGGTTTTTACCGCCGAGCTCGAACGACAGCTTCTTCATCGAATCCGCAGTCGTCTTCATGATCGCCGCGCCCGTCGCCGACTCGCCGGTGAACGTGATCGCGGAGACGTCGGGATGCTGCGTGATCGCTTCGCCGGCGGACCCGGGCCCGAAGCCGTGGACGAGGTTGAAGACACCGTCCGGGAGGCCCACCTCACGCATTACCTCGGCGAGGAGCGTCGCGGTCGCGGGCGTCTCCTCGGACGGCTTGACGACGAGTGTGTTCCCCGCGGCGAGCGCCGGTGCGACTTTCCAGGTCATCAACAGCAGCGGCAGGTTCCAGGGGCAGATGACGCCGACGACGCCGAGCGGGGTTCGCTGCACGTAATTGACCGCGCCCGCTCCGTCGCTCGTCGACTGCAGGTACGCTTCCGAACCGAAGCTTCGCGCCTGGTTGGCGAAGATGCGGAAGTTCGCGGCGCCTCGCGGAACGTCGACCGCGGACGCCCAGCTCCGTGGTTTGCCGGTGTCGGCGATCTCCGCCGCGAGAAACTCGTCGAAGCGCTCCATGATGCGGTCCGCGACTTTCGCGAGCAGGTCCCCTCGCGCCTGAACGTCCATCTTCCCCCAGGGGCCGCGCAGCGCTCGCTTCGCGGCCTTCACCGCGCGATCGACCTCGTCGGCGCCCGCCTCCGACACGATGGCGACGACCTCGCCGGTCGTCGGGTCGCGGTCCTCGAACGT
>CAYPJU010000091.1:5640-9926 GCA_964411125.1 uncultured Bradymonadales bacterium | reverse complement strand
CAGCAGGGTGGCTACGGTCCGGGACAGTACGGTTCTGGACCCGGGCAGTACGGCGGCCAGCAGAACGCGCAGCAGTTCGACATGACGAGCAACCAGTACTCCGCGCCGCGTCAGGGTGGCTTCTACGGCGACCAGTCGAACCAGCAGGGCGGGTACGCAGCCGGGCGCTACGCCGACATGAACCAGCCGTCGTACCGTAATCAGCAGGGGACCTCGCAGTGGTCCCAGTCGTCCAACTACGGCGATCGGCAGCAAAACTTCAGCGGCCGCGGCCCGCGCGACTACCGACGCTCGTCGGACCGGATCCGTGAAGAGGTGTGTGACCTGCTGACGGACAACTCTCGGCTCGACGCGTCGGACATCAGCGTGAAGATCGAGGACGACGGCGTCGTGAACCTGTCGGGATCGGTCGATTCGCGCCACTCCAAGCGACTCGCCGAAGACTGCTGCGACCATGTCCGTGGCGTCAGCGACGTCCGGAACAACCTCTCGATCGACGGCGACTTCTGGAACAAGAGCCAGTCGTCGAACACCTCGTCCTCGAAGTCGAAGTCGAAATCGAAGGCGAAGTCGAACTCGAACGGACAGACGAACTGACCGTCACCCCCGACGATGCTTCACCGCGGCCCCGCCCTCTCGGACGTCCTCGAGAGCGCGGGGTCTCGTTGTTTCGGCCGCCCCGCCGACGCAGGAAGGAGCTTGCGAATGCCTCCGGGATGTCGAGGTTCGTCGCGATGCCGGAGGGACCCGAAACACATCGCGCCGCGGATACGATCCGCAAGGCGCTCGCCGGACGAGCCGCCGACGAGATCTTCTTCGCGTTCGACGATCTTCGCGAGCAAGGCCTCGACCTGATCGGGCGCGAGGTCGAGGAGGTCGAAGCGCGCGGCAAGGCGATCGTCACGCGGTTCGAAGGTGGGGTGAACGTCTACTCCCACAATCAGCTCTACGGCCGGTGGATGGTGCGAAACCGCGGGAACGTCCCAAAGACGAACCGGCAGTTGCGGTTCGCGGTCCACAACCAGAAGAAGTCGGCGTTTCTCTACAGCGCGTCCGAGATCGAGGTGCTGAGCGACGACGAGCTCGAGCAGCAGCCGTACCTGGCGAAGCTCGGGCCGGACCCGCTGCGTGACGAGGTGACGCGGGCGACGATTCGGAGACGATTCCACGACCGAGCCTTTCACGGGCGGCAGGTCGGCTCACTGCTGCTCGACCAGGGGTTCGTCGGAGGGATCGGCAACTACCTTCGTTCGGAGATTCTGTGGGTCGGCCGATGCCTCCCCCGTCGCAAACTCGGCGACCTCGAAACCGCGCAGCGCCGCGCGCTCGCTGACGCGACCTACGATTTGATGCAGCGCGCGTACGAGCTCGGCGGGATAACGAACGATCCCGCAGTGGTCACGAAGATGAAGGAGGACGGACGAAAGCGGTGGGAGTACCGACACTATGTCTTCGCGCGTGCCAGCAAGCGGTGCTACCGCTGCGGCTCGAAGATCGTGAAGGACCGGCAGGGCAACCGCCGCGTCTACGTCTGCACCGGATGCCAGGATTGATCCGATGTCGCGCTTCCAGCCGCAACCCCAACGTCGATCTGTAGACCCTGTTCCCGCAGGCGCAGCCTGCGGTTTCCCGCCGCGAAGCGGCGCTCCTTGTAGCCGCAGGCGCAGCCTGCAGATCGCCCGCACCGCCACCCGAAGTGCGGCCCCCCATCAGCCGCGAGGACGCCCGATGCTGGTGTACTCGAACCCACGCGATTGCATGCGGTCAGGGTCGTACAGGTTGCGTCCGTCGAAGACGATCGGGTTCGCCAGCAGCTCCGCCATTCGGGTGAAGTCGGGCGACCGGTAGACCGCCCATTCGGTGTGGATCACCAGCGCGTCCGCTCCGTCGAGCGCGCGATACTCGTCGGAGAAGAACTCGACCGAGTCGACCATGTCGCCGAGCTCCGCCGCTGCGGTCTGGCGCGCGGCGGGGTCGTGCGCCCGGATCTTCGCACCCTGTTTCACGAGCGCCCGGATCGTCTCGAGCGACGGCGCTTCCCGCATGTCGTCGGTCTTCGGTTTGAAGCTCAATCCCCAGACGGCGAACGTCTTCCCGCTCACGTCACCGAAGCGGTCCACGACCGCCTTGTGCAGCTTGTGCTTCTGGGCGTCGTTCGTGTCGTTGACCGCGGTCAGAATCCGGGTCGGAGCCCCGTTCGTCGCCCCGAGACGCTCCAGCGCGCGGACGTCCTTGGGGAAACAACTGCCGCCGTATCCCGCGCCGGGGAAGATGAAGTGGGGGCCGATGCGCTCGTCGTACGACATGCCGTTTCGGACCGCCTCGACGTCGGCGCCGACCGCCTCGCAGAGGTTGGCGATCTCGTTCATGAACGAGATCTTCGTCGCGAGCATCGCGTTGGACGCGTACTTCGTCATCTCGGCGCTGCGCACCGACATGCGGACGATGCGGTCGCGGCGGCGCATGAACGGCCCGTAGAGCTCGTGCAGCACCTTCGCCGACTCGTCGCTCGAGGTTCCGATGATCACGCGGTCGGGCGAGAGGAAGTCGCCGACGGCGCTCCCCTCCTTCAGGAACTCGGGGTTCGAGACGACGTCGAACGACGCGTCCGTCTTCTTCTCGATCGTCTGGCGAATGAGGTCGCAGGTGCCGACCGGAACCGTCGACTTCATCACGACGATCGCTCCGTCCTGGATGTTCTCGGCGATCGTCTCGCTGACGGCGAGGACGTACTTGAGGTCGGCCGACCCGTCGTGGTCACTCGGCGTTCCGACGGCGATGAAGATCACTTCGGCGTCGCGGATCGCGTCGGTCGGGTCGGTCGTGAAGAAGAGGCGGTTCTCGTTGTGATGCTGCTCGATCATCGGTTCGAGGCCCGGCTCGAAGATCGGGCATTCTCCGCGGTTGAGCGCGGCGACTTTCTCCTCGTCGATGTCCACACACGTCACCGTGTTACCGACGCTGGCGAAGCACGCGCCTGTCACGAGGCCGACGTATCCAGTTCCAAGGACAGCTACTTTCATTCGAGATTCTCCTGTTCAGCCTCTGATGCCGACCTGTTTCGGGCGGCGAAAACGTCTCGTTTTTCGACCTTTCCGGGGGTGAGAACTACCACGCTCCGAAGTGCGGAACCAGCGGTTCCGCCAGACATCTCGAGGGTGGGTTTCGACTCTCCGGGGATCGTTGCGAGGATTCGGCGCCCAAGATGGGGACGGTCGCGCGACTGACCACCCGAAAGTTTGCCGCACAGTCCGACGTCACGGTTTGTAAGGTTCGCACTCGCGTTCGGCGCCGGTGTAGACCTCGTACCAGTGCTGCGCGGGGGAGTCGTACTTCACGTCCTCGTTCTCGTCGTCCCCCACCTCCGCTTCGCACTTCACGCTGTGTCCGTGGAGGCTGTCGCTGTAGTCCCACACGGTGCCGGGGACGAGCGCCGAGATCCACGCCTTCCCCTCGACGTCCGGCACCGCGTCCATCGTCAGCCAGGTGATCGTGTAATTCTTCTCCCAGTCCGACTCGGGGAAGACCACCGCGCCCGTCTTTCGGTCCCACAGCGGGTCCGCCGCCCAGTTGACGAGCCGGTCCTTCGAGTTCCCCGACGTCCAGAAGATCACGCCGACCTGCGGCCGCGGATCGTACTGCACCACGATCTCCGCGAAGCTCGGAGCGCGGATGCTGCTGCGCGGGGAGACGTGAATCTCGAACCCTGTCGGCCCGATCTCGCCGGCGACCTCCCCGGCGCTCTTGAGGAAATCGGGTCCCGGGATCGCGGACGTGATCCCCGACGAGATCACCTCGTGGCCGAAGATGCGTCGGCTGTCGCCGTCGCCGAGCTCCAACCAGAAGAGCCCGGACTCGTGGACGTCTCCGCTCAACACGAGCAGCCGATGGATCTCGTGCGTGGAGAAGTGCTCGACGAGCGTCTTGACCAGGGCGTTCGCGTCCGGCTCGTTGATGTCGGAGTGCCACCCGTCGCGAATGTCGTCCTTGAATTCCGACTTCGCCTTGCCGATCGGTAGGTACTTCAGGCTCAGCGGGATCGGCGTTCCCAGCACCATCAACATCGGCACGTCGTCCGGGGCGTCTTCGAGCCACTGCTGGATCCGCGCGAGCTGGACGTCCCCCTTGCCGAGCGGGCCGACGCTCTGGTCCGGATTGTCTGGGTCGTAGCGCCGGTCGGTCCTTGAGTCGATCACGAAGAACGACGCCTTCTTCCCCCACTGGTAGGTGAAGTCGACGAGCTCGTCGTCGGGGTTCGGCTTCTCCTCGTAGTCGGGGTTTCGCGC
>CAYPJU010000091.1:0-5540 GCA_964411125.1 uncultured Bradymonadales bacterium | reverse complement strand
TCGAACAACGGGTACGCCCCCGCGTCGACGTAGATCTGGTCCCCCAGGCCGAGGCCGAACGACGGCTTGTCCGGCAGCGAGCCGTCTCGCCCCATCTCGCCGGCTGCCAGCTTCGCGAGGAGGTTCCACTGGTTGATGCTCCCCTTCTTGAAGGGCCGCACCTTGTCGAGGATCGAGTTGCAGCTCGTCGTCACGAAGCTGAAGGACTCGACGTCGTCCGATCCCGGCGCCGTGGAAGCCTTCACCTTCACGCCCGAGACGTCGAACTCGTACTCTTTCCCGGCCGACAGACCCGTGATCTCGATCCGGTAGCCGATGTCACCGAGCTCGATCTTCTTCACCGAACCGGGGCCACTCACGGTCGGCGGTTTGCCCCCTTCCACCGATGCCCACAGGACGATCCGATCGGGCGAAGGGAGACCCTGGTGCACGAGCGTGCGCTGTGCCGTCATCGGGGGTTGCATCGCAGCCCAGCGCTCTTCCAGGTCCTGTTTCAGCTTCTCGGGCTCGATCCGCTCCATCGTCGCGTTGCCGAGCTTCTCCTCCTCCGCCGCCTTGAGCGCGCCCCCCGGGTCCTTCTTCTTGCGGCACGCGGGAGCGAGCATCGTCAGGGCGAGGAGGCAGAGCGCAACATCCAATCTCTTCATCGCAGCTTCTCCAGGAGCGGCACGACGCCGCGGTCGTCGACATGGTCGAGCACTTCGAATCGTCCGAGCAGTTCGTGCGCCGCGTTCGCCACGACGAACGGATGGCCGACCACCTCCAGCAGTGGAAGGTCACCGGGGGCGTCTCCCACGCCTATCGCGCAATCGAGCGCGAAGCCTAACGCCTCGCTCACCAGCCTGGCCGCCGAACCCTTGGAAACTGCGCGCCGAGTGACGCTCGCAAAGTACATTTCGGGCAGGACGGGCGAGCTCGCGAAACCGACCTCGCATCCGGGGAGTTCGAGTGCTTCGAGCGCTGTCCGAGAGCCAGACCGGAAGATCCAGTGGGCGCGAGCTACGCTGCGTTCGGCGACGACCTCGTCGAGCGGCCGAAGGACCACGTCGATCCCGATCGCGGCCGCGTGCGTGCGGCAATCGTCGTCGAGCCGGGACACGAAGA
The DNA here is from genome assembly GCA_964411125.1 of uncultured Bradymonadales bacterium. Lineage (GTDB taxonomy): Bacteria > Myxococcota_A > Bradymonadia > Bradymonadales > Bradymonadaceae > JBFIHF01. The sequence goes on along the minus strand of CAYPJU010000091.1, from coordinate 4,436 downwards.
TGCCGTCCTCGGTGTAGAACTCGAGGGTCGCGTCGATCTGCCGTGACGCTTCGATCAACCGCGCGAGATCGTCGGTCGGGAGCTCTTCGACGACGAGAGGATCCCCGTCAGCCGGGCCGACGAGCGCACCATTCTCGAAGATGTGAAGTCCATCGGGTGCCAGGCGGCGCGCGACGTCACGGGCTACACCCGCACGGGGACGACCGGTGCAGACCGAGCGCCCGATCGACGAGGGGAGCGCGTCGAGCGCCTCCCAGACACTCGGGAGCACGTCCCCGCTGCTACCGATGAGGGTCCCATCGAGGTCGAAGAAGATGTGGCGGACATCCTTCAATCGTCGGTACCGCCCCCGCCCAGCATGTGGCGCGGCTCGACCTCGTCGAGGTCGACGTCGTAGAGGAGGGCGCGCTGCAGCCGTCGAAGGCGATCGAGGTCCGGGCCGCCCAGACGAGCCTTGGCGCCGTGGGTCGGAAAGATCTCGATCTCGAGGCACGCCACGAGCAACCGCACCGCCGCCGGGATTCGCTCCTCGTCCGCGTCGTAGAGCCGCGCGAGATCGTGGATCGTCGTGGGCACGCGCCAGTGGAGCCGCTCCACGATCCAGTGGATCACCGCGGCGAGCGTCGAGGTCGACAGATGAACGTCGAGCTGACGATCGGCCGCCTGCGCCCACAGCGCCTGCGCCGTCTTCAGCAGCGGGAGGTTGTGTGTCTTCAGCCCCAGCGCCTCCACCAGGGTGTGCAGCCCCGACGGCAGGTCGATCCGCGACAGCTCTGAAGGGACCTGCACCTCGACTTCGCCCAGATCCGAGGCGAGGCGCATCTCGTTCTTCATCCGTGCCGTCAGACGCTCCACCGCGATGCGCGCCTCTCTCTCGTCGAGCTGTTTCGGTGTTGGGGGGCCGGGCAACTGGTGGCGGCTCTCGAGGACTTCGATTAGCTGATCGCGTGCCTCGATCGCTTCGAGCCACCGCTCACGGCTCTCGTAGAACTTGGCGAGGGTGTCGAGAATCGCGGGATCCTGGGGGTTGCGTTCGCGCGCGCCGATCAGGACGGCGAGCCCCGCCTCGCCGAACTGCAACTGGCGCATCGTCGCCGCGACCGACCGCATGAACGCGGTGACGTCGGCGCGGTCCCGGCCGTGGTAGAGCGCCTCGAGGAACTCCAGCAGCGCGAGCCAGAAGTGGCCGGCCGAGCCTGCGACCTGGCCCAGGGCGTGGCGGATCTCCGGGTCGCGCGGCGACAGCTCCGCCGCGCTCCGCAGATACTTCTCGGCCTCGTCCAACTCGCCGGCGGCGAGGTGCAGGATGCCCAGATTCTTGAGGCAGTAGACGCGCAGCTCGCGATCGCCGCTCGAGACGAGCAGCCGCTCGAGGTAGCCGATCGCCTCCGGCGAGTCCTCTTCGATCAAGCGCTCTGCGTTTCGCAGCAGCCATCGCTCGGCGTCGACGACGTTCAATTCAGATACATTCCGTTCGATTTGCCGTTCGACTTTCCGTTCGGCTTGTTTTCGGGCGACTTGGGTACCACCGAGAGTTTACGGCGCATCCGCCAGTTTCGGAAGCGCACGCGCAGATCGCGCGGGTTGAGGGTCCGCCCCGAGGCGAGGAACCCGACGGCGACGCCCGCGAGATCGAGCGGGACGATCGGCCAGTAGCCGCCGAGGACGCCGAGAAGGATCCCGAGGCCGAGGAAGAAGAGCAGCATCGTGCGGCCCGTCATCTCGAAGAAAAAGAAGTACTGCGAGCGAGTCCAGTGCCGCCAGCAATAGGCGGTGACGAGCGCGAAGACCGCCGCGTGGTATCCGCGCACGTCGAGCGCCGAATCGAACGCCCAGAGCAGCAGGAAGGTGAGGACGCCGCCGGCGAGGAGGGCCGAGAGCTGCACGAGCCACCATTTCGTCGTGCCCCAGTAGCCCTCTTGCTCGGCTCCGAAGATCCAGACGGCGAAGGCGGCGAAGAGGACGCCGAAGAAGTCGCGCTCGAAGAAGCCGTGCGTCAGGAGCGACCAGATCTCGAGGTCGTCGACGACTGCCTGCTTGGAGAGCACCAGCGAGCCCGCCACGAACGCGCCGAGCGGCTCGATCAAGATCGGCAGCAGCCAGCAGGCGAAGAGGAGCACGGCGACCGCGATGACGCTCTTGGAGAACGGCGGCCAGGCGATGCGGTATTGAACGTTTCGATCCATGTGGTGGCGTGTATGATGCGAACCGGTTGGCCCGATGGCAAGCCGCGACACGTCCTATGCGGTCCTGGAACTCGAAGAAATCGGTACCCGAGCTCGCCTGGGAGGCGTTCCTCCTGGTGCTCGTCGGCGTCCTCGTCTCCTACACCTGGATGTTCGCCGACATCTCGGTTCCGAACGAGCGCAGCCGCGTCTACCTCGCCTCGGCGCTCGTCGAGCACCAGACCGTCGTCATCGACACGCAGGTCGCGCGATGGGGGAAAATCTACGACCTCGCGAAGCGCGACGGCTCGTATTACTCGGACAAAGCGCCCGGCTCGAGCATCCTCGGTGCCGTCGTCTACCAGATCGCGCTCCTCTTCAGCGCGCCCGAGGAGTGGACGATCGTCGAGCTGATCAACCTGTTCCGCACGTGGTTGATGATCCCGCTCACTCTGCTCGGGTTTCTGTTCCTCCGGCGAATCCTCGAGTATCTGGGGCTCGACCCGCCCGCCGTGGACGTGGCATCGCTCGCGTGGGTGCTGGGGACGGCCGCGTTTCACTACGGTGCAGCGTATTTCGGGCACCAGATCGTCGCGGTCGCCCTGATTCTGGCGGTCTACCTGATCCTGCGCGCCGAAGACGCCGCGCTGCGGCGCGACGTCAAGAAGACGCCGCTGTGGCTCTTCGGCGCCGGGGCGGCGGCGGGAATCGCGGGGCTCACCGAGTATCAGGCGGCGATCCCGTGCGTCGCGCTCGCCTTCTACGTGCTCGCGTCGCCGGAGACCGACCGCACGAAGGGGTTCGTCCCGTTCATCGCGGGAGCGGCACCGTTCGCGCTGATGCTCCTCTGGTACAACGACGCCGCCTTCGGTGGGCCGTTCGAGCTGTCGTACCATTACCTCGCCGACGAGAAGCTGCGCGAGATCCACGGGCAGGGGATCGCGGGGGTGACGATGCCGACCTGGGAGTATTTCAGCGGCAGCATGTTCAGCCTGCATCGCGGACTTTTCACGACGTCGCCTCTCTTCCTCGCCGCGCTTCCGGGCCTCTGGTTCATGAAGGAAGAAGGCTTCGAACGATTCGCGGCGGTGGTGGGGGTCACGTTCCTCTATTTCGTGGCGTTCGTCTCGAGCTCCAACATGTGGTTCGCCGGCTGGGGCTTCGGCCCGCGACTGCTGGTGCCGATGATGGGGCTTTTGTCGATCCCGGTCGGGTTCGCCGTGCAGCGCGCGCTGGTCCACCCGATCCCCGAGGGGTTCTTGAAGGGGTTGGCGGTCGTCGGGATCGTGTACCAGCAGACGATGACCGCGTTCTTTCCCGAGCCACCGGACTCGTCGAAGAACCCGCTGCTCGACGTCGCGGCGCTGATGTGGGAGGAGCGGATCACCTCACCGAACCTCGGCCAGAAGGTGTTGGGGCTCGACGTCGAGACGTCGCTCTACGCGCTGGCCGCCGTCGTCGCAATCGCGATCGCGATCGTGGTGACGACCGGGTTTCGGACTATCGGCTGGCGCGGCCGTGGGATCGTGATCGCAGCGGTCTTCGCGGTGATGCTCGGAGCGGCGACCGTGGTGGAGGTCTCCGAGCCGTCCTGGGACGAGCGGCAATCGTCGAAATGGCTTCGCCTCCTGGATCAGTGGCGCGCCAGAGAACCACGGGACACGCCGCTCGAATGACTGCATTTCGAGCGGCGCCTCTCCGAATCGCTCAGAAGTCCGTGCCGTCGACGTCGAATTCGACCTGGATGGAACGACCGGACTCGGTCTCGACATCGACGGTTCCGGTGAACTGCTGAGTGGGGAAGTCCCACGACGTCACGGTGATGGTGCCCGACTGGGCTCGCTCCTTGACGTCGGTGTCGCCGGTCGTGTCGGCGTAGTCGACGTTCGCGTCCATCCCGACGATGCGGTCTCCGACGATGGGGTTTTCGCCCAACTGGAAGTTGGCGAACACGATGTTCACTCCGATGTCGGCCCAGCAAATGCCCTGGGCGCAGCCGCCCACACCGCTGCAGCCGACGAGGGTGTAGGTCGAGGGTTCCGCGCCGACCCCCCAGACACTGAAGGGGCCGACCGACTCTCCGTCCACGGTGACGCGGTACGTCCCGACCATCTCGTCGCCCCCGCCTCCGACGCACGTGTTTTCCCCTTCCCAGGCGACGATCTCCCCGCCCCCAGAGTTTGCGCCGTTGTTGGAGGCGCCGTTGTTCGAGGCACCGTTGTTGGTCGTCGAACCGTTGTTCGAGGCACCGTTGTTCGAAGCACCGTTGTT
>CAYPJU010000090.1:12835-23812 GCA_964411125.1 uncultured Bradymonadales bacterium | reverse complement strand
AACCGCGAACCGCGAACCGCGAACCGCGAACCGCGAACCGCGAACCGCGAACCGCTAACTTCGGTAGATCTTCATGGAACATTGCGCGTTGAAAGTGGTCCGTGAAGGTTGACCCCGCCGACCGTGTACGCGAGAAGCGACCTTTGACCGCAGCAGCCCCCGCGATGTCGCTGAAAGAGCGAAAACTCGTACGACGACTGCGCGCCCGCGACGAGGATGCGTTCACGGAGCTGGTGCGGACGTACCAGCACAAGGTTTTCAACGTAGTGTTCCGAATCGTCGGGGACCGCGCGGAGGCCGAAGAGGTCGCCCAGGAGGTCTTCGTCTCCGTGTTCAAGCACGTCGACGGATTTCGCGGGGATTCGAAGTTCACGACCTGGATGTACCGAATCGCGACGAACCACGCGCGCAACCGCGTGAAATATCTGGCGCGGCGGTCGCAGAGGGCACATCAGGATCTGGCGGACACGAGCGAAGAAGCCGTCGCGGACGGGCACCTGGGGGAACGGATGCCGGGGCCGCACGAGGTCGCAGTGGGGAAAGAGCTCGAGGAGATCATTCGCGACGGGCTCGCCGAACTCCCCGAGATTCACCGTACGATCGTGGTGCTCCGAGACATCGAGCACCTCTCGTACACGGAAATCGCGGAGGTCGTGGATCTCGCGGAGGGGACGGTGAAGAGTCGTTTGTTCAGGGCGCGTGCTGCTTTGAAGGAGTACGTGGAATCGAGGTATGATGGTTCGTGATGGCGACGGGACTCACATTCGGAAGTGACGTGGAGCTCAGCGAGAACGAGCTCCTGTTCAACGCGTACATCGACGACGAGCTCACCGCCGCCGAGCGGGACGAGTTCGCCGAGCGCCTCGACGCGGACCCCGATTTCAAGCGGGCGTGGGAGGACTTTTCGTCGGTCGTCGGGGCGGTGCAGAACTTGCCGTTCGAGTTCGCCCCCGACGATTTCGTCGAGCGCGTTCAAGGCCGCATCCGCACTCGTTCACGGGGACGGTTCTTCGGCGAGGAACTGCTGTTCCGCACGAGGATGCCGTACGAGGTCGTCGCGCTCGTCATGATCATCGTGATGGCCGCTGCCTACCTTTTCATGGGTGCACCACCCGACAAGCAGATGCAGGACGTCGACATTCCCGAGGCGCCTCGCCTCGCGCCCCCGCGCTAACGCACGCTGACGCACGGGGCTACCACGGCGCTTCGCGCACCCCGTGCTAACGCACGGGGCTACCACGGCGCTTCGCGCCGTACGCCGGCTGACGCCGGCAGGTCATTTCCGTGGGTTCGGATCGTTCGCGCCACCACCAGAGGTTGCGTCCTCTTTGGTTCCCGCAGGCGCAGCCTGCGGTTTGCCGTGCCGGCGCGCGGCGCCGACCCTTGTAGCCGCGGGCAAGGCCCGCGGATCGTTCGCGCCCCCACCAGAGATGGCGCGACCCACCGGGGAAAAAACGAACGGCGTCGATGTCATGCACGACGACATCTTTGTCCGATTTCGGAGCACATCTCCTCCGATCTGACCGTGGAGATGGCCTCAAACCCGCATTCCACGGTGTCGGCGGAGTTGGCATCCTACTTGCGAACCTATCGGGCTCAGCTTTTCGAAGGGGAGAACCCGACGGTGAAATCAACGAAGAAAATCGGACTCGTCCTCGTCACCGCGGTGAGTCTCGGATGCGGCGGCGGCAACAACGGCAGCGGGGCGAACGAAGACAACGGCGTCACGAACAACGGGGAGAGCTTCAACAACGGTGCCGCGTATTCGAACAACGGCAACAACGGTACCCAGAACTCGACGTCGGGCGAACCGTTCGTCCCCGAGGTCGAAGAGTTCGTGATCGAGAACGTCGCGGCGACCGATAGCTACGTCTTCGTCCCGAACAGCTCGGAGGAGGGGACCACGGTCGCGCGGATCGACGGCCGCGACCTCTCCGTGACGCCGATTCCGGTCGGCCTCAACCCCACCGACGTCGTCGCGTTCGAACATCCCGAAGCGGGTGCGGTCGCGGTGGTGCTCGTGGAGGGGACCGGGTCGGCGGCGGTGATCCGCGCCGACGAGTCGTTCGACAACCCGGTCGAGCTCGTCCGGCTCCTGGCCGTACCCTCCGAGGTCAACCGCCTCGCCGCCAGCCCGGACGGGCGACACGTGTTGGCATGGATCGACCCGAACGCGCAGCTCCCCGCGGATTCCTCGGTCGCCTCGCTTCAGGCTGCGGCTTTGATCCGGGTCGGCGAGTCGAACCGTGACGATCGGGTTTTCGACCTCTCGGTGACGCGTCTGATTCGCGACATCGAGTTCACCGACGACGGTTCGGAGGCGTTCATCGTCGGCCGGGAAGGGGTGAACCGGCTCGAGCTCGCGAGCGTGTCGGACAACGCGTTCGTGCCGCCGCTTCCGCTCGACCTCTCCGCCGATGCCTTTCCGCCGACCGACGTCGAGGTCGAAGTGTCGGGAGACGGTTCGTTCCTCGTCGTACGGAGCAGCGCGTTCGCCGGCGTCGCCATCTACGGGCTCGACGCCGAGGGGATTTCGGAGCCGCGCATCCTCGACCTCGCGGGGATCCCGACCGACATCGACCTCCTCACCGCAGGTGGCGACCGCGTCGTGATCGCGACCGTTCGCTCCGAGAGCTCGTTCGCGACGATCGACGTCGATGCGGCGCTGGCGGACCCGGCTTACGTTCCGCCCGTCACCGAAGTCGGGGGCGCGACGGCGGGCCTCGCGCAGCTCACGCCGGACCAGGAGCGTGCGCTCTTCTACTCTTCCCTCCCGCTGCTTCCAGAACTCGCGATTTACGGGTTCGACGCCGATGCGCTCCGCGTCTACCCGCTTCGCAACAAGATCCGCAGCGTCGCCGTCTCGCCGGACAGCAGGACCGCCGTCGTCGTGCACGACCGGCTCGATCCGGCCGAGAACGACGGCCTGGCGTTCTTCCAGACGGTCCACGGCCTGACGCTGGTGGACCTCGAGACTGGCTACCGGCGCCCGATCGTCCTGCAAGCCGAGCCAGTCGAGATCGTCATGACCGACGAGAGCCAGGGAGCCGCGGTCTTCGTGCTGATGGAGGCGAGCGACACACAGCGGCAGGGGATCATGCGGATCGACCTGCGCACCTACCGCAGCGACTTCGTCGCGCTCGCGCGGCCACCCCGCCAGATCGGGCTCGTCGCCGGCAAGGTCTTCGTGGCGCAGGAAGCCGCCGAAGGACGCATCACCTTCTTCGACGCCGCGACGCTCTCGCAGCGTACCGTCAGTGGCTACGAACTCAACGCGGGGATCGACTGATGAAACCACGCAACACCATCGTCGCCGCCCTCGCGGTGGCGGGACTCGTCGTCGCCTGCTCCGACTCGTTTTCCAAATCCAACAACGGGTCGGGCGACTTCAACAACGTCAACAACGGGACCAACTCGGGTGGCCCGAACCCCGGAAACGACGGCACGAGCGGAATTCCGGTCGAAGACGAATACGAGTTCGAGTTCGCGCGCCCGGCGGTCGTCGGCACGCAGGTGTTCGTCGCGAACGAGACTGCGAACACCGTCGCGGTCATCGACAGCCGGACGCTCGGAATCCGCACCGTGCCGGTCGGCTTCGGCCCGACGATCGTCGCCGGGCCGTCCCTCGAGGCGGACGCGGCGAGCGTCTTCGTCCTCAACGAAGGGGCGAGCACCGTCTCGGCGATCGACCCCGAGTCTCTCGAGCCCGCGACCGCGCCGGTTTTGCGAGGAGCCAACTCGCTTCGCGCCAGCCCGGACGGGCGCTTCGCCGTCGCCTGGTTCGACGAGGAGCTGGCACAGTCGGGCACCGCGATCGGCGACCTGTCGGCTGTGAGCGTCGTGAATGCCGCCGGGGAGGCGTTCCAGATCGCGGTCGGGTACCGCGTCGAGCGCGTCGACTTCGCCGACGACGGAAACGTCGCGCTCGTCGTGACCGACGACGGAATCAGTTCGATCGATCTCGAGTCCGTCGACGGCGACGGTCTCGAGCCGCCGGTGGCTGTTCTCCCGCAGGATCTGCAGCAGTTCGACCGCAGCGACCGCGAGGTTCTCGTCGACGCCGCGGGCCGCTGGGCGGTGGCCCGGATCGTTTCGGTTCGCGCGCTCGTGCTGACCGACCTCGCCTCGGGCGAGCAGTGGGTCGCCGGGACCGCCGAAACGCCGACGGACATCGACCTCGTCGGCGCAGGCGACGACCTGAAGTTGTTGGCGATGCTGCCGACGCTCGATCAGGCGCTGGTCGCGGACCTGCCCGAAGGCCTCGTGAACCTCGCCGCCGTGATGCCGGTGGTCGATCCCCCGGACCCCGACCCCGACATGGGAGTCGCGGACATGGGCGCGAGCGACATGGGGGCCTCCGACGCGGGCGACATGGACGCCGCCGACATGCGGGGAGACATGGCGGATTCGGGCGCACCTGACGGGGGAGATGCCGGCAGCCCGGACGCCGGCGATCTGCCTGACGACGGTACGCTCGACGGCGGTACCGACCCCGGCGCCTGGGCGACGGTCGACGGTCTGCGGATTCTCGATCTCGAACAGGACGGCCTCGGAGCGGCCGAGGTCTCCAATGACGGCTCGATCGCCCTGATCTTTACGACCCGAGCCGAAGAGAAGGCGGGGATTCTCCTGACCCTCGACTCGCTCGAGCAGCGGACCATCGCCTTCGAGAAGGGGATCCGTGGCGCCGTTTCCGACGACGAGGGGGAGACGTTCGTCGTCTTCCACACGCGCGTACCCGGCCAGGTTCCGGTCGGCGCCACGCCGGGCGACCCGGAGTTCGTCGCCAACAAGTGGGGCATCTCGATCGTCGACGTCGCGAGCGGCGCGACACGGCTCGTCCTCACCGAGCAGGAGCCGGCCGACGCCGCACTCTGGAGCGGCGACGGCATCGAGCGCCTCTACATGACGTTCGAGGGTCCGCAGAGTCAGGCGACCGCGGAGAAATCGCACCGCGACGTGCTACGCGTCGACCTCGAGACCTTCTCGACCGAGACCTTCCGCGTCCCGAGCCTCCCCGACAGCATCGGAACGGTGCCGGAGGCCGGGCGCATCTACATCGACCAAATTCACCCCCAGGGGCGTTTGACGTTCGTCGAAGTCGCAACGGACGAACGACAGACGGTCACTGGTTACCAGCTCAATGCGGGGATCGACTGATGAAGACCAGATGGAAAGTACTGGCCGCGACGGCGCTGCTCGCGTCGTGCGGTCCCGAGCGGGCAGACAAGCTCGCCGAGCCGCTCGAAATCACCCAGCTCGACGTCGGCGACCGGCTCGCGTTTCTCAACCGGGCGACGGGGCAGTCGATCATCATCGATCCGGTACGCGAGGACGGCCCGGCGCTCTCGATCACGTCGACCACGATCGGTGAGGCTCCCGGCGCGTCGGCGGTCGCGTCCGATGCGGCGAGCTTCTACACCGTCGACGAAGAGTCGGAGACGCTCGTCGTCGTCGACCCCGCCACGGGGGAGCGGTCCGAGGTCCAGCTCGACTCGCCGTTCGACCGGATGGAGGTCGATCCCGAGGGGGAGTTCGTCCTCCTCTACTTCAGCGGGCAGTCCGACGAGAACGTCGTCGCGAGAAACCTGAACGAGATCGGGATCGTCGACCTCCGCGGGTCGACCCCCGAGGCGACGTTCCTCACGCTCGCGAGCCGGCCGCTGGCGATCACGTTCGCTCCTCCGTTCGAGATCGGTGGCGAGCGGACGCGGATGGCGGCCGTCGCCTCGCGCAACGAGGTGACGTTCCTCGACCTCGAGGAGCTCGACGACGTCGACGAGGCGTTGCGGGAAGTCCCGCTGACGATCAGCGAGGCAGACGCTGCGCGCGTGCCCGCCGACATTCAGTTCGACGTGACGCCGACCGAGGAGGATCCCGACGTCATCCGCGCCTACATCCTCACCGACGAGTCGAACGACGTGACCGAGGTTTCGATCCAACCTTCGATCCTCGACGAGGCGGAGCGGAAGTTCGACCTCAGCGTCAACCAGCTCGCCGCCGGCACTGCGCCGGGCGCGATGCGACTGCTGGAGCTCGAGGCAGGTTCACGTCTCGTGGCCCTCAGCAGGACGCTGCCCGAGTTCACGGTGGTCGACGTCGCCTCGGGGGAGAGTGCCACGTTCGCGCTGCCGCTCGCTACCGCGGCGCAGAACATGCTCGTCTACCGCACCACGGTCGAGGTGGCCGGGGAGCCGAAAGAGGAGCTCCGGATCCTCGCCTACTCGCGAGCCTCGCTTCTCGTCGCCGTCATCCGGCCCGAGACGATCGCGGTGGCGGGGGACGAGCCGACGCTCGGACGCAGCGTCGAGGCGATCCGCCTCGAAAAGTTCCCCGAGCGCGTCGAGTTCTCGGACCAGCAGCCCGATCGGGCGATCGTCTTCCACCCGGGCAACCGCGCCGGCTTCACGATCCTCGACCTGCGCAAGAACAACGACATCCCGATCCAGGGCGGGTCGCTCAACGACATTCACTTCGACGGTGACTTCGCGTACGCGGTCTACCGGTCGCTCGACAACATGACGATCTTCGGGCTCGACGGTCACCCGATCAACTTCGAGCTCCCCTACCAGGGGGACGACGTCTTCTACGACGTCGAGGACGACCTGATCGTCGTGCGGCACCCCGGCGAGAGCGGCATCTTCACGGTGCTCGACGGCTCGGAGCCGACCCCGGATAACGCCCGCGTCTACTACGACGTGTTCCTGCAGAACGTGCTCGACCTGGACCTCGACGAGATTCAGCCCGAGGAGGTGGAAGAATGAAACGACTCCTGACCCTTGCCATCGTCGCCATCGCCGGCGCCGGGGTGCTGCCCGCCGCGGCGTTCGCCGACGAGCTCGTCGCCGAGTCCCGCGTCCAGACCAGCTATCCGGTCGACACGTCCTACGACTACGTCAGCAGCCGCAACGCGCTGTCGGAGTGGGCATTCGGCGTCGGATGGGAGTTCGATGCCCTCGCCGGCCTGCGCACGCTCCTTTTGTTTCAGTCCGTCGTCGGCCGCGTCGACGAGTCGGCGTTTGCCGGCGATTTCGACACGGGCTGGGGACGCCAGAAGGTTCTCGGTGGACTCGAATGGGGCTTCGACATCGCGCGCTACGTCCGACCTTACGTGCGCGGCGGCGTCGGATACTCGCACCAGTTTCTCGAGCTGTACACCGACGGCCCCCGCCGCAAAGACCACGCGCACGACGTCGCGGGGTTCGGTTCGGGCGGGGTGAACCTGACGCTCCCGCTGCCGTTCGGCGGGATCGGTGTGACGTCCCAGGTCGGGTATCTCTTCCAGACGGCGGCGACCTTCGACGAGATGCGGTTCGATCGGGACCAATTCGACGACGAGTACGAGGACGAGGACCCGTGGCAGCGGCAGGAGTCGAGCGTCGGCTCGCTCGACACCAACGGGATCTTCTGGGATCTCGGGCTGCATGCCCGCGTCGAGTTTTGATCGTCAGTCGGGCCCGCAATTCGCGGAGGTCACGGACGTCCCGGCGGCGAGGTTTCGCCGCTCTCCGAAGCTGAATGGGACCGACTGGCACCACCACGATCCGCAGTTCTGCTGCACCTGAACGTGGAGGTGGGGGCCGGTGCTCCACCCGGAGTTCCCCGAGACGCCGATCTTGTCGCCCTGCCGGATCTGCTGGCCTACCGAGACGGTCCCGCGCTGCAAGTGCATGTAGAGGCCGATCGTCCCGTCGGTGTGTTTGATCTCGACGGTGTTCGCGTAGTTCGCGCATGCGCTCCCGCCCCCTCCGTAGCAGGAGTCGCCGGGTCGCGACACGTTGCGGACGCGGTGGACGGTGCCGCTGCGCATCGCGACGATCTCCGACCCCACCGGCATCCCGAAATCGTAGGCGTAGCGGTCCTTGCCCGTGTGGTAGGTGGTGTCGTTGCCGTTCGTGCAACGCGCGACCTTCGGGCACGGCACGGGGAGCAGGTAGTCCGACTCGGTCTTGCAGACGTCGGGCGTGCCCGTGGGCGCCTCGATGCACCCGTCGTCGCACGCTTCACGTACCGCCCATTCTCCGCCCGGGCAGTGCAGAATGTCGCCGCGGTGTTCGGGCAGCAGTGGGATTCGGCACCCCATCTCCGCCGCCACCTTCGCCGCGCCCGATCCACACCACGCGACCTGCACGAAGCAGTCGCAGACGGGCAGCACACAGCGGTCGTCGAGGTCGCTGCTCTCGGCGTCGAAGCGGCACCGGTCTTCGCAGACCTCGAGCTCGGTCCAGGAGCCGTCTTCGCACCCATAGAGCGTGGAGTTCGTGGTGACGAGCGGATCGAGTTCGCAGTCCGCGTCGGCGGCGAGCCCCTTCGCGCGGCGCCCGCAGTAGGGACCGTCACCGATCGGGCAGCCGCACGCCGGCTTCTCGGCATCGGTGTCCGGGGTCACTTCGGCATCTTCCGAGGCGTGCTCGCCCGCGTCGACCTTCTCCGATGGGTCGACGTCCGTGTCAGGAAACTCAACCGACGAGGCGTCCTCCTCGGCTCCCGCGTCCGGCTCGGCGGCGACAGATTGTGGATCGGGTGGGCTGGTGCTCTCGTCGGCGAGGCAGCCGGCCCCGAGGAGGATGAGGGTGAGCGCGGTCGACATGGGGCGGGCGCAAGCAGTCTGGAAACTTCGCATTCCGTGGGTCCTCGTTCCAAATTTTCACCGCCACCGCATCGAACGGTAAATCACGAGAGTTCACAGCTCCACTTACACTACCTTACAGTTCCGTCAGACGACTGACCGTCGAGAGAGAGCGCAGTGAGCATCGCTTCCGAAAATGAGAGGTCGAGACTCGTCGGCCGCACACGCGAGCTCGCCGCGATTCGAGAAGCGTTGAAGACACCTGGCGTCGTGACGCTGCTCGGCCCCGGAGGTGTCGGAAAGACGCGCCTCGCGCGCGAGATCGTGCTCGACGACGAGGCCCCTCCCGTGCTCGTGGTCTGGCTCGACGAGGTCGAACGAGGTCGAGACGTCAACGGTCAGACCGCTCTAGCCCTCGGTCTGCCGCAAGATGCGGATGTCGAGCGGATCGTCGAGGCGCTCGAGCGCAACCCGGAGGCGGTGCTCTTTCTGGACAATGCCGAGCACGTCGTCGGTGCCGTCCGAGCGCTGGTCGAGCGTGTCCCGACGGAGCGCCTGCGCGTCCTGGTCACATCGAGGGAGCCGCTCGGCGCGCCGGGGGAAGCCGTGATCGTCGTGGAGCCGCTGGCAGCGGAGGATGGCGCGGCGCTGATGGTCGAGCAGGCGGGGCGCGTCGGCACCGAACTCGCGGAGTCCGTCGCCGCGACGCTGTCGAGTGCGCTCGATGGCCTCCCGCTGGCGATCGAACTCGCCGCTTCGCGCCTGTCGATCGTGTCGCCGGAGCAGCTGTTGACGCGGCTACGCTCGTCGAACGACATCGTCGGTTCGGGCTCGAGCGCGCGACATGGCACGCTCGACCGCACGATTGCGTGGTCGTGGGATCTCTTGTCCGACGAGGAGCGAAAGGTCGCGGCCACCGTCGCGTGGTTCGACACGCCGCTCGCTCCGGAGGTCGTCGCCGCCCTCTGGGAAGATCTCGACGTCTGGACCCTCGCCCAGGAGCTCCAGCACAAGTCGTGGTTGCGGGTCGTCGACACGCAGTACGGCAAGCACTGGCATACGCTGTGGGCGATGCGACGCTTTCTGGACGCCGAACTGGCGGACGCCCTTCGGGCCGAGCGCCACCGACGGGTGGTGCTGTGGGCCGAGAGGCACGTCGACGAGACGCCCGGCTGGTGGGCCGAGCACGTGGCCGCCGGTCTGGCGGCGGTCGACGCGCTGATGGAGCTTGGCCCGTACGAAGTCGCGGCGCGGGTCCTCAGCCGCACGTTTTTCGGGGCCTTCGGAACGTCCGCGTTCGCGCGGACCTCCGACACGGCCGCGGAGCTGCTCCGGCGCTGGCCGCCCGACGAGGCCCCCGAGGTCTGGGCTCACCTCGCCGCGCAGCTCGCGAAGGGATCTTTTCGACAGGCGAGCGGCCATGCTCCCCGAGGCTGGGCAAAGGCGGGGTGGGAGACGGCGGGCAAGGGTACTGCGGCGCGCGTTACGGCCGGGGCTCAGTACTTTCTGTGCCTGGTCGACGACGGGGAGCGGGAGCGCCTCGACGAGTTGCTCGCCGAGCTGCTCGAGGATGCCGAGCGGCTCCCCGACGACATGTCGACGGCGTCGTCGTTGCTCGATGTGGGGACGTCCGCCCACGAGGTCGGGCGGCACGAGCTTGCCCGAGAGGTGTACGAACGGGTGCAGCGGATCGCCGGGCGGGCGGGGGACGCAGACCTGCAGGCGCGCAGTTGGATCCACATGTCGTACGTCTCGTACGATCGCGGGGAGTTCGAGCGGGCGCGCCAGGAGATCCGCGAGCTGGATCGCTTGATGGCGCACCGCCATCCGCACGAGCGGCTCGCGATCGGGGGGGCGATACCGCCGATGGTGGAGCTCCAACTCGGTCACGAGGCCGCTGCGGTGGATTCGTTGCGGGAACGCGCGGCGCTGGCGCGCGACGCCCGCTACCTTGCGATGGAGTTCTTCGTGACGCTCGGCTTCGTCGAGTGGGCGTCGCGATGCGCGCCGGACGAGATCGACGGTCACCTCGACCACGCGTTCTACCTCGCGCGGCTGAGTGCGTCGGCCAAGTCGCTCGCTCATACCGGTTTGTTGGCGGCGGTCCGCGACCTCGCGCGCGGGGAGCCCTCGACCGCGCTCCAACGAATCGCTTCGCTTCGCCGAGGCCGTCCTCCCGGAGCGTCCGTGCGGTGGGGCGAGGCCCTCGATGCGTTTGAATGGTTCGCCAGGGGGAGTGAAGGGGCGGCGCCGGACACTCCGGTCGGGCGACTACTCGCGGCGGTCGTCGAGGAGGTGGAGGGTGCGGAGAGCGTGGTCGACGCCTTCGTCGAGGGCTGCGATCCCGCGCTGTGGAACGTGCCGGGGATCTACATGCTGCGCCTCGACGACGCGGCGCGATACCTGGT
>CAYPJU010000090.1:653-12735 GCA_964411125.1 uncultured Bradymonadales bacterium | reverse complement strand
GGAACGTGCCGGGGATCTACATGCTGCGCCTCGACGACGCGGCGCGATACCTGGTGCGCGGCCGTGTCGGGGCGCGACCCGACCGTGCCGCCCTCGTCGTGGATGTCGACGGGAAGTGGGCGGACTTCGAGGGAGAACGCTACGACCTGAGGCGTCGCGGCCCTCTGCGACGGATCCTGGTGCATCTGGTTCGTGCGCGACTCGCCGCGCCCGGCGAGCCGGTGTCGGTCGACGACCTCGTCGAGGTCGGCTGGCCCGGCGAGCGCATCGTGTACGAGGCGGCGCAAACCAGGGTCTACACGACGATGAATCGGCTGCGGAAGCTGCCGTTCGGGGAGGTCGTGGTGACCCTCGAAGGTGGGTATGCCATACCGGCTACGGTGAGCGTTCAGATACGCGAAGATCCTCGACGCCCGTAGCGCATGTAATCTCACCGTAAGTTGTTGCGGCGGAATCATGGCACTACCACTCGTGAATCGCGCGTGCACCCACCCGTGATGAGGATCCCATGAAACGTTTTCTGTCGACCATCGCCCTTTGCTCGTTCACCTCAGTCGTCCTTTCGTGTGGCGAACCGCCGGGGTCTTGCACCGTCGAAGTTCAGTGCGACGGGACCGCATGCGTTGGAGTTGCCTCGAGCTGCCTCTCGGGCAGTAGCCTCGATACCGAGGAAGTGGACGGTGATGCCTCGTGCGAAGCGCACGGCGAGCGAACTGCGATCAGGCGCGGTGGCTCGTTGAACGTCAGCACGTGGGATCCCGACGGTGATTGCTGAACGAAGACCGCCCACGGATGGGGGATCGACGCGGCCCGAAAGGCGAAGGGCATGGTTCCAGGAGGGGTTCTTCCCAACGAGCTTGTCGCATCTCGGGGATCTGGTGTAAGACTCAAAGCACTCTGTCTCACCGCGAGGAGCCCCAGCGATGGTTCGCAACCTTCTGGTCCAAATGTTGGTCGTCGCAGCATCGCTGTGCGCGGTGGCGCCGGCCTTCGCTCTCGACAACGACCTGGTGCTGTCCCGTTTCGCCGAGTTCGACCCGCAGCAATTCGGTAGCTGCACGAACGCGTGCGGCATCGTCGACCCGAACGTCGATCTCTTCAGGGCGCTCGTCCAAGATTTCGGCCAGGTGATCGCGCCGCGACTCGCCTCGCCCGCCGAAACGCTCGGTGAAGCCGGCTTCGCGTTCAACACCATGATCAGCATGAGCGTCGTGGACGACACCCAGGAGCACTGGCAGCTCGCGGTCGAAGACGGAGACCCGAGCTCGACCTGGGCGACGGGCCACGTGCAGATCCGAAAGGGACTCCCCTTCTCGTTCGAAGTGGCCGGAAACATGGGCTACGTCTTCGGCAGCGAGATGTTCATGCTCGGGGGCGACCTCAAGTGGGCCATCAACGAAGGGTTCTACTACTTCCCCGACCTCGCCTTCCGCGGTTCCGTCAACACGTTGATGGGGTCGCGCGACATGAACCTCTATACGGCGGGCGGTGACATGTCGATCTCCAAGGCGTTCGGTATCGCCGGCACGATGGTCGTCACCCCGTACCTCGGCTACCAGTTGCTGTGGCTGATCGGTTCGAGCCGACTGCTCAACGCGTTCCCCCAGGATCCGCGTCCTCCGCAGATCGACCGCGACCAACCGTCCGGGATGGGCTCTACGACCTTCAGCCCCGAATTCGTCTTCTCGACCGAGACGGTGAACGTGAACCGGTTCTTCGTCGGTGCGCGTATCAACGTCTGGATCCTGAACCTCGTCTTGGAAGGCGTCATCGCCGACGTGCCCCAATTCACGGTCGCAGGTGGCGTCGACTTCTGATCCGACCGTATGACGAAGATCATCAAACGTTACTCGAACCGTAAACTGTACGACACGGAGCAGAGCACCTACATCACCCTCGATGAGGTGCAGACGATGGTGAAGGACGGCGAAGACGTCCGCATCATCGACAACAAGACCAAAGAAGACATCACCAACGTCACGCTCGCTCAGATCATTTTCGAGCAGCAGAAATCGCACAAACGGCTCCTTCCTCTCTCCGCGCTGCGGACGATCATCCAGTCGGGCGGAGATTTCGTCACGACGAAGATCAGTAGCCCGGTCAACCAGATCCGCGACGAAGTGAAGCGGAAGGCCGACGAGCTGGAGAACGAGGGGCAGAAGGCGGTCCGCGACTTCATCGACACGACGCAGCGCTCGATCGACGACATGCAGCGCAAGGTCGACGACCGCTTGCGAGATTCGGTCGATCAGCTCACCCATATCCCCGAAATTCGGCGTGACGTCGCGAATCTCGACCAGCGGTTGTCGGCTCTCGAACGCTCCGTCCAACGGCTCGAGAAGACGCTGCGTGACCTGCAACCACGCCGGCCCGCCACCGTCACCGATCCGCTGCGAAACGTTCCGGAGGTCTGATGCTCGTCCGCTGCCCGAAATGCGAAACGGGGTTCAGGCTTCCTGCCAACCGGATCCCCGCCAAGGGGGCGAAGCTTCGATGTTCGGCCTGCACGCACGCGTTCCGCGTTCGAATGAGCCCCGCCGGAGACCTGGAGGTCTTCGACCCCAACGAAGCCAACGATCGGACGCAGCTCGGCGCCCCGGCGGAGTCCTCGGCCTACGACGACGCCGACGACGAGGCCGGCGCGAGTACGCAGTTCGGCCCTCCCGCGCGCTCCAAGAGCGCGGCCGCCGACTACAACCCTTTCCCCCTCGCCGGGCGCAAGAGCGAGCAGGAGGCCGAAGCCGCGGGCAACACGACCCAGGCCCTGGGCAGCGCGCCGTCCGAGGCGTTCGAAGTTCCCGACGATTTCGACGACTTCGACGACTTCGACGACGAAGAGGAGATATCCCTCGAGCTCGCCGACGACGACATCGAGCTCGTCGGCGAAGACCGGGAAGTCGAAGACGCCAAGACACAGCTCGGGGCTGCCGCGCTCGCGCTCGATCTGTTCGATGGCGAGCCGATGCAGGCCGCCGATGCGTCCGAGGACCTGTCGTCGGATTTCGACCCCTTCGGCGACGCGTTCAGTGACCCGATCTCTTCGGCGGACATGGGGTTGTTGATGCCGAGCACTCCGTCGAGCGACGATCTCGACGTGGAGATCCCCTCGAGCGCGACCGGATCCCACGCCGGGCTCGATACCACGCCGAGTTCGCCGATGAGCGACGAGGCATTTTTCTCCGGCGGGTACGAGTCCGAGTTCGGCAGCGCCTCGGAGCTCGTGGATCCGAACTTCGGTTCCGACGTCGCCCAGTTCGACCCCGACCAGGGAGTGGTGCGCACTCCCGCAAAGCAGGCGAGCAAACGCCCGTCGTCATCCGTCTCGGGGTCTCATCGGCAGCCGTCGGCGCCCGAGCTCGGGCTCGACGTCGTCGACACCCCGAAGCCACAGCCCGCTGCTCGGATCGAAACGCCTCGAAACGGCGCCTCTCGCTCGGTCGAGCCCGTCCGCGCTCCCTCGGGACGCATCCAGGCTCGTCGACCGGTGGCCGCCCCCAGCGGGGAAGTTTCGCCGATTCGCCGCGCCTTCGACGTCGTCTTCATCGGTCTGGTGGTCCTCGTCGCCGGGCTCGGATTCACCGCCGCACGCGCCGGCTCCTTCCTCGACTTCGCGAGGTTCGACCACACGCTCGAGGTGGCCTATTCCGGCGTCGATTTCGAACCGCGCCCCGAATGGGTCCGCACGATCGAGGTCGAACCGCCGACTCCACCACCCGAGGAACCGCTTCGGCTCGAGAACGTGCGCGCCTGGGAGGTGGACCTCGGCGACGAGACCGCGGTCGTCGTCAGCGGCAAGATTCGCAACTACAGCAACAAATCGTTCCGGAACATCGAGCTGCACGCCGAGCTCGTCGACGGAGAGGGTAAGGCCGTGCAGGCAAAGGACGCACGGGCAGGGGGGAAGATCGATCGTTCGAAAGCGCGGTCGACGAAGAGCCACGATGCGCTGCAGAAGCTGGTGACGGGGAAGGTCGCCGACGTCGGGAAAGAGGGGACGATCCATTTCACCATCGTGTTCGACCCGCTCGCCGACAAAGCGCTCGACGGACTCGACTACCGCGTGGCGATCTCAGACTCCGAGTCATGAGCGAGGATGCGCCGGAGCCCGTCGAAGCCCCCGACGACCTCGTCTCGGGCTACGAGACGTCCCTGAGCCACATCGGAAGTCTCCCTGAAGTGCCGATGCGGCGCAGTGCGGTCGATCGCGCCATCCGTGCGCTCGACCCGGAGCAAGCGGTGTGGTGGCTCGACCAGCTCGTGCGTGGCGCACTGTGGGGGAGAGGCCCGGAGATGGACGCGATGCTGGCCTGCGCCGACTGGCTGCAGCGCCTCGGCGACGAAGACTACGAGCTGCTGCAGGACCTCTTCCTCGCCGCCACCGATGCCGAGCGGACCTGTGTGCTGATGTTGCTGCGAAATCCTCCACCGCACCGGGCCCTGACGGGGTCGGCGCGCCTTCCGGAGGTGAGACTCCCGCTCGACCGCGACGTGTCGATCGGAGAGCGTCGGTCCCTCGCCCGCGGGTCGAATCGCCAACTGCTGGAGCGCCTCCTCCTCGATCCCGAGGCGCTCGTGATTCGGAACCTGCTGAAGAATCCGAATCTGCGTGTGGCGGACATCCTCGTCGTGGCATCGCGGCGGCCGACGACGCCCGATCTGTTGCGAGAGGTCGCGATGGCGACGCGGTGGCTCGCCGATCACCGAGTCCGCGAGGCGCTGGTGCAGAACCCTTATTCGGCGACGGGGCTGGCGTTGAAGCTCCTGCCCACGCTGCACGTGCAGACGCTTCGCCGGATCCGCAACGCCGGAGATCTTCACCCGCTCGTTCACGAGACGGCGACCATGCTGGTCGAGCTGCGCGAGCATCGGACGGCGCCGTGGAAAGTATGAAGTTCCTCGAGGGGCACGGGGTCGTCTCGTTCGTGGGCGTCGCCAAGAACTGCGGCAAGACGACGACCCTCCTCTGGGCCGCCGATCAGTTGCGAGCTTCCAATCGCCGAATAGGGATTGCTTCGATCGGTATCGACGGCGAGGCTCACGACGTCCTCATCGGCACCCCGAAACCGAAGATCGTCGTGCAGCCCGACGACCTCGTGGTGTCGGCGCGCCTCGCTTTCGAAAGCTCGACGGCGCACTTCGAGTACCTCGATACGCTCGCGATCGAGACACCGCTCGGGGAGGTCCTCGTGGCGCGGGTGCGCCGGCCCGGGACCGTCGTCCTCGCAGGGCTTCGCTATCGAGCCGACGTTCAAATGGCGGCCGAGTTTCTCCGCGAGGCGGGTGCCGAGACCGTGCTGATCGACGGAGCGTACGGCCGAATCTCCGCGGCACACCCCGACGTCGCCGACGCGATCGTCGTCTCGACCGGCGGGGTGGTCGGGCCGGACGAAGTCGCGGTTGCGGACGCCACGGCACACCTCGTCGCGCGCCTCTCGCTGCCGATGGCCACGACGGACTGGGAGCGCGAACTGATAGCGCGCGCGCTCGAAGAGGGGAGAGCGCAGATCGGGGGCTCCGGGACCGAACCCCGAGCCCTCGCCGACACGTCGTCCGCCCTCGTGGCGCTGCGAAAGCGCCATCGGGAGTGGAAGGCGACCGACGAGGCGATCGCGATCCCCGGCCTCGTGAGTGATTCGGTGGCCGAGTCGCTCCTCGGGATACGACCGGGGCGGACGCTGCTGGTCGGCGATCCGACCGCGATTCACACGACGCCGCGCCGGTTTCGGCAGCTCCGGGAATCATGGGC
Organism: uncultured Bradymonadales bacterium; assembly: GCA_964411125.1. Lineage (GTDB taxonomy): Bacteria > Myxococcota_A > Bradymonadia > Bradymonadales > Bradymonadaceae > JBFIHF01. Next base: position 6,989 of record CAYPJU010000090.1, on the reverse strand, counting down.
GATTCGAGCGCTTCGCGTGTCGCCCGTGGTGGCGATCTCTTACAACCCGACCCATCCTCTCGGACGCGTTCTGGACCCGAGAAAACTGGCGGAAGAGATCGTCTCGCGCTGCCCGAAAACGACTGTCTTCGATCCAGTTGTTGGCATACAGTGACGTGGTGACACCATTCGAACGACGTATCGAACGAGTGACCCGTCGGGTGCTCGAAACTCGTGTCGATCTCCTCTCCGTGATGATGGCGGAGCTGGGGCTCGACGAAGACGACGTGCGCGCCCGGCTCGTGACGCTGGTCGACGCTCTGCGCAGTCCCAAAGTCGAAGAGACCATCTTCGATGCGGGACGTCGCATGCCGATGGCCGTGGACGAGCGGTCCAACGGGACCCCTCCACGCATTCGCTACAACGAGGAGTTGCTCTCCAGGGTCGACGACGCCGAGATCCTGAATGCGCTGGCGCGGCCGGTCGCCCAGATCACGGAGCTCGCCGCCGTCGCGGTCGCGCTGATCTTCCAGATCGACGACGAGCAAACGCTGCGCGACCTGACCTCGAAGGTCGCTCGTCGCCCGGACATCGTGGTGGTGCGTGCCGCCGAAATTCCCGCCTGGGTGGCGCTCCGCATCGAGACGATGCTGGAGCGGCTCAAGCGAATGTGCGCACATCTCGGACGCGCCTCTGCGTTCGACGACGAGGGCGCCGACGAGGTGCGCGATCGCGTGCTCGGCAGTCGGTCGTGGCCCGAGTGGGTCGACGTCTCCGACACCGCGTGGGCCGGCCGAGCGGTCGAAGGAGTTCGGGAGGCGCTCGAAGACACCCCGCAGATGCGGTACGCCGATGCCGTCACCGAGCTTCTGTGGGACAGCCTCGCGCTGTCGCCCCAGTCCTTCCTGCGCCACGCCGGCCGCACCCTGCGTGGAGAAGGGGGGGAGCTCGAGGACGTGACGTTGTTGCTTCGAGCGCTCGCCGCCGCGGTCGGTTCGACCGGCGAGTTGGTCTCCGACGACGTGCGCGACTGGACCGCGTACGCCGAGGTCGCCGACGCGTGGGAAAGCCTCAATCGCCACGAGAAGGCGATGTTCGGTCCCGTGCTGCTCGGTGACACCATCCCACCTGCGTCTCCGCTGGAGCCCGCGCGGTTCGCCTTCGGGCTCGAGGAGCCCCGAGAGCTGCCGTGGAACGCGCCCCTGGTCTGCTGGACCGTGCGCGAACAGACCGCGCTTCGCGATCTCCTCATCGGGTACCTGAAGACTTTGCCCGGGCATACCGACGACGCGCTGGAAGGATTTCCCGATCTACACCAGGAGAACGAACCGGCGCTGAAAACTGGCGACCGGTCTCGCTCCATCGGGGTCCAGGTCGTCGCCCTCCTCGCAGATACCGAGCTCGCGATCGCGGCTTCGATCAGCCGCGCCTGGTCCGCCTGCCTTCATCGCGTCATCGAGCAGTTCGAAGCGCTGAACTCCGACGAGCGAGCGACACTGAATCGTACGCTGCGCGCCGCATACGACGAAATGTTTCCCGACTCCGCCCCGATCTGGGCGCGTCGGTTCTACGACCTCGAGCGTCGCTCGGCGACCGATGCTTTCCGACAGCTCGTCACGACCCCCAACGACCTCTTCCGCACGCCGGTGATCCTCGACCCGTTCCGCGATCCGGAGCGCAACGAGCTCGCTCCCTACCCGACGCTCGTCTTCCCCGTCGGGATCGGGACCGGGGGCCGTGTTCCGTTCTTCGTCCCCGTGGTCGCGCTCACGTCGACCCTCCAGGGAGCAGCGCTGCGCGTTCGCGTCGTCGACGTCCCGGCCGGAATGCACGGCCAATGTGGATGGATTTGCGATCGTGGGCTGCACCTCAACAAGCTCTCGTCGCAGGCGGTGGATCTAATCCTGCGCGCAGTTCGGGGTGATGCCCTCCAAATGGCGGTCTTCGACAGCTAACCTCTGCAGGTGCACGTTTCGACACCTGTCGCCCGGTGCGAGTTGCCCTGGCGGGGCGCGCGGGCATCGTGACTTCGGCGCCTCATGTGGCGCGAGGCCCTCGGAAATCGACTCTCCAACCCGCCTCAACCCCGCATGACAAGCGGATCTGCGATCTCTTCGCGGTTGGCACCTTCTTTGCTCCTTCATCGGAAGGTCAGAGACGAGACGACATGCGAAGCGCAGCAAACATCTTGATGGTCCTGGTGGTCGGTAGCTTCCTCTGGGGTTGCGCCGGCGAGTTCGACCTGTCCACCACGGGCGACACGGAAGTGTCGTTCCCGGACGCGGTGGTCGACGAGAACGGCAGAGTCACCGTCCCGGGACGACCGGGCTCCACGGCCGATCCCGAACCCGAGGTTCGCCCCATCGAGGCGGGCTTCCAGCTCGAGCGGACCGAAGTGCGAGTGCTCCCCTTCCACACGCGGATGCAGAATCTCGCCCGCGTGACCGGTCTACCGGTCGAAGACCCGCTCTTTGACGAGCTGCGGGCACGTCGATACGATCTCGGGGACCACAATTTCGGTGAAGGTGTCGGTGCGGATTTGAGCTGGAACGCTTCGAAGATGGCGATCTGGGTCGAGGCGCTTCGTCCGGTGTGTGCATCGGAGGCGATGGCGACCCGGTACGCCGACCTCCCCGCAGACCTCGACTCCCTCGTGACCAACGCGTATGGCCGCCCGGTCACCGAGGCGGATCGCGCGGACTTTCAGGCCGTCCTCGGCTCGGTGGAGCTCAGCGACGCCGACCGCTACGAAGCTGTCTGCCTCACGATCTTGACCTCCTCGGAGTTCGTCGCCCAATGAAGCGCTCACTCCTCATCCTCGCGCTGGCTCTCGCGGCCGCTGGTTGCGAAGGCAAGGCAGGCGTCGTCGGCGACGGTCCGGCGAAGGGACCGACCCTCCTCGATTCGACCCCTGACGAAGAGGCCGCGTCGGAACGACCGTCGGCCGAACAACCATCCACGCAGACGCCGACGAACGACCCGGAGGTCGAGCAGCCGGCGACTTCGACCCCCGAAGAACCCGAGATCGTCTGGGAAGCGCCCGAGTTCACGTCTGCGCAGATCGTCGAATTCGCGCGCTCCATTTCGCAGATGCTCATCTCGAGGCCGCTGACGCCCGCCGAGATCACCTCGCTGGAACAGGGCGGTGAAGCGGCCCTGGAGCCGATGCTGCGGCAGTGGGCGACGCTCCCCGCGTTCGCGGAGAACGCGCGATTCATGATGCAGACGAAGTTGAAGGCGAGCGGGCAGCGCGATGACATCGACATGGAGCTGCCCGGCAACCTGGTCCGACACGTCGTGAAGAACGACCTGCCGTGGTCCACGATCCTGACGGCCGACTACTGTGTGGGAGCGACGGGCGACACGATCGACTGCGACAGCGGCGCACCCTACGTCGCCGGTGTGCTCTCGACCCGCGCTTACCTCGCCGGCAACGCCAGCCGCTTCAATCTGGGGCGGGCCGCCACGATGATGGAGGTCTTCGCCTGCCGCATCTATCCGATGGAGGCCGACCTTCAGCCCTACCTCGACAAGGAGCAGCTCATCCCGATGTTCCAGGCGAACTCCGCCGCCGAGCAGACGGTCGCCGAGGCCGAGGGCGGGTTCGGTAACGGCAACGGGTGTTACACCTGCCACGGGCAGTTCGGCGCTCACGCTCAGCTCTTCGTGAAGTTCGACGAGACGGGGATGTACCGTCCCGAGGCGACCGGGCTGCAAGATCCGGACGGCGAGCTCGGCCGGTCGCTCGGCGGTCTGATGACGAGCCACTTCAATGACGCGGCGCGCGCTGCGGACGAGAGGAGCCAGATGCTGGGGCAGAGCGTCGGAAATCTCGCCGAAGCGGCCCGCGTGTTGGCCGACTCCGAGCCGTTCCTCGAATGTCAGACCGAAGCGGTGCTGCACCACACGTTCGGGCTCCCCGAGGCGACCGAGCTCTCCGAAGAGATGCTGCACGCCGTCGCCGTCCGTGCCCGACAGATGCATGCAGACCCGACGTTCGCCGACCTCGTCGTCGCAACGTTCACCGAGCCTCGCGTGATCCTTTCGGTCGTGGGCGGTGAACCCGGAGGTACCGAATGAGCAACAAAGAGTTCAAAGAGTGGGCGCCGATGAAGCGCCGCCGGTTCCTCAAGATGATGGGGGCAGCGCTCGCCGCGCCCACCGTCGCCCCCGCGGTGCGCTACGCCGTGAACGAAGAGGTGATGGGGGAGGCCTACGCGCAGCAGGTCGCCGAGAACACCCCGACCTACTTCATGGAAATCAACCTGCGGGACCAGTGGGACTTCGGTCACTGCTTCGCGTCGCCCGGACTCGCGACGAACATCAACCTGCGACGAGGGTCGCAGGGAAGCCGCTGCGCGCTCTTCTACGAGTCGAACCAGTACACCCAGGAACGCCGCAACTTCTACCTGACGCCCGACTCGCTCGAGCTCGCCCCGCACCTCGACACCATCGCGGTGTGCGAGCTCTTCGAGCTGTCGATGGGGCGCATTCACGGTCACGAAGCCGCCAACGCCACCCGCTCCCCGGGCCGCAGCTACACGGGCGGTGCGGGCCGGATGGCGATGTACGAAGCGGAGCCGAACTACCAGGAGCAGGGGAACGAGCCCCATTTCTCGTCGACCCCCACGCCGGCATCGCTGCACAACTACTATTCGAAACAGATCGGCGGCGCGCCGCGCAACGGCGTGACCTTCAAGGGGATCAGCCGCTTCCACAATTGTTGGCACTTCGGGGCGGGCCTCCCCGGCTCCGAGCTCGACCGAATGCAGTCGGTGGAGGCCCTGCTGTCGGCGTTCCCCGACAAGATCGAAGACCTCAACATCGTGCCGACCCCCGAGGAGGCGGACGCCGTTTCGCGGCTCCTCAAGCGGATCGACGGCCGTTTCTTCGACCGGCACGGCTATACGGCCGGCGCAAAGAACGTTCACGAACAGAACCTGACCGAGGTTCAGAACCTCCTCTACTCCGGCGACCAGCGCGTCATCTCACTACCGCTGACCGAAGAAGAGCGCGCCTACTGGAGCGACGGCGTCCCCGCGCAGGTCGGGCAGACGATCAAAGCCAACATCTGGGAGCAGGTCGCCTACGGCTTCAAGCTCTTCGCCGGCGACATGGCTCGGACCTACGCCGTCGAGTTCGACTACATCGACGTGCACGATCAGCGCACCGAAGACCAGATGCGCGTGATGGCGCGCCAGACCGTCTTGCCGCTCGTCCGCCTCATCGAATCGTTGAAGGCAGCCGGCATCTACGACCGCACACTCATCGCGATCTACAGCCTCGACGGCGGGCGATCACCCGCCGCTTCTTCCTACGGCAACGAAGGCAAGAACACCGTCGTCCTCGCCGGCGGCATGATCGAAGGCGGTTACTACGGCGACATCAGCGTCGCGAGCGACACCGCCGAGGGACACCGCTACCGCTATCACGTCCCCGACCTCTCGACCGGGCAGCCCGGCATGACGACCACCGAGAACAACGGTCGGCTCGCCGGCGCCACGATCTGGCGCACGGTCATGAAGGCGCTCGGCATCCCCGAGTCGATGTACGGCCAGTTCCCCGACGTCCAGGGTCACTCTCACCTCCCCTGGCTCCTCAAAACCTGAGCGGTGGGGCTTCCCGCCTTCCCGCTTCCCGTTTCCCGCTTCCCGATTTCCCTTTCCCTTTCCCTTTCCCGTTCGCCCCCGTCGACCGCCGGCAAGGTGAATTGAGGTCGGAGACCGGAGACCGGAGAGCTGAGATCCGCCCCGACGCGGCGGTGCTGGGGTTCTCGGATCTCCGATCTCCGACCTCCAACCTCCCTTTCAATCGCTCACGTCGCGCGTGACCCGCCCCGGCGCAATTCCCCGCCGCGCGGCAGGCGACCCCCGACCTCCCCCGTTTCGTCGACCGCCGGCAAGGTGAATTGGGGTCGGAGACCGGAGACCGGAGATCCGCCCCGGCGCGGCGGTGTTGGGGTTCTCGGATCTCCGATCTCCGACCTCCGACTTCCCTTTCAATCGCTCACGTCGCGCGTGACCTGCCCCGGCGCAAATGTATACCGCGCGGCAGGTGACCCCGAAGCGCCCCCCGTTTCGTCGACCGCCGGCAAGGTGAATTGAGGTCGGAGACCGGAGACCGGAGACCGGAGATCCGCCCCGGCGCGGCGGTGCTGGGGTTCTCGGATCTCCGTTCTCCGACCTCCGACCTCCCTTTCAATCGCTCACTTCGCGGGAGACCTGCCCCGGCGCAATTCCCCGCCGCGCGGCAGGTGACCCCAAACCGCCCCGGTTTCCTCGACCGCCGGCAAGGTGAATTGGGGTCGGAGACCGGAGACCGGAGACCGGAGATCCGCCCCGGCGCGGCGGTGCTGGG
>CAYPJU010000090.1:0-553 GCA_964411125.1 uncultured Bradymonadales bacterium | reverse complement strand
GTTCTCGGATCTCCGTTCTCCGACCTCCGACCTCCCTTTCAATCGCTCACGTCGCGCGTGACCTGTCCCGGAGCAATTGCACGCCGCGCGGCAGGTGAACCCCGACCGCCCCCGTTTCGTCGACCGCGCCTCTCGCTCCGTCACGCGCGGGCCCGGCCCCCCAGCCCAACCTCACCCAACTGGGGCACCACCGCTTTGAACTCCGCCGGCGCCAGCTGGATCGTCTCGTACGGCATCTCGACCTTTTCCTGGCGCAGCCGCTCGAACAGCTCCTCCCGGAGCGCGAACCTTCGGCCGACGTGCTGTTTTTCGTCCAGCAACCATGCTCGAAACTGGATGGCGACGTTGTAGTCGTTGAGGGCGGTGACGACCATCTGCGGCGCGGGTTCTCGCATCAGCCCGAGCGGCTCCGCGAGCTCTTCGAAGAGGTCGAGGTAGATCCGACGAATCCGTTTGATGTCCTCGTCCACGCCGATCGTGACGTCGATGTCGAGCCGAACGTGGGGGAAGTTCGTGTAGGAAGCGACCACCGAGTTGATGATCGTCGAGTTCG
>CAYPJU010000089.1:19296-24290 GCA_964411125.1 uncultured Bradymonadales bacterium | reverse complement strand
AGCTCGGGCCACACGAACACCTTGCGGGGGCTGGCCGGGTCCGTGAGCTCCAGGCCGTAGGAAGGGGCTACCTGCGTAGGGTCGAGGAGACCGGTGAGGAGTATCGTCGGTCCGACGCCGAAGAAGAGGGCGAACCGGCGCGCAGGCTGCCAGCCGAGAGTCATCCGGGGCTGCGTCTCGAGGCTCCCCTGCGAGAAGTCGTAGCCGTCGGCGACCTTGTGGAACGCGTAGAGATCGGCGTCGAGGAAGAGAGGGCCGAGGGGGAAGTGTAGGCCCGCGCCGAGACCGAGTTTCCAGCCCGCCGTCCCGGGGGCGAAGTCGGCGCCGGCGAGGTAGCTGTAGTGTAAATGCCGCCCGCCGTGCCGAAAGCCGCCCACGACGCCGCCGAGCGTAGTTCCCCACGCAGTCGCGTAGAACGGTTCGCCGTACATCAGGTTCACGAGGCCGATCGAGGCGTCCGTCGTCTCGGCGATGTTGACGAGCCCGAGCTGTGCTCCCTCGACTGGACCGGCCAGGTTGACGAGCCCGAGCTGAAACCCGGTGAGAGAGCGGGCGGCATTGACGCCGAGCGCGAGCTGTACGGCGGCGGACTCTTCGCCGGCGACGTTCGCTCCGACCGCGGCTTGAAGTCCATGCATTCGTCCGCCGTAGTTTGCGCCGACCGCGAGGGCGATGCCGTTTTGCGTCCCACCGACCACGTTGGTGCCGACGGCGACTAGGGTTCCCCCCGCGTCGCTCATGAAGTTGCCGCCGACCGCGAGCGCGAGCCCCCGCTGCTGTCCGCCTACGACGTTTGCGCCGACCGCGGCCTGCACGAGGAGCGTGTCTCCCCCGACGACGTTCGCCCCCAGGGCGATCTGCACGCCGCGAGCAAACGCGGTTTCCCGATTGAAGAGGAAGCCGATCTCGAGCCCCTCGAGGCCGTAGGAACGACCGCCCAGCAGGTTGAAGGAGAATGACGCGACATCCCGTTCGGGGAGAGCGAGGGGGACCAGCGTGAGACCGGGCCACACCGACACGCGGGTATCGATGCGCTCGTACTCGGGGGCGGGCGGAGGCGAAGGCTGCTCCTGGACCGGAGGCTGTGGTGTTTCGGGGGGCGGTTCTTCGGCGACTTCTTCGGCAGGGGGCTCCTCCGGCTTGGGCTCGACCGGCGCGGGATCTTCCTCCGACGGCTCCGCAGCGTCGTTAGGGGGGGCGACTTCCGGTTCGACCTCTGGGGCCTCGGTGCCGCGCGGACGCGAGACCGAGGCGAGCCAGGCGACGCGGCTCGCGGCGAGCTGGATTTCGGCGGCCCCGGCGTCAGGGCCTAGCGGCATCGCCGAGTCGCTGTCGACCCCGTCGAATGCGAGCTCGCAGGTGCCGTCGGGCATGGGGCGCCACCGGACGTGCCAGTCGGGTTCGGTGGCGTCGACGCGACCGCGGACTACGAACGTTCCCGGCATGCGGAGGCGGATCTCGTCGGCCAGGAGAGTGTCGTCGGCGTCCGACGCGCAGTCGCGGGAAACCTCGAGCAGCAGGAAGGGCTCGGGGCTCGGTTGAGCGTGGAGTAGCGTGGGGGGGAGGAGGCCCAGGAGGGCGAGCAGCAGGAAACGCAGCGACCCAGCGCCGCCCCACGAAGGTTGCGACGGCGCAGTGCGTGGCGACGGAGCGCCGTGCCACGTCCGTGGGGCCCCGCCCGGCTTCACTCGCACAACGACTCCGTCTGCCCGTTGCTGCGAACGATCCTACACAGTTCGGTGCGCGCCGACGGCGAGGCAGGATCCTCGGGCCGGTCGCGTACGAACCGTCGCAGGTGGGTCGCTGCACGTGCCGGGCGGTCGAGGTGTTTGATGTAGATGCGGGCCAGATCGAGCCGTAGTGATGCGTTCGCGGGATCGGTGGCGCTCAGCTCGGCGACCATCCGTTCGTAGAACTGCGCCGCCACCTCGTAGCGTCCGTCCCGCAACGCCTCGTCCGCTTCGGCCCGCAGCGCCTCGCGCGGCGTTCGGGCCACCTCTTTCGAGATCGGAGGCCGCGGTGCCGTCATCTCGCGCTTTCGCTCTTCGGGCGGACGCTCGGCGCGCTCCGCGAGCACTCGACGGTGTTCCATGGGATCGACGAACCGACGCGCCTCGTCGGTCGATGCCCGTCTCGCCTCCCTCTTGCCCTCCGCGACGCTCCACTCTTCGCCGTCGGTGAGCTCCACCGTATCGTCTTCGGTTCGCACTTCGACCGAGCCGGTGACGACGCCGACGACTCCGTCGGCCGCCGAGGCGTAGAAGATGGTGCCGGTGACGTCGACGGTGAACTGCGGGGTCACGACCTCCAGCGAATGTCGCCGTTCGGGGAGGAACTCCACCAGAACGGTGCCGTCGTCCAGCTTCATGCGTCGCTTCGCTCCCTGCGATCGGATGTTCCAGTTCGCCGTCGGGGTACCGAAGACGCGGACGTCCTCGATCTCGGCCGGGACCGGCTGCAGGGCGAGGTCGGCGAGGGCGAACTCGGCCGGTGCGTCGGGGTTCGGGGTCGAGACGTCGCGGTTCGCCACCTCGGGGACGACCGGGGCGGGGGGATCCCCCACGTTCGTGAAGTACGGGATCGAGATCCCGATCGCGATGCCGGCGGCGAGCGCCGCGACGATCCAGAACCGGGTGTTGGAGCGCGGTGCCGTCTCGACGTCGATCTCGTCGTCGGACGCGGCGGCGAACTGCGGCAGCCGGACCACCGGGGTCTCTTCGAGGGGCTCGGAGTCCGGGCGGCGACGGAGCGCCGCCCCACGTTCTTCGCCGTCATCGTGGTGCGGCGCTCCGTCGCCACGCGCCGTGGGGACCGCCTCCAGCTCGCCGGTGATCCGCTCGAAGAGCACGTCCCGGTCGAGCCCGCCGTCGTCGGTAGCGACCTCGTCGGCGATGCGGCCGAAGATGGCGTCGCGGTCCATCCCGGCGGCGAAGTCGTGGATGGCCGCGGCGTCGAGCATCCCCTCGAGCCGGTCCAGGTATCGCTGGCACGCCTCACACCGTGCGACGTGCGCTTCGAGCTTCGCGACGTCGTCGCTCGGCAGCTCGCCGCGGCGGTATTCGAAGGCGTACTTGTGCACGTCGCGGCACAGGAAGAGGAACATCTGATCGGTCACGGGGCACCTCCCGCGGCTTCGAGGACCTCCCGAAGTCGCTCCCGCGTCCGTCGGACGCGCGCGGCGATGGTGTTGATCGACTCGCCGGTGAGCTCGGAGACTTCGCGCAGCTTCATCCCCTCGACCTCGTGCAGGAGAAACGCCTCGCGGTACTCGGGGGAGACGTTGTCGAGCGCGGCGTAGAGGGTGCGGAGCATGTCGCGGGCCTCGAGCCGTTCCCACGCGGAGTGGTCGTCGCGAAGGGGTCGCCAGGCGGCGAGCTCCACGGTGTTGGGTCTTTTTCGGAGGTGGCTCACGGTCACATTGTACGCGAGTCGGTAGAGCCATGTGGAGAGTTTGCTGTCCCCGCGAAAGCGAGAGAGCGACTTGTACATGGCGACGAACACTTCCTGCACGACGTCTTCGTTGCTGCTGCCGGGCCCCATGATGCGGCCGACCTGGCGCGCGACGAAGTCGAAGTGGCGGTCGTAGAGCACCCGGAAGGCCTGCATGTCGCCGGCGGCGGCACGCTCGACGAGGAGGAGCTCCTCGTCGCGTTCGTCGAGGTGGTCGTGGTTCGCCACGGTCGTTCTCTCTGCTTTCGCGGTCGTCACGAACAGTCCCTCAGAGCGGTGCGGCGACGCAAGCGCCTGCGTCGCAGACGAGCACACCTTCGGCTCCGCAGTCCTCGTCGCAGGTGCACGACAGCTTGCACTGCGCGTCGGAGCAGACCTCGCCGTCGCCACAGTCGGCGTTGACGCGGCATTCCGGTTCGACCGGGCGCGTGTCGGGTCGGCACGACCCGGCGTCGCAGAAGTCGCCAGCGGCGCACTCGGAGTCGGCGGTGCAGCGATCGTGGCAGTAGCCGTTCTCGCAGACACCGTCGGTGCAGTCGGCGTTGTAGAGGCACTGGTCGCCGCCGTCGGGGTCCGTGACGCACATGCCGTTGGGGCCGCAGACCTGGCCGGTTCCGCACTCGGCGTCGGTGGCGCAGTGCCCCTGGCACGCCCCACTCACGCAGGAGCGGTCGGGGCCGCATTCGGAGTCGGTCGTGCAGTGGTCGGCGCAGTCGCCCGACGGGCAGTCTTCGGGGTCGTGACCGCCGTCTTCGGGATCGTCGCCGGGATCGTCGGTCGGTTCGTCGCCGGGATCATCGGTCGGGTCGTCTGCCGGGGGTTCGCCGATCGGTTCGGAGCAGCGGCCATTCGGCGCGCACACTCGACCGTCACGGCAGTCGTCGTCCTCCAGGCAGCGGTCCGCCGGGATGCAGACATCGGCGTCGGAGCAGCGCCAGCCGGAATCACAGTCGCCGTTGTCCTCGCAGGCGTCGGGGCACCAGAGGCACTCGCCGCCCAGGCACGCCTCGCCTTCGAAGCAGTCGGAGTCGGCCGAGCAGGCGCCGCCGCCTGGCTCGAACTCCGTGCAGACACCCTCGACGCAGACCGCGCAGCCCGTTCCGCATCCTTCGTCTTCGCCCGGGTCGCAAGAGAGCCCGTGCGCGGCCTCCTCGCACCAACCCGGGCCGTCACCGTCGGCCCACGGAGTCTCGCCTTCGTCGCCGTAGTGCTCTTCGACGTAGATACAGCCGCTGCTCAAGCAGACGGCGAGCCAACAAGAGCCGAGAACTTTCAGAAACCTTGTCATCTTCTTTCCCTTTCGATTCGTCTCGGGGGCGCCCATCGCTCCCGTCATTGTCTGTTCGAAAGGTTGGTCGCGAGGTCTCCGCGTTTTTGTGCGAGAAAGTTCGTTTTATTTTCGAGGCTCGAGGCTTGAGCAACGCTCCGCGCTCTGCCGCCTGCCGCCTGCCGCCTGCCGCCTGCCGCCCTCGGAGCCGGGCGGGACGCCCGCTCACCGAACTCACGCCCCACGCCCCACGCCCCACGCCCCACGCCCCACGCCC
>CAYPJU010000089.1:7937-19196 GCA_964411125.1 uncultured Bradymonadales bacterium | reverse complement strand
CACGCCCCACGCCCCACGCCCCACGCCCCACGCCCCACGCCCACGCTTCACGCCTCACCGGCGTTTGACACGGGCCACCCCGCCGACTAAAGAGACATCGTTTGTCGAGGCGCACCGGGCGGGTTTCCCGCCAACGACGCGCAGCCTCGACCTCCCGACCAAATGACGAGCATTTTCGTCCTCCAGCAGACGCAGAGACATGGGTAGACGTAGAAGAAAGCGCGGCCGCGGTGGCGGCGGTGGCGGTGGCGGTGGCGGGGGTGGCAATCAGTCATCCGAGAAGCTGCAGAAGCTGACCGAACGCCTGGCGGACTACACGCCGATTCAGCCGGAAGAACGCATCCGGCTCGAGACCACTCAAAAGGAAGTGACGGGACGGGTGATCGATCTGATCGCGCCGATCGGTCGCGGTCAGCGAGTCCTCATCACGAGCCCGCCCAAGGCGGGGAAGACGATGATGCTCCAGACCATCTCGAAGGCGGTCAAAGAGAATCACCCGGACATCTATCAGATGGCGCTGCTCGTCGACGAGCGGCCAGAGGAGGCGACCGATTTCAAACGAAACCTGTCGGTCCCCGTCCACGCGTCGACGACGGACCGCGGTCCCAAGGAGCACATCCGGACCGCCGAGAAGGTGTTCGTGGAGGCGCTCGAGCGACTCTACAACGGGGAGGACGTCCTCATCCTGCTCGACTCGATCACGCGCCTGGCACGTGCCTACAACACGGTCCACGGCGGCGGCAGTCGCACGCTTTCGGGTGGTGTCGGTGCCGGCGCGCTCGAGCGACCGCGGCAGCTCTTCGGGGTCGCTCGGAATTTCGAGGAGTACGGGAGCGTCACGATCGTGGCGACCGCGCTCATCGATACGGGGAGCCGGATGGACGAAGTGATCTTCCAGGAGTTCAAGGGGACCGGCAACAGCGAGATCGTTCTCGATCGAAAGCTGGCCGAGCGCCGCTTGCATCCTGCCGTCGACATCGCTGCGTCGGGCACGCGCCGAGAGGCGCTCCTGCAGGACGAAGTCGAGACGGAGAAGATCCCGTTGATGCGACGACGGCTGTCCGACATGGGCGAGATCGACCGGCTCGACTGGCTCCTGAAGTCGGTCAAGAAGACCCAGACCAACATGGAATTCCTGAAGTCGAACATCTGAGGGCGCCCCGCATCCGCGGGGCTTCTCGGCTCACTCTTCCGGGAAGGCGCAGACAGGTCCAACGGGGACGATGATGATGATCCCCAGTTGGCACGTCTGCGGGTTGTCGCACAGGCTGCTATCGAAGGGGGTCGAGGTTCCCTCGCAATCACACGCTCCGAAGTCCCGGTTGCACTTTCCGCTCGGACACTCAGCGTCCGTGCTGCAGCGTGACGTCCCATAATCGTAACAACCGTTTCGCCAGCAGCGACGGCCGCTCCCGCAGTGGCTGTTCGTCGTGCATTCGACGCAGGTCGACGTCGACGAACAGACCTGCGACCCGGGGCAGTCGCCGTTGGTGATACACTGCACACAGGTGTTCTGACTGGTGCACTTGTTACCCGCCGGACAATGGCTGTCGTTGACACACCGCACGCACTGATTCTGCGGCGAGCAGACGTTGGAACCGGTGCAGTCGGTGTTGGTGAGGCACGGGACGCACTGGAAGCCGGCGGTGCAGACACCATTCGGGCAGTCGGCGCTGTCGAGGCAGTCGCGACACGCTCCCGCGGCTTCGTCACAGACCTGATTGTTCGGCGTGCACTGCGTGTCGGCGTAGCAGCCGACGCACGTGTTGTTCGATACGTTGCAGACCTCGGGGGCGTTGCAGTTCGAGTCCGCGAAGCACTCCACGCACAGATTCTTCGAGAGGTCGCAGACGGTGCCCGGGTTGCAGTCCATGTCGGACTGGCAGCCGAGGCAGAGGCCGTCCACGCAGGTTCCGACGGCGCAGTCTGCGTCGGCGATGCACTGCACGCACGTGTTCGCAGCGTCACACTTCTCGTCGGCCCCACAGTCGGCCGCTGTGACACAGGCGACGCAGGTCTGGGCAACGGTGTCGCAGACCGGTTTGTCGTCGGCCTGACAATCCGCGTTGCCGGTGCACTCGACACAGGTGTCCGTCGTCAGCTCGCAGACCGACCCGGTCGGGCAGTCGCTCGTCCCGACGCACCCGACACACTCGTTCTTCGTCTCGTCGCAGACCCCTTCGGCGCAGTCCTGGTCGCGCGCGCACTCGACGCACTGTCCCGTCTCGGTCTGGCATACGTCGGGTCCGGGGCAGTCGTCGTCGGTCGTGCATGTCGTGCACTTCCCGTCGGTGCAGCTCGCCGGGTCGGTGCAGTCGTCGTCGGTCGCGCATTCGATGCACCGACCCGTCGACGCCTCGCACGTCGCGTCCCCGGAACAATCACCGTCGAACACGCATTCGCGGCACTCGCCGATCGCCGTGATGCAGCTCTCGCCTTCGTCGCAATCGTCGTCGCCGAGGCACTCCTTGCAGGTGTGATCTCCGGCGACGTCACATTTTCCGTCCGGGCAGTGCTCGTCAGTCAGGCACTCCCAGCAGATGCCGGTCGAATCGTCGCATCGCTGGCCGTTGGGGCAGTCGGCGTTGGTCGCGCACTCGTCGAAACACGCGCCGAAGTTGGGCTGGCAGACCTCTCCGCTCTCGCACGTGACCCCGTCGCACGGATCTTCCTTGCAGGTAGAGAACTCCGGCACGCAGTGGCCGAAAGCGGCGCCGAGCCTCGAGCATTCGTAGCCGATCGGGCAGTCGCCGTCGTCGGCTCCGAAGCATTCCTGGATGCAGAACCGCTCCGCCGTGGCTGGGTTCTCCCAACACTGCCCGCCGGTGCCGCACTGGAAGTTGTCGGTGCAGGGGGCGCACAGGTTTTCGGAGAACGGGTCGCACGTGCCGCCAGCGACGTCGCACACCTGACCTTCGGGACACTGCAGGGTGTCGTTGCAGGGGGCTCCGCCGGGATTCCCCGTGTCGGGCGGCGGAACATTCATGTCCGACCGCGGCGGACGGATCGTCACGTCACCCGAATCGGGCGAGTCGACGACGCGGATCCCGCCGTCTTCGGGCGGTAGTTCGCCCTTCGAACACGCGACGGCTGCGACGAGCGCGAGCGCGCAGACAAGCATCGACTTTGCGGACATACAGCCACGTTACGGCTCCTCGGGGAGCGGATCAACTTTCCCGACCCTACGCCCCGTTTCCGTCGACTCGGCTGGCGGCATCGTTGATTGCCGATGCGAACGTCGGGACGAGCTCGAGGGGGAAGTCGTGCCCCCAACCCTCGACGAGTCGAAGCTCGGCCCCCGGGATGACCGAAGCTGTGTCCTCTCCAGCCTGTACGGGGATGAGGGGATCGTCGGTGCCGTGCAGAACTACCGTGGGAACGGCGAGGCGTCGCAGGCCTTCCCGTCGGTCGCCGTGGGCGAGGATCGCGTAGAGCTGACGTGCGAAGCCGAGAGGGTAGTAGCTGCGCTCGAAATCTCGCATCAGCCACTCTGCGCGCTGCTCGTCGGAGGTGGAAAAGGCGGGTCCGGCGAGTGTACGCCACACGCACAACGATCGGGGTGCTCGATCGCCACGGTCTGCGGGAGAACGTTCTCTTCGATTCGGCACGGGCGCGGACGCGGCGCTGCCGGCTCAGTTCGTCTGCAGCGGGATGGTATGTTGGACGGGACGTCGAGCTCCGGTCGGAGTCGGCAGAAACACCGTGAACTCGGCCCCCTCTCCGAGCTTCGAAGCGGCCGTGATCCGACCGTCGTGCGCCTCCACGATCCCCTTGCAGATCGCGAGCCCGAGCCCCGCACCCCCGTGGGACCCGTCGCGAGCCTGCCAGTAGCGCTCGAACAGATGAGGGAGCTGATCGGGAGAGATTCCCGCACCGTCGTCGCGGACGGTGATCGCGACCCCGTCTGTTTCCTTTCTGCCCGAGAGAGCGATGTGGCCGCCGGGTTGCACGTACTTCACTGCGTTACCTACGAGGTTGCCGAGCACCTGTTGCAAGGTCCCCGGATCGGCCCAGACTTCGAGCCCCTGCGGGGCGACGACCTCGAGCGCAACTCCTTTGTCGTCGACCAGGGCGCGGAACATGTCCGCTGTCTCCCCGAGCGCTGCCGCCACCGGGACCCACTCGCGCTCCAATACCAGCTTCCCGGCGTCGATCCTGGAGACGTCGAGCAGGTTCTGGATGAGCTGGTCCATCTGGCCGATGGCGCGCTTGATCGAGGCGATCCCTTTCTTCTTCTTCGCTTCGTCCACGGGGAGTTCGTAGAGCGCGCACGCCGCGGCGATGGTGTTGATGGGGTTTCGGAGGTCGTGGGACACCACGGCGAGGACGTCCTCGCGAGCGCGCACCGCGCGGCGTGCCTCTTCGTAGAGCCGGGCGTTCTCGAACGCCAGCGCAGCCCTCGCGGCGAGCTCTTCGGCAAAAATCAGGTCGTCGGGCGTGTACTGTCGGAGGGACTCGGAGCTCATCAAGGCGAGCGCACCCACGACCTGGCCCCCCGCCTTCAACGGCACCACCATGGAAGAATGCAGTCCGAGCCTCAGCATCACGTCGAGATGTTCTTCGTCGCGACAAAACTGCTCGAGAGCCTCGGCGGGAATCCGCTCGGCGAGGACGCTCTCGCCGCTCTCGATGACCCAGGCGATGCTGCCTTCGCCTTCGTCTGCCCTCGGTGGCCATTTCTCGGTCGCTTCCAGCGCGAGACGAACCTTCGCGGGGTCGGAGTGGGCGACCTCCGCCACGACCGGTGCCTCCCCCGGGGCCCCGAGGTAGAGGACGCACCAGTCACCGATTCGAGGGACCGCGAGTTGGACGAGCTCGGAGAGGAGGGTGGTCTGGTCGAGCGAGGACGCCAGATGGCGCGCCGCCTCGGAGAGGAACTCGCGCTCCATCTCGTGCATCTTTCGTTCTGTGATGTCGCCGCAGACGCCGAGAAGGCGCGTCGGGTTTCCGTCGTCGTCGCGGAAGATTCGACCCTTCGCTTCGATCCAGCGGACCGATCCGTCGGGTCGGATGATCCGGTACTGGTTGGCGTAACGGTCCGCGTCGCCGTCGAATGCCGCCTTCACTTTGGCGAGCGCGCTGTCACGGTCGTCGGGGTGCATGTCGCGCTGAAAGCCTTCGAAGTCTCCGGTGAACTGGCCCGGCTCGAGCCCGTGGAGCGCCTGCAACTCCTCGGACCATGTGACGCGACCCGTGGTGACGTCCCACTCCCAGGTCCCCATCACGGCGGCATCCAGCGCGACGACCAGCCGCTGCTCGGAGGCGAGACGTTCCTGGTGAGCAGCTTGCTCCTCGCGCAACCGGTGGGCGAGTTCGTCTTCGATACGTCGGTGCGCGAGCGCGAAGGCGACGTGCGACGCCACGGCACGCATCACCGCGACTTCGCGCTCATCGAACGAGTGCGGGGCCTCCCAGCAGAGTGCCAGGGCGCCGAAGAGTCGCTTTTGAAAGTAGAGGGGAGCGACGGCGACCGAAACGATTCCGTCTCGCCGAAGCGTCTCCGCCCCTTCGACCCCATCGAGCGTCGAGTACATTCTGGGTTCGAAGCCGTCGGGGCAGGCGTCGAAGTTCGCGAGGGTCTCGAGCGCCGATCGCGAAGACTCGGCGAGCGCCGCGTGGGCGACCGTCTGCATCGTCCCTTCCCGCTCGATCATGATGGATGCCTGAGGGACATCGAGCGCCGTGCGGACGGACCGGATCCCCACCTCGTAGATCTCGGCGACAGAAGACGCGAGCGACAGGTCGTCCATCAAGCGCCACAGTCGCGCGACGGCGTGCATCGTCTCCTGGCGTTCCCTCGGCATCGTCACCCCACCTCGTCGAGGGTCTGGACGAATCTCGCGAGCAGGGAATTGGCGACCGGGCTCGGCTCGTGAATCTCGCGCGCGACGCGGTCGGCATCCTCGGGCGTCAACATCGGGTCGTAATGATGCAGATATCGGGTGTAGCGGACGATGTTGGCCTCCATGTCGAGCTCCGGGTGAAACTGCGTCGCCACGATACGCGCACCATTCACTCGAACGGCCTGGACCGGGCAACGTTCGCTCGAAGCGAGTCGCCTCATTGTAACAGGAATGTTCCGCACAGAATCGTTGTGACCTAACTGAACGGCGAAATTTTTCGGTAGTCCCAGGAAGAGTGGATCGGCGAGCCCCTCCGTGGTGAGCTCGACGCGAAAGGTACCGACTTCGGCCTGCCGCGGGTCGCTCACGACCTCGCCGCCCATCGCCTGCACCAGCCCCTGAAATCCGAAGCAGGACGCGAACGTGGGGACGTCGCGCCGCACCAGCTCCGCCAGGTAGTCCAGGAACGGCTGATGCCAATCGAAACCGCCGCGCGCGAGCGAGTAGTCGCCGCTGCCGCCGATCATCACCGCGTCCCACCGCCCTGCTTGCAGCGCGGGGAGAGATGACTCGCAGAGATTGACAGGGTCGAAGCGGTCGATCGCGAGGCCCGTTCGTTCGGCGAAGCATTCGAGCTCGTGGCGCAACATCGGATCGCCCGGGTCGCGCGCCTGTATGAGGAGAATGTTCATCGCGTGACCCCGTCGAGGCCGGCGATCCCGAACATGAAGCTCCTCCAGTGACTCCTCACGTGCGAGAAGAACGGCGTCTCGCCGGCGCCCCAGCGTCGCTCGAAGTCGGCCCACTGGGCCTCGAGCGCCGCTTCGACCTCGTCCTCGTGGTCGGCCGCCCACCCGAGGAGTGCTCCCGCCACCGGGTGGTAGGACCAGTGCCAGCGCTCCTCCATGTAGCGATGCGGCTGACGATGCTGTTGGTACGGCTGGAAGAAGCCGAACTCGAGGGCGTTGGCGGTCATCCACTCATACTCGTCCCCCAGACGCGCTCCGTCGAGGAACGATGCGGGGTTCAACCCGAAGAAGTCGAAATCGCTCCCCCAGTGGTGCCGACTGATGCCGGGGGCGGCGGACGCCTGGAGGATCTCCCGCTCGCGCTCGGCGGGCGTCAAGACGTCGCGCCAGCACGAGCGATGCCGCGAATCGTCCGGTTTCCAGCTCTCGTACTGCGTCAGCCCGCAAGCCCGGGCGGCGCCTGCCGAGACGAAGTTGAAGTTTCGCCCCGAGAAGACGAACTTCCGTTTCCAGATCCAACTCTGGGTGTGCGCGGAGCGGTACGTCGACTCCGTGAGCAGATCGACGAGCTTGCGGGCGAAGCGGGGATCGGTCTCGAACTTGCGGCGCAGCGACGGCATCTGTTCGGGACGGGCGCGTTCGCGTTGCCAGTCGATCGCGAGCGTCTGTTCGCGCTCTCCGGCGTCGTGGGTGATGCGATCGATCATGCAGTCTCGCTGGCGCGAGGCCTCGCGCATCGCACCCTCCGGCGGCTCGGCGGCCCCCACCAACCAGGCGAGCAGATAGTCGCGATCGGCGCTGGCGATTTCGTCGATCGCCGCGCGCCAGATCGCGGTTCGCCGCTCCACCGAGGCGCGCTCGATGAAATGCAGGCAAGCGATCCCCTCCCCCAGCCCGTGGCCGGCGAGGATCGCCTCGGCTGCTCGCTCGCGCGGCTCGGCGTCTGCCGGAGGTGCGGCGAGCGTCGCCAGCGCGACGAACAGGATGTGGAGCCCGTGCTTCAAACGAACCTCGCGAGTCGTGGCACATGGTGAAGACGACTCGATCGCCGCGCAACCCGAGTCTCGCCGCAGTCGTCCGCTCGTCGGCCTGGAGAGGCCGTCTCCGACCGCGGTGTTGACAGGCTGAGAAGCGGGCGGGTATTCAGTGTAACCATGGGAGCAGCGTGGTGTTTCGCGCATCTCGGTTCGGGAACTTTATCTTGATGGCCGGGCACTGCTTCCGTCGACGTGTATGTGATTGTGCGGCTCTGCTTCGACGAATGCTGCCGCGAGTTTTGTTTTTGAGGTGATTTCGATGGGCGAAGATTCCAGTGCCCGACTTTCGGATCAACTGATCGAGCATTTCCGCGCCGCGGGCGCGAAGCTCGACGTGGACGAAGAGTTTCAGCGTACCTACGACCTCGACTTCACCGTGACGCGCTTGCAGCACGTTCACGCCCACGTGAACCTCGGGGTCCACGTGACGACGACGGTCGACGACCTCGCCCGCATGCAGCGCTTCGCTGCCGCCTCGACGCGCGGAATCGTGCTGAAGGCCCTCTACATCGAGATGGCGCAGGACGTTCAGAACACCGGTGGGTTCCTCGTCGCGTTCGGTGCCTGCCTGTCGGTGCTGTTCGACCGACGCCACGCGCAGATCAAGGCGCTCGGAATTCGCCTCTTCGAGGACTGCTCCTACCAGTTCTTCGACCTCGAAGACGCGATCGGTCGGCTGGAACGGATGCACGTCGACGAGGACGTGGCGATCGGCGACGAGATGCAGGGGCGCATCATCGCGTATTTCACCGACAAGGGGTTCGGGTTCATCCAGACCGACGACGATCGGAAATACTTCTTCCACATCGCCAACGTGGTGGACGACGAGCTTCGCTCGCGCCTGCCGGGTTACGTGCTCGGGGAGATCATCGGCGTCGAGTTCCAATACGGGGGCAACGACGGCAAGAAGTACCCCAAGGCGATCAACGTCTCGCTCTCCGACGACCTCGCCGAGGGTAGCGACTACTACGACGACTACGACTCCGAAGGTTACGATTGACGGCCGAGGAAGGAGAGCTCGTCGCGACCTCCGGGTTCGACGAGCATCGAACCCTCGTTCGCGAAGCGGACCGAAGTTTCTCCCAGGTCTACGGTTTCGGCGGGGCCGCGGTGCTCGGCGCCGGGCTGATCGTCGTCGTTCTCGCCTGGATGCTGGGAACACTGTGGGCCGTGTCGACGTTGGTATTCGCAGTTACCGTCTCCCTCATCGGCCTCTTCGTCTTGCGGTCTTTCGTGCAACGAAAACGTTCTCAGCTACGACAGCGCGTGGAATCCTACTGCCAGCTCAACGAGATCGAGGTCGATCACGTGCGTGAACTCGCCCGCGACGAGGGCATCTATCCGTACTTCGAGGCGCTCTTCGAGGAGCCGAAGCGATGACCGACGTGTTCGAGTTTCTGTCGAAGGGCGGCTGGCTGATGATCCCGATCGGGCTCTGCTCGCTCGTCGCGCTCGCGTTCTTCCTCGAAAGGATCTGGAGCCTCCAGCGCAGCAAAGTGATGCCGCCGCGTTTCCTCGAAGTCGTCATGAAGCTTCTGCGCGAAGGCCGCTACAAAGAAGCCGAGGCGCTCTGCCACACCAACGACTCGCACGTCGCCGCCGTGCTGGAAGCGGGGATCCGCTACCAGGGCCGCGATCGCGCGATCGTCAAAGAGGTGATGGAAGAAGTCGGCCAGCGCGAAGTCCACTACATGGAGCGCTTCGTCGGCGCCGTCGGTGCGGTCGCCACGATCTCACCGCTCCTCGGCCTGCTCGGCACCGTGACCGGTATGATCTCGGTCTTCCAGCGCGTCGTGAATCAGACCGCCGCGGGGCAGGCCGCCGACGCTGGCGCGCTCGCCAACGGCATCTGGGAGGCGCTCATCACGACCGCCGCCGGACTGACCGTCGCGATCCCCGCCTACCTCGCCTACCGCTACATCAACGGGACGATCGACCGGTACGCCGTCGAGATGGCGGACGTCGGTCTGCAGGTCGCCGAGTACCTCGTCCCCGAAGACCAGGCACCCTCCACCCGCTCGGACGCCGTGGAAGCTTCGACGACGCCTGACAAAGCGACCGCGAAAGACGAGGTCGTCGTCGTGAAGGAATCGACGGCGGAGCCCGAACCGGAAGCGACATGAACCTTCGCCCCGGCCGCAACCGACGCGAGGATCTCACCCTCGATCTGATGCCGCTGATCGACGTCGTCTTCCTGCTCCTCATCTTCTTTTTGATCACGACCTCGTTCACCCGACCGAAGCCGGAGAACCAGATCCCCGTGAACCTCCCGAGCGGCGTCACCGGATCCGAAGCGACCGGCGAGGACCCGATCGTGATCGTCGTGACGAACGACGGCGAGGTGAAGTTCGAGAACGACGAGCTGGAAGGCGCCAACTTCCAGGAGAAGCTTCAGAACCTGAAGGCGGACAAGCCCAACGCGAACATCATGCTCCGCGGCGATTCGCAGGCCGAGCACGGCCAGGTCGTCGAAACGCTCGACGCCATCAAGGCGAGCGGCTTCGAGAAGGTCAACCTGATTATCAAGAAGAAGGAGTAGGTCGCTATCACAGCCTTGTTGACAGCGGTCGAACCCCTTCCTATAGTCCCCCGCCTTACGCGACCCAAAATTTCGCGCACATACAAGGAACGAAATGCCTGTTTTTCGCAACGAAGGCCAGCTCTTCGAAAACGCCAAATTCGACGCAATCTCCGAGTACCCGGAATGGGGCGAGGACCGCATCGATGAGGTTCGCCGTCAGCTCGAGGAGCTCCTCGAAAAGAAGGAATCCGAAGAGACCGAGGCCGAAGAGCCCGTCCAACTGAACGAAATGCAGACCCAGTACCACTGGGTGTCGCCAGTGCTCCGCGCGCTCGGCTACACGTTCAGCGTCGCCGAGCCGTCCCCCGATTCGGACGCCCGCGCCGACTTCACGCTGTTCTACAACTCCGACGATTTCCGCCAGGCCGTGCAGCGCCGCGGAGACCGCGAGTTCTTCGCCCAGAGCCTCGGCGTCATGCGGTGCTACCCGTGGGACACCGACCTCGCCGACATCCAGCTCGAAGACGGCCCGGGGGACCCCGGCTACGACGTCGACCGGCTGATCCGCGCGACGGGCGTCAACTGGGGGATCCTCACGAACGGTCGCGAATGGCGACTGTACCACCGTGAATCCTCCGGCCTCATGTCGAGCTACTTCGAGGTCAACCTCATCGAAGCTCTCAATTCCACCGACCCCGAGTCCTTCAAGTACTTCTGGGTCATCTTCAGCCCCGAAGGCCTCGGCGGGTACGACAGCGTCGATCCCATCACCCTTCGCATTCTGAACTGACGGAGATACCGCCATGGCGAGACAACGACGCGACCGTGATGCAATGGGCCCGATTGAGGTTCAGGTCATCGACAACAACATCGGACGAGCCCTCAACCAGCTCAAGCGCACCATCGGCCGTGAAGGCGTGAACCGCGAGATCAAGCGGCGCCGCTACTACGAAAAGCCGAGCATCGCGAAGCGCCGCAAGACCGAAGAGGCCGAGCGACGCCGCCGCAAAGACGCGCGCCGCGAGCGCCAGCGCTCGATGTTCTGAGCAACAGCGTAGCAGAGCTTTGAAAGGCGACCACGATGTGGTCGCCTTTTGCGCTCTGCGCGA
>CAYPJU010000089.1:0-7837 GCA_964411125.1 uncultured Bradymonadales bacterium | reverse complement strand
TGCGCGACGCCCTGTGGTGCAGCGGCTTCCAGCCGCGATCCGCCGCGCACAGCGCAGAGCGCAGAGCGCATCGCGCACTTGGATTTGCGGGCGATCTTGGCTACTAGAGTACCGGTCAACGACGACGAACGACGAGGTATCCCGTGACGACGACGCATCTCCCGCTGACGCAGCTCTCCGAAGACGAAATCATGTTCCGCGACATGGTCGCGAACTTTGCCCAGACGACCATCAAACCGCGCGTCCACGCGATGGACGAGTCGCAGAAGATGGACAAGGAGATCATCGACGAGGCGTTCAAGCTCGGCCTGATGGGGATCGAAGTTCCCGCCGAGTACGGTGGCGCCGAGAGCACCATCTTCATGGCGTGCCTCGCCATCGAAGAGCTCGCGGTGGTCGATCCGAGCGTTTCGGTCTGCGTCGACGTGCAGAACACCCTGGTGAACAACGCGCTCCGGACCTGGGGTTCGAAGGAGCTGCAGGAGCGCTACTTCCCGAAGCTGACGACCGAATGGGTCGCGAGCTACGCGCTGTCGGAGCCGGCGAGCGGATCGGACGCGTTCGCGCTGCAGACGCGCGCGGAGGACTGCGGGGACCACTGGAAGCTGAACGGCAGCAAGATGTGGATCACGAACGGTGCCGAGGCGAACTTCTTCCTCGTCTTCGCCAACGTGAACCCCGAGGCGGGATACCGCGGCATCACCGGCTTCATCGTCGAGCGCGGCTACGACGGATTCACGATCGGCAAGAAGGAAGACAAGCTCGGCATCCGGGCATCGTCGACGGTCGAGCTGATCTTCGAGGACTGCATCGTTCCGAAGGAGAACGTCCTCGGTGAGGTCGGCAAGGGCTACAAGGTCGCGATCGAAACCCTCAACGAAGGGCGCATCGGGATCGGCGCGCAGATGATCGGGCTCGCCCGCGGAGCGTTCGAGAACGCGATGGCGCACATGCTCGAGCGCGAGCAGTTCGGCCAGCGGCTCGTCGACTTCCAGGGGCTGCAGTTCCAGTTCGCCGAAGTCGCGACCCGCATCGAGGCGGCGCGGCTGATGGTCTACAACGCCGCGCGGCTGAAGGACGCGGGCCTGCCGTTCACGAAACAGGCCGCGATGGCGAAGCTCTACTCGAGCCAGACCGCCGAGTACGTCGCGTCGCGCTGCGTCGAGTTCCACGGCGGCGTCGGGTTCACCAAGGAGTTCCCGGCCGAGAAGTTCTACCGCGATGCCAAGATCGGGACGATCTACGAAGGCACCACCAACATGCAGCTCCAGACGATCGCGAAGATGCTGATTCGCGAGCGCGAATGACCGGCTGGGATCGTCAGAGCGCTGCGTCGACGATGTGCCTCGACGCGGCTTCGTTCCATCGGTTCGGCTGGCTGCTCGGGACGAGCGGCAACCTCTCCGTCCGTCGCGACGCCGAGACGTTTCTGATCACGGCGAGCGGCAAGGACAAGGGGCGTCTGACCCCCGACGACTTCCTGCTGTGCGACCTGGAAGGTGAGCCCGCCGAGGACACCGGTAACCGTCCGTCGGCGGAGACGTCGCTGCACTGCGCCATCTATCGCCGCGTTTCGGACGCCGGCGCGATCTACCACGTCCACGAGCCCTACTCGGCCCTCTGCTCCGCCCGGGATCGGGCGGCGGGGAGGACGGTGTTCCGCGAGCTCGAGATGATCAAGGGGCTCGACGTCTGGGATCGCGATACGGTCGGCGTGCGCATCTTCGAGAACCACCGCGAGGTGTCGAAGATTGCCGACGAGATCGACGATTGGCTGTCACGCACGACCCCCGAGGTAGCGGCCGTGATGATCGGCAACCACGGCTTCTACGCCTGGGGGGACACCGCCTTCGCCGCAAAGCGACACGTCGAGTCGCTCGCCTATCTCTATCGTTATTCGTGGGAGTGGGAGCGGCGCTGAGCGAGCCTCCCGAGACCACGTGAATGCGCAGGCAGCTACGAACGGAACTCTCGGGACCGACTCGCGCTAGAAGACGGGAACCTTCGGGTCTTCTTTCTTCGGCGGGGACTTCTTCTTCTGCGTCTTCTTCTCGGTCGACTTCTTCTTCGGGGTGTCTCCGATCGGGACCCAGTCGTCGAGCGTGTTCTTCTTCTTCGTCTTCGGCGCCTCGGTCGGGGCGGCCTTCTCGGGCTCGGGTAGCTTGACCATCGTCACTTCGAAGACTTCGTCGGACTCGTTGCTGATCGTGACGGTCTGATCTTCGTAGCCTTCCGCCTTCAACGTGTAGACCCGTTCTTCCCCTGCGGGGAATCGAATCGGCGTCAGTCCGAGCAGCCGGTCTTCCTGGAAGATTTCGGCCTTCACGCCGGGGGTGTCGACGCGGATTGGTCGGGTCACGATCTCTTCGGCTTCTTTCGCGAGCGAGCCGGGTGCGGGTTCGGAAGGTGTCTCGACGACGAGCTCGAACTCGGGCTCGGCCGGCGGCTGCGGCGTCGTGGGAACCTCGGCGATGGGCGGCACTTCCGGCGCGGCCTCTTCGTCGCCACCGGCGGCGAGGAGAATGACGCCGACCAGCGCGACGACGACGAGGACGACGACGACGGCCGCGCCGATGAGGAGCCCCTTGTTGTCCTTTGCCGCGGCGGGGACGTCGTGCTCACCGGTGTCGTCGGTCGACACGCGGGCGTGGGCGAGGGGGTTCGGCGAAATGTCGCTCGTCGGTGCGCGCAGCGGGTTCGGGGAGACCCCGCTGTCGGCCTGCGAGCCGAGTCGGTCGCGCGCCGGTGGGTACGATTCCCGAGGATTCTGACCGTCGGGAGGATGAGAGTCACGCGGTCCCGGCAGGTTCGGAGAGGAGTCGAGTGGGTCGAGCGCCCCGGTCGAATCGGCCACGGGAAACTTCGTCTCCCCCCTGGGTTCGAATCGCCCGGACTTTTCGGCACGGTCTGGGGTCGTCGCCGGTTGGAAGCTTCCGGAGGTCCCGACGCCAGGCATCGCCGTTCCGGCGTCGATGGCTCTCAGCGCGTGGGGGCCGGGGCCGATCGTCGGCTTTTCGTCATCCGCGACCTCGGTGTCGCGGTCGGGCAGGAAGTCCGCCGCGACCGGGACCTGGCCGGTCATGTCGTCGGAGAACCCCTCGGCGCCGATGCGAATCTGGGCGCTCCCTTCGGTCTGGTCGGTCCCCGGCGTCACCGCGACGGAAGAACGACCCGGCGAGGTCGAGCGTCGGACGGAGTCGTCGGTGATGGGGCCCGAGTTCGAGATCGGGCCGGAGTTCGAGATGGGGCCCGAGCTCGATGCGGAGACTCCCTCGGCCTCGACCTCTTCGAGTTCGTCTTCGTCGCCCCCCGTCTTCGCGACGGAGATGACGGGGACCTTCTCGAGGCTCGTCAGGGCGTTCATCGCCTCGAGCATCTCCTCGGCGCTCTGGTAGCGCTCGTGCGGGCGCTTGTTCAGCGCCTTCTGCAGCACGGGTCCGAGGTTCGTGGCGAGGACGGCTTCGGGGATGTCGACCGGTTCGTCGCTGATCTGCTTGTGCAGGATCTCCCAACGGCCGGTCCCTTCGAAGACGCTCTTGCCGATCAGCATCTCGATGCAGATGAGCGCGAGGGCGTAGAGGTCGGAGGCCGCGGAGATGTCACCTCCGGCGATCTGCTCGGGCGACATGTAGTTCAACGTTCCGACGAGCACGCCAGCGCTGGTGATCGCTTCCTTCTCCTCGTCTTCGCCGTCGAGGATCTTGGCGATGCCGAAGTCGAGGACTTTGACGAAGTCCTTCTCGCCGTACATCTCGGCGAGCATGATGTTGGCGGGCTTGAGGTCGCGGTGAATGATGCCGTAGCTGTGTGCCTCGGCGAGGCTCTTGAGCACCTGTCGGAGGATGGAGTGGGCGCGTGCGGGGGGCATCGGGCCGTCGTCCTTGATGACGTCCTTCAGCGTCGGGCCCTTCACATACTCCATCGCGTAGTAGAGCATGCCGTCGGCGCGATCGCGGAAGTCGTAGATCCGGATTGTGTTGGGATGGCCGAGGTTACGTACGGCGAGGACTTCGCGGCGGAATCGCTGGATCATCTCGTCGACGCGCATGGCGTTCGCGACGAGGATCTTCAGCGCGACGTCACGATCCATCGAGATCTGGCGCGCCAGGTAGACGGCACCGAAGCCGCCTTTGCCGAGCTCGCTCTCGATCCGATAGGTATCGTCGAGGACGTCTCCGATTTCGGGAAGGCCTTGCATGGTTCGTCGCGACGTGACAGTGTCCGCTGTCGCAGTGGCGCGCCGCGTCTCGCTAAGAGTGTGTTTTCGCCCGGTCGAGTCGCGGGTTCCAGGGAGCCCGTAACTTGCTGTAACGCTACCGCTCTAGTAGATTGCGGACAACTTAAATATTGATGGAAATCGTCCCAGCATGAGGCTTTTCGAGGTGAATCGAGTAACCATGCGGTGGCTCTCTGCTCTCATCGTCGGTCTCTTCCTCCTGGTGCCGTCCTTCGCGACGGCGCAGGACAAGATGGAAGAGATGACGTTCCAGGAGCTGATCCAGACTGCGCAGGACGCGTACATGGCGGAGGACTACGACCGCGCGGTGCAGTATCTGATCGCGGCGAACCTCAAAGAGCCGAACGCGCGCCTGCTCCTCAACGTGGCGAAGTCGTACGAGAAGAAAGGGGACTGTGTCCGCTCGCTCGTGTACTACCGCGCGTTCGTCCGTGCTCCCGAGGCCGAGCAGTCGCTCGTCCGGGCGGCGAAAGACGTCATCTCGAACGCTACCGACTGCGACGGATGGGACGAACTGATGGCGGGTCGCCTGCTCATCACGTCCGCGCCATCGGGCGCAACCGTCTCCATCGACGGTACCGAGGTCGGCGTGACCCCGGTCGAAGTCGCCGGGTTCGTCGAAGGGCCCCACACGATCTTCCTGGAGCTCGATGGCTACGAGGCGATGGAGCGTCAGGTCGACCTGCGCCCCGACACCGACGAGAAGTTCGAGTTCGAGCTGAGCGAGAAGACCGAAGAAGCTCCTCCCGTCGCCGTCGATGACACCGCCGACGAACCTCTCGTCGTCGAACAATCCTCGGGTGGGATGTCGCCGACGATGCACTACGCCATCGCGGGCGGCATCGCCGCTGTCGGAGTAGGCCTCCTCGTCCCCGCCATCATCATCGAGCGCGGCCTGCCGTCCAAATTCGACGATCCGCGCCGGGACCCGGGTATCTCGCAGTCGGAGTACAACGAGCTGACCTCGAACCGGAAGTCGGCGGTCCGCACTTCCGCGATCCTCTACACCACCGGCGGAATCTTGCTCGGGGCAGGGATCGGTTACGGCGTCTACGCCTTTCTCGCCAGCCAGGAAGAAGTCGAGCCCGTCGTCCGAATCGACGTCGGGGGCGTGCCGGTGTCCGTGGCCCCTGCCATCGGGTTCGGGGCGGCCGGGCTGAGCTTCAGCGGAGAGTTCTAGCAGGATGACGGCGCAGGGACTCCAGGTAGGTGACGTCCTCGCGGAGCGCTACAAGCTCGTCGAAGAGATCGGGCGTGGCGGCTTCGGCGTCGTGTTTCGCGCGACGCAACTGGGGATGAATCGAGACGTCGCGGTGAAGCTCCTTCACGCGAGCTCCCCCGGGCAAGCCGGGCAGATGCGCGAGCGCTTCCGGCGCGAAGCGATGATGGCGCGCAACCTCAACCATCCCAACACCATTCGACAGTACGACTTCGGCGAGACCGAAGACGGAATGATGTACCTCGTCCTCGAGTTCCTCGACGGCGACAACCTGGTCGACACGATCCGCGCCGAAGGGGCGCTGGGGGACGCCCGCGTCCGCCGGATGGCGCAGGGCGTCCTGAAGTCGCTGTCCGAAGCGCACGCACAGGGGATCGTCCATCGCGACCTCAAGCCCGCCAACATCATGTTGTGCAACGTGTACGGCGAGAAGGACTACGTGAAGGTCCTCGACTTCGGCATCGCCAAGACGATGATGGGGGACACGGACCTGACAGCTGCCGGCGTGGCGCTCGGTAGCCCGCGCTACATGGCGCCGTCGATCCTGCGAGGCGAGAACCCGACCCCGGCCTGTGACGTCTACTCGATCGCGATCACGTTCGCCGAAGCGATCATGGGCCGCCCCCTCATCCGCGCCGAGAACTCGGTCGAAGCCGCACAGCTTCAGCTCTCGCCGAAACCGCTGCCGATCCCGCCGGAACTCAAGGAGAGCGAGCTGTGGCCGTGGCTCTCGATCGCGCTCAAGAAAGAGGAAGAGCACCGCTACCAGACCGCCGAAGAGATGTTGCGGTTCCTCTCGGCCACGAACGACGAGCTGCTCGAGCGCGGTGCCGATTTCGGCGAAGACCACATCGCGACGACGCAGATTCCGCAGATGGAGGACCCCGAGACGGCCGACGCGATCGAGTCCCCCAACCTCGAGATCGGGGCCGAAGAGAGCGAAGACCCCGAAGCGCCTACGATTCGCGTCGACGCCTCCGACGTCGACGCGTTCCTCGCCAAGCGCAACTTCGGCGGCGACAAGGGCAGTGAAGCGACTCCCGAGGAGGCGACTTCGGACCACAAGGTGCCCGAGAGCCTCGCGACGTCTCCGGCCCACGTCACCCCGAATCCGCAGGCGACGCCAGCGACGGGTGGAGCCTTCGACGAAAACCGCAGCACCAATCCGCAGCCGCAGATCGACGGGTCGCCGTTCGACAGCCAGCCGTCGATCAACCGCAGCGGCCCTGCTTTCGACAGCCAGCTTCAGATTGGCGACACGGACAGCGAGGAAGAGGACGCTCCGACACAGATGGTGTCGATCGGCGACGCGTTCAAGTCTGTGACCCCCTCCGACCATGGTTTTGGAAGCCCGGCCGAACAGGGTTTCGCGAGCAGTACGCCGTCCGACCACGGCTTCGGCAGCCAAACTCCGTCGGACCACAACTTCCAGCAGAACCGGCAGGGTGAAGCGTTCCAGTCGAACCAGGGGTTTCAGCCGCAGCCGACGCAGGACCCGCGCTCGAGTCAGCACAGCTTCACGCCGGGCCCACAGAAGCCCGATCAGAACATGCCGACCGAGATGTTGACCGTGCAGGACGAGCCGGTCATGGACGAGGGCCGTGCTGCGGGCCCTCAGATCAGCGGTCAGGCGTTCTCGACGAACGCATTCAGCATGGGCGCGTCGACGCAGTTCGTCACAGCGGTCCAGGGCGACACCTCAGGGCAGGCCGAAGAGACCCGCAAGAAGTACATCACGATCCTCGCGGTCCTGCTCGTCTTCGCGATCCTCGGGATCCTCGGAATCTTCTTCGCGATCTTCAAAATGAGCGGCACCGACGAAGAACCCCCGCCCGCGCCCGCGATCGTTCAGGCACCGGTGGACAACGCCGCGCCGCTCGCCGTGGAGACGATCGAGTTCAAGATCTACACCGAGCCCAAGCGAGCGGCCCTCGTGATCGACGGGAGCGAGAAGGGGGAGACCCCCGCCAAGTTCTCGCTGCCTGCGTCGCGGCTGCCGATGGACATCGATCTCGTCCTGGAAGGGCACGAGACCCGCACCGTCACGCTCACGGCCGACGGTGAGACGACGTTCGAGCTGCAGCTCGAGCCGATCGGTGGCGCCGAAGCCCCCGAAGAGAAGCCGGAGCCGCAGGCGAAACCGGAGCCAAAGCCGGAGCCCGAAGCGAAGCCGGAACCCAAGCCGAAACCGAAACCGAAGCCCAAGCCGAAACCGAAGCCCAAACCGAAGAAGGACGAGATCCCCATCTTCTGAGTTTGTTGGTCTCGAGAGCGACGGAATGTACGCGAACCGAAGGAGGTTTCGCGCTCTCCCGTCTCCACGGGCTCGTGCACACACCACGGAATTCGAACATGGAAGCTGAACTGAAGGCCTGGCCCTA
>CAYPJU010000088.1:0-24587 GCA_964411125.1 uncultured Bradymonadales bacterium | reverse complement strand
GCCATCGGTGGGCGGGCGTCCTCGCCCGACCCTACTCCTCGCCGGGCTCATCGGTATCTTGACGTCCGCCTGCATCGACGACACGCGGCTCTTCACCGACGGACGGCTCGAGGACCCTTGCAATCAGGCCATTCCGGTCTGCAACACCCAGGCGCAGTGCACCCTGCACGACGAGAACTTCTACGCCGGCGAGTTTCCCGGCGGGCTACGCTTCATCGTCCGCAGCGAAGCAGACGACTCGATACTGGTTACGCGGTTTCTGCTCGACGACATGATCTTCCCCGGCACCGAAATGCTCGTCCACGTCAAGACGCCCGACTGCGGCGACTTCGACGAGGAGCACGTCCAGAACCGCGACCTGTTCGCCTATGCCGGCGACGACCGAGTCATCGAGCACGAGCTCGAGCTGCCCGGCAGGGGGGACCACCTGCTCGAGATCTTCTCGGACATGAGCGCCAGCTACCAGATGACGACGACGGTCGAGGAACGCTGACATGCCGCCTCCCCAACGGCGACCCACGACTTCCATTCGCCACGCGTGGCTGGCCGCGGCGGCGGTCGCCTGCTCCGTTTCCGCCTGCAAGAGCCCCGTGAAGCCGCAAGCTGTGCCCTCCGTCGACCCGACTACCGCCGTCGAAGGGACACCGAAAGACCCCGCGGAAGAGATGTCCGACGCGTGCGGCAACGAAGGCGAACCGATCCGGTGGCCCGTCGGAAGTCCGGATGGACGGATCCTCTGTAAGTCCCCCAAGTCGAGCTCTGGCTGCGGCGAGGTCCCCGAGCCGCGCGGCGAGGGCGACAACGCCTGCTGCACGCACGAGGATTGCGACGAACGGGCGGCTGGTACCTGCGTAGTCGAGTCCGCCTATTCGTGCGGCGGCATGCCCCCCGACCCGATGGACGTGAGGCGTTACTGCGCCTACGACCAGTGCGTCACCGACGACGACTGCGAAGGAGATGGTTGGCGATGCTTGCCGGCCCGAACGATGGGGAACCCCGTCGCCCTATGTTTCGCCCCGCAGTGCGCCTTCGACTCGGATTGCAAAGGGGGGACGAACGGACGCTGCCAACCCTTCTTCGACGAATGCCCCGGAAACTTCATCGGCTTTTTCTGCACCTACGAAGAGTCTGCGTGCAGGACCAGCGCCGACTGTCCTCGCGACCAGTACGACGCGTATTGCCTGCCGGGTCAGGGCGACGGCGACACGAAGTGCATCCTCGACGTTCCGAAGCCCTGACGTCCCGGCTCGAGGGGCTGGACCGGGTGGGCGTTCAGCGCGCGGCGAGGCTCTGCAGGATTCGGCGGACGTCGGCCTGAACTTCGGTCGCCGTGATCTTGTCGGGCGCGAAACGGTTCGATGATTCGGGGCGGGTGCCGAAGCAGCGCGAGTGCGTGCCGACGATGCAGTCGCGCTCGATGTCGTCGATCGTCGTGTATGCGCCGATCGCGGCATCGCGGACGAGCCACGAACGCTTGAGAGCCCCGTCGTTGAGCACGCGCTCCTCGGCGTCGTGCGGGTACTCGCCGGCGTCCGCCATTCGAGACAGCTCACGGCCGAGCCAGACGAGGTCGATCGCCAGCTCGTCTTCGGGACGCCCGGGGTAGAGCGCGGACGCCGCGGCGTGCACTTCGTCGTCCCGCACGTTCGGGATCTCGGTCGCGACGAGCCCGACCTGCCATTCGCCGCTGCAGGTGTCGAACGCGCCGAGGTAGTTGGTCCGCTCCGGCGTCTTGCAGATCGAGTGGCGGAAGGGATCCCCGAACGCTCCGAAGACTCCCTCCTTCAGGCTCCACCAGACGGCCCGCGAGCCAACATCGAGCGCGCGCTGGCGGTCACCGTAGGCCCGCTCCAGACGCGGAAGCGCTTGCCCCGCGAAGTAGAGGAGCCAGTCGCGCTGAAGCCTCGACAGCGGGTAGCCGAGCACCCGGTACCCCACCGCCGGAGCATCGCATCCCCAGGAGACCCGCTCCTGCGCGAGCACGTCGATCGCGGGAGCATGAGGGTTGCTCGACGCGACGTCGCGGAAAACCCCGCGCAAAGACACCGCAGGTGGAGTGTCCCCGTACTTCGCACGCACCAGAAACGATGCGAGCTCGTCGCGGGTCACCGGTCCGTCGGGACAAAACGCGTCGGGTCCGCAGTCCACGGCGATCCCGCGAGCGCGTAACTCGTCGATACCTCGTGCGTGGGGGTGGTCGGGCGGCACGTCGATGTGGCGCGTCGTCGCCCCCGAACCTTCCGCGAGCCCCCCGACCCTGGACAGATACGTCGCGAGCTGACCGCGCGTGAGGGCATTCTCCGGGCAGTAGGCGTCCGAGGCGCAGCCGTATACGACTTCTTCTTCCAGCAGGCGCGCGATCGCGCCGGCGTGCGCGTTGGCCTCGGAGACGTCGCTGAAACGACCGTCGTACTCCTCCTGTTCGCCGGGTGCGATACCGTACATGAACCGCACGATGAAGGTCGCGGCCTGGGCGCGGTTCACCACGCTGTCGGGGCAGTACCAGCGCGGAAAGTCGGGGAGAGTGCTCGTCTCGACCGGGTCGACGCCCACCGCGACCGGTGGATCCACGGTGAATGCCTCGTCGGAGACGAAGATGTCGGTGTGCGGGGACGATTCGAGCGCGTACATCGCCGGATCGACGTCTTCTCCACAGGCGACGAAAAACAGACAAGCGATGAGCAGGGGGACGAACTTCATATGGCAACTCTCCTTTCCGGAGGTTGCCTGAGCAAGGGCCATGCCTACTCTGAAATTTTTACAAAACACATAAAAAACAAACA
Source organism: uncultured Bradymonadales bacterium (assembly GCA_964411125.1). Lineage (GTDB taxonomy): Bacteria > Myxococcota_A > Bradymonadia > Bradymonadales > Bradymonadaceae > JBFIHF01. The sequence continues at coordinate 21,804 of CAYPJU010000088.1, read as the reverse complement.
CTTGAGCGCGGGGCCTCCAGACCGGATCGTAGCGTTGCCGCCGTGGTTCGAATGCCACAGATGTGGCGCCGGAGGACCGATCGAGCCGGGCTACCAACCTCGCTCCGTTCCTTGCGCTCTGACGAGAGGTCGCTAGAATCCTGCGCCGATGCCAATTCCTCGAATCCCGCTCCTCGCCGCGGTCGTCGCGACCGTCGCGTCCTGTACGTTCAACCCCGAGTTGTCCGGCCCTCCCCTGGGTCCCGACGCCGGAAACGTCGCGCCCGACGAAGACGCTGACGGCCAGGGCCGACGGGACGTCGGAGGCGACCCCATCGTACCCGACATCGGTTCATCTCCGGTCGACGCCGGCGCCGCCCCCGACGGGGGGATGCCCGAGGACATGACTTCCCCCGTCGACGACCTGGGGACCACGGATACGGGGGGGCCGCCCGTCGACATGGCACCTCCTGCCGAAGACATGGGCCTGCCCCGAACGATAATCTGCGGCGGAACGCCCATCGACCCGAGGACGGACCGCCGCCACTGCGGCCAGTGCAATAACCAGTGCGACGAGGACTACGGCGGGTGCGTCGACGGCGCGTGTCTCTGCCCGGGCGCCGCGGTGCCGTGCGGCCGCGACAACAGTTGCACCGACACACGCTTCGATTCGGACCACTGCGGCACTTGCGGGAACTCCTGCGGGCCCGGCGGAATCTGCGCCAACGGAGCGTGCCAGTGCCGACCCGAGCTGTCGGCTTGCAATGGACGCTGCGTCGACCTCGACAGTGACCCGCGCAACTGCGGCTCTTGTGGCAACGGGTGCAATGGAAAGGTCTGCCTGGACGGCGAGTGCCTGGAAAGAAACATCTGTCCCGTCACGACCGTCTCATGCAACGAGCCCGGGGGCACGGCCTGTCTGCGCGAGCGGGACGGCGACCTTCACTGCGGGCCGACCATCGGTGACTCCTGCGGGGAGCAGTGCGACGCCGACGAATTCTGCTACGCCGAAGGCCCCATCGCGCAGCCGCGCTGCGTGGAGTTCCGCCCTGGCCTCGGCTGCACGACCTGCCCCTGCCCCGACTGCGGGGACGACGAGGCCTGTTTCACCACCAACGACTTGCCCGGAGTAGCGTTTTGCGCACGCCGGTAAACTCAATCCCCGGTGAGGTTTACGCTGACACATTGGGGGTGGAAGATCGATTTGACAGTCAAATTTCAGTCGCTAGTGTGTACCGCTCGCTCGGCTTCCGAAAACCGTCGAACTTGCTGAGGTGCCCGTAAAATGGGGCTCATCCCACAATCGACAATCGACGAAGTCCTCGCCCGAACCGACATCCTTCAGGTGGTACAGCAGTATGTCACTCTCAAGAGAGCCGGTTCGAACCACAAGGGACTCTGCCCCTTCCACAGCGAGAAGACACCGAGCTTCAACGTCAACCCGTCCAAAGGCATCTACAAGTGCTTCGGCTGCGGAGCGGGAGGTAACGTGCTCGGATTCCTGATGGAAATCGAGGGCTGGAACTTCCCCGAGACGGTGCGTCACCTCGCCGAGCGAAACGGCGTGGAGATCCCCGAGGAGTCCGACGAAGACCGCGAGTCGATGCGGAAGCGGCGCGAAGGCAAGAAGGCCTACCTGCGGGTGATGGAGCTCGCGCGCGAGTTTTATCAGGAAAGCCTCTGGAGCGACCGCGGCCGTGCCGCCCGTCAATATCTCGCCGAGCGGGGTGTGGATGAGGAGACCGCGCGGACCTTTCAGCTCGGCTACGCTCCCGAGGGGTGGGAACACCTCATCAGCCACCTCGCCTCCCACCAGATCCCGCCGTCCTGGGCGGCCCGCGCCGGGCTCGCCCTCGCGAGAAACCGCGGCGAGGGCCACTACGACCGCTTCCGCCATCGCGTGATGTTCCCCGTCATCGACATCTGGGGAAACACGGTCGCGTTCGGCGGACGCGTCTTCGCCGCGAACGACGACAGTCCGAAGTACGTCAATTCGTCCGAGACGGCGTTCTACATCAAAGGTGACCATCTCTACGGCCTTCATGCGGCCAAGAAGGGGATACAGGACACCGACCATGCCGTGCTGGTCGAGGGCAACTTCGACGTCATCACGCTCTACGCCGCCGGGGTCCGCAATGCAGTCTCCCCCATGGGGACGGCTTTCACGGCGCGCCAGGCAAAGCTCCTGTCGCGCTACGCACGCAAGGTCGTGGTCGCCTTCGACGGGGATTCCGCCGGCAAAGCGGCGAGCATGAAGACCATCGAGCCCTTTCAGAACGCCGACATCGAGGCGCGTGTCGTCCGATTCGACGACGGTGAAGACCCCGACTCGTTCGTTCGCGACCAGGGCGTGACACGTTTCAAGGAACTCGTGGAAGAAGCCGACGACCTCGTCGGTTGGGCACTCGACGAGCAGATGCCCCGCGCCGAGGCTGGAGACGTGCACCGAAACATCGAAGGGCTCACCGCAGCGGGAGAGATTCTGCGGCAGGTGAAAAGCCCCGTCGCGCAAAGGCGTTACGCCAGCGAAATTTCCCGCCGGCTAGCTATTGAACCCCGCCTGTTGAATGAGTATATAGAGCGCCCCCGCGAGCAGGGAAAAGCGCTACGAGAGGCCATGATCGCCGCACAGGAAGCGGTTGATCTGGACCCGGTGGAGTTCAACGTCCTCGCGGTCCTCACCGACCACAGCGACTGGCTCGGTGGGTTTCTGGCCGAAGAATACGACAAACTTCTGATCAGCGAAGAACTTGCGAATTTCCTCCACAGCGCCGCAGATTACGTCGAAGCGAACGAGCGATTCGACGGGGCGGTGCTCCTGGAGCAGATCCGACACGTCGGGTTTCGCGAGGCAGTCCAACGAGCGATGTTCGCCGACGACCTCTACCCCGACGACCGCGCGAAACAGTTCTACGAGGACTGCGTCCGCAAACTCAAACTGCAGTGGGCCGACAGGACCCTCAAACAGATAACGCGGGCGCTCGAGACGGTCGACTTCCGTCGCGAACGCAATACGTGGGAGGAGCTCACCCGCAAGAAACAACAAGTCGAACAGTTCAAAGTGTCCATGGACGCCATGGAATAGCCACCGATGATGCACGGTTAGCCGACGCGCACGGATGCACGTCGTTTCACACCGAGGAACCGGGATTCGCGCCCCCCTGAACGGGACGCAAGCCTCAAGGAGATGTCTTGATGTCGAATGCTCGCACAACAAGCTTGGAAGTACGCAAACTCATCGACATGGGGAAGGAGAAGGGCTTTCTCACCTATGAGGAAGTCAACAATGCTCTCCCCCCTGGCGTGCTCTCCAGCGACCAGATCGACGACATGATGATGTTGTTCGTCGAGCTCGGGATTCAGATCGTCGACAAGGCCAAGCAGTACAAGCCGCCCGTCGAGGAGAAGAGCGACGTCGCTCTTCGCGCCGAGACGAAGAAGAAAGCCGAGGGCGGCGACGACATGATCAAAGGAAACGACCCCGTGCGCATGTACCTGCGCAAGATGGGGCAGGTTCCCCTCCTCACCCGCGAGGGCGAGGTCGAGATCGCCAAGCGGATCGAAGAAGGTGAGAAAACGATCCTCACCGTCGTCCTGTCGACCGCCGTCGGCGTGCGCGAGATGATCCTCCTCGGTGAACGCGTCCGCCGATACAAGGTCAAGCTGACGGACGTCCTGCAGGCTCCCGACCCCGACGAGCTTCCCAAGGACGAGAACGGAACCCCGATCGAGCCGACCCATGAAGAACGCATGGATTGGTTCATGGCCCAGATCGACAAGATCCGGGAGTTCGAGCAGACCAACCGTGAGCTCGGTGAGAAACTCATCACCGAGCCGGGCCTCAGCCGCTCGCAGCGAAAGAAGATTCGCGAGCAGATGAAGGCGAACCGGTACGACATGTTCGACGTCATGAAGAACGTCCGGATCACCAAGAAGCACACCGACAAGATCGTCGCCCGCTTCAAGAACCACATCGTCCGCATCGACAAGGCCGAAGCCGACCTGGCGAAGCTCGAGCGCTACCACCGCGTCAACTTCGAACGCGCCAAGGCCGGGATGAAAGCGGTTCGCACCGGCGCCGACGACGCACAGGAGTGGCTCGACAAGCTGAAAGTCGACGCTGACCGGCTCGCCGACATCTGGAACGAGATGCGTGCCATCCGTCGTCGCATCCGCGGCGTGGAGATGGAAGCGTCGCAGACCGTCGACTCGCTGCGCATCACCTACCAGGCGGTGCTCGCCGGGGAAAAGATGGCCGAGAAAGCCAAGGCGGAGCTGGTCGAAGCCAACCTCCGTCTCGTCGTCTCGATCGCCAAGAAGTACACCAACCGAGGCCTGCAGTTCCTCGACCTGATTCAGGAAGGGAACATCGGCCTGATGAAGGCGGTCGACAAGTTCGAGTACCAGCGTGGTTACAAGTTCTCGACCTACGCCACGTGGTGGATCCGTCAGGCCATCACGCGCGCCATCGCCGACCAGGCTCGGACGATTCGTATCCCCGTCCACATGATCGAGACGATCAACAAGCTCGCTCGTACCGAGCGTCATCTCGTACAAGACCTCGGTCGCCCGCCGCGACCCGAAGAGATCGCCGAGAAGATGGACATGCCGGTCGAGAAGGTCCGCAAGGTCCTCAAGATCGCGAAGGAGCCGATCAGCCTCGAGACGCCCATCGGTGAAGAGCAGGACTCGTCGCTCGGCGATTTCATCGCCGACGAAGATGCGGTCAATCCGTCCGACGCGGTCATCAACTCGAACCTCGCCGACCAGACGCGCAAAGTCCTCTCCACGCTGACCCCGCGTGAAGAGAAGGTTCTCCGGATGCGCTTCGGGATCGGCGGCAAGTCCGACCACACCCTCGAAGAGGTGGGGCAGGACTTCAACGTCACCCGCGAGCGTATTCGTCAGATCGAGGCAAAGGCGCTGCGTAAGCTGCGTCACCCGAGCCGCTCCAAGCAGCTCGAGTCGTTCGTCGACTTCTGAATCGGCCCACCCGACTGAATCGGCCCACCCGACACGGAAAAAGGGAGCTCCTCCGAGCTCCCTTTTTCTCTGGTTCTTCCATTCGTCAGGTCGGCGCGATTCGCGCAGCGCGGGCTGCCCTCAGAGGGTGCCGGGCAGTTCAGTCTCCTCCTGAGCGTCTGCCGCACCAGCTCGAGCGATGGCTGCTTCCAGCACGTCTACCCGCTCGTCGTATTTCTCGAGCAGGAACTCCGCACGCTTGCGCGCTCGAGCGAACTCTGCGTCTTCGTGCGGCTCGATTGCGTCGAGCTGACCCTGCAGCTTGTTCATGCGCGCCCGCACGTTCCTCACATTTTCGCGGTGCAGGTCGGTGACCGCTTCGTTGCTCGATGGGTCCCATTCTCCTTCGATCCGTTCGATCTCGAGGTCGAGCTCTCGCAGACGAGTGTCGACTTCGATGTTGACGGCTTCGAGGTCCCGCTCGCTCATCTCACCGAGGACGGCGGTCGGTTCCGGAGGGTTGGCGGGGACTTCTTCCTGGCAGGCGATGACCCCTCCGACGAAGAGGGCGAAGTACATCGCGTATTTCATTTTTTTCATCTTTTGGCTCATCCATTGACTGCGTATCGAGGCACAACGTAAACGCCCGCCGAAAGCTGACCAGTCACAAAGCAGCGTGTTGCGGACCGTGGATCCGTCGCCAAGTTTTCGTCATGATGAAGGTGACTACACCCTCGTGACTTCGGATTCGTACGTGCAACCTCCCTGGCCCGAGCGCCGCCGCCGGTGGTTTCTGATCGCGTTTTCGGCCTCGGTCTGGCTGTTTCTCACCAACGCTCTCGCGGCGTTCGGAGACGGTCTGGACCGCGGGGGAATCGGCGTCGGTGCTTTCGCACTCTGCACAGTGATCGGTGCGGGCGCCGTCGGCGCGATCCTCGCTTCCACCTCGAGCCTTCGCTTCACGCGATTCGCGATCGCGGTCCTCGCCGGGTTCGGGGTCGCGCATTTCGCGCAAGCCGCCGGGCTGGTCGACGTTGCGGCGGGGGTCGTCCACGACATCGAGTGCGACGATGGCTCGGGTGCCGCCTGTGCCGCCCTCGCCGACCATTACGACAGCGGGCGCTCTTTCGTCGGGGGTTCCTCCGACGCGACCCTCCTGCGACGACGCGCCTGCGCCCTGGGGGGTCCGGGGACGGAGGGCGCGTGCACGAGCATCACGTGGAACGCACCGCGGGTCTCGTGCGAGGACGGAAATCGCAGTGCTTGCGTACGCGAAGGGCGTGAACTGGAGTCGCGCGGGGCCTACATGGAGTCCTACGAGCGCTTCCAGCGCGCGTGCGCGCTCGCTGATTCCCGAGAACACCTCGACAGTTGCCTTCCGCTCATGAACAGCGGCTTCCCTAACTTGAGGGCCGAAGCGTGCACCTTCGTGGAAGAGACGTGCGCACACCGCTCCTGGGACCGAGAGTGCTCGGACCTGCTGGTCCGCTGCAGCCGTGACGTCGACGAGTTCCTCGCCCGACGCTGACCACACCTCGTAGTCCCCACGATGCGTGGCACGCGATCGCGTAAACCTCTACACTGGGCGCGATGCGAACCACGACAATCCTCCTGTTCGGCCTCATCCTCTCCGCCTGCGGCGGGCTGGCCCCCGATTCACCCGGCCCCAAGGGGGGCGAAGGTGGCGATGGGTCATCCCCGCTCCCGACGGCGGACCCCTCCGGGGACGAAGAGGTCCCCGACGACGCGCTGCGCCTGTACGGAACGGACGGACCGTCCAGCGCGACCGGCAAGTCGACCGACGGGAAGGCGTATTGTGTGTTGGAGGACGTCCGCACCGACGATCTCGGAAACACGGTGGAAGCAGAGGTCCCAGCTTCGGGTTGGGACGAGCGCGTCGTCGACCAACCGGGACGCTGTGGCGCGGACCTCGAGACGCTGACGTGGCGCCTCATGAACTGCGAACGGTTCGGACGCGGTCTGCCACCACTCGAGTGCGACCTCCGCATGGTGTGGCTCGGGCGCGAGCACAACCTCGACATGGTCGAGCGCTCGTTCTTCTCGCACGAGAACCCCGACGGAGAGCTCCCTCAGCACCGGGTCGAGGCCCGTGGAATCTCGTTCGCCGGCCTCGCCGAGAACCTCGCCGCGTCGCAGACCGTCCTCGCGGCCCATCATTCGTGGATGGATAGTTCAGGGCACCGCGCGAACATCCTCGGCTCGAATCTCCTCACCGGCGTCGGCGTGACCCCGAACGGGGACCCGACCGGTCTCTATTTCACCGCTGTCTTCATCACCCCGCGCTGAGCGTCACTTCCTGGGGCCGCCCAGGTCGAACTGCACGTATTCGGGGGCGTAGCGCATGACGCTGCCGACCCCGGCGATCGCCCCGTCCTCGCGCACCGGGTTGTGGTACTCCCAGACTATCTCCCCGGCCCTCGTCACCTCGAGGATCCGGCCGTGCGAGTGTTCGTGAGTCAGTACGTTGTCGTTCGGCAACACCTGTTGGTTGCCGCGAATCTTGCTCTGGAACGGCACCTCCGCGCTCCCGGTGTACATCCAGACGATCGCGTTGGTCACCGGGTCGAACTCGATAATCCGCGATATGCCTTCAACACCGCCGTGCCCGCGGTTGTCGTAGATCATGACGTTTCCGTTCGGGAGCGGATCGGGGTCGTGCTGATGGGAGTGAAACCCGCGGTTCGCCCACACCACCTTCTCGGTCTCGGGGTCCAGGATCGCCAGCGTGTCGTTGCGCCGCATCGAGAACATGACCATCCCCGGTTCGGCGAAATCGTGGTGCGACGCAAAGTCCGACGTGATCACCGCGATACCGTTGGTGTGAAGCGGATCCCAGTCGGTATCCTCCGGATAGTCCGGCTTGGAGAGCGTCGCCACGTGGCGAAAGGGGGAGTTCACCAGCGCGTCGTAGACGTTGATGCGCTTCAGGAGCTTGCCGTCGGGGCTCAGCTTCACGATGAAGTCTTCGATGAAGACCGGAACGCTCAGATGCGTCACGCCTTCGACGGGGTTCGTCGACTGATCGCGGAACGCCTGATCTAGGCTCCAGATCGAGCCGTCGGGCGCGACGTCGAAATCGTGGTGAACGTTGAGGTCGGACTTCCAGATGAGCTTCGAATCTTTGTCGACCTTTACGAGCCCGTAGCCGTACGGCGTGTCCTGTGCGCCGTAGTACTGCGCTAGAAGGTCCCCGTTGGGGAACATGTGGACGCGCCTCCAGTAGACGAAGCGCTCCTCCTCATAGTTCTTCACATGTTTGGGGTCGGGCCAGACGTCCTTGAAATCCAACCCCCATTCGTGGGCCACCTTCCCTTCCATGTCGAGGAGATAGGCGCCGCGGTGATGGCCCGACCCGTAGAGCGTGTAACCCTGAAACGCCTTGTCCTTCTGGTGGATGGTCACCCCCACTTCGCTCGTGCGGGGCACGCCCCAGAAGTTTAGCTCCGAGTTGTCGAGCAGCCCCGGAAACGCCGAATAGACGTAGGGGACCATATCGCGAGCCGACTCGAACGCCTCACGCAGCACGGGTTCGTACGGAAAGGTGTTGGCGAAAGTCACGAACGAACCGGTGATGAACGTCAGGAAAAAAACGGCCAGGCTCCGCGCGACGTCTGCCGGGTCCTCTTTCTTCTGGTTTTTCTTCCTGGCCGTCTTCTTCTTGGTCGACTTCTTCACCGGCGCCGGGGTCGCTGGTTCGGTGGCTCCCCCAGGCTCCGACGACGACTCGGGCGGTGTCTCTTCGTTCGCCATGGTCTCTCGCTCTCGTTGGAGGCGAAGTTTATCAGAGGGTTCCCACGGGGGCGATGGACGACGAGCGCGATCGGATTCGAACGATGCGCGAAGACGTGACCTCGACATCTTTCCGTTTGACGTCGGAGGGCGGTCTCTCGAAAGTTGCCCCGTGAAACGACCCGCCGCCATCCTCTTGCTCACCGTCGCGCTCGCCGGCTGTACACGCGGCACTGGCCCGGGCGGTGACATCCCCGCCGCCGGCCCGGTCTGTGAGGCTGGACCCGCCGCCCGGCCGCTCGCGATCGAACGCGGTGTCGGGGTTCTGGGCGCCACGGCCCAATCGATCCGACGGTTCGGCGACTTTGCCTATATCACCGAATCGGGCTCCAACACGGTCTCCGAGCTCGACCTCGAGTCGGGCGAGCTTCGCACGCTCGTCGACGTCGGAAACGACCGCGGTCCCTGGGAAGTGTGGGCGTACGAAGACGAGCTCTGGATCACGAACTTCGTCGCCGACACCGTCACCGTGGCCGATCGCGAGACAGGGGACGTCCTGGCCGAGATTCGGGGCCCGCGGCTCGAAAAGCCCGCCGGCATCGCAGGCACCGACCGCTACGTCTACGTGGGAAACACCGAGTACCGAGGCGTCAACGACTACGGCCCGGGCAGCGTCTCCATCATCGACAGAGAAGCCCGCGAACTCGTCGCGACTCGTCCGATCGGCGCCCCAAATCCTCTACATCTCGACGTCGCCTCGTTTTCGTTCGGCGAGCGCGTCGTCGTCGTCGCGAGCGGCGAGCATCGTTTCGACGACGGAGGCGGCGCGGTTGCGGGATCCGACGGAGCTGTCGAGCTCTGGGAAGAGACCTCCGTCCCCGAAGCGCCGGATGTCACGACGATCGAAGTGCCGCGTTCGGGGGCCGACGATCGAGTCGGGCTGCCGGGCCGCCCTCTCCGTGTCGACGACCGGATCTATCTCGTCAGTGCCGCAGCACCGGTCGTCTTCGAGGTCGACGCTGCGGCGGGAAGGCTCGTCGGTGAGCCGACCGCATTCTCCGACGTCGCCGGAGACGCCCTCCACGATGCCACGATCGACGATCGAGGCGTTCTCTGGATAAGTTCTTTCAACCGGGACGCGATCTACCGCGTCGACACGCGCTGCGGCGCCGTCCTGGGCGACCCGATCCCGATCGGCGGCGGAGAGCGCCTCACCGGCCTCGTCGGGAGCGTCGAACGAGACGGAGAGGTTTCGTTCGTGATGTCGTTCGCGAACGAGCTCGGCCGGCTGGTCCCCGTCGACTAGCCGTACGATGGCTCCACCGTGCCGGCGACGCGTCCACTCACAGCGGTAGCTCTACCGAGAGTCCCGCGCGCCCGCCGCGAAAGTCGCGATCGAGCTCGCGGTAATCGAGCGACGTCCAGTCGACCTGGACCCACGGGCTCAGTACGAGCGGGTGCTGGCCAATCCAGAAGGTCGCGTGTTCCGTGGCGAGCCGCGCTCGATTCTCGAACTCCCAGCCGGGGGTCTCCACGGCGAAGAAGTGGCGTGAACCGACTTCCAGCCGCAGCGAGTTGGCGTAGACGCCACCCAGATGGACGAGCAGACGCGCGAAAACGTCCCCCCCTACCAGCGAAACACGACCGATGTCCGTGGCCTGGACCCGCGCGTCCGCCCACAGACCCACGACGAGGTGATTCGCCCAGTGGTCCTGTTTCCACACGGGCCACAGGAGCCCGCCCGCAGCGCCACCGTCGAAGGTGATTCCGCGTCGACCGTCGTGCCCGAGACGCACGTCGGCGCCCCAACCGAAGACGTCGAAGAACCCGCGGCGGACCGCCCCGAAGTTCTGCGCCACCGACAGGAACCGGAAGAGCGTGACGTCGAGGTCGGCGTTCAGCCAGAACTCGTCCACCGTCGGAACCCAGAGCTCGAACCCGACGCCACGAGTCTCGATGTCACTTCGGAAGCCACGCCGCCGCTGCTCGCCGAGGCGTTCGTAGATGAAAGAGTAGGACGCGAACACCGAGCCGTGTGCGGAGGAGAGATCGGAGGATGCAGCGCCCCCGCCGAGGGCGATTCGTCCCTTCCCGCTCGGGCCGACGGCCCTCGCGTCGCGCCGTTCCTGCGCGGCGACGAGCTCTTCGCGACGCGCGTCGACATACGCCATCCCGTCGAACTCCGGAAGGAACGAATCGATCAGGTGAGCCTCGGCGTCGAGGGCGGCCCGGTAGGCGTCGTCCGTCGCACGCGCCAACTCCAACTCTGCCCTCTCCCCGCGCCTGAAGGACCTCGTCGGGGCGGCGTCCAGCGCGCGGTCGACCGCCGCATTTCGTTCGGAGATCTTCTCGAACCGCACGTCTGGATCCTCCGTCGCGAAGAGCTCCCGCCTCTCGGCGAGGAGCTCCTCGGCGGTCTTTGGCGCCCGCTGGGTCGCCGCGAGCCGAATCGCTCGGGTCCGGAAAAACATCACCTCGGCGAAGTATTTCTCGACCTGAACCGCCTCGTATAGGTAGTCGACCGCGCGCATCGCCGCTTCCTCCCCCCTCCCCTGCAGAACTTTCGACAGCAGAATTCGGAGGCGGTCGTACGCCGCTTCGCGGCGCTCGGGAGCCTTCTCGTCGAGCTCACCGTCGAGCCGCCGAAGTTGCCGTCGCACCCCCGAGTCGACTCCCAGGGTTTCGATCAGCTCGTCGAGCGACGCACGGCGCTGTACGACCGCCCGTTGGGCGACTTCCCTGCTCGAGAATTCGACCTCCGGACGCTTTCGGAGCAGCGGTCCACGCTCCCCGTTGTCGAGGTCGGCGAGGAAATCCAGGACGTCGGTGGGCGCCACCACGAAGTGGCTGCGCGCGGGGACATCCAGCTCGAGCGCCGGGCCGATCAGGTCGATCAGAAACGACGCACAGTTGTTGCTGAAGAAGTAGTACGGGTAGCGGTAGCGACGCTCGTACTCCCAGATACGCTCCATCAGGTTTCGGCGCTGGGTCGGGCTCAACACGAGCTCGTAGCGGCGCAGGCCACGCTGCTCGTACTGCAGGATCGCACGGTCTACGCCGCGGAAGGAGTCGACCTCCATCACTGACAGGAAGCCGCCGAGCAATCCTCGCGAGAAATAGGTCAGGGGATCGACGTTCGTGTCGGTCACGGCGCCGAACTGATAGACCGGCTCGAAGCCTTCGCTACGCGACCGGTAGCGCACGTGCAGAAGAAGATGCCCGTACAGAGACTCCGGGCGGTCGGCCGTCGCGGCCGCCACCAGGATGTCGATCGACTCGATGTCTCCGATCTGCGCCCACTCGTGGAACGCGGGGCAACGCCCATCCCCCGGACGCGCCCGCGGATGCCACGTGGGATCGAGCTCCACCACCCGTCGCGCGAACCACCGCGACTTCGTGAACGCCTGGCAGTCCACCGACTGGTCGCGCGAAAGTTTCCGCGGGTCTTCCACCACGTCGACGGGACGGACGAACCACTCCTCGGCGAAGGTGACCAGATCGAGCCGGGGGCTACGCGCACCGAGGTAGCGGCTGTAGCCCCACGGGTCTCGGTTCATTGCCTGTCGGCGACTCCTCCACCCGTTGATCCCCCGCCATCGCTCGTCTTCGGACCATTCGACCCGCTCGTCGAAGGCGAGCATCACGGCGTGGACTACAGCGCGGCGACGCTGAATCTCGGTGCGCTGGGCCGCGTTCAGGGGAGCCAACGTTTCGACCGGTCCCTCCCCTTGCAGCGGCGGTACGTCGTAAATCAGGAACGCGCCATCACGGTCGCGGGTAGGGCACCCAGACGTCCCGCGACCGACCCCGAAGAGGCAACTGTGGTTTCGACGGCGAAGCACGATCGGTTCTTCGAGAGCCGCGAACATCGCCGGGGGAAGGGCATCCGCGCCGCGGTGGAGCGCTCCGATTTCCGCAACGCTCCAGGAAACGTCCTCATCGCTCTCGAGGCGGATCGGATGCGCCTCCGCCAGACGTGCTGCCGCGCGCCGCACGCCCTCGTCGGCGGGTTTCGTCTGGGCCGAAGCGGCCGTCGAAAGCGCGGCGACGGCGACGAACAGCGCAACGCGCAGCTTCGAGCTCACGACGGCCGCAGCGCCGGATCGAACGCGATGGCGGTGCGAAGATGCACGAGCAGGACGTCGACCTCGTCGCGTTCGTAAGCGAACCGGGTGATCGCTCGGCGCTCGCGCCGAAGGAGCCGCGCGAAGGCTCGATGATCATCGACCCCGACACCGAGAAGATCGGCGAGGTCGCGCACTACCGCGTCTCCGCCGATGACGAGGGCCGCCCGAACCGCGGGCTCGTTGTCCCTGAGGTATCGTCGCATCGTCGTCGCTTTGCTCTGTTGAAAAATCTGCACCGTGATCATCACCGACCCCACCAGCGCACCCACCGTCGACGTCGACGTCGACGTGATCAGGTCGGGCCTGCGGTCCCCCGCGTGGAACTGCGCAGAGGCGTCGGCGGCAGTCAACCCGACCACCGCGAAAGCGACGAGAGCGAAGGCGAGGATTTGCGGGCGAAGAGCGGCCATGCTCCGGTTGTACAGCGGCCCTCTCGCGAGGGTCAACTGAGGGCTCGCCAGCCGAGGAAGACGAGGAGCGACATCAGAAAGACCAGCGCACCGAACGCCGCGACGACGACCGCCCATTGCGGGATGTTCTGATTCGACGCCCCCTGCAGCGCCGACTGCGCGAACATGTCGACCCGCTCGATCAGGCTACTCGAAGCGCTCGGCGCGCGTCTCGAGGCTCCCCGGCTCGACAACGGCTTGCGGGGAGGAGGCCCCGGGCGAGGTGGAACCTTCGGCACCCGGTCGCGATCCGTGGAGTCGCGCGCCTGTTTGTCGGTGAAGGAAGGGGGGCTCGGGTGGCCCGACGGTTTGCGCGTCTCGAAATCGGCAAGCCGCGTGCGAAAATTCGGCTTCTCGAAGGTCTTGTCCTGGGTGTCCGCCGGATTGTACCCCACCACGACCTTCGGCCCCGAAAGAGGCTTGCCCGCTTCCTGCATCACCTCTTCGCGGACCGATTGCGGGATACGCGGCGCCGTGAGGTCTCGGCTCCCGACGTCATCGTCGAGCACCACGACGCGGTCACCCTGCATTCGAACCCGCTGGCTGATCGACTCGGTGTCGATCTCGTCGGACGGAGGAGAAAGCGGGCCGGACGCAAATCCGCTCCCGGCCCCGGGGCGAGTGACGTTGTCGGAGTCGTCGGCGCGGGTTATCCGCGGCGGCATCTCCTGCGTCGACACCACCGAATCAGGGCCGGTGATGTCGGCCGACGACAGACGCATCAGCTCCGCGCTCGTCAGCTCCACGGTCGCCTCGTTGAAGCCCCCTCCGCCTGCCCGCTCGGTCGCCGGCATTTCCACCGTCGGCTCTGCACCCGTCGGGTCGTCTTCGAACGCGCGGATCAGCTCCAGACTGATCTCGCCCGTGCGGTCTTTGGCGACCTCGTCGGCCGCCATCGCCATGTCGATGATCTCCTGCGAGACCGTCTGCGTGATGGTGTCGCGGACCGTCCGCTCCCCCGAACCGCGCCGAATCTGAAGCAGGGCCGTCGCGAACTCCCGGATCGTCTGAAACCGGTCGATCGGCTTCTTCGCCATCGCCTTCAGGATGATCGCCTCGAGGTCCGGCGACAGCCCCGGCCGAAGCTGGCTCGGCGGCAACGGCGGTGCCTCGACCTGGGCCATCATCAACGCGAACTCGGTCGGTGCGTTGAACGGAACTTCCCCCGTCACCAGTTTGTAGAGCGTCACCCCGAGGCTGTAGATGTCCGCGCGCCCGTCGATGTTCTTCGAACCGACGATCTGCTCGGGACTCATGTAGTGGAGTGTCCCCACCGTCGTCCCGGTGGCGGTAAGGTTGTGCTTGGCGTCCTTCACCTTCGCGACCCCGAAATCCATCACCTTCGGCTCGAACGCGTGCGTCCCACGGCGCAGCAGGATGTTCGAAGGCTTCAGGTCGCGATGGATGATCCCCTGGGAATGAGCCAGGCCCAGCGCCGACATCACGGCGACGGCGATGTCGAGCGTGTCCGACTCTTCGAGCTGCCCCTGCTCCGCCAGGTAGTCGTCGAGCGTCGGCCCGTCGACATGCTCCATCACGATGGCGAGCGGGCGCTCCAGAACGTCGTACACCTCGACCACGTTAGGGTGCACCAGCATCTGCTGGATCCGACCCTCTTCGGCGAAGCGTGCCCGGATGACCTCGTTGTCGGCGTAGTACGGATAGAGAACTTTGACGGCAACCCGGCGCCGCAGCTGCTCGTCAGCGGCCAGATAGATGGAGGCCATTCCTCCTTCGGCGATCAGTCCGTCGACCACGTAGCGGCCGGCGAATCGTTGGCCAGGTTTCAGGACACCCGACATGGGGGTCTCTTCCTGTTGGGTTTTAGGCGCAGAAGTCCGCGTACAGTCTAAAGCATCGCCCCCGGTACGCCAATAAAGTCGGCGCGGCGGGCATCGACGAGGACAAAACGCGGCGACGAACCGCCCCCACAGATTCGCGGCCGCTAGTCCCGCTCACGGAGAGAGCGAGAGGCTGACGCCAGATGGTCTCAGAGCTCCAGGGGACTCTGCAGGACGATGTCGAGCGACACTGCTCGGCTCTCCCCGGCGGTGACCGGCGAGAAGCTGACCAGCAGGGGCCCCAGGCGCTGGGCGAGGATGTCGACGTCGATCTGGTCCAGCGAGCGCAGGGAATCCTGCAGCCAGCCGACCAGCGCGATCGGCTCGACCCGTGCCGAGATGACGTGTTCTTCTCCTCGCTTCGTGGCGAGCCCTTCGAGCTCGCTCTCGAACGTCGCATCGTCGATCCCGACCCCGGCGACGAGAAACTTCTCCCCCTCGCTCTCGACGATCCGGTAGCGCAGCGGGGGGGCTGCCTCGAACGTGAGGAGCTGCGTCGACTTCTCCGCGGCTTCGAGCTCCAACGGAGCCTCCGGCCGCTCGACCTCCCAGCGAAGTTGATACGCCGACAGGACCGCCTTCATCGCGTTGTCGGCCTCGGCGGACGCATCGGCCCCCAGCGCCGCGAGCATCACGACGCGCGGGTACTCTCCTTCGCGCACCGCGGGGTCGAGGGTGACCACCTCGACCTGCTCGATACCCAGGAGATGGCGAACGGTGGGACCGTACCCCGAACCGATCTCCGAGTGCGCGTCCTTTTCCCCCGAGAGCGCGAGGAGCAACGTCATCGTGCGGAGGCCGGGGAGGATGAAATGCACGTCGGCGATGAACGAAATCTCGAGCGCACCGAGCTCACCCAGCGTCCCGTCGTCGAACCAGCGCCCCCACGACGGCGAGCGCATCGACTGCAGCGCCACCGAAACCGCCGCGCTACGGTCCTGTACGCCGAGGCTCGGGCGGGGCGCCACCCGCGGCAGCAAGGGGAGATCCCGCGCGCCGAATATCGTCGTCGAGAACCGCGCGATCTCCGACTCGTTGCGCGAGGGCAGCTCCAGACCGACCGTGTAGCCGGTCAGCTCGTCCGACGCGACCTCCCACGCCAACGCCTCGGCTTCGACCTCCATCACCACCCCACCCAACAACTGGTCGCGCTGACCGACTCCCGCGTCGGCGATCGCGCCGAGGCGGTCACTGTAACGAAGCGCGCGCACCAGCCGAGCGGCACCCGCCTGGTCGAAAGAGAGCGACACGGAAAAATCGTCGACGCTTCGGGGGGCGGCCGGACGGCCGGCGGGCAGTTGCAGCCCACGCTTCAAATAGTCCCACCGTACTTCCGGCGAAAACGGTCCTCCGAGCAGGGGCAGCAGGACATCGAGCACCGCATCGTTCCCGTGCATCCGAACCGCGAACGCACTCAGTGCTCCATCCGCGACGTAGACCCGCGTGACCCCACCCACGCCCAGACCCGCCGAAACTTCGTTCGACAGCCGCTGAAACTCGAAGACCTCCGCGAACTTGTCGGTGGAGGCGAGGAAGTCGTCGACATTCGTCACCGGTACGACCACCCGCACCCCCTTCAACGGCATCATCCCAGCGACCGACCGCGCGACCCGGGCGTTCGCCCCCTCCCCGAAGACGGTCCCCGGATCTTCGGCGGCGACCAACGTCGCGAGCGGAGATACGCCCGGACCCAGATCCAGCTCGCCGCGAACGGAGCTGCCGACGGCATTGACCCACCGCTGCGACTCCTCGTCGAGAGGATACGCCCCCAGAAGGATCGGTCGTGTGACGTCCACCCCGCGAGCGGACCACGCCATCGGGTCGAGCGGATCGGTCCCGAGCTGCGCGGCGAACCCTCGCCACATCAGCTCCACCATCTGCGCCGTCGTCTCCCCGTCTTCGCCCAGCATCTGCGGCTCGGCGACGAGCCACGCTTTCAGGCGGCCCACCGCGTCCAAGATCTCAGCGAGCTCGGCCACCGCCACCGCGGGGCTTCCCGCCGGCAACAACAGCGCCGATCCCGCCCACGATTCGGCACCCGAGGGGATGGACGGAGGTTGGCTTTCAGGCGTGGTCGGCTTCGGAGGTGCTCCGGAGCAACCGAACGACAGGAGGAAGAGTACGACGAAAAACTGCTTCATAGTTTACCACTTCGCCGGCAGATCGATTGGCTCTCCGCGGCGGCGTGAGCCCTTGACACTACCTTCATTCGGCCTATCTTTCGACCTCTTCTCACGATTCATCCCAATCAGAACGACTCACGGAGGAACGGATGGCCTTTCAGCTTCCCGAATTGCCCTACAGCTACGATGCCCTTCAGCCCCACATCGATGCGCAGACGATGGAGATCCATCATTCCAAGCATCATCAGGGCTACACGAACAACCTCAACAACGCGCTCGAGAAGCACCCCGAGCTCAAAGAGAAATCGATCGAGGATCTCCTCTCCAACCTCTCGGCGGTTCCCGAAGACATCCGCACCGCCGTCCGCAACAACGGCGGCGGCTTCTACAACCACAAGCTCTTCTGGAACATGATGTCCCCCGACGGCGGCGGCGAGCCGAGCGGCGATCTGAAGTCCGCGATCAACGGAAAGTTCGGCTCCCTAGACGGCTTCTCCGAGAAGTTTCGATCCACCGCTGCCGGCCAGTTCGGCTCGGGCTGGGGCTGGCTCGTCGTCAACAAGGACGGCGACCTCGACATCGTCTCGACCCCCAACCAGGACAACCCGATCTCGAACGGCCACTCGCCGATTCTTGGCGTGGACGTCTGGGAACACGCATACTATCTCAAGTACCAGAACAAGCGCGGCGACTACCTCCAGCACTGGATGAATCTGGTGAACTGGGACTACGTCGCCGACCTCTACAATCAGGCCAACGCCTGAGCGACTCGTAGAACTCCCGAGCCCGCGACCTGCCTTGTCCATCTTCGACAAAATCACGGAGCGGGTCGGCGACATCCTCGACGAAGTGATGTTGCCCGAGGGCGTGCGGCGGATGCACGAACGAGCCGCCCGCGCCCTCGACGCCGGGGACACCTCCCGAGCGCTGCAGCTCTTGCAGCCGACCCTCATCGAATACCCGAACGTCTCGCGCACCCATCATCTGATCGGGCTCTGCCACTACGAAAACGAGGAATGGGGCCACGCCATCGCCGCGTTCGAGCGCGCGCTCTCGATCAAGGAATACCCCCAGAGCCACCTCTTCGCCGGCATGGCCGCGGAGAAGCTCGGGCGCTGGGCCGACGTGCACCGCCACTTTCATCAGGCGCTCACCGTCCCCGAGCCGCTGCCGTTCGCGTTCGACCTGCACTTCGGCCTCGGACGCGCCTACCGGGCGCTGGGCCGCCCCGACAAAGCCGCGAAAGAGCTGAGGAGCGCGCTGAAGCTGCAGCCGACCCACCTCGACGCGTCTCGCGCCCTCATCGGGGCGCTGCTCGACCGGGGCAACATCGACGAAGCGACACAGGTGCTCGAAGCTCTCCCCCGGTCGTCGAACCCGCAGTACCAGATGATCGCTGCCGAGGTCGCGGAACGACGCGGCGAGCACCAGGCCGCCTTCGAAGCCTACTCGTCGGCCGCCGCCGAGCTCGGGACGCACAGAACCCCCGCCCGCCTCGGGGCAGCACGCAACGCGCTCCTTACCGGCAACGAACTGCGCGCCGCAGAACTCGTCGCAGCGGCGAGCCCCCGGACCGACACCGAGATCGTCGAACACGCCATCCTGCACGGGAAGGTCCTCGAATCGCAGGGCCGCGGCTTCGACGCCCGCGAAGCCTTCGAGCGAGCGCTCGGCATCGATCCCGACCACCCCGACGCGCTCCTCGGCATGGGACGCGTCGAGCTGATGACGAAGGACGCCGATGCCGCCGCGGCGAACTTCGCACGCGTCCTTCGAAGCCCCGACGTCGCTCGGCCCCAGGAGGCCCTCTTCGGCATCGCACGCTGCCACATGCTGGCAGGCGACATCGCCGGCGCCCGCCATCTGTTCGAAGAGGCGCTGAAGCATCCTGGCCGCCTCGCGCCACAGATCCTGGCTTTCCTGGGCCAGGCTGCGCTCGATGTCGGCGATTCCGCAGCCGCCATCGTCCATCTGCGCGACGCCCTGCACCAGACGCCGGACGGTAGCGAACGCGACGCCGTCCAGGCGCTGCTGGACCGTGCGCTCGCCGACCTCTCGCCGCAATGGGAACTCCCCTCCGCGCTCGAAGAACCCGTCCAGCTCACCGAGGCGCTCGATGCGCTGACCCAGTACATCGGTCGCGACGGACGGCTCGCAGACTTCCTCGCACCGGCACAACAGCTCCGCTCCGCGCTGAACGCCCCGCTCTCGCTCGCGATCGTCGGTGAGTTCAACGCCGGCAAATCGACGATCGTGAACGAGCTCGTCGGAGAGCAAGTCTTCCCCGTCGGCGTCGTCCCCACCACGGCACAGACCGGTATCGTGCGATGGGGGCCACGAAAGGCTGCCCGCATCGTCTACCTCGACGGCGAGAAAAAAGAGCTGTCCCTCGACGAAGCCAGGAAGGCGATGAAGACCGACGCCGAGCAGATCGAGCGGATCGAGTTCACGCATCCCCACCCCGATCTTCGCCTCGTCCACTACTGGGACACGCCCGGCTTCAACGCACTCGTGGAGCGCCACGAAGTGGTCGCGGCCGAGGCGCTGCGAACCGCCGAGGCGATCCTCTGGGTGATGGACGCGAACCAGGTCCTGAGCCAGACCGAGTTCGACCGCATCGAAGACGTCCCCAACAGCGACGAACGCCTCGTCGTCGTCATCAACAAGATCGACCGGCTCGGCCCACCCGGCGACCGTGACGACGAGGTCGATCATCTCATGGAGTATGTCTCGGAGAACCTCGACGGCCGGCTCGCGGGGCTTTTCCCCATCTCGGCCCGAGACGCGGCCTCCGAGGACGAAGGGACCCGGGAGGCGTCGGGATTTTCCGAGTTCCAGGAGTTTCTCGAGCAGCGCGTCATCCAACGCGCCGGCCGCATCAAGACGGTCGAGGGAACGCGTCAGCTCGAAGCGCTCGTCTTCACGCTCGACGCGTTCCAGCGCGGACTTCTCGGCCGCTATGGTCAACTCCTCGAACAGGTCGAAGAGATCGAGCAGTGGCTGCAGGCGAGCTCCGAAGCGGTCACGAAGTCACGCTCGGCCGACGAGGTCGTCGCGCTGCGCGAATGGGTCGACAAGGCTCTGGGTGACGTCGCCCGCGAGATCGGCGACGCGCTGCGACCCACCGGCACCTGGACCGGAAGGCTCGGCCTCGTCGAAGAGGATCGAGCGTTCGTGCTGCAGCTCGTCGAGGAACGCTTCGAACGTCTCCTCGAACTGTCCTGGCACCGCACGTCCGGCTCGCTCGCCGACGTGGAACGGGACCTCGCCGAAAAGCTCGACCCCGTGCTGCGCGCCCTGACCCGCGCCGACGCACGCGCGCTCGAACGCCGGCTCGAAGGCTTCTTCGACGAAACCAGAGTCCTCGGCTCGCTCTGGGAAGAACGTGTCTACGGGGCTCTCCTCGCCCGGGCCCGGGGCCGCATCGACACCGCCGGGGAGTCGACCCTCGACACCATCGTCGCCGCCCGCGGCGACCGCACCACCTGGCCACGCTCCCTGCGCAAACTCCTCCCCGACATCGATGCGGAGTTCCAGCGCTCGATCACCGAGTGGTACGCAGCCTTCTTCGAAGCCGCGCTCCGCCTGTGCGAACGCGTCCGCCGCGACCTCGAGCTCCTCGAGCTCGAAGCCACCCAACGCTACGACGTCGGCCCCCTGAACGACCTACTTCGACGCGACTGAGGCCTCAGGCGCAGAGCGCAGCGCGCTACTCTCCGAGCGACACGCCGAACACGGTCTGACCGGAGGGAGAGTTGTCGCCGATCGCGACGTCGATCGCTTCGAGGATCGGCTCACACACTTCTTCCGCCTCCGACGTGTGGCAGATCGCCGACTTGTTCTCGGCGTCGGGCGTCATGTCGACGTTGGCCCAGAACGCGGCGAGGTTCATCGCGATGATGTCGCCTTCGCCGTAGCCGGTCAGTTCGATCGTCGCTCGGTTTTCGTTGGCGCACGACGTCACGACGTTCGGGGAGTCCTCAACGCACCCCGTGCTGCCCAGGTGCACCCGGAATCCAGCGGAAGCATCCGCGATCCCATCGACACGCAGGAACTTGTAGCCCCCCTGCCAGTTCCAGAACATCGAGGTCAGGTTGAGCGGCGCCTCCGCGACCGCGGCATCCTGGTGATTCTCCTCGAACGGCACGCCGATCGTGAAACGAATCGCTGCGATCTCGGCACCCGTCGGCGCGATCGTTCCACGAATCGTCGTGTTCGTCTCGGCCGTTCCGTTGGCGCACGCGCCGCTGCCGTCCTCGAAGTCGAGCAGCGCGACCGCTTCGCTCTGCCACATGTCGTCGTCCGTCAGCGTGACCGGGTGTTCGCCGCCCGAGCCGTCGATTAGCACGACCTCGGAGACGTACATCTTCGCGTCGGTGAACGTCGCAGGAGTGTCGGCCGTCCCGAGCGTGTAGGAGCCATTGCAGGAAAACTCGTCGTCGGCGACCCACGCCGCGAACGGGATCGAGACCGCCATCGGCGCGGCCGTCCCGTTGTTCGACGTCCCGTTGTTCGACGCGCCGTTGTTCGACGCGCCGTTGTTCGACGCGCCGTTGTTCGACGCGCCGTTGTT
>CAYPJU010000087.1:0-25191 GCA_964411125.1 uncultured Bradymonadales bacterium | reverse complement strand
CGCGGTCCCCCACCGGCCGAAGGCCGGTCCCCCACCGCGCGAAGCGCGGTCCCCCCGCAAGGCGGCGCGCAAAGCGCGCCGACTTGCGAACTGACATTTAGTCGGGTATGAAGCACAGCCTTTGGCCTCATGCCGATTTTCCGGTCGCACGGTAGCGCAGATGGAACTGGTTCTAGCTCTCATACACGTCCTCGCTTGCATCCTGATCATCATCGTCATCCTCATCCAGTCGGGTAAGGGTGGCGGGCTCGGTGCAGGGCTCGGTGGTGCAAGCACCGCCGCTCAGCAGATCTTCGGTGGACGGGGGGCGGGCAACTTTTTGACCCGTTCGACCGTTGCGCTCGCCGTCGTCTTCATGTCGACGTCGCTCTCGCTCGCCTACCTGAGCAGCCGGCCACGATCGCTCCTCGATCTCTCCGAGACCGCCGGGGTCGAGTCTTCGCAGGAAGACACGATCATCGAGCGCGGCAGCGGTGAATTGATCGAGCTCGGTGGGAACGAGCCGGGTCAGGCCGCGCGTACCGCTCCGGCGACGGGTTCCACGGCCCCTGCCGGGTCGCAGGAGATCAAGCTCACCCCGACGATGGGCGAAGACGGCAAGATGAAGCTCGAGCTGCCCGAAGGCCTCAAGCTCAACATGGGTGGCGACGCCCCTGCTGATGCAGCGACCCCGGAAGAAGCGCCTGAAGCACCCGACGCCGAAGTTCCCGCTCAGCCGGACGCGCCCGCGCAGAAGACGATCGAAGTGAAGCCGAAAGCGGAGCCGAAACCGAAGGCGGAGCCCAAGGCCGAGACGAAACCGAAAGCCGAGCCCAAAGCCGAGCCGAAGCCAAAAGCCGAGCCGAAGCCAAAAGCCGAGCCCGCTGCCGAAGAACCGGCCGCCGAGGAAGCGCCCGCGGCTGAGAAGAAGCCCGCGGCCGAGAAGAAGCCGGCCGCAGAAAAGAAGCCCGCCGCGGCTGCGCCGCCGGCCGAGGAAGCGCCGGCTGAGCCCGCGAAAGAAGAGGCTCCCGCAGAAGAACCCGCCGAGTAACAGGCGGTCTCCCATCGCCCCGGGTACTACGTGGCGGCATCATCCAAGAAGGTCATCTACCTGGCGCTGTTCGCCAACGGCGCCATTGCGATCACCAAATTCGTGGCCGCCGGGATTTCTGGTTCTTCGGCGATGTTGAGCGAGGCGATCCATTCGGTCGTCGACACCGGAAATCAGGGCCTACTGCTGCTCGGGATGAAGAAGTCCGCTCGTCCTCCCGACGAGCGGTTTCCGTTCGGGTACGGCAAAGAGCAGTTCTTCTGGAGCTTCGTCGTCGCGCTTTTGATCTTCGCGGTCGGTTCTGGCATCTCGATCTACGAGGGGATCCACGCGCTGCTTGACCCGCACCCCCCAGGTGACCTGCTCCTGAGCTATGGGGTCCTCGCCTTCGCCATGGTGTTCGAAGGGTTCGCGCTCTACGGCGCGGCGAAAGAGTTCAAAAAGGTGAAGGGAGACCGGCCGTGGCTTCGTGCCGTGCGTGAGGGGAAGGACCCCGCGCTCTTCACGGTCCTCTTCGAAGACACCGCGGCGCTCCTCGGGCTCGCGGTCGCCGCGATCGGACTGGGGGTCGGTCAGCTTACGGGCTGGCCGTATGCCGACGGGCTCGCCTCCG
Source organism: uncultured Bradymonadales bacterium (assembly GCA_964411125.1). Taxonomy (GTDB): domain Bacteria; phylum Myxococcota_A; class Bradymonadia; order Bradymonadales; family Bradymonadaceae; genus JBFIHF01. The sequence goes on along the minus strand of CAYPJU010000087.1, from coordinate 23,548 downwards.
TCACGATCGGCATCATCCTCGGCGGTGTCGCCATCATGCTCGCCTTCGAGACGAAGGGGCTCCTGATCGGCGAGGCGGCACGTACCGAGACGGTCGAAGGGATCGAAGAGATGGTCCTCGCCGAGGAGCAGATCAACCAGATCAACGAGCTGCTGACGATGCACATCGGGCCCGAGTTCGTGCTGGTGACGATGACGGTCGACTTCAAAGACGACGCCTCCGCGTCCGAGCTCGAGCACACGATCTACACTCTCGATCGCGCCATCAAAGCGAAGTATCCGCGTGTGAAGCGGGTCTTCATCGAGGCCGAAGCGTGGCATGGTGGCGAGAAGCCGTCCCGCCAGGCACGACTCACCGAACCGGTCCAACCCGACGACCTCCCCCAGACGAAGTCCCATTCATGAGCCTCCTCGAAGAGATCGATCGCCATTTCGAACGACCCGCAAGCGAGCTGGACGCCGACGCGCGTGACGCGTTCGAGCGCCTGCTGACAGAGCTCGAAGCGGGGCGCCTCCGCGCCGCCGAGCCGACCGACGACGGTTGGAAGGTCAACCCGTCGGTCAAGCGCGGCATTCTGCTCGGGTTTCGTCTCGGTAAGCTGACGGAGTTCGAGTCGGGCGGAGCGCTGCAGTTCTCCGACAAGGACACCTATCCGCTGCAGAAGGTACCGGTCCACGAGCGCAACGTGCGTATCGTCCCCGGCGGCAACTCCATCCGGCGCGGGTCCTACATTGGTCACAACGTCGTCTTCATGCCCCCGGCCTTCGTCAACGTCGGAGCTTACGTCGACGACGGCGCGATGATCGATTCGCACGCGTTGGTCGGCAGTTGCGCGCAGCTCGGCAAGCGCGTCCACATCTCCGCCGGCGCGCAGATCGGCGGCGTCCTCGAGCCGATCGGTCAGACTCCGGTCATCATCGAAGACGGGGTGATGATGGGCGGCAACACCGGCGTCTACGAAGGGACTCGCGTGGGACGCAATGCCGTCATCGGAGCGGGTTGCGTCATCACCGCCTCGACTCCGGTCTACGACCTGGTGAACGAACGCGTGCTCCGCTCGACCCCCGACGTCCCGCTTCAGATTCCGGAGAACGCGGTCGTCATCCCCGGCAGTCGCCCCGCGAAGGGAGAGTTCGCGCAGCAGCACGGGCTACACATGGCTACGCTCCTGATCATCAAGTACCGCGACGACAAGACGGACGCGCGCGTCGCCTTCGAGGACCTGCTTCGGTGAAGCTCACGTCGCGTACTCTCGGCATCCGGCCCACGCTCATTCGACAGATCACGAATCGCGCCCGGCCGACGAGCCTGCATCTCGGGCTCGGCCAGCCCGATCTGCCCGTGTCGGAGGCCGCCACGCGTGCCCTCGCCGAGACTTCGCACACCCCCTACACACCGAACCGTGGTCTCCCGGAGCTCGTCGACGCCGTCGGCGCCCGCTACCCCGGCCGCGGCGTCATCGTCACCGCGGGGGTACAGGAGGCCCTCGCCGTCGCGATGCTCGGCCTCGTCGAAGGGGGCGACGTGCTGGTCCCCGACCCCGGCTTCCCCGCCTACCCGAACCTCGTTCGCCTGGCAGGTGCGCGGCCGGTCCCCTACCGACTCGGCGAGCGCTGGGCCCTCGACGCTACCGCCATCGACGAAGCGTGGACGGACGAGACCGTCGCGATCGTGATCAACACGCCTTCCAACCCGACTGGAGCGGTGGCGAAACCCGCGGATCTGCGCGCAGTCGTGGAGCTCGCCGAGGAGCGCGGCGCGGTCTGGATCTCGGACGAAATTTACGAAGACTTCGTCTGGAGCACCGTGGCGACGGGTTCCGTCCCCGCGCTCTCTCACGTCTCGGCCGCTTCGTGCGGCGCGCGCGGCGTCGTCGTGTCGGGCCTCTCGAAATCGCATTCGGCGATGGGGTTGCGGGTCGGCTGGCTCGCGGGGCCCGCCGACGTCGTCGACGGTCTCGTCCCGCTGCACCAACACCTCGTCACCTGCGCACCGACGCCGTCGCAGCGCGCCGCGATCGCGATGCTCGGCGAGCACGATACGTCGGTGGAGCGGGTCCGCGCCTCGATCGGGAAGCGACGCGCGCTGGCGCTCGAGTCGATCGAGCGCTGGGGTACGACCCAGCCGGTGGCCGATGGAGCCTTCTACCTCTTCGTCGACATGCGCCCGTTCCTGCGCGCGGGCGAGACGGACCTCGACCTCGCCAACGCGATCCTCGACGAGATCGACGTCGTCACGATCCCGGGGTCCGGATTCGGCAAAGGAGGCGAGGGGTTTCTGCGCCTTGCGTACACCGTCGATGAGGGTATTTTGGGGGAGGCTTTCGGCCGCCTGGAAGCCTTTCTGCAGAGTCGACTCCCTCCACACCGGAGAACCGAATGAGCGACGCCACCGACATTGGGGCGGAGACGAACAACGCGAGCGCCTGGGAAGAGCGCTTCGAGACCCAGATCAACACTTTCTTCGACGAGGCGATCGGTCGCGTGCCGGGCTTCGTCGATCGTCATCTGAAGAACTTCCGGCGGGTCATGACGCGAAGCGTCAGCCCACGCACCGGCATGGCCGACGTCGTCGTCGGCGTTCGGAATCTCGCGTCCGGGTTCTCGAAGGCGGTCGGTGGACCCGGTTTCGAGACGACGACCTACACCAACGATCATCTCACCCGAGTCTTCGAGCGCGAGGTCGTCAGCCCCGCCGAGCTCGAGGCGCTGCTCGGCCGGCTCTTCAAGGAGTTCGAAGAGGTGATGTGGGATCGCGTCGCCGAGGAAGTGGCGCAGAACTACGAGAAGACCCGCGAGGAGGTCGACGCGTTTCGTGGTCGGCTCGCACGCCTGATGGAGAAAGAGGTCTCGCACGACCCGCTCCTCGCACAGGGCATCCGTAGCGGGATCAAGCTCGGCGTACCGGCGACCCTCGGATTCGTGCTGCTCGGCGGTGTCGGGGAAGGGGACGACGACTCGGGGTTCGGCAGCACCCTCGGTGGGCTCGGCGGTGTCGAAGGGACCTCGTGGGCCGGCGCAGCAGGGATCGGAGCTGGTTTCCTCGGCTCGCTCGCTGTCGGGGGCCTCATGGAGTACACGCTCAATTCGCTGCGCGACGTGAAGGGGCAGTACATCCGCCAGCTCAACACCGCCCGTTACGTCCTCCTCTACGGCGAAGACCCCGACCTCCCGGAGGGGCGAGGCCTGCTGCACATCGTGCGCGGGCTCGAACGGCAGTTCGATCAACTGCCGGACAAGGCGGCGGCCCTGTTGGAAGATCAGCGCGAGGCCGACCTCGCCTTCGGGATCGATCCGGTCGGTGAACCCGTCCCGTTCGACCAAGACAAAGACTCGTGAAGCACGTCGCGACCGCGCACTCGAACATCGCGCTGGTGAAGTACTGGGGAAAGCGCGATCACGGCGCCAACCTCCCCGCGGCGGGCAGCTTCTCCGCGACGCTCGGCGACCTCACGACGACCACGTCGGTCGAGCCGATCGAAGGGGACGCCGATCGTGTGACGCTCGACGGCGAGGAGGATACCTCCGGCCGGCTCTCTCGATTTCTCGACCTGTTGCGCGATCGCGCTGATCGTCGCACCGCTCTGCACGTCGAAACCTCGAACGACTTTCCCACCGCGGCGGGGCTCGCGAGCTCGGCATCGGGTTTTGCTGCGCTGACGCTCGCGGCGACGCGCGCGCTCGGGCTCGAGCTCGACGAGCGTGAACTGACGCGCCTCGCGCGGCGAGGCTCGGGATCCGCGGCGCGCAGCCTGCACGGCGGTTGGGTCGAGGTCGTCCCGACCGACGACGCCTACGCCGTTCGGGTCGCCGAGGCCGGTCACTGGGACCTGCGCTGCGTGGTGTTCCTGACCGCCGAGGGGTCCAAGAAGGTCGGGTCCACCGACGGCATGAACCACACCGTCGCGACGTCGAACTACTTCGACGCGTGGGTCGACTCGGTCCCCGCCGACATCGAGGCCGCGAAACAGGCGGTCCTGGCGCGAGACCTCGAGAGGCTCGCGACCGTCGCCGAGCGAAGCTGCCTGCGGATGCACGCGAGCGCGCTCGCCGCCGACCCCGGGGTCTTGTACTGGAACGGCGCCACGGTCGAACTCATCCATCGCGTGCGAGAGGCCCGCAGCAGCGGACTGCCAGCGTTCTTCACCATCGATGCCGGCCCGCACGTCAAGGTCTTCTGCCCGGCCGACGCGGTGCCCGGTGTCGAGGCGCTCGGCGAAGGCGTATCGAACGGGGTGATCCTGTCGAGCATCGGCGGGGCCGCCGAGGTCGACGAAGTAGCCGAATGACGCCGCGAAGGTCCTACAGCGCGCCCGGAAAACTCTTCCTGTTCGGGGAGTATGCGGTGCTGCGCGGCGCTCCCGCGATCATCACCGCGGTCGACCGGAGGGTCACCGCGTCCCCGACCGATGACCCGTACCGCGTCGTCGGCGTCGACGCCGACGAAGGTCTTCCGCGTGCCGTCGCCGCCGAGACCGGCGCGACGACCGACGGATGGCAGGTCGACGTCACTGCGCTCATGGAGGGGGAGGGCGAGGAGCGTCTCAAGCTCGGCCTCGGCTCGAGCGCCGCGTCGTGCGTCGCCCTCTGCGCGGCCGTTCTCGGTTCGGACGACCCTGCCGTCGTCGGCCCGGCCGCAGACCGTGCTCATCGAGCGTTCCAGGGGGGACGCGGAAGCGGCGGCGACGTCGCGGCGTCGACCTGGGGCGGCACGATCCGATACTGCCGGGGCGAGACCCCCGCGCCGCTGGTCTGGCCCGACGACCTCCACATCACGGCGGTGTGGATGGGCGCCGCCGCCAACACTCGCAGTTTCGTGGACGCTGTTCGGCAGGCGCCGACGGGACCGGTTCTCGAGGAGATGGCCGCGCTCGCCGTCGCAGTGGCGGGCAACTTCTCCGCGCCGAACTTCGTCGAGCATGTTCGCGCGTGGGACGAGCTTCTCGAGCGCCTGGGTCAAACCGCCGGTGTTCCAATCCGCACTCCCGCGCACCGATGGCTCGCGGAGTGGGCGACGGGTATCGGGGCTGCCGCCAAGCCCTCCGGAGCGGGCGGCGGCGACGTGTCGCTGGTCGTGTCGTCGCGGCCGATCGGAGCCGAAGATGCGCCCAAAGGGCTCGAGTTTTTGGACTTCGCATTGCACGCCGAGGGCGTACGCGCCGGCAGATAGCTTTCGCCCACGACCGATGGCGGCTGGAAGCCGCTGCACCCCAGTTCGCCGCTGGAAGCCGCTGCACCCCGGTGGGCAGAACGCAGCGCACAGCGCACAGCGCGGACGGTGTGGAGCGCACGGTTTCTTTCCCGTACGCCATCGTTCGTGCTAACGTTCGGCCATTCAATGACTGTCTTTCGCGCGTACGGTCTGCATGGGCGACATTTTCGGCAAATACCAACTCGTCGACAAAATTGCCGACGGCGGCATGGCGGAAGTCTTCCGTGCCCGCCAGGAAGGCGACATTGGCGGCTTCTCCAAAGAAGTCGCGATCAAGCGCATGTTCCAGCACCTCTCCGAGGAGCAGGACGTCGTCGACATGTTCCTCGACGAAGGGCGCATCGCCGCATCGCTCAACCATCCGAACATCGTGCAGGTCTACGACCTGGGGGTCGTCAACGAGCATCTCTACATTGCGATGGAGCTCGTCGAGGGCAACGATCTGCGGTCGGTGCTCGAGAAGAGCTTCGAAGTCGACAACCCGCTTCCGCTGGAGCTGGCGGCGTCGATCGTCTCGCAGGTTGCGGCGGGGCTCCACTATGCGCACACGCGGACGGACGATTCCGGCGAACCGATGAACATCGTGCACCGTGACGTCTCGCCGCAGAACATCTTGCTCAGCCGGGACGGCGCCGTGAAGCTCTGCGACTTCGGCATCGCAAAGGCAGAGCACCGCATCGGTCACACCAAGGCAGGGCAGATAAAGGGGAAATGGTCGTACATGGCCCCCGAGCAGATCGAGGGCGGTGACGTCACCCATCGCACCGACATCTTCGCGCTCGGTATCATTCTGTACGAGACCACGACGATGACGCGGCTCTTCCAGGCCGACAACCAGTACGACGCGCTCGAAGCGATCCTCTACGCGAAGATACCCAAGCCTTCGACCCAGAAAGCAGGGTACCCCGCAGAGCTCGAGCGAATCGTCCTCAAGGCGCTCGCACGCGACCCCGCCAGCCGCTACGCCACGGCCGAAGAGATGCAGCTCGAGATCGAGCAGTGGCTCGTCGACAACCAGGCGAGCACGAGCCCCGTCCACATCGCGCGCTACATCCGAAATCTCTTCGGGGACTCGTCCAAGAAGGCAGCGGAGTTGACCGCGACCGCCGAGATCGACGTGAGTGAAGAGGAAGTCCTGCGGGCCGAAGCTGGCGCGGGTGTCGCGGCGGAGCGGTCCGAGGCAGAGGTCGAAGAGGCCCGTCGCAAGGCGTTGCAGAAGAAAGACGTCACCGAGATGGACGAGGACGACCTCGACTTCGCCCTCGACAATGCGCTCGGCGTGCCGTCCGACAACGCCGACCCGTTCGCCATCCAGAAGCCATCCGAAGCGTCGGAAGTCGAGGAGGATGCGGAACCCGCGAAGCCGGCCCCGAAGCCCAACTTCGATCCCGAGGCGACGGTCGTCACCGACCCCGACGTCTCCGAAGATCTCGTCGCCGACTCCGTCCCATCGGTCGTCCCCGAGACCACGGCGCCGATGGGCGCCCTCGATCCCGTCGACGCGCCTGCCGACGCCGTCGCCGACCACGAAGTCGAGACCGGCCCGATGGCGGTTCTGCGGGCACAGGACGCCCCGGCCCCTGAGCCTGAGCCCGAGCCCGTTCAGGTCGCGACCGAGCCGAAGATCGCCCCGGCCCCTGCCGCGGATCCGACGCCAGCCGCCGAACCGTCGCGCGATGCTGCCCCCACCCCCGCTGTGGCGACCGCGCCCACGCCGGCTGCCGCACCGCCGCCCGCAGCGCGCTCGGGGGCCGTCCCCGCAGCGCCTCCGCGGGGTGCAGGTCCGCCGCCGTCCGCAGCCTCCCAGGAGGCGCGCGCGCACGCGGCGATGGAAGCTGCTCCGAAACCTCCGCCGGCCGCGGACTACGGGGAGTTCGACGACGTCACCGAGTTCAAGACGGGAGGGGGAACCAAAGCCCTCGTCGTCGGCGGCATCATCGCGGCGCTCATCGGGATCGTCGTCCTCGTCGCAGTCTCCTGGGACACCAGTGACTCGACGATGGCCGAGGAAGCCGAGAAAACCAACATCGACCCGGCCCTCCTCGAGATTCAGATCCCCGACCCGCCCGAACGCGTCAGCGTCCCGTTCGAAGTTACACCGGCGCCCACCGGCGTGGTCGTCAACGGGTTGCGGATCGCCGAGCCCGGCGGACAGCTCCCCCTCGTCAAAGGGGAGCGCAATGAAGTTCGGTTCTATGCCGAAAATCACTACCCCGCCGTGAAGTTCGTCGACGGCGAGGCATCTGGCTCGCCCGTCTCCGTCCAGTTGCAGCCGATCGAGGAACCCGACCCCGAAGCGGTCGCCGACCTCGAAGTGATGAGTGAACCCACCGGTGCCCTCATCTTCGTCGACGGGGTCCAGGTCGGCACGACCCCCACCACCATCCAGGGGCTGTCGACCGAGTTCGACCACCACGTCCAGATCGAAAAAGGGGACCGCTTCTCCTACGCCGGGCTCGTCGGCCTCGTGAAGAAGTCGCAGAACCTCGTGCAGACCAAGCTTCCCGAGAAGGACTCGTCCCGAAAGAACTACGTCGAGCTCATCTTCTCCGCCGTCCCCAAGGGCTCGATCGTGAAGGTCGACGGCGAGCAGATTGGTTCCACCAAGTCCTTCAAGAACTACGATCGCAATCAGCACCTGGAGGTCGAGTTCACCGAGAAGGACTCTCGCCCCTCGAAGCACTACGTCGACCTCGAAGGCGTCGCGACGCTCGAGCTTCGCCCGTTCCTCGCTCCGATGAAGCGCGAGAAGGGGACGATCACGATCCGCGTCGATCCAGAAGGGCCCGACCTCTACGTCGGCGCCAACTCCTTCGGGACGGGTCCCGCAGAGAAACTCGAGCAGCCCGAAGGGCCGCTCAAGGTGACCCTCGACTCCGAGGTCGGCCGCGGCGAGCTGCAGCTCGAGGTCTACCCGAACACGCACACCGAGTACGTGGTGTCGATGGACGCGACGGGCAAGGTCTGGTTCAAGAAGCAGTGATGCTATGCGCGCGGTAACCCTCGCGTGGTTCGCCGGCCTCGTCTTCTTCACCGCGGTGGGGATGCCGAGGTTCGTCGCGTTCCCCGTCCTGCTCGCCGGGATCGTGGTGTCGACGACGCCGCTCCTCCTCTCCGACTGGTTCGGGGCCTGGCTGACCAAGCGCTGGTCGCTCCCCAGCCGGCTCTTCTGGCCGCTCGCCGTCCTGACGACGGGCTTCGGTCCGGCGTGGGGCGCCTGGTTCTGCGCGCGAAACCCCGACCTCCGGGTGGGCCTGCTCCTCTCCCTCACCATGCTCGTCGGCGGGCTCGTCGCGTCGTGGCTCGTCCGGCGCTACGCCCCCGAACGGCTCCACGTCCCCTTCTTCCTCTCCGTCATTCAGATCAGCGCGTACTTCGGCGAAGCGCACATCGTCGAGAACACACTCGAATCGGTCCGCGAAGGGACGGAGCTTCTGCGGCTCGGCGTCTTCTACGGCACGTGGGCGGCTGGCGTCGGCCTCGCCCTCGGCTGGATGTTCCGCGTCGGCGACGCCGTGGGCGTCGAGATCGAGGCGGGTCGTAAGCGGATCGCGGCGTGGATCCTGCGGCTCGGAACCGTAGCTGTCGGGCTCGTACTGCTGTGGGCCGATCGGAATGTCTACGAGGGCCTCTACCCGGGCTTGCACACCTGGATGATGTTCGTGGGCCTCGGCTCCCTCTCGGTCGGGCTCGTCTCCATCTTCGAGCGCCTGACGCGGGTCACCGAGCGTCACTGGCCTTTCGTCGTCGGCGTATCCGTCGCGGCGCTCGCCTCTGTCGCGTTCCTCTTTTTCAGTCCGCTCGCCGCGGACCCGTTCGTGCGAGCATCGATCTCGGACGCACACGCCTCGGGCCTCGCCCTGCGATTGCGCGAGGCGGCGCCCGTCGGGCAGGGGCTGGAACAGGCCGACCACCCGGAGCTCGACTACGACCGTTTCCTCGACTTCGAACACGACCTGCCTCGCTACAACGTCGTCCTGCTCTCGGTCGATACGCTCCGCAGCGACTGGGTCGGGCCGGGGGTGCCGCAGGCGGGCAATACGCCCCGCCTCGACCAGATCATCGCGGAGGCGTCCTGGTTCCCACGCGGCTACTCCCCGGGCAACCGCACCGCCGTGAGCATGTCCGCGCTCCATCTCGGTCGCTACAGCGCGAACATCGAATGGCAGCTCTTCATCTGGAGCGCCGGCAAGGTGTTCGACCCGGCGAAGCTCACCGAGCAGCAACGCAAACGACTGCACAAGGACTGGGGATACACCACGGTCCCGGTCTTCCCGCCGAAGGGGACGATCTCCCAGAGGATGCAGAAGGCCGGCTACTACACGCTCGGCACGCCCTACGTGCGCAACGATGCCTTCTTCAAGAAAGGGCTCGGGTTCGAGCGCGGATACGACAGCTACGACACCGACTTCCCGGGCGGACCCGCATCCCGCGTGGTGAAGCAGGCTTTCGAGCAACTCGACGCCCGACCGAAGGACGGAAAACCGTTCTTCCACTGGATTCACCTCTTCGACCCTCACGACGGCAAGGCGAAGCCCGACACCTACGGCCCGATGATCAAACGCATGGACGACGGAGTCGGTGAGCTCGTGGACGGACTGAAAGAGCGCGGGCTCTGGGACGAAACGATCTTCGTGCTCGTCTCCGATCACGGCGAGGCGTTCGGCGAGCACGGATTCCGCTACCACGGTCACTCGCTCTTCGAAGAACAGATCCGCGTGCCGGTGATCGTCCGCGTTCCGGGACAGAAGGCGCGGACCACCGACCTCCCGGTCTCCGTCGTGGACGTGATCCCGACGATCCTCTCCGCCACCGGCGGCGATCTCGCCGAGACGGACGGCGTCAACCTCCTCCCGTATGTGATGGAAGGGACGATCCAGAAAGACCGCCCGGTCTTCGCCGAGATGCACCGCTACCGGGGCAACAGCGGCAACGCCAACCGCGACGCGAAGACCGTGATCGTCGGATGGGACAAGCTGATTCACAACCGCAAGAAATCATGGGTGAAACTCTTCGACCTCGAAGAGGACCCCGGTGAACTCGACAACCTCACCGACGAACGTCCCGAACGTACCCGGGAGCTGCTCGGGATTTTGCTGTCATGGGTGAACCCGAGAGAGCGCGCCAACCCGTTGCCCAACATCGAGCCCCCGCCGCCTCCGCCCTGAACGGCACCTCCTCCCCCTTACTTCTTCTCTTTCTTCTTCGATTTCGGAGCGTTGCGCTTCTCGATCTTCTCGACCGCCTCTTTGGCGTGCCGTCGGATGATCCAGTTGTAGTGCGTCTTTCGGATCTTCTCGAGGTAGGGGAGCGCCTTCGTGCTCCCGGCTCGCTCCAGCGCCTTGATGGTGTCGAGCGTCAAGATCGGCTCGCTCCCCGCCGCGACGATCAGCTCGGCGGACCCTTCCGGATCCAGCACCGAGAGGGCGTGCATCGCGGCCTGCACGTCGCGAAGGTTCTCCGATTTCATCATCTGCTTCAGGGCGGGCACCGATTTCGGGTCGCGCAGCCCCGTCAGCCCCTCTGCGGCAGCGGAGCGCACGCGCGGGCTCCGATGAGAGAGCAGGCCACGGACGGCCTCGGCGAGCCGAACTCGCTCCGCGAGCTTGCCACGAGCATCGCCGGCGAGCTCGGCGTAGCGTTCCAGCAGCACCGGGCTTCTACCTTCCCATCCCTCCTGGCCTCTCAACGCGAGCAGAAAAGGCACGACGGCGGGGCGGTTCCAGCGTGAGAACAGGCGAAGCCACGCGAAGTAGAGCGCGTCGGAGTTTGCGCGGAGCAAGCGTGGCGACACGCCCGATAGGCTGACCTCGCCGAAGTCGATGTCGGCGAGCCCATGCACGAACTCCGCCTCCTGCGCCGGGGGGAGCGAAGCGAGATGCTCTTCCACCAGCTCCTGCGCGCGTCCGCGCGAGAGCTTCGATAGTCCGCGGAGAACCGTCAGCTTCACCCGATCGTCGCGGGAGCCCGCGAAGATTGCCACCAGTGGATCGACGGCGTCTCTGGCGTCGACAGCGAGGGCGAGGTCGACGAGGACCCCGAGCGCTTCGCCGGGTGCAGCCGGGTCGACCCGTCGGAGGAGCGTGACGATCCGGTCCTCGGCACCGCCTGCGCCTTTTGCCAGCTCGGGAGCGTGGCGATGGAGGTCGGCGAGCAGTTCGATGTCGACCGCGCCGTCGGGATCGAACTCGTTGTGGTCCTCGGTTGGGTCCTCCGCGAGGTCGAAACGCAGGAAGACGTCGTTCTTCTGCTGGTAGATCAGCTTGTTAGCTCCCCGCACCACCCCCCGGATGTCGCCGCCGATGTCTTCGAAGTAGTACGAGCCCGACGCTAGTTCCGCGCCGAAAATCTGCGGCGCGAGGCTACGCCCTCGATGGACGGGGGAGGGCGGGATCTCCAGCAGGTCGTACAGAGTCGGCACGATGTCGATGTTGCCGACCGTCTGTTCGAGCACTCTCGGGGGCGCGCCCGGGACCCAGAAGTAGAGCGGGGTCCGGATCTCCTCCTCGAAGACCGTCGCTCCGTGCGCCTTCTGGCCGTTCGCGCCGAGACCCTCGCCGTGATCGGCCGCCAGGACGAGCACCGTCTCGTCCATCAGTCCCCGGCCTTCCAGCTCACCCACCAGTTCCTTCATCCGCGCGTCCAGCCACTTCAGCGATGCCCGGTAAGCGACCTCGTGGTTACCGTTCTCAGGCAGCATCCCGCTATCGTCGTAGCCGGGGATGTGCATGCAGTAGAAGTGCACCCAGAGGAAGAACGGCTGGTCGCCGAACGCATCGAGCTGTCCCCGCACCTGGTCTACGATATCGCGCTGGTCCTTCTTCTCGTGGACCGAGACGACGTCGAATCCCCACAGGAGGCTCTGCGTCGCCTTGCGACGCGGCTCGAGGAAGAGGTTGTTCACCACCGCGCCCGTCTCACGCCCCGTTCGGGCCATCGCTGTCCCCAGCGGCTCGCCGAGGTCGTAGACGTTCTCGTGCGCTTCCAACGAACGGAACATCGTCGGCATCGACCGTTTCGTCGCGCTCGATTGCGCGTACGCGCTGCGGGCGATGACCGACCGCTTCGCGAATTCGTCCAGAAACGGGGTCGAGTTCGCGTCCAAGTACTTCGGCTCGTGCACGTTCTTCGATGGGTCGAGCGCGTCGGCGCGCAGCGTGTCGACGGTGACGAAGACGACGTTCTTCGGCGGGGCGCCCGGGGGATCGAACGCGGGGGCGACGAAACTGCCGGCCGTGGGATCGAGGCCGTCGAGGACGCGCGTGACGAACTCGTTTTCTACCGCGGCCATCGTGCGCTGCGCGAGGTTGTTCGCCATCGGAGCGCCCAGGGTGTAAGCCGCGCGGACGGGCATCGACGCGTTCCACCACGCGACGGCGCCCGCCACGGAGAAGAGCAGTCCGAGCACCCCGACGGCCGTGACCAACTTGCGGGGAAGAAAGCCTGCGGCTCGCACGAGGCCGAGCGTGCAGAGGACGACCGCTGCGCCCCAGAGAAACAGGTGAATCTCGGGGTATGTGCCAGCCAGAACGAGGTGGTCGACGACGACCGTCGCAATGCCCCCGACCGTAAGGAGCACGGCCGGGACCCAGCGTCGCACGGCCGTCCTCCCACCGATGCCGAAGCCGAACCACCACGCGGTCGCCGCGATGCCGAACGCCCCCAGCGCGGGAACAGCGTAGACCGCCCACACCCAGCTCTGCTGCGAGATCCAGTCGCCGGCGGCGAGCTCCATGCCGAGCGGCCCGGCGGCCAGCGCCATGAGGAATGCGAACGTCGCCGCGCCGACGGCACGACGCGCCGTCGCCGGTTCCTTCTCGCGGGACCGCGTCGCCTGTGCGAGGAGCCCGAAGAGCAGGGCGGCGATGGCGTTGAAGCCCCAGAACGTCACGAAGGCAGCCGCGTCGAGGCGCCCCATCCCAGGGACGAAGTACGACATCACGCGCTCCGACCACGTCACCAGCAGCCCCGCGCCGAGCGCCGCGTGGCCAGCCTGCGTCACCCTGTCTGTGAACTCTTCGAAAATGTCTGGCTCCCCGATTCGACGTTCGTTGCGCGGATGGTAGCGACTTCCCGTGCGCGTTTCATCGCTGCGATTCCAGTTCCTGCACGACCCACGACTGCCGCTTTTTCCAGTGCCTCAGCTCCTCCTCCATCCGAGCCGTCCGCTCCGGATCGCGCGCCGCGAGGTCGTTCGTCTCCCGCGGGTCCGCGGCGACGTCGTAGACCCACGTGCGCGTCAGCAGCATCTCCCGAATGATCTTGGTGTCCCCCATCTGAAGACCGATCTTCGGCGAGTATCTCCCCGACGTCGTGACGTCGCGAAACTCCTCCCGCGCATCCGTCGTCTTCCCCGCGCGAGCTCGACCGACGAACTGGAAGAACTGCTTACCGCGGATGCTGAACGCCTCCGTCACCAGGGGCCGCGTCGGCTCCTCGGCCATCAAGCGGTAGAGCGACGTTCCTTGCGCAAGCGCTTCGGGCGGGAGCGGCACCCCGAGGAAGTCGAAGATCGTCGGCATCACGTCGAGCTGTTGGAACGTGTAGCCAGTCGCCACGGCCCCCTCCGGGATCCCCGGCCCCGAAAAGTAAGCGGGGATGTGCGACAGGAAGTTCCGGACGTGCACGTGATGCCCACGGAACGGTCGGCCGTCGACGACGTCTTCGACCCCCTCGCCGTGGTCCGCGATCACGACCACGAGTGTCTCCTCCGCGAACGGTTGCTCGTAAAACCACTTCATGAAGTTGCCGAGCTCGTCGTCGAGGACCGAGACCTCGGAGAGGTAGCGCGACAGTCGGTCCTCCCCGCTGGTGAATCGCTCGCGGCGGGTCCACGGTTGGTGCGGCTCGTACAGGTGTACCCACGCGAAGAACGGCTCGTTCGCATCGCGAGCCTGGATTCCGGTCCGAAGGTTCTTCATCCCGTAATACGCATGCCGGTGGGTCGACACTTCGGCTTCGGCCGGCAAGAAGAAGTCGGTGATCACAGACTGCTCGAACCAGTGGTTGTCTGGCCGCGACAGCACGAAGTGGTCGAACTCGTCGGCGATCGACCCGAAGAGCCGGGTGCGCGCCCACGCCGACGTCTGCACCAGCACCGAAGGCGGGTGCGACGTGAACATCGCCCCGTAGGCCAGCGGCGTCGCCGGGTACTGCGCGACGGCCCGCGGAAAATAGAGCCCGTTCTTTCGCCACTCGTGAAACTTCGGTGCGACCGTCGGATCGTTCCACGCATCGGCACGGGTCGACTCCAGCACGACGACGATGACGTTCTTCCCCCGCCTGTCGCCGTAGTCTCCTCGGGCGAGCTCGGCGCGAAACTCCTCCACCTCCTCGGCAGTGAAATTGCGATCGGGGCGCAACAGCGACTCCGGCTCGTACGCCGCCCACTGTGCGGTGGGAAGTTTCAGCAGCGCGCCGGCGCCGTCCGCGTGGCGCTGAACGTATCGCTGTGCGATCTCCCAATTGCCCACCGTAAATGGGAGGAGCAAGCCTGCGGCCAGTAACGCCCAGCATGTCACCGTCGAGCGCCGCCCGCGCAGGGAAGGTGTCGCTGCCCACGTGAAGAGAGCGACCGCGAGGAGCGAGTTGTAAGCGTGGAAGTCTCTGTAGTTGAGCGGATAGAGGATGTGCGGCGCAACGAGGAGGGCGACTGCCACGACCGCCGCGAGAGTGCGGCGAACCACGGGCCGAGTTCGGTGGTCCACCGCCAGCGTAGCTACGAACCCCGCGGTCGCCATCGGAACCAAAAGCCAGCCGGCGAGCTGCAACATTTCGAAGTATTCGAGGCTTCGAATGCCGTCCCCACGCATCAGCGTCTCCTGCCAGAGCCCGCCGATTGCCGCCGCAGCCGCGATTGCGAGGGGGATTACCGCGCTCGGTCGCACGCGCTCCACCAGCCGCAGCAGCCCGAGCGCGACGATCCCATGCGCCCCGCAGAGAATGACCGGGATCGCGAACATCGCGACCAGGTAGGCCGTTGGAGAGTTGCTTCCGAAGTCGATGTGAGGAGCCTCGAACGCGAAGCTCAGGAGGTCCCCGAGAAACACGGTGAGGCTCGCCGCGGCGCAAGCCGCGATCGTGGGAATTCGTGAACTTGCTCCAGGCGCGGGCTTCGGCGCGTGGACTCCGTTCAAATCACTCCGATCGTGGCCAGGAGGTACTCACGCTTCATCCGCGCGATCACCTCGATGGGAATCTCTTTGGGGCACGCCGCTTCGCACTCGCCGATGTTCGAGCACGGTCCGAACCCTTCGTCGTCCATCTGGTCGACCATCCGCTTGACGCGGCGTCCGCGCTCGGGCTCCCCCTGCGGCATGATCGCGAAGTGCGAGATGCGGGCGCCCGTGAAGAGCGAGGCGGAGCCGTTCGGGCACGCGGCGACGCATGCACCACACCCGATGCAGGTCGCGGCGTCGAACGCGAGGTCGCTGCGTTCCTTGCCGATCTTGATCGAGTTGGCGTCCGGCTTAGGGCCGGTGTCGACCGACACGTACCCGCCGGCAGCCTGGATGCGGTCGAACGCGCTGCGGTCGACCACGAGGTCCTTGATGACGGGAAACGCCTTCGAAGCCCACGGCTCGACCGTGATCTTCGCGCCGTCCGTGAAACTGCGCATGTGAAGCTGACAGACGGCGGTGCCGACGTCGGGGCCGTGCGCCCGTCCGTTCAGGACACAGCCACACGAGCCGCAGATCCCTTCGCGGCAGTCGCTGTCGAACTCGACCGGGCGCTCGCCCGCCGCGATCAACTGCTCGTTGAGCAGGTCGAGCATCTCGAGGAACGACGCATGCTCGGTGATCGTCACCGAATGCTCCTCGAATCTGCCTTTCGTCTCGGGCCCGTCCTGGCGCCAGATCTTCAGATGGTATGTACGGTCTGACATCGTCTCGCTCGACTACTTGTAACTGCGTTGGACAAGCTTCACGTTCTCGAACACGAGGTCTTCCTTGTGAAGCTCGTGCGGCGTGTTCGCTCCCTTCCACTCCCACGCCGCGACGTACGTGAAGTCCTCGTCGTTGCGCTTCGCCTCGCCTTCGGGCGTCTGGTACTCCTCGCGGAAGTGACCACCCGCCGACTCCTCGCGCTCCAGCGCGTCGCGCGCCATCAGCTCGGCGAGCTCCAGGAAATCGGCCAGACGGCCCGCCACCTCGAGGTACTTGTTGAAATCGCCCTCCGTCGGGATCGCGCATTCGTTC
The DNA here is from genome assembly GCA_964411125.1 of uncultured Bradymonadales bacterium. Taxonomy (GTDB): domain Bacteria; phylum Myxococcota_A; class Bradymonadia; order Bradymonadales; family Bradymonadaceae; genus JBFIHF01. Next base: position 7,139 of record CAYPJU010000087.1, on the reverse strand, counting down.
CAGAAGCGCTCCCGCAGGGCCGCGATCTCGGTCATCGCCTTCTTCAGGCCCTCGCGGTTTCGGGCCATGCCGACGTAGTCGTACATGAGGTTTCCGAGCTCGCGGTAGATACCGATGACGGTGTTCTCCTCGCCGCTCTTGCCCAGGTTCTCCTTCCCGAGCGAGACGAGCTTCGCGAGGCTCTCCTCGACGTCCTTGCGGGTCTCGGCGAACGAGGCGTGATCCACGTCGATCGGCTTCGGGTCCTGCGACGCGATGTAGTTGCCGAGCGTGTGCGGGATCACGAAGTACCCGTCCGCGAGTCCCTGCATCAGCGCCGAAGCCCCGAGGCGGTTCGCGCCGTGGTCCGAGAAGTTCGCTTCGCCGAGCGCGAAGAGCCCCGGGATGTTCGTCATCAGGCTGTAGTCGACCCACAGACCGCCCATCGTGTAGTGCACGGCGGGGTAGATCGTCATCGGCGTCTCGTACGGGTCGTCGCCGCGGATCTTCTTGTACATGTCGAACAGGTTGCCGTACTTGTCCGCGATCTTCTCGCGTCCCTGTTCCTTGATGGCGCGCGAGAAGTCGAGGAAGACCGCACGCCCCGTATTGTTGACCCCGAGGCCGTCGTCGCAGACCGCCTTCGCGTTACGCGACGCGACGTCGCGCGGCACGAGGTTGCCGAACGCCGGGTAGCGCTCTTCCAGGTAGTAGAAGCGGTCCTTGTCGGCGATGTCGCGCGCTCGCTTCTTCCCTTCGCGGATCGCCTTCGCGTCCGCTTCGCTGCGCGGGACCCAGACGCGCCCGTCGTTCCGCAGCGACTCCGACATCAGCGTCAGCTTCGACTGGTAGTCGCCCGACTGCGGGATGCACGTCGGATGGATCTGCACGTAGCAGGGGTTCGCGAACATCGCGCCGCGTTTGTGGCAGCGCCACGCCGCCGTCGCGTTCGAGTTGAACGCGTTCGTCGACAGGAAGTAGACGCGGCCGTACCCGCCGGTGCACAACAGCACTGCGTCGCCGGCGTGCGACTCCAGCTCGCCGGTCACCAGATTGCGACAGATGATCCCACGCGCCTTGCCGTCGGCGACGACGAGGTCGAGCATCTCGCGCCGCGGCAGCAGCTCGACGCTCCCTTCGTCCACCTGACGCATCAGCGCGCCATAGGCACCCAGCAGCAACTGCTGGCCCGTCTGACCGCGTGCGTAGAACGTTCGCGAAACCTGCGCGCCGCCGAACGAGCGGTTCGCCAGCTCGCCGCCGTATTCGCGCGCGAACGGAACACCCTGCGCGACCGCCTGGTCGATGATGTTCGCCGACAACTGCGCCAGTCGGTAGACGTTCGATTCGCGCGAACGGTAGTCCCCGCCTTTCACCGTGTCGTAGAACAGACGCCAGACCGAGTCGCCGTCGTACGGGTAGTTCTTCGTCGCGTTGATTCCGCCCTGCGCCGCGATCGAGTGCGACCGACGCGGGGAGTCGAGGATCGTCAACGCCTTCACGTTGTAACCGAGCTCGCCGAGCGTCGCCGCTGCGGACGCCCCGGCCAGGCCGGTGCCGACGACGATGACCGTGCGCTTCCGCTTGTTCGCGGGGCTCACGAGCTTCATCGACGCCTTGTAGTTGTCCCACTTCTCTTCGATGGGGCCGCTGGGGGTTCCGGAGTCCAACATCTCAATTCACTCCAATGTCGAGGTACATGTAGACCGGAATGAACGCGAAACCGGCGAGGAAAATCAGGGCGACCAGAAGGCCGAGTCCGTAGATGACGGGCGTCCACGACTTGCGCATCGCGCCGAGCGATTGAAGCGCGCTCCAGAACCCGTGGCGCACGTGCGCGAAGAAGAACAGGATCACGATCGTGTAAAACCCGACCCAGATCGGGTCGGAGAACGTTTCGTCCACCAGCCGGTAGAGGTCGCGCGACTCTTTGCCGTCGAGCATCGTGAAGTAGCCCGACTCGATCCCGGGGCCGAACCGGAACTGCCACACGTGGATGACCAGGAAGATCAGAAGCACGCCGCCGCTGATGATCATGTTGCGCGAGAAGACCGACATCTTGCTCGGTCCCCCCTTCGTCTTCAGCCCGGCGTAATAGTCGCCCGGACGCGCCTTCTTCTTGTCCGCCTGGATCCAGATCGCCATCACCGCGTGGACCAGGAACAGGAGCCCCAGCCCGATCTCGGCTACGAGGAGCAAAGGCCCCCACGCGTGCAGACCGGCGGTGTAGGCATTGAAGGCATCGGTGCCGGGAAAGTAGAGTGCCAGGTTCCCGGCGAGGTGCGTGACCATGAACCCCACGAGCGCGAGGCCCGTGATGCCCATCACGTACTTCTTACCAATCGACGATCTGAGGGCTTTCTTGAGCGCTAACACGACAGACCTCCTCGGGATGCGAGCCATGCGTGGAGCTGAGCGGCGTTATAAGGCATGAGCGCGACGGACGACAACCTCGAAACCGGGATTCTTCGACCCTCCGGCGTCGTCCACGAGCTCCTGCGCGGGCCCGACGATCGCAGGTTCCGATGGGTCGTCTGGGGCTTCCTCCTCGGCTCCGTCAGCCACCTCCTCCTCGCCGACGCCGCCCAGCCCGATTGGTATCCAGCCAACGCGCTGTACGTCTTCGGGCTCGTCTTTCTGCTCACCACGGGCGGCGCCATCGGGTGGCTCTTCTCGGCTCTCGGGCTCCTCATTCCGCTCCTCTTCCTGCGCGATCAGCTCACGCAGTCCGTGTTTCTCCTCGGCGTCAGCGTCGCCGGGGCGCTATTTACGTGTAGAGATGACACGAAGGTGCGCGTCGATTCATTTTTGTGGACGGTCCGCGGACTGACGATCGTCACGTACTGCATGGCCGTCTTTCACAAGCTGAACGAGCAGTTCCTCGACCCGCGCTACAGTTGTGCGAACTACGGGATGGACGAGCTGTACCAGTACTACCGGCTCGAACCGGGGTGGTTCGCCGCGCTCGAGCCGCTTCACCCCTTCGTGGCGCTCGGCTTCGAGGTCGCCATTCCGCTGTTGTACGTCGTGAGGCTGCGACACGCCGCTCGCATCGTCACCGTCGTCTTCCACATCCCGCTGACGCTCACGATGGCCCCGGCGTTCGTCTTCGTGATGGCCGCCGGCCACGCCGCGTTCCTCACCGACGAAGAGCGCGAACAGCTCGTCGCCGTGCTACGAGCGCGCTGGAAGCCGCTGCTTGCAGTCAGCATCGTCGCTACCGTCGCGAGCGTCGCGGCCAACGGCAGCATCAACGAATGGATGCTCCCGCGCGAGTGGATGCTCTGGTTCGCGCTCGCCTGGGTCGTCGCGGCGACGCCGACGGTCGGCCTCTTCCACCGCAGCCGCGAGCCCGGCGTCACGACGTTACTTCCCACCGTCGCGCCCGGCGCCGTCATCGTCGCCCTCTTCGTCCTGAACTGCTTCACGCCCTACCTCGGCGTGCAGTACCAGCACGCCGCCGCGATGCTCTCGAACCTGCGCATCGACCGCGGCTGCTGGAATCACTACATCGTCCCCGAATCGGCGCGCCTCACCGAGGATTACGTCCGCGTCCACGAGGTCTGGTTCGGCGAACCCGGTCGAATCGAGGAGTACGAGGGGATCGTCCTCGACCAGCTCTGGAGCCCGCCGCAGATCCGCCAGATGCGCCGCAACTGGTGCCGCGACGAGATTCGCCCGTTCTACATGCAGGGCACCTTCCGCGACGAAACGTGGACGATCGAGGACCTGTGTGACGAAGACGAAGCCTGGCCCTTCGAGGCCGATGGCGTCTTCGGGGTGGAGTTGTTCGGGGACGCCCTCCGGTTTCAGAAAAATTTGGAGCGGACCTGCCCGCAGGCCTGCATCCATTGAGCCGAGCGCTCGTTTCCCGCTTCTCCTTTTTGCAATCCGAACCGTGAACCGCTATTACCCGTCGGCTCCGAACACGATGGAAGAGAACGAGGAATCGTCATGAACCGGATCGTCGCGTCAATCATCGCCCTCGGCCTGACCGCCGTTGCGTGCGGACCTAGCTCCTCGCCGAAGAAAGAGAACAACGATTCGAACAACGGCGACGCCAACAACGGGGGCATCGTCATCGATCGCAACAACGGGGAGCCCACGAATAACGGCGATCCAGCGACCAACGGCCAGACGGCGAACAACGGGCAGCCCGCCAACAACGGTGTGGTCTCCAACAACGGCAACACGGGTGGCGACGGCTGTACCGAGGACCAACAGCGCGCGATCGTCGACGGTGTCGAGGCTTGTTACGACCGTTGTGACAACGGAGCATGCGAGTCCGGCAAGCGATGCACGCAGGGGCTTTGCCTCAGCATCCCGGCCGAAGACCAGTGCGCCACCGTCGCCGACTGCCGCGCCACCCAGGAGTGCGTCGCCGGCGAATGTGTCGACCACCAGTATTGCTACGATGCCTACGAATCGAGCTGCAACTTCCGGTGGCAGGACTGCGACGACGGGAAAGAATACTACGCGGATTGCTCCTACGACTCGTACTACGACGAGCTCTACTGTTCCTGTGAAGTCAACGGGGTAGAAGTCGACTCCTTCACCGTGATCATCGACGGATGGAGTTGCGGCGGCTCGAACGCGTACCGACAAATCAACATGAACTGTGGGTGGACCAACCCAGAGCCCTGAGCGTCGTGGCGGCCGCCTGAGGCCGGCACCTCCAGCGCCTGCCGCGCGAGATCAACTTGCAGTGCGGGTGGACCAACCCCGGGGTGGACTGACACCGGGCGAACATCGCCACGCTCGCGCCGCGCGGGACGCCCGCGCACCGATGACCGTCTTGCGCCTGGCGGGACGCCCGCGCACCAATGTCGTCCGCCGTGTCTCGGTGAGCGGCCGTCCCGGCCGACTCGAAACCCTGCGCCGGGTGGGACGCCTGCGCACCGATGCCGTTCGCTGCGTTTCGGTGAGCGGCCGTCCCGGCCGACTCCCATCCGCCACGTCAACGACCGCCGCTTTGCGCTCGACGCCCTCTGCGCCGCGGGCTACCGTTCGCCCTCCATGTCCGACAACGAGAGAACACTCCGCGACGACTTCACCCCGCGGCGCATCGCCGCGTTTGCCGTCACGCTCGTCGTCGCGCTGGTTCTGCTGCCGTTCGTGCAGGCCGACGACGCCGCGACCGACGAGGTGACCGGGCAAGTCGTGGCGCGGAAGATCGCCGACGACATGCGAGGTGCGGCGGGGGACTCCAAGCGCATCAAGCTCGACGTCGAGGGTCCCACTGCGCTGATCCCGACCTTCGAGCGCGCCGCAGGGCAGGGCGAGTTCGACGTCGTGGAGGACGGAGAGACGCTCGTCCGCGGTACGATCGAAGCTGCTGGCAGTGCCGTCGTCGCGAAGTGGGAGGTCGTGCCGCCGGGCGGCGAGCCGAAGTCGATCGAGCAGTCGCAGCGCAAGGGCACCTGGCACGCGGTTCTACCACCGCTGCTGGCGATCCTCATCGCGCTCTTCTTCCGCCGCCTGGTCCTCGGCCTCGGCGCCGCGGTCTGGCTCGGCGCCAGCATCGTGCATGGCAACCCGCTGACGGGGCTGTGGGCGGGCGCGAAAGACTACGTTTGGGGAAGCGTCGCCGATTCCTTCAGCCTCTACATCCTCGGGTTCACCCTGATGCTCGTCGGGATGGTTCAGGTCGTGAACCGGATGGGCGGGATCGCGGGTGTGCTCGACCTCTTCGGGCGCTTCACGAAGAGCGCGCGCTCGGCCCGCATCACGACGGCGCTGATGGGCCTCGCCATCTTCTTCGACGACTACGCAAACACGATCGTCGTCGGCACTTCGATGCGCCCCGTCACCGACGAGCGCGGGGTGTCGCGCGAGAAGCTCGCCTACCTCGTCGACTCGATGAGCGCCCCGATCGCGGGTATCGCGATCATCTCGACCTGGGTCGGCTACGAGGTCGGGCTGTTCGGCGAGCTCGCGCAGCAGTTGGCGCTCGATCGCAGCGGCTACGACATCTTCTTCAGCATCATCCCGCTCCGCTTCTACTGCCTCTTCACGATCGTCTTCGTCCTCGCCTCGGCGATCATGTCGCGTGACTTCGGCCCGATGCTCACCGCCGAGCGCCGCGCGGCGGCGGGCGAAGTTCTTCGCCCGGGCAGCAATCCACTGACGAGCGAGATCTTCAACGCCTCGGCGCCCGCCGACGACATTCCGAAGCGATGGTTCAACGCCATCGGCCCAATCGGCCTCGTCCTCGTCCTCACCTTCGTTGGAATGTACTGGTCGGGATGGTCGGCCGGCGAGGCGTCGATCCCACCGCTCTTCGAGCCCGGCGTCCTCGCTGGCTGGTCACAGGCGGCCGGCGGACTGACGAGCTGGGAGGTCTGGCGCGACGCGTTCTCGAACGCCGACGGCGCCAAGGTCCTCTTTTTCGCCGCGCTGTCGGGGAGCGTCCTCGCGCTCGGCCTCGCGATCGGCCAGCGCCTCCTCGCCCCCGCCGAAGCCGCGAAAGCGTTCTTCGGCGCCATTCCCGCGATGAAGCTCGCGATCGCGATCCTCATCCTCGCCTGGTCGATCCGCGCCGTCTGCGACGATCTCGGGACCAGCATCTACCTGCTCGCGGCGGTGCAGGACGTTCTGTCGCCGGTGCTCCTCCCCGTGATCACGTTCCTCCTCGCCGCCGTCGTGGCGTTCGCGACCGGTACGTCGTGGGGAACGATGGGCATTCTCCTCCCCGCCGTCGTTCCGCTGGCGTTCTACATGACCGAAGGTGCCGCCAACGCCGAGATCATTCTTCTTCTCTGCTGCGGCGCCGTCCTCGACGGCGCGATCTTCGGCGACCACTGCTCTCCGATCTCCGACACCACCGTCATGAGCTCCCTCTCCGCGTCCTGCGATCACGTCGACCACGTCCGCACCCAGATGCCCTACGCCGTCACGACGATGTCGGTCGCCGCTCTCTTCGGATACGTGGGCGTCGCCATCGGCCTCCCGGTTCTCGCCGCCCTCGTCGCCGGCCCCCTCGTATTGATCGCGATCATTCGCCTCGCCGGTCATCCAACCCCGGGCTAACACCCGGCGCTACAGCCGCGCCTTGCGCGGCACGCCCGCTTAAACGGGCACCTCGAATAGGGGCTGCAGGGGCACCCGCGGTTAGCGGTTAGCGGTTAGCGGTTAGCGGTTAGCGGTTAGCGGTTAGCGGT
>CAYPJU010000086.1:9315-25849 GCA_964411125.1 uncultured Bradymonadales bacterium | reverse complement strand
AAGCGCGGTCCACCACCGGCCGAAGGCCGGTCCCCCACCGCGCGAAGCGCGGTCCCCCACCGCGCGAAGCGCGGTCTTGCCAACGGCAAGCCCACCCTATAACGTGCGCTCCCGTGCTCGCGGGCTTTGGACGCGAATTCACAGACAGATTGCTGACGATGGGACGGCCTCCCCCGGAAGTGGTGGCATGGCCCTCGTTTTTTTGCTTTCCGGCGATAGCCGGTCGGAACGGACGATGCGGATCAACCAGACGAAATACGTGTTCATCACGGGGGGAGTGATCTCGAGCCTCGGCAAGGGGCTCACTGCTGCTGCGCTGGGGGCGCTCATGGAGAACCGCGGTCTGCGCGTCACTTTCATGAAGCTCGATCCGTACATCAACGTCGATCCGGGCACGATGAGCCCGTTTCAGCATGGAGAGGTCTTCGTCACCGACGACGGGGCCGAGACCGACCTCGACCTGGGGCACTACGAGCGGTTCACTTCCGCTCGCATGTCGTCGCACAACAACTTCACGACCGGACAGATCTACGACACCGTCATCTCCAAGGAGCGGCGCGGCGAGTACCTCGGAAAGACCGTCCAGGTGATCCCCCACATCACCGACGAGATCAAAGGTCGGGTCCTCGAGGCGACCAAGAACGTCGACATCGCCTTCATCGAGATCGGCGGCACCGTCGGCGACATCGAGAGCCTCCCGTTCCTCGAGGCGATCCGGCAGTTGAGGTTGGAGCTCGGGACCCAGAATGCGGTCAACATCCACGTGACCCTAGTCCCCTACATCAACGTCGCCGGCGAGCTGAAGACGAAGCCGACCCAGCACAGCGTGAAGGCGCTGCGCGAGATCGGCATCCAACCCGACATCCTCGTCTGCCGCGCCGAGCAGGAGATCGACGAGGAGACGAAGAAGAAGATCGCGCTCTTCTGCAACGTCGCCGCCGACAGTGTCATCACCGCGCGAGACGCCGAGACGATCTACGAGGTTCCGCTCTTGATGTGGCAGCAGGGCGCCGACCAGATCCTCTCGGAGAAGCTCAACATCTGGTCGCGAGCCTCGGATCTGCAGGACTGGAAACGAATCGTCGAACGCATCAAGGAGCCGCGACACGAGGTCGAGATCGCCGTCGTCGGCAAGTACGTCGACCTCACCGACTCCTACAAGTCGCTCAACGAAGCGCTGCTTCACGGCGGGATCGCCAACAACGCCCGCGTGAAGCTCCGCTTCGTCGACTCCGAAGAGCTCGACGGCTCGACCTTCGAAAAGGAGCTCGACGGCGTCGACGGCGTCCTCGTCCCCGGCGGCTTCGGGGAGCGCGGCATCGAGGGTAAGATCCTCGCGATCCGATACGCGCGGGAGAACGGAATCCCCTACTTCGGCATCTGCCTCGGGATGCAGTTGATGGCGATCGAATATGCCCGCAACGTCTGCAAGCTCGAGGGAGCGAACTCCGTCGAGTTCAATGAGCAGGCGAAGCACCCCGTCATCGCCTACATGGCGGACCAGTCCGCGAAGGTCGACAAGGGCGGCTCGATGCGCCTGGGGGCCTATCCGTGTGCCCTCGCCGAAGGATCGAAGGCGCGTGAGATCTACGGGGCCGAGGAGATCAGCGAGCGACATCGACATCGCCTCGAGTTCAACAACGAGTACCGCGAGAAGCTGACCGAAGGGGGGATGCTGATCAGCGGCGTGTCGCCCGACGGCAAACTGGTCGAGATGTTGGAGCTCCCCGATCACCCGTGGTACGTCGGCTGTCAGTTCCACCCCGAGTTCAAGAGCCGCCCGACCGCGGCGCATCCGCTCTTCCGATCCTACATCGCGGCCGCCATCGAGCGAGCGAAGAGCCGATGAGTACCGCCGACGAGCTGGACCGAAACGACCCGCTCGCCGGCTTTCGGGAGCGGTTCCATTTTCCGGTCGGCGACGACGGCGCCGAGCTCGTCTACCTCTGCGGAAACTCGCTCGGCCTGCAGCCGAAGTCGGTGCGGGAGTCGGTCGAGCTCGAGCTCGACGCGTGGGCGAAGCTCGGCGTCGAAGGCCACTTCGAAGGGCCGAGGCCCTGGTACCCCTACCACGAGATGTTCGCCGAGCCGCTCGCCCACGTCGTAGGAGCGAAGCCCGAAGAAGTCGTCGTGATGAACTCGCTCACGACCAACCTGCATCTGCTGATGGTGAGCTTCTACCGGCCGACGCCCGAACGGTTCAAGATCCTGATCGAGGCGAACGCATTCCCGTCCGACCGCTACGCCGTCGCGTCGCAGGCGCGCTTCCACGGCTTCGATCCCGACGAGGCGATCGTCGAGTTCGAGCCGCGCGAGGGCGAGGCGCTGATCCGCACCGAGGACGTCGTGGCGTGGCTCGAAGAGCACGGCGACGAAGTCGCGACCGTGATGTTCGGCGGTGTGAACTACTACAGCGGACAAGCCTACGACATGGCGGCGATCACCGAGGCTGGGCACGCCGCGGGCTGCATCGTCGGCTTCGACCTCGCGCACGCGGCCGGGAATCTCGCCCTCAAGCTTCACGACTGGGGCGTCGATTTCGCGGCGTGGTGTTCGTACAAGTACCTGAACTCGGGACCCGGCGGGGTAGGGGGCGCGTTCGTCCACGAACGCTGGGCCGATTCGCCAGACCTCCCGCGCTTTGCCGGGTGGTGGGGCAACGATCCGACGACCCGGTTTCAGATGCCCGACAGGTTCGTGCCGTCGAATGGCGCCTCGGGATGGCAGCTCTCCAACGCGCCCGTGCTGGCGATGGCGGCTCACAAGGCGGCAGTGGATCTCTTCGTCGAGGCGACGATGCCGGCGCTGCGTGAGAAGTCGGTCGCGATGACGAGCTGGCTGCTCGACCGGATCGATTCGATCCCGACGGACCGCTACCGGGTCATCACTCCGCGCGACCCTGCCGCCCGCGGCGGCCAGCTCTCGATCCAGACCGCCTCCGGCGGACGCGAACTCTTCGCCGAGCTGCAACGACGCGGCGTCGTGTGCGACTTCCGCGAGCCCGACGTCATTCGGATGGCCGTCGCGCCCCTCTACAACAATTATTCGGATCTCGAGCGCTTCGTCGGTGCTCTCGAGAACGCGACGTGATCGGCGAGCCGTCTCCCCCGACGGCCTAGATTACGCAGGCACCGTCGACGCACGTCTGGCCCGGCGCGCAGTCGACGTCACCTTCGCATTCCGGCGCCGACGTGCACATTCCCTCGATGCAGACGTCCCCTGCCATACAGTCGGCGTCGGTGCCGCACCCGGCCGGTAGAGCTCGACACTCCCCGTCCTGGCACCCGCTGCCGAATCCGCAGTCTTCGTCGGTCTGACACGTCGTCACGTCCGGGTCGACACACTCGCCAGCCTGACAGACACCACCCTCTTCGCACTCACCGTCGACGATGCATCCGGGCGTGTCAGGGTTCTCCTCGCGGTACTGCTCCGCGATCTCCTCGAGCTCTTCGGCGGGAATCGTTCTCTCTTCTCCGCATACACCAACGACGCCCGCCTCGGTGAGATGAGGGCGTTCCGCGGGACATTCGAAGCCGTTCTCGACGACGACTGCCTGTTGGAACACGCAGTACTCGGCGGCCTCCGTTTCGATCGATTCCCCCGCACCGCACGGGTTCGAGTTCCCTTCGGGCTGACTCTCCTCGGGGCCACATGCGTGAAGTGCCAACAGGGCCGTCGAAACGCCAATCATCCAGGTCCACTTGTTCATTCTTCGTCCTCCAGGTCGGGGGCCCACAGCATCGATAGTCGAATTGGTACCGACTCCTCGTCGCCCTGGACCGCCTCGTCTAGCTCACAGATCAGGGGAAACAGTTCTCGTTCGTAATGCTCTCTCAACCGATCGACGTCCTCGGGCCGCACGCGAAACGCCACGTTTCGGACCATCGCGCGCTCGTCCGGCAGAAAGAATCGACGGCGGACCGCAGCAGATACCGTGGTCAGCAGTGTGTTGAACCCGTCCACCTTCGCCATCCAAGGGTCCGTCTCGAGACGGTGCATCGGCGCACCAAGAGAGTACTGCTCCGTCCGTTCGTCGGTTCGGTGAAGGTGGCCACGTTCGACCAGCCGGTCGAGCGCCGCGCGGACCTCCTCGTCGTCGTACTCCGGGAGCGCCTGCGTGATCCGCGCCTCCGAGAGCGGCGTTGCCCACAGGAGCGAGATGATCTGCCGTCCGATTCCGTGCTCCAGCTCGGGCTGCAGGAAGTACTCCTTCAGACCCTTGGACAGCAGACCGACCTTCGCCATGCTCACCGACATCAGCTCCGCGACCTCCTTCATCTTCAGCCCTCGTCGACGCGCCTCCTGGTAGTACGCCAGCTCCACGAGCTTCTTCACGTCGCGCAGCGACATCCCTCCTCGGACCGCAAGACGAGCAGCGGGGCGAAGGGCGGCGTAGGTCAGTCTGCGAACGAGATCGGTGTCTTCCATGGAGCTCCAACAGAGTTCGCGATCCTACGACGACCGTCAATCGCGCGATCGTCGGAGGTTCGTCGAAGGCAGGTCACTCGACCACGCAGACGGCGTCGATGCACACCTGGCCGGGCGCGCATTCCGCATCGGTTTCGCATGCGGGACCGGTCTCGGCGCATGCGCCTTCGACGCAAACTTCGTCGTCCGCACACTCGGCGTCCGTCGTGCACGCCGTCGGTAGGGCTCGACAGATGCCGTCCACACACGCACTACCCTCGCCGCAGTCTTCGTGGACCATGCACCGGTCGGGCGCGGGGACCGCCTTGCACGTTCCGTCGACGCACTCACTTCCAACGCCACAGTCTTCGTCGACCGAGCACGCATCGGGGGCCGGGATGGCCTGGCACGTCCCGTCGACGCACCCGCTCCCGATGCCGCAGTCTTCGTCGACCGTGCACGTGTCGGGGGCCGGGATGGCCTGGCACGTCCCGTCGACGCAACCGCTCCCGAAGCCACAATCCTCGTCGGCCGAACACTCGTTCGACGGCGTCGGGGTGTCCGTGCACTCCCCGACCTGACAGCTCTGCTCGGGCCCGCATTCGCTGTCCGACGTGCACGGCGCCTCGATCGCCTGGCACGTTCCGTCGACGCACCCGCTGCCGGCCCCACAATCTGCATCGCTCGAGCACTCCTCCTCCGACACCTGGCAAGCGCCGTCGACACACGCCGCATCGGAGGCGCAGTCGGCATCGACGACGCACGAACCGTTCAGGAACGGTTCGCGGCAGACGCCGTCGAGGCACTGTGTTCCGCGCCCGCAGGTCGAATCGGTGGCGCACGCCTCCGCGTAAGTGCAGTCACCGTCCAGATCCGCGCAGAAGTCGTCGCACTCGCCGTCGACGTACCACCCTTCCGCCGCGCAGACGTCCTCTCCGGTATCGAGTTTGCCGTCGGGCAGCGTCCGGGCCTCGGCTTTGGTCAGTCCCTCGGAGCGAGACTCGGAATCTGTGTCGTCGACGGGACCAGAACACCCCACGGCGAGGGCGGTGACGAAAAACATCAGGGTGCGGCGGGCTCGAAATTCATTCATGGCGTCTCCAATCGTTCGGGGGCTCGCACCCCACGTCTCAGTAGGACCCCATCGATACCGTCCGCCGAGCTGAAGATCAACGATTTATCTAAAAAAATAGATAAGACGAGTGGTTGATTGGTATTCTTTACTGCTATCAACGACTTGCGAATTGGCCAGGGTGGCGTGGCAAGCCGCTCGGCCGTCCGTCGGGGGAAGCGCGCAACAATCGGATGGGGGTTGAGAAACCGTTGTGATCGAAACTGCGACTAGAGGGGAACCCAGCCCGGCGCCCAACAGGCTCGGTCACGAAGCTGGCGCCAGGGAACGCGCAGCGATACCTCGGGGGCGAGAACTGCGCGCAGCACCGCGTCGTCGCCGTCGACACGCTCCACTTCCCAGTGCCGGTAGTCGAAGAGCCCCGCCGCCGAAGTCCAGCCGGTGGTTTCGAGACGTCGAGGATGAGCGGGATGTTCGGCCATGCTCACTCCGGCAGGTGAAGAGGGGGCTCGAATGCGATGTTCGGGTGCGTGCATCGGTTGCTTAGAATTTTACCGAAGGAACGGAATACCGATCCTCGCTAGCGTGGAATGGAACCCAACCCCACGCGAAGGAGCCACTCATGTCGAACGACGATGGATCGAACCTCGGACTGGTCGTGAAGACCGTCCTGATGACCGCCGGCGCGATCTTCCTCTTCTCTCACCTGATCTGGTTCCTTCACTGGGCGACGTTCTTCATCTACGCCTCCCTCTTCGCCGGAGTCGTCGGCGGAGGCGCCTACCTCGCTTTCAAGCTGAGCCGGAGCGAACGGGAAAATCGGAAGCTCCGCGACGATCGAGAGACGCTCCTCGTCGGCTACGAGCGGGAGGACGAGCTCGCGGACTTCGAACGCCGTCTCCTTTCCGGGGCACGACGGTGAGCGGTCGCGAGCTCTTTCATCTCGTGGTCCCGGCGGACTGGAACGCTGCCCTCGAAACGGGACAGTATGAGCCCCCATCTCTCGCCGAGGAGGGTTTCATCCATCTTTCGTTTGCCCATCAGGTCGAGCGTTCCGCCAACCGGTTCTACCCCGACGCTCCTCGCTTGCTTGCTCTCCGGGTTGATGCGCGCGAACTCGTCGTGGTGGAAGAGGACACGTCGGGACACGGGGCTTTCCCCCACCTCTACGGCTTCCTCCCCACCAAGATGGTCATCGAGGTCGTCGAACTCGAACGCGTGGAGGGTCGCTGGCGAATGCCGTGACTCGCTATTGCAGCTTCTCGATCGCAGCTTCCAGTTCCTGGATCTGCCCGTTCAGTTGGGGCTGAAGCGCCAACGCTCCCTTCGCGTCCCCTTTGTCGAGCTTCTTCTCGATCGAAACCAGCGTCGATTTCAAATCGGCGTTCGCCTTCATCGCCTGCTTGCCGTCTTCACCCACGAGTCCGTCTTCGCCCACGAGTCCGTCTTCCCCGACCAGCCCGTCGAGCCGCGCCTGGAGGTCGGCGACCGCGGCGAGCGCGCTTTTCACGCTCTTCGCGTTCATCGTCTTCGCGTCCAGAGCCTTGACACGTGTGCTCACCGTCGTCTTTGCCGACGAGAGCTTCGCTTGCTCAGCCCTCGTCAACTTCCGTGGCGTTTTCTTCGACTTCTTTGCCGACGATTGCTCCTTCTGAGCCTTGGTCTGCGCAGTCGCCGGACCAACGAGAAGAAGAGATAGACCGATGGTCCCCAGGGTCGTTTTCAACCGCATACAGCCTCCATGAATTGAGTTCGCGGATTCTAGCACCTGCATCAGAGCGCCGGAAACGCTAGTCGCTGCAGGCGCCGTACACCGCACGCGTCAGCCGGATCTTCGCCGTGCCGACCGGGGCGTCGAAGTCCATCGCGACCGGTAGGTGTCCGGGGTCCACCGCCAGCCACATCTGCCCGATCTCGCGGGTCTCGCGCTTCTTCTGGTACGTCGTCGGCCCGGAGTGGTGCAGGCGCGTGCGCGTGATGTCGAGCCGGTGAGCGCGGTACGTGCCGAGCGGCGTCCAGATGCGCTCGATCTTGCCGACGGTCGCAGAGACGCGCGAGAGCTTCCAGCCGTCCCACACCCAGAAGTCATGACGTTGACCGGCCTCGAGCTTTCGCGAGCGGAGCTCGGCGAGCCAGGAGAGCATGTCGTGGGTGGGTTTGCCGAGCTTCACCTTCAGCCCGGAAGTCCGGTTCTCGATCTCCTTGGTGACCTCGAATTTCCCTTTCTTCTGGTCGAACCGCGTCTTGAACGATCGCGGTTTCCCCTCTTCCGTGATCGTGGTCCGGCCCTCGAAAGGGAACTCGCCGAGCCGGGGCGCGAAGGAGTCGAACCGGATGCGAAAGGAGTGGATCTGTTCGGCCGCGCCCTGGCTTCGGGCGGTGAGGGCCGAAGCGGTGTATCTGGCTCTCGGGCAGGCGTTGTCGATCGTCATGGTCGCGACGTCGTTCAGCCCCCACGTGATCTCGTAGTTCAGCTTCTCGGCCCGGTCCTGAGCGACGAGGGCCGGGCTCCACAACAGGAGCATCGTGATGATCAGGAGTCGAAGCACGAGGTTGTCGCAGGCAAAGAAAAGGGCTCCCGTCGAACGGGAGCCCAGATCAGACGGCTCGCGATGGAGTCGAATTCAGTTCGACGCGATCTGCGGCGTTTCCGTCTCGACTTCCGCTGCAGCTTTCGCGCAGTAGACCTTGAGGTCCTGGAAGGAGAGGATCACGCCGATGAGCGAGTTGAGCAGCCCGTTGACGAAGCTCTGCTTCACTTCGACGATGCCTGCACCCTGCGGGCATGCAGCCGACAGGTCGACGGGGTTGTCACCGAGCGGAATCAGGCCGGCGAGCAGGTACATCTGGAAGCCGCTGTCCCAGTCGGGCTGGGTCGCCGAGGCGTTGTAATTCTTCTCGACGATGATCTGGTTGTGGTAGCAGCCCGAGAGCGTCGGGACCGCCAGAGAAACTACGAACAACAATGTAATCAGTCGTTTCATGTGTTTACCTCTAGGTCTCGGTTCGGGTTACAGGACGTCGCTAGCGACTACTTCGGACACCATCGTGTCGTTTTCGTCGAACGACTGCTGGGCGACAACTTCGTCATCCTCGTTGAGGTAGAAGTTGTGTGCTCCTCCGCCGGCGCAGGTCACGCGGACCGTGTTCGGCGTGTAGATCCCGACCGTGATGCAGCCGAGGAACTGGTCGCCAAAGGTGTGGACCGTCTCCACCGACTGAACGCCTTCCGGGCACAGTTCGTATGCGCGGAGGGGATCATTGAGGTCGACGAGACCTCGGATCAGGAAGGTACGGCCAACGTCTTCGGTGCGGCCAGGCGTCTTGTTCGTGTAGCTGAACGTCGTGCTGAAGCAGCCAGTCATGAACGAGACGGCGGCGAGCAGTACAATTACGCTTACGCTTCGCTTCATCTTGCCCTCTCAAAGTTGGGTCAACAGTGTTATCTGTGAAGTGACGCAGCGGGATTAACATGCGCAGATCGGCGTGTCAATCTCGCGAGTTCAGCGAAAACTAAAGCGCTTAGAGGTTCCCGTGGCCAAGATCCTGCTCATCGACGACGATCGCTCCTTGCTCGACGTTCTCGCCCTCTCGTTCGAAGACGAAGGCTACGAAGTCGTGGTGGCCTACGACGGCGAAGAGGGCTGGATCCGCCTCAAAAACGACGAACCGGACCTCATCGTCAGCGACGTCAACATGCCGAAGCTCGACGGACTGTCGCTCTGTCGCCGCATTCGCGAGGAGGGGTTCGACCTGCCACTGATCCTCCTCACCTCGCGGGACAACGAGATCGACGAGGCCCTGGGGCTCGAGCTCGGCGCCGACGACTATGTGGCGAAGCCCTTCTCGACCCGCGTCCTCACCGCTCGGGTGAAAGCACTCCTGCGCCGCGAGGAGGCCCGCCGCGGGAAGTCCTCCGTCGCTGAGAAGCCGACGGTCGTCGAAGAGGGGAAGCTCGCCCTCGATTCCGAGCGGCTCGAGGTTCGCTATGCCGGCGAGCTCGTCACGGTGACGGTGACGGAGTTCCGCATGCTGGAGGCGTTCGCGACTCGGCCCGGCATCGTACTGTCCCGCGACCGCCTGCTCGAGCTGATCCGGGGCGATGATTCGATCGTGGCGGACCGAATCATCGACACGTACGTGCGCCGCCTGCGTCGCAAACTCGAGGAGGTCGACCCCGAGTTCGACAAGATCGAGACGGTGATCGGTGCCGGCTACCGTTGGAAAAAGGCGGCATGACCTTCGGCCTCAATTCTCTTCGCGCCAAGACGCTCGCCGTCATCTGCGTCCTCGTGGTGGCACCGGTCGTCTTCGTGTGGCTGTCGAGCCCCTTCGAGGACGCGCTCGGTCTTCGGATGCGCAGCGATCTCGACATCGCCTCGAGCCAGATCGCCGATCTCGTCCGGATGGACGCCCCTCCAGACGACCACCAGGCGCTGGCGGAGCGCTTCGACGTCTGGGTCCGCGTGGTCGACCCGCAGACGAACTCGGTGGTCGTCGACGCCGACGGAACCTCGCCGTCGTGGCGTGAGATTCTCCTGTTCGCGCCAGACCCGGTGCCGCGCATCGACGACTGGGACGACACCCAACCTGCGCTGCCGGAGCGGCCCGTCATCGAGCGTGGCCTCGAAGACGGCCACCACGGTGGCTGCTCCTACGTCCTCGATGGGAGCCTGCTCGTCTGCGAGCTCGCAGTGCGGGCGCAGTTGACCGGGTCGCGCCCCAAGGTCGTCCACGTATCGAGCGCCGATGCGCGCGGCGCGTCGGGTCTGTACGACGAACGCTACCAGGTCCTCAAGATCATGGGGGTCGTCCTCGCGCTGGCGGCTGCGCTCGGTCTCTGGCTCGCCTACCGAATCATCAGCCCGCTGCGTTCCCTGCGCGAGCAGGTCCTCGAGCGTACCCGTGCGCCCGTCTCCACGCTCCCGGTCGAGCGGGGGGGCGACGACGAGTTCGGCGAGCTCGCCGACGCGTTCAACGAGCTCCTGCGAGCGCTCGAAGCGCGTCGCGAGGAGAACGAGGCGTTCATGGCCGACATGGCCCACGAGATAAAGAACCCCGTCGCCGCCATTCGCGCCGCCGCCGAATCGCTCGGCAAGGGGAAGGACGTCCCCGCCGCTCGAGCGGAGCGCCTCGCGAACATTCTCAACGACTCGAGCCGCCGGCTCGACCTCGTCGTCACGAACTTCCTCGAACTCGCCCGCGCCGAATCCGGGCTACCGCAGGCGCGCCGTGAGGAGATCGCGGTCGGCCAGCTCATCGAGAACGCGATGGAGTCCTACAAACAGGACGACCGCTACCAGGTCGATCTCGTGGTCGACTGCTCGGATCAGTGGATCCACGGGTCGGCCGAGCACATCGAGCGCGCCGTGCGCAACCTGGTCGAGAATGCGCTCTCCTTTGCCCGAACCCGCGTCGACGTCACCGTTCGGCGCAGCGGCGAGCGGGTCGAGATCAAGGTCGCCGACGATGGGAAGGGGATCCCTCCCGAGGATCTCGAACGTGTCTGGGACCGCTTCTTCACCCGCCGCGACGATGGTGGAGGTACGGGGCTGGGGCTCGCGATGACGCGCGCCATCGTCGAGGCTCATTCGGGCAGCATCGACATCGAATCGACCGTCGACGTCGGCACCGTCTTCACCGTGCGGCTTCCGCGTCCGGAACGGTTCGCCCCCGATTCCGCGCGCTGACCCCGGCGCGACTCATTCCGCCAGAGGGAGGGTGATGACGAACCGCGCTCCACCGAGCCGCGACGGGAGCCCTCTCACCGAGCCGCCAGCCCGCTCGACCGTCTCCTTCACGATCGACAGACCGAGTCCACTCCCCGAAAGTCCGCTCGACTCGTGGAACCGCACGTTCGGCTTCCAGACGGTCGCGTAGTCGCTGCGGGTGGGGAGGCCGTCACCGTCGTCCTCGACGACGATCTCCACCTCGTCCACGAGCTCGCGCACCGTGATCCGCACCACCTCGTGCGCGAAACGTCGTCCGTTTCCCACCAGGTTCTCGATGCAGCGCCGCACCGAGGTGGGGTCGAGCGCGACCTCGAGCGTCTCGTCTTCCGCGGCCCGGTACTCGATCCGCGGGCCGTTCTCCTGTTCGAAATCGCGCAGGGTGTCGCGCACGATTTCGTGGAGGTCCGTCGCCCCGCCCGGCTCGACGACGTTCGTCTCCGCGGCGAGTCGGGAGAGGTCGTGCATCGTCGCGATGAGCGACGACGCGTGCTCGGCGTTTCGGTGCATCGTCTCGAGGAGCTTGCGCAGCTCTGGATAGGTTCGGGTCGCGTCGTGAGACATCAGATGGGCGACCCCGAGCATCAGCACGGAGAGCGGCGAACGAAGATCGTGCGTCGCCGCACGAACCGCGCTGTCCTGGTCGAGCGAGTCGGCGAGGAGCGATTCGTGGATCGCCGCGAGTTCCTTCTCCGACGCTTCTGCGCGCCACGCTCTTCGCCGTAGCGCTATGTGGTCTTCGACCATCGCCGCCGCGAGCTCCAACACTCTGATCTCGTCCTCCGTCCACTCCCTCGGAACCGCATCGACCGCGCAGACGCTCCCCAGGATGTGGCCGTCACCGGTCCGGATCGGAATCCCCGCGTAGGCCTGGATCCCGAGCTCCGGGACCGCGGGGTTGTCGCACACGAGCGGATGCTTCGTCGCGTCGTCCACGATCAGGGGGCTAGCGTCCGCGACCACGTGTTTGCAGAAGGAGTGCGAGAGCGGTGTCTGACGCTCTTCGCTCAGCGGGGAGGGCAGACCGGATGCGCTGGTGAAGAACTGTCGAACGTTGTCGACGAGGGAGACGAGAGCGATCGAGGCGCCGGTCCCCAGACGGATGAGCTCCACGGCCCGGTCGAGCGCTTCGACGGGCTGCGCATCGAGAAGGTCGGTCTCTCGCAACGCCTGCAGCCGGCCCGGGACGGCGAGCACCCGCTCGACCGCCTTTCCCCTCTTTCGGTCTGTGACGCTGACCATGTCGTTGTTTCTCGCGTCGGGCTGGCTTCTCGTTCGCCAGGTCACGCGATTGTACCACTACTTCGGGGTGAAAATCGCGTACTCCCACGGATCGAGCTCGAGGACGATCTGCCCGTCGATAACGCGAACCTCCCGATCGGAATTCCGACTCTCCAGCGTTGCGCCGTCGAGCCCCAGCGCGGTGGGGATGGAGATCGTCTCGGTCACGGGGCCGCCGCGGTTGAGGGCGATGATCGCCGCATCGCCGGGGGCTCCGTCGCGCACGTAGACGTAGAGGTCGTCGCCCAGCCACAGTTCTTCGCGTCCGCCATGCCGGAGGACCGGAACTGCTCGGCGAATCTGGCCGAGCTGCTGGACCCGCCCGAGGAGCTCGAGCTGATTGGCGCTCAGCGCCGAGGGCATCATCCGGCGGTTGTCCGGGTCGGGACCACCCGCCAGGCCCACTTCGTCGCCGTAGTACAGCAGTGGAACACCCGGCTGCGTCAGAAGGAAGGCGTAGGCCATGCTCGTCCGGTTGACGAGATCCCACTGCGTGACCTCTTCTCCCCCCTGGGCCATGAGGTCCGGCGTGTTTCCGAAGCCTCCCTCGACGTTGCCGGCCGCCGCGCTCACGAAGCGCTCCACGTCGTGGTTGCCCAGAAACGGCGACATCCACGTATAGGCCGAGCCATAGGCGCGCTCGCTCTCCGCGGCCGCTGCCTCGAGATCCCGCAGCGACCCGCCGTACGCGAACGCACCGCGAATCGCGTAGTACAGCGGGAAATCGAACTGACCGTGCAACTGATCGTCGGACACGTACTCCATGATCAGGCCTCGGTCGCCGGTGAACGTCTCACCGACCAGCCAGAACGGCGCGCCGCCCGACTCCTCGATGGCGTCGGTTCGCGCGCGGATGTGCCGCAGGATGACCTTGTCCATGTGCTTGGCAGCGTCGATCCGAAGGCCGTCCACGTCGAACTTTCGGACCAACGCGAAGACGTCGTCGACGACCCGCGTCACGATGTCGTGGTTTCGGTAGTCGAGGTCCGGCAGGTAGGGCGCGAACTGGCAGTCGCGCTGCCGCGAGTTCTCCCCCTCCCACGCGCAGTTGTCCGTGCCGCAGACGCACGTCTGTTCACACCAGTCGGGGTTCTCGGAGCAGTAGCCGTGGTCCTCGTGCACGTGATTCAGGACGATGTCGAAGACGATGCGCATCCCGCGCTCGTGGGCCGCTTCGACCAGCGACGTCAGCGCCTCGTCGCCGCCCAGGTTCGGCTCGGCCGACACCGAATCGATCGGCCAGTATCCGTGGTATCCGGTGAACCTGTACGAGCCGTCTGAGCCCAGATAGCCCCCGGTCGGGTTGTCGTAGACCGGCGAAAGCCACAGCGTGTCGACGCCGAGCGCTTCGAAGTAGCCCTCCTCGATCGCCTGCTCCACCCCGGCGAAGTCGCCCCCTTTGTACCCCGCGATCGGCTCGACCCCGTCGGGGGTCGAAGTCCCCTCGCCGTCGGTGTCGCGAAACCGGTCCGTGAAGATCAGGTACATCGACGCGTCGCGCCACGTCCACGGCGCCGGGTCGTGCCAGATCGGAAGCCATACCGGTTCGGCGTCCACCCCTTCCGCGCTCTTCGCGCTCACCTCGATCGTGTACTTGCCGTAGTCGGGGAGGGCCCGCTCCACGACGATCGCGCCCGTCGCCGCGTCCACCTCGGGCTCGACGGTCTCTCCCCCCACCCGGACGGTCACGGAGCTCGGATCGACACGTGCGCCGTCGACCGCCGAACGGAACGAGAGCTCCGCTCGCAGCGTCTCGTCGACGATCTCCGCCGAGACCACTTCCAGCGCGGGAACCCCGCAGTCTGCGACGGCGAGCCGCGAGTATTCGGTCCCTTCCCACCACTTCGTCGGGCCGTCCGACAGCGTGTCGAGAACCTCGCCGTCCTTCATGAGAGCGTACGCGTACTCGCCGGGTTCGAGGTCTTCGAAGGTCGCAACGCCGTCGATCAGCTCGACGTTGGCCCAGTCGGTGAACTCGCCCGCCACGCTGTCGGCGACACTCGAACGCACCTTCGCGTCGCACGTCACCAGAGGTTGCGGGTTCGGCTTCTCCCGCGGAGGCTTCGTGTCCGAAGCGCTGCAGGAGACGAGGAGAGTTGTCAGAAAGAACGCACGTTTCATGGCGCGACAGGGTAGCGGGCTGAACGGCCAAAGCAACCTGCCGCCTACCTTTCGCGGGGAGCACGGTTGAGGTATGAAAACGTCCTCTCACGAAGGACGAACAATGAAGAAGCTAGCACTGGTCCTCCTGGCCGTCGCCGCGGCAGCCGCCTGCACCCCGGACGAAGAGAAGGTCCGAAAGGTCGTCGAACGCGCGCTCGAAGAATGCAAGAAGGCCGAGGGCGAGTTCGCCGCGGTCGAGGTCGTCGGCGGAACCGACGAGATCTTGAAGGACACGTGTTCCGAGCCGATCACGGACCTCTCCTTGAAGGACGAGTTCCACGGCGCCGCAAAGGTCGGGCCCTACACCTACCTCGTCGGGATCGATAGCGAGACGGGCGTCTGGGTCCTCACCCAGGTCGACTGGGAGACGCTCAGCGACGCCCGCCGTCACCTCGCCGGGGAGAACCCGCCTCAGGACGCCCGAGAGCGCGGCGAGGCGGCTCTGGCGAAGGCTCAGGAAGAGATGCCGGGCTCGCCCTGGATTCGGATCGAGCGGTTCGAAAACTTGCTCGCGATGCGCGTCCGCGAGCGAGGAAAAGCTCCCGACCCCACGGCGCTCGGCGCCGAAGCGCAGAAGGTCCTCGACGAGAGCGTCGCGTGGGCAAAGCAGAACGACCACCCGGCCCTCGCCGCCGAGCTCCAGGCGATGGTCGTCGACTACTACCGCGACTACGCTTCGAAGCTCGAGATGGCCCTCGGCAACATCGGGAGCGGCGACGAACACCTCGAAGCGCTCATCAACCAGGCGAGGAAGGACGGCAACAAAGAGGACGAAGAGGCGTACACGAAGACGCTCGAGGAGAGCCGCGCGGGACGCGACGCAGAGATCGCGACGGTCAACGAGCGCATCGCGACGTCGAAGAAGTTCGCGTGCGAGTACGCGAAGAAGTTGAGCCCCGCCGGGCTCGAGGGTGAGATTCGCGACCGCGTCATGGCGCTGCAGGAGGGGACCGATTGCTCGGCCCCCGCCGCCGGCCAGGATTCCGAAGCGGCGCCCGCCGACGGAGAGTGACCCGATGCGTGCCTGTCCACGCTGCGAAGTGCCGCTCGAGGTACGGCAGACCCGGGGCGTCGAGGTCGACGTCTGCGGTCGCTGCGGCGGCCTGCACCTCGACGCGAGCGAGTTCGACTCGCTCGTCGCGCAGAGATTCCACGACAAGAAGCTCGAGAGCACCTTCGCGTTCGTCGCGGAGCCGACCGACGACCCGCTGACGTGCCCTGGCTGCAGCGCCGGCATGCACGTCGTCGAGTTCGACGACGACGTCGAGCTCGACCGCTGCCCCGACTGCGGCGGAATCTGGGTCGACGGTTCCGAACGTAGCAAGGTGGCACAGCCGCGCTCGGTCCCCGCCGACGACCTCGACGACTACGTGGTCTGCGCAGGGTGCGGCGCGGGTGAAGAACGACGGCTCTGCATCCGCCGCATGAGCGCCTGGTGGTGCGAGGCGTGCGTCGTCGCCGGCAACCACCCCGGGCCCGAAGCCCAACTCGTGGGCCGAGACGAGAAGCTCGCCGCCGCCGCCGCCGCCTTCAGCAAGGCCACGGTCGACCAACACCAAGCGCGGCAGGCCAACGCCGAGCGCAAGGAACGCCGCGCCCGCCGCAAACGCAAGATCGTCCGCCGTCTGAGCGGACCCGAGGGGACCACGACCTTCGACCTCCTCGAGATCTTCGCGCGAAAGCTCGACGATTGGCTCTTCCGATAGATTCTCGTGGGGTGCCGGTTATCGACCGGCTCGCTATCGCTCGCATGGAGGACGTGCAACCGATCCCCGGGTTTGCCGCCTTCGGCGGCCACACCCGGGGATCTTTTGGACGGCCTCCACATGCGAGCGATAGCGAGCTGGTAGGCCCCTGCGAGCGATAGCGAGCTGGTAGGCCG
>CAYPJU010000086.1:0-9215 GCA_964411125.1 uncultured Bradymonadales bacterium | reverse complement strand
TGCGAGCGATAGCGAGCTGGTAGGCCCCTGCGAGCGATAGCGAGCTGGTAGGCCGCACGACGGCACTACATGCGGCAGAGAGGCTGCCCCAGAACTATTTTCGCAACGCTCAGCCGCCGCTGCCGATAACGGTACGTGCGAATGGTCGTACCCCGCCTCGCCTCGAGGCGACTCTGTGGAGGTTGCGAAATGGATCTGTACCAGGCTTGGAAATCACTCAACGACTCGGCGGACTCGCGGGCCGTGCCGATACCGGCGGACCCGGTCGAGGCGCTCGTCGACCTGCTGACGTTCGCCCACGAACGTCCTCGACTCGACACCGTGCATCCGTGGGAGCTGGCGCCACGCGTCGCCCGCGAGCTGCACGAACGATGCGGTTACACCCCCGTCGGTTCGTGGGCGAACCTCGTCGGGCTCGCGGCAGGTGCCGGCGCGTTTCACGCCGCGGGCGACGGGTTCGTCCCGATGATGTCGCCGACCGACGTCGTGCGTACCCGTGAGCGCGCCTCGCAGCGGTTGGTCGAGGCGTTCACCTGCCGACTCATCCCGCCGATGGCGGCGGCGGCGCTCTACGTGGCGCTCGAAGTGCATCCCGTGTGGGGCCTGCGGCTCGGTCGACACGTCGGCGCGATGGACGGCGACACCGAACAGACGGAGTCCCTCCTGCACGTCGAAGAGTTGGTCTTCGGCACCATCGCAACGCTCGTGGCGATCTTGCGGGGACTTCGTCGCGATCGGCGCTACCCCGTCGAGGCGCTCGCGACCGTGCTCGAAGCGATCGTCGCCCAGATTCGGGACGAATGTCTGCCGGCGGACAGTGACGAGTTTCCGCCCGTCGCGTTTCCCGACGGCGACGGCGGTCGTCGCGCCTACTCGATGAAGCTATCGACCGACGACCTGCTGGACTACGTGCTGGTCCCCGCGGGAGTGGCGCGGCGCGACGACACCGGCTGGTTCGCCGTCGAGCCGTCGCGACTCCTCGGTATTCGGGTCGGGCCCTACTCGATGGACGAACAGGAAGGGTGGTTGTCGCAGCTGTTGTGGGGAACGCGGCGGGCGTGCTGACCGAGGTCAGTACAGAAACGGTTTCTCGTCGTCGACCGGATCGTCGCCGGTCGGCGGCGCGACCGTCTCGTCCGCCTCTTCGGGCTCGATCACTTCCTCGGCCTTCTCACGCTTCTGGCGCTCGCGGTACTCGCTCTTCGGAATCCGCTCGTTGATGCGCCACGCCCCGGCGAGGAAGACCCACGACTCCATGAACCGCTTCTTCTGAACGGTCATGTCCGGCTCCACGTACCACTGCTGCTCGACTTCGACCGTCGAAACCGGCTCGCCCAGCTTCACCGACTTGATGTTCAGGTCGGTGATCTTGAAGTCCTCGCCGAGCTCTTCGTACCGCCCCATGAACTCGTTGCGGTAGTTGTCGGTGGTGTAGGCGGAGGCTTGTTCCCAGAGTCCCCACCGCATCTTCATGTGGAAGTCCTGCAGCACGTGCCGCAGTTCCTGGGTGGTCTTTGGGTTCTCGTGAGCCTTCGGCGTCAGGCAGCCGGTCGACAGCACGAGCGAGACGAGAAGCAAAAGTCGGAGCGCGTTCATGCCGCTATCCTCCCACGTCGATCGTGCGAGTCAACATCAGCGTGCCAACGACCGGAGAACGGCAGTCAAAGCACGTCCGCCACTTCCCGCCGAAGGGCGCGTTTCACCTCCGGGGGAAGCTCCCGCCAATCGATGCCCCGCAGCGCCCCCTCGAGCGCCCACAGAAGGTTCAGCGACGTCTTCGGGGCGACGACCTTCGCGCGAACGAAAACCTCCGCAGCTCCGAGCGCCTGCACGTCCTCGAGCGTATGAACGTCGAGTTCCGCGAGCATCGCCGCCGACTTCGGTCCGAGGTTACGGGCGTCGGCGAGCTTCACGGGCAGTCGAGCTCGTCGCTGACGATCGGGAGCCGATCGACGAAAAGGTCGCACGTCGACCGAACGTGGTCTGTCGGCACTTCGACGAGGAACGCGTTGAAGAAGTCGACCGCGCCGAAGTCCGCAGGAGGGGATTCGATGCGCTGCATCGCCGCGAGCGCGGTGCGAGCGAGCGTCTCGTCGTCGAGAAAGTCGCGCGTCGCCCACAGAGTCGAGGCGAAGACGCTCCCCAACAGGTACGGGTTGGGGACGAGCGCCTCGAGGGACTCGAGCGCCTCCGCCTGCGTAGCGGTGTCCCAACGTCGGACCCGCGTGAGGTCCCGGTCGATGTCGAACAGCTCCGTCGAGATCGACGAGGAGATGAAGTCCGGGTCGCCGACCGCGAGCGCCGCGAAGAGGTCCGCCAGCCCCTCGTCGAGCGAACGGATCTCGTTCTGAACTCTCGGCGGGTAGTTCTCCACGAGGAAGAGCGGAGCGCGACGGTCCGCGCTGACGATCCGGTTGAAGACCGCGTGCGAGTACTCGTGGACGATCACGCCGCGGTTTGCCGACAGGGGGACGTCGTCCTGCAGCACGAGCCTCGGCGGGATCAGGAACGCGTCGAGCGTGAACGCGTACGCCGCGTTGTCGTTGAAGAGCGGGAGGCTGATCCCGAGCACGCTGAGCTGCGGATAGTAGTAGACGGGCAGCCGACCCACGCGGTCCGTCTCGAAGCCGACGCTGCCAAAGTACTCGTTCGCGCGTTCCAGGTGGTGATAGAGCGTCACCATCATCTGCGAGTCGAAGTCGTAGGGGATCGCCACGCCGTCGTCGATCAGATACTCGGCCGAGGGCTCGAAGTCCCCTTCGATCACGAGAGACCGCTCGTACTCGTCCGCCGTCTGGGGGTCGGGGACGTTGCTGACGACCTTCCCGCCGCCTCGAAGAAACGCGATGTCCCCATCGATCGTGCGCGGATCGTTCAGCGTCTCGATTTCGCGAGGGTCGACCTCGTACTCGCCCGACTCCGACTCGTAGTCGTAGACGAGGTACGTCGTGATCTCCGACGGATCGACCTGGGGCCCGGGTGGCTCGCAAGACGCGAGCGCAGCGAGACCGGCGATGAGAAGCGCACGTTTCATGCGCCGAGCCTACCCGAGGCGAATCGTCGAGTCGACTGGTTCAGGCGCACCCTTCCGCGCCGCAGGTGTTCACCCCGAACAGCCGATAGAGCGGGCACATCCCGACCAGGCCCGTGAGCAACGGGACGAGGCCGACGAGGCCCCACAGCGTCTGCGGCCCGACGAAGACCAGGCTGAGCAGGGCGACGCCCAGAACGACGCGCAGTCCACGGTCGATGTTGCCTTCGTTGCGTTTCAAAATGTCACTCATCTCATCCTCGCTTTCGGCCTGGCCGACGTATGGTTCGCCATCTGCCATTTCAAGACCCGGGCCAGATCCGAATCCCGCGCGCTCGTAACGCGTAGGTCGAGGTATGATGCGGTCGAGACGGGATCTTCGGATGCAGCAGGTGAGGCGTCCGAGCGAGCAGCGGCGCATCCGTTTCGTCGTCCGCTCCGGCGGCGAAAATCGTGCGCGGGCGAGACGAACGTCAGAACGAGAATGTCGCCATTGCGCCGGTCGGCGCGAGGTGGAGCCGGACGTTCGGCGGTGGTTTCACCCCGAGCCGTCGGGCGAGCGATTCGTTGTAAACACGCGCGAGCTGCCGAGATTCCGCCGGGCTCGTGGGGGAGAGGCGGATGAGGCTGCGCGCGATCGCCGTCCCTACCGAGAGGCTGAACGTGCCGGTCGCCGCCCACAGAGCCCAGTTCCCGCAGGTGAAACACTTGCTGCGGTCCTCGAATCGTCCCGTCTCGACGTCGAACTCGTTCGTCCGCGAGACCTGTTGCGAACCCTGGCTCAGCCCGATGGCCAGAAAGACGCTGGTCGCGGCGAACCCCACGTCGTACGTGATCGTGAGGGCCTCACGCGCAGTCTTTCGGCGGCGATACTGCTCCGCGAAGTCGGGCCTCCCGACGAGCTCGTAGAACTCGTCGGGCCGAAGCGCCACCCCTTCGCTCCCCTGCAGCGCCTCGGGCCGGGCGCCTCGTCCCGCGGCGAGCTCGGTCCGCCCCCAATCTTCGAACCAGACGTACGAAGCCGCATACTCTCCCTGTGCAGTCAGCGACTGCTCGTCGATCGGCTGGGCCGCCGCCGGCAGCGCCCATCCCGCGCCGAATAGGCCCAGGGCGAGGACGGCGAGTCGAAGAGTCGAACGTTCCAACATGGTCTCAGTCTACCTTTCGCGTCGTTCGCTCGCGAACGTCGCAGTCGCGGGGATGTCGTACGAAAAACGACTCTCTGCTTTGTGTTTTCGGATCGGGCCTGATAGTTATGCCTGGTCGTCGGCAACAATCGACGGCTCTCGAGGAAGGCCGATTCATCGGTTTCGTATTTTTGATCAAGCACGTCGACCTGCTGGTTTCTAGCAAATTCCCGCCTTCGTACTCTGCCTGAACAAGATTGGTCAGCCCCAGCGGCTGACATGTCCGAGAGACGACGATTCGAACGGTTCGGATCGTTGCAATCGCTCTCTGCGTCGTCATCTTGGCGGACAGGGGATTTAGAACAAAGAAGCACCAGAAGGAAAAGAGAATGGAAACCAAAGTTCAAGGTCGTGTGAAGTGGTTCAATGAAGACAAAGGCTTCGGATTCATCGAGCGTAGCGATGGTGGCGAAGATGTCTTCTTGCACTTCTCCGCGCTCGGTCAGTCGGGCTTCAAGACGATCGCCGAAGACGCCCGCGTCGAGTTCGACGTCGAGCCGGGACCGCGTGGTCCGAAGGCCTCGAACGTGACGGAAATCCGCTGAGGATTTCCCCCCGCCTCGGCGGGTGAGAGTCGCACCAATCAAATCAGCCCCGCCGTCCTTCTGGACGCCGGGGCTTTGTTCTTTCTTGTCGTTGGGAGTGGCCGGGTCGACCCAGGGTGGCCGTGCGAGCGATCACTGGTAGTAGAAGCGGCTCCATGCGGTCCATTCCGAGCACCCCGCGGCGTTGCACGCCTGGACCGCGAACGCGTACCAGTGCCCGCGGCGGTCGAAATCGACCGTCACTTCCGTGTCGAGCCCCACCGACTCCGTGTTGGTGTACGGTGGCCAGTTTCCGTTCTCGTCGTGCACCATCTTGAAGTTGTAGTGCGTCGCGCCCGCTACGGGGCTCCAGCTCATGATGCCATCGGTCGACGTCCCCGAATCGCTCGGCTTCAGGTTCGTCGGCGTCGCTGGAGGGGTGGCACTCTCCGTGCTCCCGCCGTTCGAGCCTCCGCCCGACGTCGCGCCGGCGTACGAGAACGTCGCGACCTGTGACCAGCTGCAGAACCTCGCGTCGCACGCGGCGACCGACCAACGGTAGCGCCGACCTTCCGGCTGCAAACTCAAGATGATCGTCTGTTCCGTCAGGTCGAGCTCCGAGAACGTCTCCCAACCCCCGCGAACTTCACGCTGGAGGCGAGCCTTGTACGACGTCGCGCCGGCGACCGCGGGCCAGGTCAGGACCGCTTCCGCAGACGGCACGGTCACGCCGTTCGGCGACAGCCCGGTAGGCGCGGCGACGGTCGGCTGCTCCGCGGGCGGCTGAACCACCGGCGGTTGCTGCGGAGAGGGCGGCTCGTCACCATCTTCCAAGTAGCTCGCCATCGTCTGGTGGATGTGCCGCGTGCAGACCGGGCACAGGTCCGAGCCGAGCTCCTTCATCATGCACGTGTGGGTCGGACGCCAGCGCCCCTGCGCGCAGTAGCCGCCCCCTTCGAACGCGCCGATCGTGCCCCGCCGCGCACTGGTCGGGGTCGGCAGGCGCGTGGTGTTCACCATGTCCGCCCACGGCAGGCTGGTCGGCGATCTCGAGACGTTGACCCCGTAGTAACAGTCTTCACCGTACGAACCGTAGTCGTACTCGTCCTCCAGACCGAACAGGCCGTGCGCGAGCTCGTGAGCCACGACCTCCGAGACGTAGCTCGGCAGCGTGGAGGTGACGATCTTCCCGGACTGGCAGCCTCCGTGGGAGTTCGAGTTCGCGAGGATGACGATCACGTCGGCACCGACCCGATTCCCGAGGTTCAACACCGCCTGCTGCGCGGCATTCGAGGCGGGGAAGACACAGCGGTCGAGGCCCGTGGCACCGCGCGACAGCGAGAACGCCGTGTCGCGCGGCGCGGCACCACCGATGCCGCGATCGCGTGATCGAACGTCCTGACGCCAGACGTTGAAGCCGGCCCAGTTCTCGCGGTAGCCCGGCGTCCGAGACAGATCCTGCACGATGCGGGCGACGTCGGCGCGGAACTGGTCCAAATCTCGCTCCCGGTACCCTTCCGGCAGGAACAGGATGTCCTTCTTGGCCGTCGAAGGACCGTGGCTCACGATCTTGACCGCGTCGCCGAGAATGTCGCCTTCGCGCAACAGCGACGAGCGACGCGTCACAGGCTGCTCGGGATCGACCGACACGCTGCCGAGCAGCGTTCCGTCGTCTCCACGAAGTTCCAGGGTTCCCGCGGTCGACGGCACGTTCACCTGAACGACGCCGTGGTGCGAGAAGCCGATCTGAGGATCGGGGTTCCCTTCTTCGTCGAACTCGCTACGGACCATGCGGGAATCGGGGACCACCCCGTCCTGCGGTTCGGAGCCGTCGGCCGGGCGAAAGACCCACTCGATTCCGTGGCGGAAGATCTGAGGGTGCTCGGGGACCGAGACCGCGCGGGTCTCGACCACCTCGAGCGCCCCCTCCGAGAGTGCGACGGTGACCTGCAAGTGACCGGGCTCGTGCTCGAGCGAGCCCATGCATCCAACCAGAAATACGACGACTGCGAGCGCGCTGTTGCGCATCCAACGTTTCATGGCCACCTCACTACATTCGGGACATTCAGCCGACGCCCCATCGGGACGTCGCAAGAACAACCCTACGGCATGCAGCTCACGGCTCAACCATGCGGTTCTTAGCTCTTCTTAGTGCGAGTTCATCCCGGCATTGCTCCCGTCGTCGCTCACGACGGATTCACATCATCTTTCGTGTCTTCGATCCTCGACGATGCCTCCGGCATCGCCTGCGTTCGAAGACGACGAAATCTGACGCGAATCCATCGGATCGACTCGGTCCGCACCGCCGGGATGAACTCGGGTGGTCGCCCTGCCGCAGCAGGGTTGGTGCGCCCCATCTGTCAGAAATCGAGGCGCCGGGTGTTGGGAAACACCACCTTTCGCTTGTCCATCTTGCCCCCCTTCA
Source organism: uncultured Bradymonadales bacterium (assembly GCA_964411125.1). GTDB lineage: Bacteria > Myxococcota_A > Bradymonadia > Bradymonadales > Bradymonadaceae > JBFIHF01. The sequence goes on along the minus strand of CAYPJU010000086.1, from coordinate 2,048 downwards.
CGACGAAGACCTCGTACTTCGCCCCCGGTTTCGCGTGGACGAGCACGCCCGGGCCCTTTCCGATCATCTTCTCGTTCACGAAGATCGGCTGCCCCTTCGGGGCCGTCACGATCATGCAGTCGCACGTCACCGGAATCTCGGGGAACGTGAACATCGCCACCTCCGCGGTGATCGCGAAGTTGATGTTGTTCGCCTGCTCCACCCCCCACGTCACGACCCCCACGACCCGCCCGCGCCGGTCGAAGATCGGTCCCCCCGAGTTCCCCGGGTTGAGCGGAATCTGCGTCTGAAACAGAGGGCGGGCATCGCCCGACGGATAGAGGTTCGAGACCATGCCGGTGGTGAACGCCCAGATGCCGCCCCACCCGTGGCCAACCGCCCCGACCCAGCTTCCGACACGGACCTCCCGCAGATCGATCAGACGCAGCGCCGGAGTTTTCTTCCGGTCGATCCGGACCAGCGCCAGGTCGACGGATCCACCCCGCTTCGTGACCGTGCCGCGGTGCTTCTCGCCGTCATGCGTGATCACCTCGACCGTCTTCGCCTTCTGCACCACGTGTTCGTTCGTCAGGATCAGCCCGTCGTCGGACACGAAGAAGCCCGTGCCGAACCCGCCCCCCGCCGAGATGTGGACCACCGCGGGGGCGATCTCTTCGAACAGCTTCTGCTGCGCCTTCTCGACTTGCCCCAGCGCGTCCTGCGCAGCGGCGGGGAGGGGCGTCGCCGCGCACACCAGGCAGAACGACGCGAGGACGGCGACGGCGCGGCTGGCCAGACGAAGGAACCTCAAAACTGAAGCCTCATCCCGGCACCCGCCGGCGAGACGTCGATATCGAGGCGCCAGGTCTGGGGCTCGGCGTCCTGGATCGGCAGCGAGTCGCGGTTGCCCATGTCGGTCAGCCCGAGCTCTTTCGCGAGCTTCTTGTTGAACTCGTCGGCAAGCCGCCGCGATTCGGGGGGCTCCGTCGGCCACAGGTCGACCGTGCCGTTCACGATGCTCAGGACGATGGCGCCACCAAACATCCCGATCCCCGTCCACAGCGGCCAGTTTCCGCAGGTGAAGCAACCTTCCTCCACCACCTCGAACTCGCCGGTCACGTCGTTGTACTCCTCGCGGTCCTGCGCGTTCGTGATGCCCCGCACCAGCCCCCACGTCCCAAGACCGATCCCTCCCAGGTAGAGAAAGGCCGCCGGGATGCCCGTAGCGGTTTTGAAACGCGCATTCTTGCGGTACTGGTCGGCGAGGTCAGGGCGGTCGATCGCATCGTAGAACTCTGCACCCTCGAGCGGCTCACGGTACTTGCCCTTCAGCGGCACCGCGTAACTCCCCATGTACGCTCCCGTCTCGCCGCTGTAGGTGACCCAGTCCTGGAACCACACGAACCGACGCTCGAACTCGTCGATCGCCTCTTCGCGGCTCTTCGTCGAGGTCGACGTCGACGACGCGACGGCGGTGGAAGCTGCCGTACTGACCCCTTCACCCGCCAGCGGTGCCGACGCCGCTTCGTTGGGTTCGAGCGTCTTCCCCTCGGACACGGTGAACGCGCTGTGTGCCGCTCCGTCCTTGGCGTAGAACGTCACTACTGCGGTCGAACCGCCGTCACCGGCGAAGACGCGGACGATCCCGACCAGATCGATCGGCAGGTTCTCCACCTTCCCCACGATCGCGCGGTCCTCCAGCGACTTCACGTCCCCCAGCGACGCCGAGTCCATCACCAGCGCCACGTTCGACGCCCCCGACAGGGACTTGCGGAGCGCTCCCGCCGCTGCCGTGGAATCGTCCGCCCCGGCGGGCACCACGATGACCTTGAGGCCTTCGCCCGACAGGTACGTACTCACGGTTTCGGTGGGAAGGCTGGTCGACCAGTCGCCCTGCGCGAACGCGGGCATCGAGAGAAGCGAGAAGATCGCCGTCAGAAACAGAGTTCGAATAATCACGGGGCATCCTGGGCCTGGAAACGATGCCGCTATAGCGCTCCGCCCGGCCGGCGTCCAGCGGTTAGCGGTTAGCGGTTAGCGGTTAGCGGTTAGCGGTTAGCGGTTAGCGG
>CAYPJU010000085.1:0-26868 GCA_964411125.1 uncultured Bradymonadales bacterium | reverse complement strand
GACAGGGGACAGGGGACAGGGGACAGTCCTTTTACGGAGCGTGGAGCGGTTCCCAGGCCTCGAGCCTTCAATCCGATCGGTTCGCGAACCCCGTCGCCGTGCAACGACCGCGCTAACCCCGCGTCAGGAAGTCAACTTTCAGACTTTTTCAGAAATCCCTACCACTCGTGCTCACATTTCCGTACAAAGTTGCCGCTCCGAAAACGCTGAAGTGTAGAGGCGTCATGAACCCACGTACCCTCCGTCGTTCGACCTTCACCATCATGCTCGCGACTCTCGCGATCGCCGCCTGTAGCGGGGACGAGCCCAACGAGGGCATCGTCGGCGGGCTGCTACCCGACATGGTGACGGACGTGAACGAGGTCGTCTTCCTCGAAGTCTCGCAGGGAGAATCCGACACGCAATCGATCACCGTGATGAACCTCGGTGAAGGCGATCTTCGCATCGAGTCGATCCGCCTTTACGAGAGCACTTCGGAGGACAGCGGTATCGAGTTCGGCAAGGGTGACGACTGGGTGGGGGCTGCCTCACTGGCTCCGAACGAGACGTTGACCTTCTCGGTGACCTACGCCCCCCGGGACAAGCATCCCGACGCGGGCTGGATCGAGTTCCAGACCAACGATCCCAAGTTCGACGACGGCGTCGCGCGGGTCGACCTTCGGACGCCGACCCTCGCGCCGCGCGTGTACTCGCGGCCCAACGTTTCGTTCCGCCGAGTCCCTCCGGTCACCGAGACGACCCGCGACAAGTTCTGGCAGCTCACCGAGGTCGAGAACATCGGTAGCGCGCCGTTGCAGATCAACGACATGCTGGTGACGCCCGAAGGGAGCGACTTCTCGTTCTCGTTCCCGCCCTCGATGGACGAGACGGCGGACCCCGCGGAGGATGGAGAAGTCCTCCCCGGGACGCTCGAGCCCGGGTCCTCCTTCCCGCTCCGAGTCTACTTCAACCCGACCGACGATCTTCCCTCGAGCGCCGAGCTCGTGATCTACTCGAACGATCCGCAGGCACCTGACTACACGGTCAACTTGATCGGCAACAGCGGCGCTCCTTGTATGCAGCTCAGCGAAGAGGACGAGATCAACTTCGGCGAAGGGGCCGTCGGATTCGCCAGCAACAAGACGATGGTAATCGAGAACTGCAGCCCGACCGCGGAGCTCGAAGTCTCGGGAATCGAAGTCTGCACCAACGTCGAGGGCGATTGCGTCGCAGACGACCCGACGTTCGCGCTCCGCGAAGCGTCGCTCCCCGCGGGTCTGGCCGAAGGTACCCTCGTGATCGAGCCGGGTGAGACCGAGACGTTCGTGGTCTCCTACACCCCCGCGGGCCTCGACGTCTCGGAAGGCCTGCTCGTCGTGAAGTCGAACGATCCCGTGAAGGAAGCGCTCGCCGTCCCGATGGTCGGAAAGGGAACCGACAACCAGTGCCCGCAGGCCGTCGCCGAAGCGACCCTCGCCGACGTGGAGCGCTGGATGCCGGAGATCAACGCCGCGCCGCTGAAGACCGTGAAGTTCCGCGCGACGAACTCGACCGACTCCGATGGGACCGTCGAGACCTACGAGTGGAACATGGTGCAACGACCGAACGGTTCGACGGCGTCTCTCGCTCCGTCGCCCAACGTTCCCGAACCGACTCTCTTCCTCGACCTCGCCGGCGACTACGTCATCGAGCTCAAGGTGTTCGACGAAAACGGGACCGAGAGCTGCGGCGAACAGGCGCTGGTGAAGATCCACGTCATTCCGAACGAAAAGCTTCACATTCAGCTCGTCTGGTCGACCCCCGCGGACAATGACGAGTCGGACACGGACGGAACGGACGTCGACCTGCACTTCCTGCACCCGAATGGTGAATGGAATCGTTCCCCGTGGGACATCTACTACCTCAACACGACCGCCGACTGGGGCGGACCCGGTGCGGCAGACGACCCCTCGCTCGACATCGACGACACCGACGGTGCGGGACCCGAGAACATCAACCTCGACGCTCCCGAAGCCGGGATCGTCTACCAGGTGGGTGCCTTCTACTACAGCGACCACGGGTTCGGGCCCTCCTACGCCACCGTCCGTGTCTACATCGACGGCGCGCTCGCCTACGAGAAGGAGAAACTGCTCCAGGACTCCGACACCTTCTGGCACGTCGGGAACCTCGACTGGCCGACCGCCCGCGTCGTTCCGACCGACACCACGCAGTACGATTTCCCGTGACCTCGCGATGAACGTGGACGCGAACCGAATCGTCGGCTCGTATGACATCGCGTTCATCGTCCTCGACACACTCCGCTGGGACGTCGCCGAACGTGCGCGCGCCGGAGGGCGAATCCCCAACCTCGCCGCGGCGATGAAAGGTCGCCTTTGGGAGCGGCGTCACACGCCAGCCAGCTTCACGTATGCCGCTCACCACGCGTTCTTTTCGGGGTTCCTACCGACCCCGGCGACCCCGGGGAAACACCCGAGACTGTTCGCATCCGCGTTCGCCGGCAGCGAAACGACCGTCGAAACCACCGCGGTGTTCGAGGAGGCGACCGTGGTCGAGGGGTTGGCGGCGCGTGGATACCGGACGATCTGTGCGGGCGGGGTAGGATTCTTCAACGGACGAACGCCGCTCGGAAGCGTTCTGCCGAGCCTTTTCCAGGTCGCCGAGTGGCGCCCGGAGTTCGGCGTCACCGAGCCGCGGTCGACCGAACGTCAGGTCGCGTGGTTGGTCGAACGCCTGGACGAGACCTCGAGCAAGGCTTTCACTTTCCTGAACGTCTCGGCGATCCATCAGCCGAACCGGCATTACGTAGAAGGAAAGGCGGAGGACGATCTGGAATCGCACGGTGCGGCTCTCGAGTACGTCGATTCGGCGCTCGGCCCGCTCTTCGAGACGCTCGGCCGTCGCGGGACGTTCGTGGTCGCCTGTAGCGATCATGGGACCGCGTACGGCGAAGATGGCTGGGTGGGACACCGATGTGGTGTACGCGAGGTCTGGGACGTCCCCTACGCTCACTTTTTCCTGGAGTCCTGATGAGGTCGTCCCAGATGGCGGTGGGGTACGGTGCGCAGGCCCGTCGCGACGCGCTCCTGCGCGGTAGCCCGTATCTCGCCTACACCTATTCGTATCCTCACAAGACCAGCTACCGGAGCCTCCAACCGCCGCGCGACCTGACGGACGTCTGGCGAGCGGAACGGCGCGAGGCGCTGTTCCTCTACCTCCACGTGCCGTTCTGCGAGATGCGGTGCGGGTTCTGCAACCTCTTCACCTACGCGAAGCCGGAGGAATCGCTGGCGAAGCGCTACGTCGACGCTCTCGAGCGTCAGATCAGGGTCGTGGGCGAGGCGACCGGCGGGGCGAGCTGGGCGCGGATCGCGCTGGGAGGGGGGACGCCGACGCAACTTCCGATCGAGGAGATGGAGCGTGTGCTCGATGCGATGGAGCGCCATCTGGGTGCGCGTCCCGTCGACGTCCCGGCGTCGGTCGAGACGAGCCCCGAGACGGTCACCGCGGAGAAGATGCGACTGTTGCGCGAGCGGGGTTTCGATCGCGCCAGCATCGGAGTGCAGAGCTTCGTCCCCGAAGAGACCCGCGCCGTGCGACGGCCTCAGGACCCCGAGGTGGCGCACGCCGCCATCGAGACGATGCGGCGCGCAGGGTTTCCCGTCATCAACGTGGACCTCATCTACGGCATCGCGGGTCAGACGGAGCGGAGTTGGGACGACACGCTGAAGCAGACGCTTCGTCACGAACCCGAGGAGATCTTCCTCTACCCGCTCTACGTGCGGCCGAAGACCGGGTTGGGCAACTCGGCGAAGTCATGGGACGACGAGCGTCTCACGCTCTATCGTCGCGGACGCGACACGCTGCTCGCCGCAGGGTACGAGCAACGGTCCATGCGTCAGTTCACCCGGGGCACCTCGCCGAAGGGGCCGACGTACCGCTGTCAGGAAGACGGGATGGTGGGGCTCGGGGCCGGAGCGCGCAGTTACACACGATCTCTTCATTACTGCACGCGGTGGGCCGTCGGTCGACGCGGTGTAGGGGAGATCATCGAGGAGTTCGTCGGTCGGTCGGAGCGAGACCACGCGCTGGCGAACTATGGAGTGGAGCTCGACGCCGACGAAGAGCGTCGCCGACACGCGGTCTTGTCGTTGCTCTCTTCGGAGGGGCTGGACCACGAGTACTACCGGCGCAGGTTCGGCTCCAACGCGGCCGACGACATCCCCGAGCTCGACGATCTGGTCGCCACCGGGCTCGCCGAAGGGGAAGGGACCCTGCGGCTCACCGCGCTCGGCGTCGAGCGCTCCGATGTCGTCGGCCCCTACCTCTACAGCGCCGAGGTGCGACGTCGCATGGGAGAGTTCGAGCTGCGATGAGAAGCCCCGATTGGCACATCCTCTACCGAGGTCCCTTGTCGAGCTGCAACTACGCTTGCACCTACTGCCCGTTCGCCAAGTCGCGAAACACACGACGTGAGCTGGCCGACGATGCACGACGGTTGGAGCGCTTCGTCGATTGGGTCGTCGGGCGCGAGGAGCGAATCGCGATCCTCTTTACGCCGTGGGGCGAAGCGTTGATCCGTCGACACTACCAGCAGGCTTTCGTTCGCCTCAGCAACGCCGAAAACGTCTCGAAGGTCGCTGCCCAGACGAACCTCTCCTCGAGGCTCGATTGGCTGGGGCAATGTGACCTGCAATCCACGGCGCTCTGGGCGACCTGGCATCCGTCTCAGACTACGCTCGAAGAGTTCGTGGGGCGAACGGAAGAACTCGACGCGATCGGTGTGCGGTACAGCGTGGGGGTCGTCGGGCTGAAAGAGCACTTCGACGGGATCGGGCGATTGCGGGCTCGCCTGCGCCCCGAGGTCTATCTGTGGGTCAACGCGTTCAAGCGTCGCCCCGACTACTACACCGCCACGGAGATCGAGCAGCTGCGCGAGGTGGATCCTCTCTTCTCCGTCAACAACACCCGCCACCCTTCCCTCGGCCAGTCGTGTAGGGCAGGATCGACGTCTTTCACGGTCGATGGCGGAGGCGATGTCCGCCGATGCCATTTCGTCACAGCCCCGATCGGAAACATCTTCGGTTCGCGGGGTGTGGAGGGTGCGCTCGCCGAGCGACCATGCCCCAACGAGACGTGTGGGTGCCACATCGGCTACGTCCACCTCGATCGCCTCGGTCAGTACGAGATCTACGGTGATGGGTTGATGGAGCGGATTCCTAAAGGTTGGCCGGGGCTTGCGGTTCGAAGCCTTACGTCGCAAGGTGAGATCGCGGAGGGATAGAGATGTCACTGGAAGACTTGAAGATCACGCAGGAATCGGACGCGTTCGACGACGACACCCCGACCGACCGCGTCGAAGGGGACGGGCTTCCGCCGGAAGCCTTTGCCTGGGCGACGGGGCCGGGCACCGAGCCGCAGGCGACCGTGGAGGAGGAGGGGTATTTCGTCTTCGTCGCCACCGTGGGGCCTCAGGGGAGCGTCGTGCTGCCCGACCATCTGGCGAACGACGGCACCGTCAAGGAGGGCGACACGCTCTTCATCCGCGCCAAGGTCGTCACCGACTAGCTCATGTCGGCGCGAGTCGGCAAACCCGAGGACCGCGTCACTCGCTCACGGCGGGATATCGCCAGTCGTCTTCGACGTCTTCCCGCGACGACAGGTCGATTTCCACGTCGAGCGTCCGCAGCTTCTGCATCCCGGCTTCGCTTACGTAATGATGATGGAGGTCGAGCTTTTCGAGGCGAGCGAGTTCGGGCGTCTCGCTGAGCGCCGCCGCGCCCTCGTCCGTCAGCGTCCCCATCGACAGGTCGAGCACCTCGAGACGCGTCAGCAGTGAGTCCGCCGCCGCTGCCGATGCCGCGATGGCTTTCGCGATCTCGTCGGTGATCTGAGCGTTTCGCAGGCCGAGGTAGCGCAGTTTTGGGTAATGGTCGCCGCGAATTGCCGGCCCGAGGTCTTCGATCGTCGCGTCGAATCCATAGTCCTCGACGCCGAGCCATAGCTCGAGATGCTCCAGTTTCGGGCATTTCGCCGTCAGCGCGTCTGCGATCAGCTTTCGCGACATTCCGCCGGTCTCGAGGACGAGCTTTCGAAGCTCGTAGTGCTCGAGCCCGTCCAGTTCGAGGCCGCTGCCGCCGCGGGCCCGGAACTCGTGCAACTTTGCGTACGCCATGACCAGGGGCGCGAGATCGCAGTTCTCGATCCATGAAATCTCGCTCTCCTCGTAGGTGATGTCTCCGAACATCAACCCTTCCAGGAGCGGCATCGCATCCGCAATCTCGATCAGCGCGTCCCGAACGCCGGTCGACGGGGAACCCTCGTAATCCCATACGCCGATGACGAGCTCGTGGACCTTCGAGGCGTTGGGGTGCGCCCCAAATTTGCGGACGAGGTCCTCGGCGGTCGTCCCGGCGTCCCACTGTTCGTAGCTCACGCGGATGCGGTAGCAGACGTTCTCCGGTTCGACGACTCCGAGCGACGGGTCGTAGTCGCGCACGGGCTTGCCTCGAAACTCTTCCAGATTGTAGCTGATCGTCATCGGGTTCCTCGGCTCGAAGGGTGTGGCGGACTCTACGTTCGTCCTCTCCGGCGCGTCAAACGGCCGGCCTGGGGTCGAAGGTGACCCCTTCGTTGCCCCTGCGGCCGACGTTCGCTATCAATGACTTCGTGAGTGCAATCAGAACGATAGCGATCGTGGTTTCGACGATCTTCGTCGCCGCCTGTGGGTCCTGCGGCGAAGGGGACCTCGAGGTCGTGAACAACCAGGTCGACGGAGGCTTCGTGGTCGACGGCGGCACGCTCGTCATGCCCGACGTAGATGCGACCAGCGTCCCGCAGGACCCCGACATGGGCGGACCTCCGCCCCCTGTCGACATGGGGACCACCGAGCCCGACATGGAGATCGTCGATCCGGGACCGATCCCCAACGAAGGGTGGGTCGGTGGACCGTGCGAGAGCGTCGTGGACTGTCCGTACGACGATGCAGTCTGCCTGGACGACGGGTTCCCCGGCGGACAGTGCTCCCTCGCCTGCGACCGGGTCTGCCCCGATCAGGACGGCATGAACAGCGTCACCTTCTGCGTCGACGTGAACGGAAGCGGTAGGTGCGTCTCGCAGTGCGATTTCGAGCTCTACCCCGACGTCGGCTGCCGTGACGGCTACTCCTGCCGCATCGAAGGTCGCTTCGCCGAGCCGGGGACCCAGCGTGCCGTCTGTCGTCCGGGCGATGCTCCCAACCCGAACGCCACGACCGCGTGCCTCAGGGCGCTCGACGAAGCGGGCGTCATCTGGGCTCCGTGGGCCTACTCGACGCAGTACGACGGCGGGCTCGCCTGTACCATCGACGACCCGATTCGCGTCACCAGCCCCATCAACGGCGTGTCGTACCGCTACTACAACCAGGACACCCCCGGCACGATGTCGATGGCGTGCGAGCTCGCGCTCGCCCTCGTCGACCTAGGCGACCTGCTCGCCGAATACGAGCTGACCGACGTGCTGCACGTCGGCACCTTCAACTGCCGCAAGATCGCCGGAAGCAACTCCCTCTCGCAGCACGGACTCGGGCTCGCGATCGACATCTGGGCGTTCGAGGACGCCGCCGGTCAGGATTACATCCTCGAGCGCGACTGGGAGCACGGCACGACCAACCCGCAGGGGCAGAAGGCACGCGTGCTCTACGAGGTCGGGCAGAAGATGTATGACCGGAACATCTTCAACATCGTCCTCACGCCCAACTACAATGCCGCGCACGACAACCACTTCCACGTCGACCTGAAGGAGGGCGGAGATTTCATCGGCCTCCAGCTCGGTCCCGACCGGTACTTCGGGGACGACGCCACGATGTGGGAACGCCACTGTGGCAACGACTGAGGCACGGCCTCTCATGTCCGACAGCACACCCAGGGTCGTCATGCGCGTCGCGCGGTTCCTGCGCGATTCGGGGATGATCGAGAGCTCCAGCCCCTTGAAACTCGCAGCGCTCGCCGGGCTCGTCGCACGCGAGGGGCTGAACGTCCGCACCATTCACGCGCTCCACGCCAACCAGTCACCCGATCGCGTCGCGTTGACCGACACCCGAAGCTCCCTGACCTACGAAGAGCTAGACCGCGCCATCAATCGAACTGCCGCCGCGTTGAGCAGGGTCGCGAAGGGGGCTCCCGTGATCCTCTGTTCCGAGAACCGCGTGGACTACGTCGTCTTCTGGTTCGGGTGCCTGCGCGCCCGGCTGCCGGTTGCTCATGCGAGCCCTCGCTCGACCCCCGACGAGCTCGCGTATCTGCTCGAAAACAGCGGCGCCCGAACCATCGTATGCTCCGGGAAGACCGCTCCTGCCGTCGTCGCCGTCGCGGGTGACGCGACGGTCGTCTGTGTCGACCGCGTCGATGGGGCCGACCACCTCCACCCCGACTGGACCGTCGACGAGCCGGAAACTCCGTTCATCAGCGACAGGCGTGGGAGCGGAGCCGACAACATCGTCTACACCTCCGGGACGACGGGACGCCCCAAAGGAGCGGTGCGCGACTTCGCCCGGCAGGGCCTCCCGGAACTCGCCCGGATCGGCGAGCGATTCCCGATGCGAGTCGGGGAGCGTCACCTCGTCGTCTGTCCGCTCTATCACAGCGCTGCGCAGGCGCTGGTCGCGATGATGACGTCGCTCGGTGCGACGATCCGCCTCGCGGAGAAGTTCGACGCGCGAGAGACCGTCGAGACGATGGCGTCCTGGAACGCCAACAGCGTCTTTCTGGTACCGACGATGATCCAGCGCATCGCCGAACTCGACGACGCCGTCTTCGAGGCGGCACCGATGGACGACCTTCGCGCGATCCTCTCGGGGGCGGCCCCTTTTCCAGACGCTCTCCGCCGAAAAGCGATCCGACGATTCGGCGCCGAACGCATCTTCGACTTCTACGGCGCGACCGAACTCGGATGGATCACGCTGATTCGAGGGGACGAGATGCTCACTCATCCCGGAAGCGTCGGCCGTGCGCTCGACGGCCACGAGCTCGCGATCTTCGACGCTGCCGGCCACGAGGTGACCGACGGCGGGATCGGTACGATCCACTGTCGGACCGCGCAGACGATGCAGGGGTACTTGCGGAACGAAGGGGAGGGCGCCGACGTCGACGGCTGGATCACGGTCGACGACCTCGGTCGGATCGACGCCGACGGCTACCTCTACCTCGCGGGCCGCGACCGCGACATGGTCATCAGCGGCGGAATGAACATCTACCCGGTCGAGATCGAGGAGGCGCTACGACACCACGCCGATGTCGATGACATCGCCGTCGTCGGTATCCCCGACGAGGAGTGGGGCGAGCGCCTCGTCGCGTTCGTCGTGGGCGCGGCCGGCGCCGACGAACTCGAGACCTTCGGGCGCCAGAAACTGGCGCCGTACAAAGTTCCGCGGCAGTGGGTGTTTCTCGACGAGCTGCCGCGCAACGCCACCGGGAAGGTGCTCAAGCGCGACCTGCGCGCATCGGTGAGCTGACGCCCTCGGTTCACGCTGCGTTCACAGCCGTTTGTCTTCCGTTCCAAGCTCCGCTCACCGCTTCTTGAAGTCCCTCTCCTAGAGTGGTTCCCGTACCTCGTCACCGGGAGCCATCATGAAGAAAGTCGTCGTCGTTCTAATCCTTTCGGGCCTCTTCCTCGTCGCCACCGTCAAACTGTTCGGCACGACAGTGTCGTCGAAGTTCAACAACGCCAACACTGCGATCGCGCCGGACGTCCTCTTTGGAGAAGGCCTGCCGGGCGACTACCACCGACCCTCGCCCGCCCGACACCGCGGCGACGGGACCGTCGCGCGGCCGCTCGAAGCGAATCTGACCGTCGAGCAGGGAGTCTCGACGTTCGCGGTGGACGTCGACACCGGCTCCTACACGCTCGCGCGCCGCATTCTGCGCGAGGGAGCGCTCCCCGACCCCGACACCGTGCGTCCCGAGGAGTTCGTCAACGCGTTCCGCTACGACTATCCAGTGCCGGAGCCGGGAAAGACCGCACGGGTCGTCGTGGATGGCGCACCGAGCCCGTTCGACCCATCGAAACACTTGCTCCGCATCGGGCTGCAGGCCACCACCGGCGAGCCTCGCCAGGTCCACCTCACGTTCCTGGTCGACACCTCGGGGAGCATGCAGGGTGACGACCGGCTCGGTCTCGCGCAGAGGTCGATCCTCACCGCCGCCGAACGACTCGGCCCCCGAGACACCATCGCTATCGTCACTTACGCCGGGAGCGCCGAGGTGGTCCTGGAGTCCACGCCAGCCAACGATCGCCGAGCGATCGCGACGGCGGTCGCGAGGCTCGCGTCCGGCGGGGGGACGGCGATGGGGGAGGGGATGGTGCTCGCCTATCGACAGGCCGTTCGTCACGTCGGTCCGGGAGTCGTCAGCCGGGTCGTCGTGATGTCCGACGGCGATGCGAACATCGGCCACAGTGGGCCTGACGAAATCCTGGACGAGATACGAGCCTGGACCGAGGAGGGAGTGACCGTCTCGACCGTCGGATTCGGCATGGGGAACTATCGCGACCGGATGATGGAGCAGATCGCCGACCGCGGAAACGGGAACTACCAGTACATCGACAGCGAGCTCGAGATGCGCCGCGTCTTCTCGACCGGCCTCGACGCGATGCTCCAGGTGGTCGCGAAGGACGTGAAGGTGCAGGTCGAGTTCGACCCGGAAGTGGTGAGATCCTGGCGCCTCGTCGGGTACCGCAACCGTGTTCTGGAGAATCACGAGTTTCGCGACGACCGTGTCGATGCGGGCGAGCTCGGTTCCGGACATCAGGTCACGGCATTCTACGAAGTGGAGCTCGTCGACTCACGCCCGGCGGCGCTCCTCGGGAGCCTGCGCTTCCGGCACAAGCGGGAAGGAAGCTGGCGCGCCGAAGAGGTCGAGTTTCCCATCCGGCGCGGGCAGTTGGCTTCACGGATTGGCGACACCTCCAGGGACTTCCGATTCCAGGCGGCGCTGGCCGTCTTCGCGGAGCGCCTCGCCGGCCACTCCGACGTGAGCTGGGGCTGGGTCGTAGAGGTTGCCGAGGACGCCGCCGCGAATCGCCCCGACCGGCTGGAGCTCGTGGAGCTCGTGCGGCGCGCACGGGTGATCGAAGCGCGGCTGTGATCCTCACCCTTCGTCGCTGGCGAAGTGTTCGCGTGCCACCGCATCGATGACGTCCACCGTTCCCGAGAGCCCGTGGTCGTCGTCCACCTCGTGGAGCACGACATGATCTCGCTCGGCGGCGTACCTTCGTGACTGCTCGATCGGGACGACCTCGTCACGTCGCCCGTGGACGATGACGGTGGGGCAGGGGACTTCCGGATACGCTGGATGTTGCCTCGCGTCCTCGATGAACCCCCAGTGAACGTTCGCCACGCCGCCGCCCGGGGCTGGCAGGCCGAAACTGCCATCGCGTTTCCACCTCGAAAACGCTTCTTCGCCCAGCAGCTGCGGCCAACGTTCGGTGAGACCGAATGCCGGGCAGAGCAGCAATAGCTTCACGACCCGCGCGGGATTGAGCTCGGCCCAGCGCGCGGCGAGGTATCCACCCATCGACGACCCGATGAGGCACCACGGCTCGTCGCGGACGTCGTCCATCTCGTCGAGCACTTCGAGCGACGCGGTGTAGGTCAGCATCTCGAAGGACGGACGGTGAAGCGCGGGACGTTCCAGATGAAGGCCTTGCTCGGCGAAACGCTCGCGCAGAATCCCGACCTTGTGGCCGTCGGGCGAGCTGGAGAATCCATGGAGGTAGGCGTAGCGCATCGAGGCCCTGGGTGTGGCATTCGTTTCGGGGGGAGGATGTCACAGGTGAAGGATCGAAACCACGGCCCGGCGAGACGTTGCGAAACCCACCGCGACGGTGATCGCATCGATTAGACAGGTGGAGCAGTAGGTTACGAGTTATTTCTGTCAACCGGGGGTTTGTGGCATGGCCGTTGCTCAATAGGTCAGCGTCGTCGGGACCACCACCACCACCACCACCACCCGGCGACACAACTGGTACCACCACCACCCCGGAAAGGGCGTCGCTCCACAGCGGCGCCCTTTCTGGTTGTGGGACTGGTTGACGCGAGAAGTGTTTCCCTCAACACTTCCGATGAGATGGATCAGAGATGAAAAGACTCCCACGATGGTTGCGAAAACCTCGGGGGGCTGCACTCACGGAGAAGCTCCTCGTGTTGCTCTTCGCGGTGCTGCTCGTCGGTGGTGGCTTGATGGTGTTCGGTCCGAAGCTGGCCGCTCGCTACGAATTCGCCGCGCGCCTCCTAGGAGACGAGGAGCCTCGTCCTCGGACGCTCGCCGACGGCCGTCCGATCGAGAGAGACGAGACCAACCCGCTGCTCTACGTCGGGTTCACCTTCGTGGTGACCGGCTTCTTCCTCTTCTTTGTCAGCCCGATGCTCTCGTCGCGGGCCCGTCGGACGCGTCATCGTGTCCTCGTCGGCGCAGTGGGCCGGTTCCCCTTCCTCACCCCGCTGCTCGATCCCGATCAGATGTCCGCGGACGGGATGGAGGAGCTGCGGGCCCTCGGGGAAGAGGCCAAGGCCCGCTCGGCGCAGATTGAAGGGGCTCTCGAGATTCAGCCGCTCGACTGGGCAAAGCAAGCGGACCCCTCCGATCTGACGGTCACGAGCAACGACTCGCCCGTGGACCTGTCCGAGTTTCGAGCCATGGACCCCGAACGGACCGTCTCGGCCGAGCCGAAGCCGACCTCCGAACGCATGCGAGCGATCCGTGGCAACGACGAGATTCCTTTCAGCGCCGTCTCCCCTTCGGCGAAGCCGCAGATGGAGGACCTGGGTTCCCGGCCCCGAACCGACCGGATGTTCGAGGCGGCCAGGCCCAGGACCGATCGGATGTTCGAAATGGAAGATCCAACCATCACCAGCGACGATGGCGGACCCGGGGTCGGCGAGCTGCTGGAATCGGCCGCGCTCGGGATCGTCGACGAGTCCGACGCGACCGTGGTCCGTGAATCGGGCCCGCAGCCCATCGTTCGCGAGAACGCCGACACGCTGGACCGTCATGCTTTGCCGCGAAACCAGAGCGATCTCGAAGAGGACTCGCGTGAACTTGCGGCGACTTTGAAGGGGGCGAAGAGGGGTTCGAGGGGGGGCGGGATGGACCCCGACGCGACCACGCATCCCGACTGGGAATCGCACTGAGGTTCGGCCGTCAGGCCGCGACCAGCTCCAAGACCGTCTCCGCCACTTCGCATTCCTCCTCGATATCTGGGGAGCCGAAAGTCGTCTCGTCTCTCACGACCTCCGTGCCGAGCCGGCGGTCGAACTCCTCCATCGCACGCAGGCTCTCGCGACGACGCTCCGCGAGCGCCGCTTCCATCGCGACCGCGTACCCGGCGTGCTGCTGGCGGGCCGACGCCGACGTCGCCGACGGGCTGCTCGGCTTCGACTCCGTGTCGCTCACCGCCGTGAACGCGACACCCGCGAGAGCGGCGGTCGCGATGAGACGGAACCCGACCAGCTTGTGGAGCCACAGCGAGCTTCCGAAGACGGAGGCGAGGAGCCCTCCCTCCGAAAAGGTCACCAGGCGCGGCCCGCCGAGGACCAACTCCATCGCGAAGAAGGCGACGACGAAGATCGCCATGTATCGCAGCGCCGCGAGCACCGGCAGCGACGGGGAGTCCTCGTCCAGGTACTTCAACGCCACGATGACCGACAGGGGAAGGAGGCTCGCGTAGAGCGTCAGCCCGGGGACGGTCAGCGAGAAGAGCCCTCCGCCGGCGAGGGTCAGCAGGACCGCGGAGATGGCGACCCCGCCGAGGAGGCCCACCGTCGCGGCGACGCTGCGGTCCATCTTGATGCGTGAGGGGCGACGAAGCTGGCTACGAAACTCTTGGAACGACATGGGGCCTCCTGCTCGTGTTGTTGACGAGTCAGAAGGTACGAGGTCGTTCTGAACGAGGCGTGCAGCGTCCGTGGAAACACGGTGAGGAAGATGTGAATCGTTCGTGAATCAGCCGAGCGACACCACGCCGCCCGGGGAAGTTGTCAACGGATCCACCCCGGCCGGGGCGGTCATCGCTTCGAAGCCCTCTTCGGTCACGACGATCGTGTGCTCGAACTGGGCCGACAGAGAGCCGTCACGCGTCACCGCCGTCCATTCGTCCGAGAGGATCTTCACCGGCCAGTCGCCTACGTTCACCATCGGCTCGATCGTGAACGACATTCCGCGCCGAAGGCGAACGCCTGTGCCGCGCTTGCCGAAGTGAGGGACGTCCGGCGCCGTGTGAAACTTCCGACCGATGCCGTGTCCCTGAAACTCGCGCACCACCGAAAACCCCTCTCCCTCGACGTACTTTTGAATCGTGGATCCGATGTCGCCAATGCGCACGCCGGGGCGGACGATCTTGAGCGCCTCGGCCAGGCTCGCCGCCGTCACGGTGACGAGACGCCTCGTGTCTTCGGCGACCTCGCCCACGAAAAACGTGGCGCACGTGTCGCCGTGGAAGTCGTCTTTCACCAGCGTAACGTCGATCGAGATGATGTCGCCGTCGCGCAGCATTTCCGTCGGGGACGGGATGCCGTGGCAAACCACCTCGTTGCGGCTGGTACAGATGGAGCGCGGGAAACCCTTGTAGCCGAGCGGGGCATTGCGCACGCCGTGCTTCTTCGCGAACGCCACCGCGTATTCGTCGAGCTCCGCGGTCGACACGCCCGGCTTCGCCATGGCGCCCAACTCCGCGAGGAGCTCGGACGCGAGCAGCCCCGCCTCGCGCATCTTCCCCTTTTCTTCGCTCGACAAAATCTCGAGCTCTCGACGTCGTCTCGATTTCAGCATGGTCACCTCGGCACGGATGGGCCGCCGCCATCGGTAGCCGATCGACCGCCAAAAGTCTATCGATCCGGCCCCCCGATGCCGGCAATCGCCATCTTGTGAGCGCGCAACGATTTTGCTACCACCTTCGCTCCAACCCACAGAGTGGACACCATGGCCTTCAAGTGGCATCGAATCCGTAGCTATGCTGATTCCGAAACCGCACTCTACCGCCTCCTCGGCGAGATGATGCAGCGGCAGGCGACCTCGGACGACCTCGAGCAGACGCACGAGTTTCTGCAGACCCAGGGACCCGGTGCCGATTGCTGGAGGAGCATCGGCGAGGCGCTCTACCGAACGACGAACGGCGCCCCCGCGGGTTTCGACATCTGGGTCGCCTGGGCGCGGACGCTCGAGAACTTCGAGTTCGACGGAGCTCGCCACGACAGGGAGTGGCTCTCGTTCCACGAAGAACTCTCCGAGGCGGTCGAGCCCGAGGTCGTCCCCGATGCTCTGCACCCCTCCACGAGCGCCGACGACGAAGACGACGACGCGCAGACCGACGTGATGGAGGCGGGGACCGGGTGGTCGCGCCCCGTGCACACTGGCGTGCTGGGCGGATCCGCGACGCAACTCTTGCGGCTCGTGCCGACCGGGCCCTATGCGATTCGACTCTTCGGCCAGGAGTACCCGGACGTCGACGAGTACTCCGTGCTCACTCTCATGAAGCGCGGGCTCTTCCTCGGCTGTCAGATTCGATACGGCGCGAACTGGATCTGGGCGGGAGACCACCCGGCGTTCCAACGAATCTCGATGCGGCTTCGCGACGAAGCTACTCGCATCCTCGGCGACTCGCCTGCCGGCGAGGTCACGGTTCCGCAGTAGGCGTGCCAGCGTCGATCGCAGGCGGCGACCCGGCGTCCGATACGACTTCCGCCGGGGCGGCCGGTTCCTCCTGCGGCTCCTCCAACTGGGGCGGGGGTTCGACGATCTCCACCGGGCCGAGCGGGCTCTCCTCCAACACCTCGTAGTCCACGTAGAGCCGGGGTTGTTTCGTGACCGCGAATAGCGGCGCCGTGAACAGGCTAAGCCGCACGTCGGTGCTCTCGACGGAGTCCTTCACGCAGCGGCGCACGTCGTCCGGTAGCGAGCCGAGCGCCGGAACGTTCGAGCCGTCCGTGCGATCGCGGTACTCCACCGACGTCACCGTGAAGTTCACCCTGAAATCGGGACGGGGGCTCGCCAGGAGCTTGAACGCGAGCCGTCCGTCGAGCACCTCGCCCTTGCGGCGAACGTCGTCGAGACAAAGCTCGATCTCGTCGGTGAACGCCCGGCGAAACATCTTCTGGAATCGCTCCTCCGTCTGCACGAAGTGCGTCCCGAAACCGTCGGGAGGGGGCCCCAGATCTCGTTTCTCCTCCCATAGCTTCTCGCGTGCGAGGTTCGGATCCGGAAGCGGAACGTTCCCGTTGGAGGGGAGGGCGGCAGACCCCGCGTCGACCGGCCCGGACAGCTCGCCCGAAGGTGAGTGCGGGTCGAACCCGTCATTCGAATCCTCGTCGGAAGGCCCGAATAGAAAGACGATGAGCCCGGCCGCTGCGAACAGCAGCAGGCCGAAGATGGCGAGCAGTCGTTTCACGGGCCCAGATGTAACTCAGCAGAGCCCGACCCGCAATTCCCGCGCCAGCTAGCCCCCGCCCCGTCTCATGGACCCGGGCCTCCTCCTGTTTACGTTGCTTCGGCACGCGGAAGAACTCACACGGACCCATGGAGACCCCAATGAAAGTTCACGAAATCATGAGCACCAACGTCGCGAGCTGCGACAAGAGCACCCCGATCGAAGACGTCGCCCGAATGATGGTCGAGCACGACTGTGGGATGATCCCGGTCGTCGAGAAGAACGGCGAACTCTCCGTGGTCGGCACCGTCACCGACCGTGACATCGCCTGCCGTATCGTCGCCGAGGGGAAGACGACGCGCGATTGCACCGCCGAACAAGCGATGTCCACGTCGCCGGTCTGCATCGAGAAGAACCAGCCCCTCAGTGACGCCGAGGAGCTGATGACGAAGCACATGATCCGTCGCCTCGTAGTCGTCGACTCGGACGGGCATTTCTGCGGCGTCCTTTCGCAGGCGGACATCGCGCGGCACGACTCACGCGCGGACACCGGACGTCTCGTCAGCATCATCTCCGAGCCATCCAGCTCGTCGGCCCGCAAGACGAACTAATCCTGTAGCGGCTCGTAGAGCTGGAACTTCTGGACCACCACGAACGCAGGGACGCCCGACTGGCGGTACATCGCCGCGCCGACTCCGATTTCGACCGCCTCGGGATCGAGCAGGTTGCGTCGATGTCCGGGAGAATTCATCCACCCCTCCACCACCGTGGCCGCATACCCGATGTAAGTGTGGGCGGGGATCGGCGGGCCATCCGGCTCGCGCGACAAGACCGGTGGCTCCGGGTCCACCACGTAGAACGGCTCGCCGGGGAGGAGCTGCATCGCCGGAACATCGGCGATGTTCTCCGCGGCCTTCGCGTTCGCTCCTCCGGCAGCCCGGATTCGGTCTTCGGGGGTCCGCAGCGCGGGGGTGTTCGGGTCGAGATGCGCGAGAAACTCTTCGGCCACCATCTTCTCCGCATACCGACGGCTCGCTGCCGCGAGAACTCGGTGGCGGGGGAGCGGCGCGAGGTCGCGTTCCGCTCGTACCTGGTTGGTCATCACGATGATCGCCGACTCGAGCGCGTCGTAGTCGACGCGCTCGAAGTCGATGGTGCGCTGCAGCTGGGGGTCTTTGACGTTGGTGGGGCGCACCGTCGTCGAACCACAGCCGAACGACGAAACGGCGAGAAGCATTACGAGTACGACGAACTTCTTCATGGCGCCTCGGCGCGGGGGGCGTTCAGGGGACGAGCGCCGAGTCGCGGACCCAGACTGCTCCGTCGGTCCACTCCCACCCTCGATCTTCCGCGCTCGTGTAGCCGAGCTCGAACCGCAGGACGGAGCTTCGCGTCACCTGGAACGTAGAATCCGCGGCGGGCGGCCCAAATTCCATCGTCGTCACCTGGAACGTCGGCGCGCAAGAAGTCGGAGTCTGACCGATCAGCGTCAGCAGCCCGAGTGCAACCGAATGGCCAGGCGAAGCGTCCCCCGGAACTCCCCACCAAAGGTCGCCGACGAAATCGGGGTCGCCGCAGTACGGGGTGCCCCAATCCTTGTCGACCCAGCCGAGAGTCGGATGGAGCGGATCCGCTGCGTCGTTCAGATCTCCGTTCGACAGCCCCGTGTAGAACATCGTCGTTCGACCGTGGTTGACCTCGTCGAACTCGAACCCGAGGTCGTAGTCGAAGCGGCACGCGAGGTCGCCCACAGCGCGGCCGGATGGCTTGTCGTCCGCCATCGAGCATCCACCCGAATTCGTGATGTCCGTCATCGTCACACCGAACTCGGCCCCCTTGGCGGCGCTGATGATCGTCCAACCGCCGCCGTCGAAGTCCATGTCACACTCGACCACGATCGGCGCGCGGTTCGGAGGCTGAATCTTGTAAAATCCGTTCCCCGCGTCCCCGTACGCGTACGGTGCCATCGGGTAACGGTACTCCGTGCAGCTCGCCGCGAGCGTTCCATCTTCGAACGTCCCGGGGTCCTGCTCGGTCAACGCTCCGATGATCTCCTCGGCGTCGCAGAAGAACCCGTCGCCCACGTAGGGGGCGTCGCACGCGCAAATGTATCCGCCGTCTTCGTTCGTGCAGGTCGCGTTCTCGTCACAGAGGTCGAGGTCGGCGGCGCACTCGTCGACGTCGGTGCAGAGCGTTCCGTCGCCGTTGGTGTCGGTGTAGCCGGCCGGGCAGGTGCATGAGAACCCCGGGTTGAGGTCGACGCAAACGGCATTGGCGTCGCAGTTGTCGAGCGCCATCTGGCAGGCGTTCTCCGGCGTGCAGTCCGTGCCGTCACCGTTGGTGTCGACGTAGCCGCTTCCGCACGCACAGGTGAACGAACCGTCCACGTTCGTGCACGCGGCCGCCGCGTCGCAGTTGTCCGTGCCGCGCGCACATTCGTCGATGTCCGCGCAGGTGACGCCGTCGCCGACGTAGCCGGCCGCGCATGTGCACGTGAATCCTCCGGGGATGTTTGCGCACTCGGCGTTGGCTCCGCAATCGTCGGTGCCGGCGGTGCATTCGTCGATGTCGTCGCACGTCACGCCGTCGCCGTCGAAGCCCGGATTGCAGGCGCAGGAGAACGAACCAGCCTCGTTCGTGCAGGTCGCGTTGTCCGCGCAGTTGTCGGTCGCGTCGGCGCACTCGTCGACATCGGTGCAGGTGAGACCATCGCCCGCGTATCCTGCATCGCAGACACAGGTTGCGGTGCCCGCGCCCTGGTCCACGACGCAGCTCGCCTCCGCGGCGCACGTCCCCTCGCACTCCGGCACGCCGTTGTTTGTCCCGCCAGTGGTGCCGTTGTTCGTCCCGGCCGTCGTGCCGTTGTTCGTTCCACCGGTCCCGTTGTTGGTCCCGGAGCTCGTGCCGTTGTTGGAACCGGACGTGCCGTTGTTCGAACCGGCGGTGCCGTTGTTTGTGCCGTTGTTGCCGTTGTTTCCGCCGCACGCGGCTAGGCAGATGGTGACGGCGGCAATCGCGGCCAATCGTGCGCATTTCATGGTGTATTCCCCAAAACGTGGTGTCGTGGCCATTCGATATCCGTTGGTGCAGACGACGTCAAGGTCGGCGCGCAACCCCTCGCAGATCCTGGCGTCGAAGCCTTGGTTGCCGCGGACGGGGCTCCCGCTCGTCGCGGCTATCGACCCGCCCGCCGCCGCCGTTCGTCGCGTACGCCCCCTGTTTGATCTGCCGGTCGGATCGTGGTCTCCTGACGTCGTCCCGCGAGCGAGTCAGCGTGCAGAACTCCGTTGTGAGCCACCCTTTTCCAGTCGCCGTCGCCCTCCTGGTGCTCGCGCTCGCCGTCGCGCCTGCGGAGGCCGCAGCAGCCCCCTTCGACCAGCTCCTCGACGATGCCGTGGCCGCCCTCGGACGAGAGGACTACGAGGATGGTCTGCGGCTGCTCGACGAAGCGGCGCGGCTTCGCCAGGATCCGCGGATCGTTTACTACCGTGGGTACGCCTTCGAAAAACTCGGTCGCTGCCGGGACGCGAAGCAGAACTACGAAGAGGTCGCCCGCGATACGCGCGGCTCCGAGAAGCTGCGCTCGATCGCGGTCGACGCACTCTCCGGAGTGGTCGACCGATGCGCCCAGCCGACTCCGGCGATCGCCGCCCGGCCCGAGGTCGAGGCGACGGCGGACACAGCAGAACGGGGGCTGGGAGAGGGGCGGACGGGATGGAAGATGCTCGCGACCTCGTTCGTCTCGATCGGTGCGGTCGCGCTCGTCTCGGTGCCGCTTCAGGCGAAAGCGATTCGGCGACTCGCCGAGCAAGGCCAACCTTACTTCGAAGCTCGATACGGCTGCACGGTCGAGTATGGGAAGGTGAGCGGCGAAGCGTGCGACGCCGAGGCTCTCTTCGAAGACGAAGCGTACGACCGCTACCAGGACACCCTCGCCGCGTCGCGACGCACGGTCTACGCGGTAGCGTCCGTCGGCGTGGGTCTCCTCGGAGCCGGAATCGTGACGTTCCTCACCGTGGGACTCAGCCGACCTTCGACGTCCACGGCGGTCAACATCGGTGTGGGCCCGGCCGGCGTCTCAGCCGCTTTTCGATTCTGAGCGCGAGCGTCAGCGGCGACCGTGGCGCTTTCGTTTCAGCGCCTTCGTCGTGTCCCGCTTCATGTGCCGGGCGAGCGCCCCTTTTGCGCTCAAATCGAGGTCGAGCGGTTGCCCGTCCGCCAACTGAACGATCTGGTGATAGTACCAGCTCGTGTTCGCCAGCGTATTCAGCACCCGCACGGTCGCGCTCGAACTCTTCGGTCCGAGCGCACCATCCCCCAGGAAGAGGTCTCGCTCGTGGGTCGGCAGCTTCTCGAGCGTCCCGGCCAACAGAGAGCGCGGAAACTCCGGCTCCACGCAGAACGGACGCGCGAGACCGATCACGTCGCAACCACCGTTGGCGACGACGTCCTCCATGACGGACGCCGTGCGAAATCCTCCCGTCACCATGATAGGGACGTCTGGCGCGTGCTCGCGGATCACGCCGGCGTACTCGAGAAAGTAAGCTTCCCGCTTTCGCGTGCTCTCGGCGGCCTCCGCGATGAACGCGCTCGACTCGTAGGTGCCTCCGCTGATCTCGAGCAGGTCGACCCCCTCGTCCTGCAGCCAGCGCGCGACCTGGGCGGCGTCATCATTCGTGAAGCCCCCTTT
The DNA here is from genome assembly GCA_964411125.1 of uncultured Bradymonadales bacterium. Lineage (GTDB taxonomy): Bacteria > Myxococcota_A > Bradymonadia > Bradymonadales > Bradymonadaceae > JBFIHF01. The sequence continues at coordinate 5,807 of CAYPJU010000085.1, read as the reverse complement.
TTGAAAGTCGGCGCTGTTCAGTTTCACCGACACCGGAAACGCGTCTCCGACGGCGCCCCGCACCGCGCGAACCGCCTCGAGGAGATAGCGCGCGCGATTCTCGAGCGATCCACCCCATTCGTCGGTGCGACGGTTGGTCCGCGGCGAAAGAAATTGGTTGGACAGGTAGCCGTGGGCCGAATGCACCTGCACGCCGGTGAAGCCGGCCTCTTTCGCCCGCTCCGCGACGAATTCGTACCGCTTGATGAGCGCTCGAATCTCCGTCGGTTGGAGCGCGCGCGGCTTGGCGAAGAAGCCAGCGAGCTTCAACCCGACCTCAGAGGGAGCCACCGGATTGCGCGACGTCGTCTTCTGCGCCTGGCGCCCCGGATGGTTCACCTGCATCCAGAGATGATTACCCCCTTCCGTCCCGGCGCGCGCCCACTTCGCCAGGGCGTCGAGGTCCGTCTCTTCGTCGAGCACCACGTTTCCCGCGCGCTCGAGATGGCGGCGATCCAGCATCACGTTCCCCGTGACGTGCAGGGCCGCACCTCCCAGCGACCAGCGGCGGTAGAGGCGCTCGAGCCGAGGTGTGGGATCGTCGAACTCGTCGGCGAGCCCCTCGGTCATCGCAGCCTTGGCGATGCGGTTTTGCAGGATGGCGCCGCAGGGGAGGGTCAGCGGGCTCGACAGCGTCGTTCGGTCGGTCATCGTTGGCTCCGCGGTTCGGCGGTCACACAAAAAACCCGCTGAACCTTTGACAGTTCAGCGGGTCTCCTTCGAGTCGGGGCGACAGGATTTGAACCTGCGACCCCTTGCACCCCATGCAAGTGCGCTACCAGGCTGCGCCACGCCCCGATACGGTCCTCGTTTTCACGAGGGATGAAGGAACGCGGTTTCTATCACCCGCATTCCCCCGCGTCAACGCCCGAGCCAATTCGTGCCGCCGTTCCTCCCGAAATCCCGCATCGGCCCACCCGGGCCTGCACCGCGAAGGAATCGACGAGGACCTTGACCCCGATCTTCGCTTTGGATGTAATGGTTGCATCGCAACCCTTTATAGATTTGGTGCCCCATGAACCGCTTCCATCTCGTGGCCGTCGCTGCCGCCCTCGCCCTCGCTGCTTGCGGCCCCGAAGAGGAGCGCAACCCGAACAACGTGATCCCCGGCAACAACGGGGTGGACAATAACGGTTCGAACAACGGAACCGGGGGCTCGAACAACGGCACCACCGCGGGGACCAACAACGGTACCGCCGGGAGCAACAACGGCACCGGGGGCGGGCAATGCGGTGAGGCCGGGTGCGACCCCGACCAGCGCTGCGTGCGTGACGTCTGCGTCGACGGCGCTCTCAAGGTCGCGTGCGAAGAGCCGCAAGATGTCGGGACGCTCGATGTCGCCACGTCGCACTCGTTCTCCGGAAGTACCGCGGAGTACGCCGACTCGCTCCTCACCGCCTGCGGCGGGACGGCCGAACGGTCCGGTCCCGACTACGCGTTCCAGTTTCAGGTCTCCGAAACCGCGACCGCGACCGCGACGCTGACCACCACCGCAGCCATCGACTTCGTCATCGAAGTCCGAGGCGACGAGTGTGACGGAGAAGACGTCGGTCTACTGTGCTCCGACAGTGCCGACGTCCAGTTTCTCGTCGAGGCGGGGCGGACCTATTTCGTCGTCGTGGAGCCGGGGAGTGGCATCGACCGCGGAGACTTCGACCTCGCCCTCGAGTTTTCCGCGGGTCCGGCCTGCACTCCCGTCGGCGGAGCGACCTGTGACGCGGGGGAGGTAACCCGCTGCCGCGCCAATGGGGAGGTCGTCTCGAGCTGCGCAGACGCGTGTTCGGGGGACGGGTGCCTGGGAGACACCTGCGAGGCACCGATCGTGGTTTCCGGTTCGATGACTTTCTCCGGAGACGCTCAGGCGTATACCAACAGTGTCGACTTCGACGACCAACCAACCTGCTCCACCAATGGTGACGGCATCGCCTCGATCGGCAGCGAGGTCGTGCTCTCCCTTCCGGGGCTCACCGCCGGCCAGACGGTAACGGTCGACGGGTCGACCGACGACGTCGACCAGGCCATCTTCGTGCAGCAGACGTGCGGGGATTCAGCCGAGTGCCTCGCCGCTGTCGACCTCGGCGATCGCTTGACCTTCGATGTGACCGCCGACGGCGACTACTTCGTGGTCGTCGACCGGCTCGACGTTCAGGACAAGCCGTTCAATTTCACGGTGGATATCCAATGAGTTGGACTCGTTTCTCGCCCCTCTCTACGATGAAGACTCACAGCCCCGCCCCCAGGGTAGCCATCATGCGTGTCATTCCGCGATCCGTTCGTCTCCTCGCGTTCGCTGCAGTCGGCGTCTGCCTCCCTCAGATCGCCGCGGCGCAATACACGTTCGACGATGCGTGCGCCCCCCCTTCGGTCAACGAGTTCGCTCTGACCCAGCCGAACGCGCTCATCCTCCTCGACCGAAGTGCCTCGATGCAGAACGGGTCAGGGGAAGACATCGATGGCGGCGGGGAGGACAGTCGAATCAAGGTCGCGCGCCTGTCGATCCAGGACGTCGCCACCTCGAACCACGTCCCCGGAGAGTGCCCCGCGCCCTCCGCTCCGAGCTGTGACGACTTCCGACTCGGAATCGGATACTTCGCGGGCAGTTCGATCGACGATTCTCCGGACACCCTGGACTCGTTCGTCGCGGTCTCACCCGGCGAGGACAAGAAAGGCGAGATCATTTCCAGCGTTTCGGGAATCGATGCGCCCGGCGGCAGCGGCACCACGACGGGGGACGCGGCCGCCCGCATCGAAAGTTCGATGACTGACGACACTCGGCCTAACGTCGCCATCATCATCACCGACGGCGAGACGACGGGCTCCGGACAACAGGCGAAGGCCGTGCAATCGCTCTGTGCCGCCCGCGACCGAGCCACCGCGCCCGTCACCACCTTCATCGTGGGCTACGGATCCGATTCGGCCGAAGCGGACAACTCCGTTCTCGCCGCAGCCGGCGGCTCCGGGTACTGCTGCGCAGGTACCTCTGCTCCGTGCGACACCGACGACCGGGTCGACCCCTGCGACCTCGCCCCCAGCGCAGTCTACGACAGTGGGAACAACTTTCTGCAGTCCGGGTGGGATTGTACGGGGAGTATCGAAGCCAGCGGGTCGGGGCTGAAGGATGCACTGGAAGGTGTTCTGGCCCGCGAACGCTGCACCGTCGACGTGGTGGTACCAGCGACCTATCCGACGGCCCCCGGAGCTCCGGCGGATCCCGAGGCCCTGCTGGTCAAAGTGACCATCCCGGCCCTTGCGAGCGGTGAACTCGAGGTGCCGTGGGCAGATCCCGACGCTCCCATGTCTGACTTCGCCTCCTATCTCGAGAACGCGTGGGGCGTCGACTCGGCCACAGCCGCGGAGTACGAGAACGAAGGGTGGTACTTCACCGACCTCGCCCGTACTCGGGTGACCTTCACAGAAAAACTCTGCAACAGCGCCTCCGTCGGGGAAATGACACAGGGGTCCACGCAGGTCGCCTGCGCCTGTCAATTCACCGGACAATCCTGCACCGTCACCGAAGGGTTCGGTGGATTCACGAACGAACAAATCGAGAAGATGCGTTGCTCGCAGGGTACCTACCAGTGCATCGACGGGTTCGACGTGTGCGTGGGTAGTGACGACCCGCTCCCCGAGATTTGCAACGGCGTCGACGACAACTGCGACGGGTTCACCGACAACCTCGACTCTGGAGAGGCAGACTGGGTCGCCTGGGAGATGTCAGGGGGCGATGCGCAGGCTACCCACTGTAACTTCTCCAACGTCTGCGTTTGCGGCGCAGGTCCCGACGAACCGGTCGCCTCCGGTGCTTCCCTCCAACAGCACGTCGATAGCTGGACCGGAGCCTGCACCTGCGGCGAGTCGCTCGCCCCCGAGTCCAGCCCGGTGCCGGCATCGACGACTCCGACGGAACCGCAGGCATCCTGCGCGACCGCAGCAGCCGGAGCCATCACGCCCTTCTTCGCGCTCCTCGCCCTCGTCGGATTTCGCCGCCGTCGGCGGTGAGTGAGCGCCTCGTCGGAAATCTGCGAAACGTCGCGTTCGTCACTCTTCCCTGGCGAGCGCCAACTGTCCCTGGGACCGTACGAAACCGGTGAAGAGTCGCCGGAGGGTTCCGAACAGGAGCAATACGACGAACCCGAGAGCAATGTCGGGCTGCACTGCCCAGAGGGTTCCCAGGGTCGTCCCGAGCTCCATCGTGACGACGAGATAGACCGCACCGTTGATCGTCGCGGTCAAGATGACCCCGACCATCTCTTTCTTGGTCAGTCTGATGGGGAACCTCGAGCGCATCCAACGCAGCAACTCGAAGAGGAACGCAAAGAAGGTGATGGCCACGATGAGCCCGCCCACGCCGCGTGCGATGATCTCGAGATTGCTCACGCTCTCGCGTTGAGTCCCCAGGATCGGAGCGACGAGACCTCGCAATAGTCCCATCGGCGCAAATGCAGCGAAACTGTTCACGTTCGTCAGGACGAAGACTCCGAACTTCCTGTCGGGCACTATCGCCATCGCAGACGTGAACGCTGCCGTCGCGCCGTCGTGGATCAAGACCTCTGTGCCCGCGAAGCGGTCCGTGGACGACCAACCGCCACGGTACGTCGAGTCGGGGCTCGCCTTCAGCAGGTCGTCCACGACGGCGGCTGGCACAACCCGCTTTCCATCGAGCTGGCCTCGCCCCAGGAAAAGCCGCAGCCAGCGCTCCATGTCGACCGCGCTCATCCAGACGAAGCCAGACGGGACGGCGATGGGGCGGTACTCGGGCTCGCCTCGCGGCGAGGGGATCACGAAGAGATACTGGTTGCCCACCACGTGCTGGTCGGGGGGACGTGGTCCTGCCGAAGCGGAAGTCATCCCCGCGGGAGCGAAGATTCGCTCGCGAACGAAGGTCCCGAAGGCCATGCCACTGCTCTTTTCTACGATCCCCCCGAGCATTTGATAGTTCAGGTTCGAGTACTGATACGTCCCGCGCCGGGACCACGTGGCGTTCGCCACGGCTTCGTCCAGAGAGGTGTCCAGATCGGACCAGCCGTTGGCACCCGCACTCCGACTGAGTCCGCTCGTCTGATGCACGAGATCGCCCACCGTGACCTCCGCGGGCGCGGACTCGAACCAATTTGACGCTGGGTCCGCGTAGGAGAGCTTTCCCTCGTGGACGAGGAGCCCGACTGCCATCGCGGTCACCGACTTCGATAGCGAACCGATCAGATACGGCTGTCCTGGTTCCGAGGGACCGTAGGTCTCGAGAAAGTACCGTGAGTCGGGCCCCACGATGCCGACTGCCAACGTCGGGATGTTCAGCGCCTCTTTGGTAGCGGTCACGAACTTCGCAGTCTCGAACTCGTCGATGACGACGCGCGAAGTCGCCGCAGATGTCTGTGCCACAGCGGTGCACGGCGAGAACAACAGGAGGAAGAGAAGCAGAGCACGGATCGACATGGGCGGTTCGGGGCCGAAGGAGAGGCGAAGATAGCGATGCTGGGCCCGTTCGCCAATGCTGTCTCGGCCGGCACGCTTCGGGCAGAACGGTGCCGTCCTCGTCGGCGGGGGCGGACGAAATCGTCCCATCCCTCCCGGGCCCTCCGGGCCGAGCGGCAGGTTCTCCGCGCGGGGGGCGATTTTCCTCCGCGCTCGATTGTGGGCCGACCGGTCGCTGCTCGGCTCCGGGGGCTGGCCCGCCGGGCCGATGCCTCGGTCGGTGGTTCCGTCCGTTCCGTCGGGGGGTGGTCGCTTTCGCGCGGCGTCCACCGCCTCGGCCGGTCTCGGAACCGGAG
>CAYPJU010000084.1:0-26868 GCA_964411125.1 uncultured Bradymonadales bacterium | reverse complement strand
GGGGTCCAGGGGAGAATCCCCTGGTGGGTTTGGGCGAAGCCCAACGGCCCCCCTTCGCGGCAGCGTCGCGAACACCGTGGGGCTTTGCCCCACACCCCACCAAGGATTGCATCCTTGGAACCGCGTATTTTCTCAGACAACCTTGCAACCTCTCGATATCGTGCGCAACGAACCGTGAAGCCGAAGAGAAAAACTTCGGGGTCCACGGGAGAATCCCTGGTGGGTTTGGGCGAAGCCCAACGGCCCCCCCCTTCGCGACACCTCGAAGACGCACGTTTTCCACACTCGTTCCCGAGGTCGACCTCGGCTCACCGGGTGATCACCACCGCCTCGAAGTAGCCGTCGACATCCTCCGAGCTCGACTGGGGTCGTCGCCAGCCGCCGTCGGTCTGCTCGCAGTCTGCGTCGCGGACCGGCCGGTACTCGGCGCGGACCAGGTGCAACTCGACCGGAAACACCTGGCCGTACGACCGCGCGTCTCCCGGCGTCAGCACGTCGCCGTACTGCTCCAACGTCACGTCGATCGGCACCCCGAGCTGCCCGCAGGCGAGGTCGTAGACTCCGCAGTCGGGGCGAATCTGCGCACCGAAGCCGAGGTCGACCAGCGAGGGGGGCGCGGCGTAGCCTCGGAAGACGTGGACCGTGCGTGATTCGAGCTGACGCTCCGGGTCGGCGGGGCGCGCGACGATCTCGAACCCGTCGTAGCCCCCCTCGATTGCCTGCGGGTCGCTGACGTCGTTCACCTCGATCTCCCAGCGCCCCTCCCCGGCGAGCCAACTCACCGAGTCGATCGGGGCACAGAGAATCCAGTCGCGGGTTTCGAGGGATTTCTCGTCTGCAGGGTCCACGAACTCGGCGGCGAGGACGATCGTGTGGCAGCCATCCGTCTGTTCGACCACCTCGATCACCTTGTCGTGGGCCGGGTTGGGGAGCTCCGACCAGACCAGCTTCGCTTCTTCGGCGGGCATACGGCACTCCTCGGGGCGCTCGGCGAGCGTCCCCTCGGCGACGTTCGAGCGCTCGAAGTGCAGCGGCTCGGGATTCACCGATTCGTACGAGTAGCGAGCGCCGGTCGGAATCTCGGCGAGCGGAGCGAGGGTCTCGGTATCGCAGAGATCGGCCCGCGCGCCGCATTCGTTGCGGTTCTGCCAGGGGTTCATCTCTTCGGTCGGCGTCTCGCCGTAATCTGCACGGATGACGATCGTCTGGTCAGCGTCCGGACCGTCCGGCTCCGCTTCGGGATCGTCGAAGCGGTACTCCTTCCACTGCAGCTCACCGGTGAAGAACACGACCGCGTCGCCGACCGTGTCGCTCTCGATCAGGGCCGCGCCACAGTCGGTGTCGTCGACTCCCGGGCGCCGCCAGTTCAAGGGCATCTGCTGCCCGGAGAGCAGCTGCCACGTCGTCACGGGACCGAAGAGCTCGTCGGCGAGCAACGCTGCGGGGTCGTCGGCGACCACCGCGCAATCGATCTCCACGGACGTGCGGAGCTGGCGAACCCGCACGACCTGCAGCTCGTTCGTCGCGTTGAAGATCGTGATCTCGGAAGATTCGGGCCACGACTCTTCTGGCCATTCGCAGTCGTGGCACGGCGGAGGGCTCGTCGCGACGCTCCCCATGGCAGCGACGGTGACGGCCGCGTATTCGGCCAGACGCCGCAGGCTCATCGAACGTTCTGAGCGCATCGCGGGCTCGAGGACCCAGAGGCCGAATGGAATCGAGACGAGCGCGACCAGGTCGGTCGGATCGACGGTCGTCTGGAACGGGTAGACGTACGACGCTGCCGTATCCCACATCGCGGCCAGGGTCGGCGAGAGGTTGATCGCCGCGAAGACGATCGCGACGGCGGCTGCCGCTCCGTGCAAGCCGCGGCGCGTGCGGACGCCGAGGAGGGCGGCGAGGAGGATCGGTGCGAAGAAGAGGCCGGCGAAATCACTCAGCTTGCCGGTCAGGAGCCCCGCTGCCGCCGAATCCTTGAGGATGTGATCGTTGACGAGCAACAACGCGACGGTGACGAGGAAAGCGGGGTGCAGCGTCGCGCGAAGGGGGTGCAGGCGGTCGTTCATTTTGGGGCTCCAGCCGGGCAGTTGGCATCGTTCATCCAGTGCCCCACCCCCATTGCAACGGAGAGGCCAGAACCGTAGACGGTGGCTCAGAAGAGGAGAATCCGGGATGAATACTGGCGCTCGGAACCGCTTTGGTCGGTCGTGTCGGGGGCGGGGCTACGGAGTGTTGGAGACCTCTTGCTCCACGATTTCGCCGATTTCGGGGCAGACCGTATCCAGAAAGCGCCGCTCCACCAAAGAGCGGCGAGGACGCCGCTCCACCGAAGAACGGCGAGGGCGCAGGGCGCGGGGCGCCAAAAGGAAAAGCCCGCCGGAGGGCGGGCTGCAGGACGGTGGCGCCCCGGTCGGTGAGCGCGCGTCCCGCGCGACTCGATGGCGACGATCAGTCTGCCGGCCAGGGATCCGGCGGCGCACCCACGGTCTCCTGCGCGCCCGTCTCTTCGACCACGACGACGAGCTGTCGCATCGTCCGCAGATCATCCTCGATGTCGGGGTCGGGCGTCGTCTCCGTCCACGCTTCCACGTTCTCGATCAGCGGGTTCAGAACGTTGAGCGCGGCGTTTCCGGCGCCGTTGTTGGCACGCTCCACCGACATCTCGAGCCCCGCGTAGATGTTGAGGGCGACGAACGCCTTCTCCACCGACGGGTCCTGGAACTCGCCGCTGCTCGGCGTGTCGCCCGGCTTGAGCGCGTTGATGACGCTCACTTCTTGCTCGACGAGCTCGTCCGAACCCGGCTTTCGGTACGACATCGTGATCGTTCCCGCCGACTTGCCGGGGCCGATCTCGTTCGCGAGCGCGCGGTCCGAGGTCGGGATGATCTCGAGGAGGATCATCCCTCCGCCTCCGCGTCGGGCGTTACCCGGCGCGACGTCTTCGTTCGACTGCCGGCTCGCCATGAAGAGCGACGGGATCTCGATGCGAGCACCCGCTGCGTCGCCTTCCCAGAGTCGCGTTCCGTAGGCCGCGCGGAACTCGTAACCCTCCGCGACGTCGAAATCGATCGTGACGTCCTCGGCGAGGGGCACCAGGAACGTCTGGATCTCCTCGGAGAAGACCTCTTCGACGGCGGCGAGGTCCTCGAGGAAGTAGAAGTTGCCCGCGCCGTTCTCGGAGAGATCGCGCATCAGCTCGAGGTCGAACTCGGTCCCGATGCCGATGGTGGTGAGGCCGATCCCCTCTTTGGCGTACTGGTTGCCGAGGTTCACGATCCGGTCTTTGTCGGTGATCCCGGCGGTGGCGACGCCGTCGCTGAGCAGGATCACGCGGTTCTGGCGGCTCGGCGTGGCGTCGGCTTTGACCGCTTCCAGCGCCGTCCGGAGACCGTCGTAGATGTTCGTGTCGCCTCCGGCCTCCAGTTCCATGATCGCGGCTTTGAGGAGCGCGCGATCCGGATCGCTCTCGGGCGTCGACTCGATGACCGTCGATGCGTTGCTCGAGTAGGCGACGAGCGTCATCGTGTCTTTCGCCTCCAGGGTGTCGACCAGCGCGACGAGTCCGCCACGGACGCTCTCCATCGGAGTCCCCGACATCGAGCCGGAGACGTCGACCGCGACCGCCATGTTGAGCGGGGGCCGCTCGAACTCGTCGGGCTTGAGGTCGGTGTTGAACCCGACGAGCGCGACCGTGCAGTTGTTGCCGTTGATCATGTTGCCCTGCACGCCGAGGAGGCCGTGCAGGCAGACGTCTTCTCCGCAGGTCGGAGCGGGGAGCTCGATCTTGTGCTCGTTGAAGAACCCGACCGGGTCGAGCGTGCTCGGGGCCGGAAGCTGACCGTCCTCGATGATGCCTCGGAATCGTCCGAAGTCCTGCGCTCCACCCTGAGCGACACCGGTGCCTTCACCGGAGGGTGACTGGGCCCCGTTGTTGCCTGAGGTATCGGACATGTCCCCGCCGCACGCGGCGAGCGTCGCGGCGAGCGCCGCGGGGAGTAACCATCGTTGGATTCGTTGTCGCATCATGGGTTCACTCTCGTTGTCGTCATTCCGAAACGATGACGGTTTCAATGTATCCGACGAGCCCTTCGGGGCTCTCCGGGAAGTTCAGGTTTCCGATCGCGCCGTCGCACGTCGAGTCCCGCACGGGGCGGTACTCGGCACGCACGATGTAGAGATCGACCGGGAGGACTTCACCGTACGAACGCGATTCTCCCGGCGGAATCGTGTCGCTGAATTGTTCGACGAAGACGTCGACGGGCATCCCGACCTGGCCACACTCGGCTTCGAACGGCTCGCACCCCTCACGGAGGCGCACCTGGAAGCCGAAGTCGGCGAGGTCGTCGGGGACGCCGAAGCCTCGGACCACGCTAATCTGGCGGTCGCTGATGGCGTTTCTGGCGGCGTCGAGCTCGGTCGCTGTGATGCGGATGCCTTCGTATCCCCCGCGGAAGAGATTTCCGTCTCCCTGGGTCATCACGACGGCGATGCGCCAGGTGGTCCCGTCCTCCTGCGGAGCGAGGAACGCGATCGAGTCGAAGGGGACGCAGAGCCACCACGACTCCGTCTCGTCCTCGGCGGCGAACTGATCGCGCAGCCGCAGGCGGTGGCAACCGTCGACCCCCTCTTCGAGCTCCACGACGTTGAAGTCCGTGCGGCCAGGGGTGTCCGCCCACGACACGCTGTCTGCCGCCGACGGGATACGGCAGAGCTCGGGGACGTCGGGGATCGTGCCGCCTTCGATCGGTGTGCGCTCGAAGTGTAGCGGCTCGGGGTTCTGCGAGCGCCAGAAGTATTCGACCCCCGTGGGCCGCTCTGCGAGCGGATCGAGGAGATCCTGATCGCAGAGGTCCGCGCGCTCCCCGCACTCGGAGCGGTTGCGCCACGGGTGCATCTCGTCGGGGGCGACCTCGGAGTAGTCGGCGTCGAGGACGATCGTCTGGGGGTCGGCGGGGATCTCCGGCGGGATGTCGGCGTCGAACGGAAAGAACTTCGTCTCGAGGTTGCTTTCCCAGAAGACCACGACGTTTTCTACCTGGTCGCTCTCGACGAGGGCGACGCCGCATTCGGAGTTCGGCTGGCCGAAACCGTTGCGGTTCGGGTCGATCGGGATCTCCTGCCCCGACTGGACGAACCAGGTCTCGGGCGGGCCGAAGATCGCGTCGTTCAGGAATTCGGCGGGGGCCTCGCGGACGATGTCGCAGTCGATCTCCACCTCGGGACGGACGAACCGAATGCGGAGCACGTGAAGCTCGTTCGTCTTGTTCAGGATCGAGACCTGAGCGCTCTGCTCCATGGGGAGGAGGCAGCCGTTTCGTTCCGTGCACGGCTCCGCGGTGGCGATGCTTCCGAGCGCAGCGGTCGTCACGACCGCGAGCTCCAGCGCCCGCCGGCGGGCAGGGGCGCTGTCCCGGTTCATCGACGGCTCCAGGACCAGGAGACCGACGGGGATCGAGACGAGCGCGAAGAGATCGGTCGGATCGACCGTCGTATGAAAGGGGTAGAGGGTCGACACCGCGGCGTCCCAGATCGCAGCAGCCTCCGCGGAGAGGTTGATCGCGGCGAACACGAACCCGACCGCAGCGCCGCATCCCCACAGGGCGCGTCGCGTCCCGACTCCGAGGATCGCTGCGAGGAGGACCGGCGCAAAAAAGAGCCCGGCGAAATCGCTCGCCTTCCCCGTGAACACGCCCGCGAGCTCGCTCCCTTTCAGCGCCTGGTCGTTGACCAGCAGCACCGCGACCGCGACCAGAAAGGCCGGGTGCAGGGTGGCGCGCAGGGGTTGCAGTCGGGGTCGATTCATCGTCGCGGTTTCTCGTGTCTGCCGGCCGAACACCGAGACAATCGGTTGCGGGCTCGGCCTTTCTGATTCCAACGTTCTCGATGGAAATGCAAAGCCGAGGCCAACGGAAGCTCGATGTGATGATCCTCTCGACAGTTTGCTGGAGGAGATCGCCGAGATCAAACGATCCATGCGACATTCGGACGATTGTGACCCGCCCGTCATCGGCCCGTCACAGAGCGCGCGCCCGGGAGCCCCCGGGAGCTGCGCTGGATAGATGGTGCTCCATCCCGCAGAGATGCCGGGGCAGCGCTCCACCGATCGAATCGGGCCCCCATCGGCTCGCCGATCTTCCGAACACGTCGCCCAAGTGAGGAGGATTCCACGCCAAAGAGAGTTCCTTCGGTGACCTCACGACGGCGTACCGTCTTATTTTGACCGCATTCGAGGGGTGCTGTTAAACTGCGGCCCACTGGCAATCCGATCGTGTTTCCGTCGTGGGGCCGCCCTTTGAGCAAGCAAAGTGAGGAGCGGAGCAGCAACCGTCGTCTCGGCGAAGGATGGAACCTTCACGAATTCACCGAGTTCGTGGAGGCGTGTTACGACCGTGACACGACCCTCGACGCGTTTCTCGGGTTTGCCGGCGATTGGTTCGGTCCCCGGCTGGTTCTGATCGTCGGGCGGGGATGGGTCCAGTTGTTCGCGTCGGAGGGGTTCGGTGTCTCGGACGACCTCGATCGGCGCGCCCGCCGAGCAGACGTCGCCGAAGACGCGCCTGTCCTCACTCAGTCCGAATCGACCGGGACCGCCGACGAGATCGGGCTCGGCACACTCTTCGAACAGCTCGAGGTCGAGCCCCGAGCCCTGACGGCCATCGGCGTCGAGATCGGCAAGCGGATCGCGATCATTCTGGTCGGCGAGGCTGAGGAAGGTGCCGACGTCTCGCGGCTCGTGGCCGCGGCGGGCGCGGTGGGGAACCAGCTCGAGACCGTGATCCGTCTCACCAAGACCGACCGGCTTCCCCCCATGTCGGAGCGGATTCCGCCCCTTCCCAGGCAGACGGACAAGTCCGCCCGGAGGACACAGGCGCTCGGTTCGAGACCGGTCGAGACGGCGCGGACCATGAGCGGGCCCGGCTTCACCGTCGACTCCGAACCCGAAGAAGCGGAGTCGCTGGAAGCGGCAGAGGCGAACCCCGCCGCCACTTCGTTCGGACTCCCCGTCGCAGGCGACCATGGCCCGTCTTTCGACCTCGGCTCCGGGGAAGATTCGGCCGAGGACCTCCCGGTCGACGACTATGGCGATCCACCCGTCAGCACGGCCCCGGGGATGGCGACTTCGTCGGCAGGCGAGCCATCCGAGGCGGTCGAAGGACCGGAGAAGCGAGCCGCTGTCGAAGAGGCCGCTCCCGACGACGAGCTGGACGAAGATTCCTACGGCGCCGCGTCCCCTGGGACGGTCGTCGGCGTTCCCGTTCAGCCCGAGCCATCGGAGGCGTCCGATCAGGGGGTCTGGGTGGAGGAACCTCAGGACGTCGGAGGGGGCGCAAGCCGGACCGCGCTCGGAGGACTTCGCTCGACGATCAACGGAGAGGTCGGGGTCGTGGATTCGTCGGTCGACACGCCGTCGAACCAGACGGCACTCGGCGGGCTCGGCGCGTCCCCCGACATGTTGAAGGCCCCCACCACAGCGTCCGACGAGGCCGAACAGGCCGAAGAAGTAGTCCACGACATCCACGGCAGCACCACGAAGACAAACCATCTCACCGGAGAACCGGACCTCCGACGGCCCGGAAGGGAGAGCGCCCCGACCCCCGTAAACAGCGATGCACGGGCTCGGATCGAGACGCCGGCGGTCGCGCAAGACCCATCGAAGAGCGCCGCGGACGACGAAGAGCATGAAAAGGGATCGACATCCGCCGCCGGTTGGATCAACACGGTGCCGGTGAAGAAAGGAGTCCCTCAGGCCATGATCCTGAAACCCGGCCGAAAGCGAAAGGCCGCGGACAAGTCCGGCGTCGCCGGGGCGCGACGACCCGATCGGGGGGCTTCCGACGACAATCCGTTCAAGACATCCGAGGAGACCCGCAAAGCGGTCGCGCTGGCGCTCAGCTCCGAGCGCAAGCATCGTCGAAAGAGCCAGGCCGGGCGCGAAGTCGGCCGCCGGAAGGTCGAATCGAGCCGAGAGGTCGACGACGCCTGGCTCGACAGCTTCGCCGACGACGTCCCCGGGTCGGAGATCGACCGAACCCGCGACGCCCTCGACTTCTCGATCTCGGAGGCCGACGACGATCCGCACAGCCTCCCTCCCGAGACCCTCGAGAAGTTGCTCGACAGCGGACCGCAGATGGTCGACATGCAGGAGGCCTTCCTCGTGCTCGACAGCCGCGAACCCGACGTCGCGTTCGAAGCCGCCGAGGCCGTCTCCGAGCTCGGGACGACCGCGCTCGACGTGCTCGAGATGATGTTCCCCGGACGAATCTTCCTCGACCGGTACGCGCACAAAGAGGACCTCCCTCCGGTCAACGAACACGGTCCCCTGCTCCATGCGCTCGTCCGAATCGGGGACCCCGCGATCGAACTCGTCCGCCGACACCTCGAAGACTCCAGCAACGAGACGCGCTTCTACGCCGTCTTTCTCTTCACGAAGCTCGACGCCACTTACGCACTCGGTCAGCTCTTCTCGCGCCTCTTCGACCGTGACCAGCAGATCCGCGAACTCACCGCCGACATCTTGCTCGACTATCAGTCGTCCCCCCCGTTCGACCGCGAGGTCCGAAAGCCGCTGCGCGCCGAACTGCTCTCCGGCGAGGACCTACATGTCGACGTCGCGGCCCGGCTCCTGGGGCGGCTCAAGGACCCCGACGCCATCGTCGCCCTCATCGACACCCTGGAGGAGAACGATTCGACCCGGGTGAAGGCTTCGGTGCTCGACGCGCTACGCAACATCACGCTGCACAACCTGTCTTCTCCCTACGAATGGCGACGTTGGTGGGAGAAAGGCCGGGACCAGAGCCGCGAGGACTGGATCGTCCAGGCGCTCGACTCCGACTACGAAGTCCTGCGTCGTCTGGCGTTCGACGAGGTGCAACGGCTGCCGGGTCTGGAGCTCAATTACCATCCCGATCAACCGCCCAAACTTCGGCAGAGAGCGCAGCGAGAACTTCGCCAGTGGTTCGGCAGCCGAAACTAGAACTGTGACTCGAATGCCTCGTTTGCTGGCGCATCGAGTTGCCGATCGGAGCGCGATTTCAGGCTTGTGGAGAGAGGGGATCCTGTGAAAACTGCAATGATGTCGCAAGAACCGGCGAAAGTGGTGGTCCTGGCACAGAAAGTGCTCAGAGCCCGCCCGTTATCCGTACGGAGAGAGACCCGATGAAGCCCGCAGCCCGCAATACCGACCTTCGAAAGCTGATCGCCATCCTCGCGCTGACCGCCTTCGCCGCTGCATGCGGGGAAGGGACGGAGCCGACCGACGAACCCGACGAGCCCGCCACCGGGATCGACGATCCGACGCTGGTCGATGCGGACATCTTGTTGGAAGGCGCACCCTCCAACGACGAGCTTCCGGGGGAAGGCAAGGCGGACCAGGAGCTTCCGGCGAGCTTTACCGATCTCCAGAGCACTCAGTCGCCCGTGCAGTCGCAGGGCAGCCGCGGCGTCTGCTCCATCTTCGCGACCGTCGCGTACATGGAACACCTCTACATCGCCGAAGGGACGATGTTGAACCCCGACTTCAGCGAACAGTACCTGCAGTGGTCGGCGAAGTTCGAAGTCGGCCGCTTCCCGAACTCGGGCGGTTCCAACGCCGCGGCGAACCTCGAGGCGATCTCCGACTACGGCATCCCCGAAGAAGCCGCCTGGCCCTACGAGACCACCGAGTGGAACGCGTCGAACGACCCCGACTGCGGTGAGCCCGAAGAAGGCCGCTCCAAACCGACGAAGTGTTTCACCAACGGCGCGCCTCCCGAAGCGGCGCTCGCCGCGCCCAAGTACAAACTGCCCCGCAGCCGGTACATCTCGACGCGCGCCCGCGACATCAAGTCGCACATCTTCAACACGAAGACCGCCGTCCAGGTCGGGATGACCTTTTTCTACCAGTCGTGGAATCACCGCCGGTCGCAGTTGCCGCGCAACCTCGACTACTGGGCCGAGGGCTACGTCCTCTACCCGAACGCCGAGGACAAAGAGATCTCGCTCGAGAAGCGCGCCGGTCACTCGATCTTGCTCGTGGGATGGGACGACGACCTGGAAGTGCCGATTCGCGACAAGGACGGTGAAGTCGTGACCGACGAAAACGGCGAGCCCGTCGTCGAACGCGGCTTCTTCCTCTTCAAGAATAGCTGGGGAACGGGGAGCTTCGGCAACCGCAACCCGCATGGCGACGGCTTCGGCTGGCTCTCCTACCGGTACGTCGAAGAATACGGCAGCGGTCGTGTCGCCGGGCTCCCCGAGCTCGACGTCGACCCGGAGATCTGTGGGGACGGCATCGACAACGACGGCAACTTCGCGGTCGACTGTGACGACGCCGCATGTGCCGCCGAGCCGGTCTGCACGCAGGGTCCCGAAGTCATCGACATCCCCGTCGACGGCGCTTCGATCCCCGACAACGACCCGGCCGGCGTGGAGGTCCCCTTCACGATCGACGGCTCGGGCGCGCTCCAGGCTTTCAACCTGACTGTGAACATCGAGCATAGCTTCCGAGGCGACCTCAGCATTCAGCTCGTTCACCCCGACGGTACGTCGACGGTCGTCCGCGCCAACGACGGCGCTTCCGGGCTCAACCTCGAGGAGACGTTCGTGGTCGACGCGTTCGTCGGGAAAGAGTCCGGCGGGACCTACCGGATGATCGTCACGGACCACGCCGCGGTCGACACCGGATCGATCGTCTCGGCAAACGCCGAGATCGTGCGCTGACGGAGAACGAAATTTCGGCATGACGAAACCCGCGGGAAACCGCGGGTTTTTTCTTTTCGCTGGTCGGATTTTTCCGGCGTTTCACTGCGCGCGGGAGTTCGGACGGACCCTCACGGAGCACCGAACGCGTCGCGACGTCCGCCCCGTGGCTCGAAATCCGGTCTCGAGAGAACGAAACGGGGAAAAATGTCGCGTTCGAACGCGACTCCGCGGCACAAACCTCGAAAATGTCTTTTCGGTCGCACTGGCGCTCGTCAAGCGGGAATGCGCAGGTAAAAAACAACTTGCAACGATTCTCAAAATCTGCAACACCCCCTAGACATCAGGTTTCTGAGAGTAGTGGGTGTCGTCGGTAGTGTCTCGGCACCAGTATGTTTTTCACCTTCGGAGGGTAGGAAATGAAAGGCTTTATTGGCGCGTCGGGCTTCAAGCGCGGCGCACGCATGATCGCGGTATCCGCAGTAGTAGCCACCATGGCGCTACCAGCGTGTAACTGCGGCGAAAACAACACCCCGGGCAACAACGGCACCGTGGGTTCGAACAACGGCACGACGGCCGGTACCAACAATGGTACGACCGTCGCGCCCAACAATGGCACGGGAGAGGCAGGCGTCACCGTCAGCCCGACCCAACTTCAGACCACGGAATCGGGCGGAACGGCGGACTTCACCGTCGTCCTGACGTCCGAGCCGTCCGGCGAAGTCGTCGTCTCCGTCGCCTCGAGCGACGAGAACGAAGGCACGCTGTCGGTGTCCGAGCTGACGTTCGACGAGAACAACTGGGACCAGCCGCAGACCGTCACGGTCACCGGCGTGGATGACGACGTGGCCGACGGAAACGTCGACTTCACCGTCACCACCGAAGTTTCGTCCGACGACGACTCGAACTACGACGGCTTCGAAGCCGCCGACGTCAACGTCACCAACGTCGACGACGACATGGCGACGATCGACGTGATGTCGACGTCCGTCACCGTCAACGAGGAGGGCGCGACCAGCCAGACGGTCACCGTCACGATCGGCGCGATGCCGTCCGAAGACGTGACCATCTCGATCGCACCCGCCGACGACACGCAGGTGTCCGTCGACGTCGACACGCTGACCTTCTCGGAGGCCAACGAGTCGTTGACCTTCACGGTCACCGCGACCGACGACGACGTCGTCGAGCAGAACCCGCACAACACGACGATCGCCCTCGGCGTCTCGACGGGCGACACGGCATACGCCGCGATCGACCCGACCGACGTCGCCGTCACGATCATCGACAACGATTCCGCTGAAATCAGCGTCGTTCCGACCGCGATTCTCCTCGGAGAGACCGGCACCACGACGGCGACCTACACGGTCTCGCTCGGCACCGCGCCGACCGACACGGTGACGATCGACGTCAGCTCGAGCGATACGACCGAAGCGGTCGTGAGCCCCGCGCAGATCACGCTCGACGCGAACACGCTGTCGGCGGACGTCACCGTGACCTCGGTCGACGACGGCGACGTCGACGGCGCGCAGGTCCTCACGGTCGTCAACGGCATCGCGTCGTCCAACGACACGGCGTACGACGGTATCGACGTCGGTGACGTCTCCGTCACCGTGACGGACGACGACCAGGCGGAGATCACCGTCAACCCGACGAACCTCACGGTTCTCGAGGCGAACTCCGGTCAGGCGACCTTCGACGTCTCGCTCAGCTCCGCGCCGGGCTCCGACGTCGTCATCAACCTCGCCGCGAGCTCGACCGACGTCACGCTCGACACGACGACCCTGACGTTCGATTCGTCGAACTGGTCGACGGCGCAGACCGTGACGATCACCGCCGACGACGACCAGCTCGCCGAAGGCAACGAAGTCGTCACGATCGTGACGACGCTGTCGACGCAGGACGCCGCCTACACGGGCCGTCCGGTCGCCGATGTCATCGTCCAAGTCATCGACGACGACCTCGCCCAGGTGAGCGTCAACCCGACGAACCTCACGTTCTCCGAGAACGGTGGTTCCGGCACGTTCGACATCAACATCGGCTCGGCTCCGAGCGCCGACGTGACGATCGACCTCGCCAGCTCCGACACGTCGGAAGCCACGGTGAGCCCGGCCTCGATCACGTTCGCCGCGAACACGGCTCCGACCGCACGCACCGTCACCGTGACGGGCGTGGACGATGCCGAAGCGGACGGGCCTGCTTCGATCAACATCGTCACCACCCTGAACACGACCGCCGGTGAGTACACCGGGCTGTCCGTCCCCGACGTCAACGTCACCGTGACCGACGACGACCAGGGCGGATACAACATCAGCCAGCCGAACTTCACGATCCTGGAAGGAACCACGGCCACCGCGACGCTCGCTCTCAACAGCGCGCCGACCTCGCCGGTGACGATCAACTTCGCGAGCCTCGACTCGCAGAACGTGACCGTCTCCCCGGCGTCGCTGCAGTGGACCGCCGCGGACTTCGCGACCGCGAAGACCGTCACGTTCACCGCAGTCGACGATGCCCTCGCCGACGGCCCGCAGACGGTTACGGTCACCACGACCGTCAATACGAGCGACGCCGCCTACGCGGGTCTGAACCCGGCTGACTTCACCGTCACCGCGACGGACAACGACGTGGCGAACTTCACCGTCACGCAGGGTCCGCGCGTCACGACGGAAGCTGGCGGAACCGCCACCTTCACGGTCGCGCTGACCGCTGCGCCGTCCGACACGGTCACCGTCCAGGCGACGTCGAACGACACGACCGAAGGCCGCGTCACGACGCCGGCCGGCGGAGCGCTCGTGTTCGACTCGCTCAACTGGCAGACCGGAATCCCGGTCATCGTCACCGGACAGGACGACAATGATCAGGACGGTGCGGTCGACTACCAGGTCCTCTTCGCTCCCGCTGTCTCCAACGACGGTGCATACGCGACGAAGGCGCCCTCGGCGATCACCTTCACCAACCTCGACAACGAGGCCGGGTTCAGCGTGGCGACCTCGACCGGTGGCGACCTCACGGTCGACGAGACCGGAACGACCGACACGTTCACCGTCGTGCTGAACGCTCAGCCGACCTCGAACGTCGACGTCGTCGTCTCCGCCATCAGCGGTTACAACGACGAGTGGCTCTTCTCGCCGACCGTCGCTCCGACGACGTCGCGCACGCTCATCTTCACCCCGCAGAACTACGCTACGCCGCAGACGGTGACGATCCAGGGTATCCAGGACGTCGTCATCGACGGTGAGCAGGACTGGCAGATCAGCGTCGCGATCGGTGGCAACACCGTCGATCCGATCTACCAGGGTCAGTGTGGCGGAAACTGCCTCGCGAAGCTGGTCGACGGAACGACCTTCGACGACGATGCGGCTGGAATTACCGTCTCGCCGGCAACCTCGGCGACGATCGGTGAGAACACCTGCACCACCTTCGAGGTGATCTTCGGAACCCCGCCGCTCGACGACGTCGACATCGTCGTCACCCTTCCGGACACGGACGGTGACACGAACCCCGATACCGACGAGCTGGAGTTCAGCAACACCAACGGAACGACGGATACGCTGACGATCTCGTCCGCGTGCACGGACGCGACGAACTGCAAAGATTCTTTCGAGATCTGCGCGGTCGACGACGCTCTGCCGCAGGCGACGCAGGCGTACACGGTGACCCTGTCGAACACGGTCTCCGACGACACCGCGAACGATCCGTACCACGACCTGCCGGTCGACGACGTCACGGTCACCGTGACGGACGACGACACCCCGGCGATCGCGGTGCAGTCGCTTCCGACGAACAGCCGCTACCGCACGCGCGTGACCTACGAAGACGGCACGCTCTCGGGACAGAACACGTTCCGTCTGCGCCCGGCGACCCCGATCGGTGGCTCCGTCACCGTCCAGGTCACCTCGGGTGACATCACGGAAGGCCTCCTCAGCACCAACGGCAGCACGCCGTCGCAGACGGTCGTCCTGACGTTCAATGAGAACGGCAATTCGCTCACCAACTGGCAGACCGTGACGATCGTCGCTCAGGACGATGCAGACACGACCAGCCAGCGGTACGACATCAACTTCAGCATCCTGAACAGCCAGGACACGTTCTACCAGAACGTGCAGATCGACCCGCTCCCCGTCGTCAACATCGACAACGACGCAGCTGGTTGGACGGTCGTCTCCGACGAAACCCAGCCGTTCCAGGTTGCCGAAGGTGACGGCACCGCCGACGCCGTTTGGTACCGGATCTTCTCCAACACCACCCCGGCTCAGAACGTCACTGTCGACTTCGCGGTGTCCGACACCACCGAGGGCTTCACGAATCGTTTTGGCAGCGGCAACGGTTGGGTCACTGACGAGACCGCGGTCTACGCGAACAACTGCACCGCGCCGTGCTTCTACGACTACCGAGTCCGTGGAACGCAGGACCAGATCCAGGACGGTCCGGTTTCGTGGCAGGTCGCACCGACCTCGCTCACGACGACGGCTCCGGCCTACATCGCGACCACGTTCCCGACCATCCAGGTCGTGACGGCAGACGACGACTCCGTCGGAATCCGCTACTGCGACGGCACGAACTGCCCGGCGAGCGAGATCCCGAGCGTGACCTTCAGCGAGACCGGTGGCGACACCGTCTACGTCGAACTGTCGGCACAGCCGGAGACGAACACGACGGTCGTCCTCGACTTCACGTCCGCGGACGTGAGCGAGTTCACCATCAACGGCAACAGCCAGCTGACGTTCACGGACGGCAACTGGAACCAGGCGCAGCCGATCGTCCTCGAAGGCGAGACGGACAATGCGATCGACGGCGACATTTCGACGCTGCTCGTCGCGACCATCAACGCTTCGACGACCTCGGCGAGCTACACGGGAACCAACCCCGGTGACCTCAACGTGACCGTCGAAGACACCGACGCTGGTGTCATCGAGTACGACGAAGGCGACAACACGCAGGATCAGTCGATCACGCTCGTGGAAGGCGGCAACAGCCAGACGATCTCGGTCGTCCTCGCTACGCAGCCGACCGCCGACGTCGTCATCCCCGTTTCGATCTACGACACCTCGGTGGCTACGATCGACAAGGCGTCCCTGACCTTCACGTCCGCCAACTGGTCGACGCCGCAGGTCGTGACGATCTCGCCGACCAACGACGTCGTGAACGACGGACCGCAGAACACCTCGGTCGTCTTCGACATCTCGACGTCGGCCGACGGTGACTACAACGGCATCCCGCCGACGACGTTCACCGTCACCACGAACGATGACGATGCCGCTGGCGTCCTCATCACGCAGCCGTCGAACCCGCCGTACCTCGTCGTCGACGAAGACGGTATGTCCGACACCTTCGAGGTCGCCCTGCTCTCGGCTCCGGCCGCAGGCAAGACGGTCACGATCGTCTGGGGTCAGACCTCCAGCAGCCAGCAGTGCGTCAACGTTTACGAGACGTCCGCTGGCGGTGTCAGCTGCGCTCGTGGCGTCATCACTCCGGGCCAGACCACGTTCGACAGCTCGAACTGGTCGACGCCGCAGACGGTGACGGTCACCGGTCAGAACGACGGTAACACCGACACCTACGAGTGGTTCTCGGTCTTCGGTAACATCAACACCGGAGCTACCAACCACGACGCGGCCTACACGGGCGTGGAAATCGTCCCGGTCATCGGCGTCGACATCGACGACGACCAGCCGGCCGTCGCGGTCCTTCCGAACTCGATCTTCGGGTTCGACGGAACGGGTCCGATGGGTGCCGCGATCACCGGCGAGAACGGTGCATCCGACACGGTGTGGGTCCGACTCACCCAGCAGCCGACCTCGCAGGTCAACCTGGCCTTCGCGCCGAGCGACGGAAGTGTCGCCACGGTGACGGGTTCGGTCTCGATCTCCCCGGCCAACTACCGCAACATGTTCCCGCTCACTGTGGCAGGACAGAACGCGGACGACGTTGCCACGGGTGATTGGGAAGCGTACGAAATCGAAATCGACGTCACCGTCCCGACGGGTGGCGACGCCGACTACGATGCGCTCGACAACGGTGGTCCGCTCACGTTCGACGGCTACAACGCCGACAACGACGAGTGCCAGCTGCTGACCCTGCCGACCAGCGCCAACACGCTGGACACGCTCCACAACGACCGGATCGTTCCGGGCATCGTGGCGCTCTCGGCAACGTCGATGCAGGCGGTCAACGTCGGCATCACCAGCACCAACACCCTGGGTGCCACCCCGCTGACCAGCCTCGTCTCGCTCACCGCGGGTGCCGAGCCGCGTCAGGTCTGGTTCCAGGGTGACGATCCCGGCGAAGTTGGGAACATCAGCTACGCCATCTCGACGTCCGACGCGTGCTACACGCCCGCTACGACGCCGGTGGTGGTTCCGTTCGCGACTTTCTACCCGTAAGTCGTAAAGCGGTTTGCTTTCGGCCCGGCGCCTTCGCGCCGGGCCTTTTTTTTTGAGATTTCGGGGGGCGGGATTCTCCCGTCGGTTGGGCGGTGCAATTCGCGCGCTCGACGTTCGTTCCGCGCTCCGCGTAGCGCTGCCACGCCTCGGCACTCGCGAACGCCGATCGCATCGATTTGCCCTCGCCGACCTCGGTCCGAATCCCGCCCCCGAAATGTGCGCAGAGCGCGACGCGCAAATAGCTGACAGGCTCGGGCAACAGCGCTAAACTCCACCGGTCTCGCACGGTTACGAAATGATCGAGCTCGAGTTCATCGTGGAAGGTTCGCGCTGGGAGGTCATCGTCGACCGTCCCGGAGCATGGACCATGGGGCGGCGCCGCGCCGATTGCGCAATCCAGGTGCCGCACTCGTCGATCAGCCGCGTCCACGCCACCCTTCTGGTGACCCCACAGGCCGTCGAGATCGAGAACCACAGCGGCACCACCGGACTGATGGTGAACCGGCGGGCGGTGGACGTGGGTCAACGTACGCCGGTGAAGCCGGACGATCTCATCCAGTTCGGGAGCGTCGGCTCGATGCTGCTACGGCGCGGCTCCTATGCGCCGGCGCAGGACGAGTTCGAGTTTCGGCTGGGTGGGTGGAAAGTTCGGCTACCGTATCCCTACCGCGGACACTCGGTCTTTCCTCCCTACGTCCAGGAGCACGCCGATCGCATCGACCTCGGCTTCGACCTCGGACCGCCCGGCGCACCCGGACTCGCGTACGGCCAGCAACGGACCACCTTCGCGTGGGAACGCGGCTGGGAGAGCCTCGAACAGCTCCTCGAAGTTCAGCAACAACACTGGTCTCGGCTCCCCGCCCAGTCCCAGAACGGTGAGATCGTCCACTGCACTGATTACTCGTGGGGTCACGTCGTCCGGATCAACACCGCCGCGGCCGGATACGCGCCGGGCAACAGCAGCGACTACCTCGTCTTGCGACGGTGCCGCGAGATCGACGTCTTCTACCTGAACCCGTCGATGTTCCTGAACTTCGACTGGACCCGCTTGCGAGCCTGGCGGCTCACGACCTGATGGCCGAGCCGTTCGTCTTTCACTTTCGGCGGGGTCCCGACGGGCATCCCGAGCAGATGTACCTCGCCGACGTTCGCGCCGAGTGTGCGCTGTGCGGGCATCCCCAGCTGCAGCGCTATTACCACTCCACTCGACTGCATGCAGTGACGGTCGACGTCTTGTCCACCCTCGCGGCCGGGGTGCGGTCGAAAACGGCATACGAATGCCCGAACTGCGGTAGCGCGGTGGGGCCCGAGAGCTGCCGCGCGACCGCGTTCACCTGGGCATTCCCCGACGACGCCGGGCTGCTGCGCCGCTTTGACGACGGCCGGTGGCAGGCGGTCGACGGCCGGCGCCTCGATCCGCAAGAGTTGCCCGGCTGGGAGCCCGATCCCGCGTCGACGTTGCCGACTGTGGATCACCTCGACGAAGGCTTCCCCGAGGAGTTCCTGGGTCGACCCGTCTCGGTGAAATCCGCGATCCGCGAGGGCTTCGCCGAGTGGTGTGACGATCCGGCTGGTGGGGCGCTCGTCACAATCAGCCCCCAGATGGTGGTCGTGGTCGAGGGGGAGGGCGCGCCCCTGGGCGAGCTCGCCGAAGAGGCCGCGGACGAAGTTCCCGGAGAGACGCTCCTCGTGCAGATCCGGGACGCCGTCCCGCATGGACTACCGACCCATCAAGCCCCCGAGACGATGCCGGGTGCGCTCCGCACGTGGACCCCGCCGCGATTGCGAGACGCCCCCCTCGCCGCGGTGATCGGCGAATCGGTAATTCGTGAGAGTGTGCGCCGCGCGTTCGACGTGGCGAACCTGAAATACGAAGAGGACGACGAAGGGTTCGACAGCATCGTCACGCCGCGCGACGACCCGTACCCTCGGGATCTCGGGGTGCTGGCGATCGCGCGACGCGCATTGTACACCGGACTCACGCCCGGCGACGCGGCGCGGCTGACCGCCGAAGAGATCGTCGGCAATCTATTGCGCGTGTGGTGAATCATGCAGTGGCTCCTCGGTTTTCACATCATCGGTATCATCGTCTGGATGGGCGGACTCGCCACCATCGGACGACTTCTCGGGCATCACGCCGCTCTGGAATCGTCGGAGGCGCGACAATCGCTCGTGAGTTTCGAGAGGAAGTCCTACATGTTCGCCGTCCTGCCCGGGTTCCTCCTCGCTCTGGGCACCGGGCTCGGCATGCTCCTTTTCAAGGGGAACGGGATCGGGCACTACCTGTCGCCCGACGGACCGTGGGGAGCGACGTTCCATGCGAAGCTGACGCTCGTCGTCGGCCTGATCGTGATCGATCAGCTCGTTTTTGCGAAGATGCGAAAGCTGCACCGCGAAGACGAAGGTTCTCGCTCCTTCTTCATGGCGACCCACGGGATCGTCGGACTGCTTTTCATCGCGGTCGTGCTGCTGGTGAAGACGAACCTGCTCGGAGGATGAAGCGGTGAAGCTCGAGACCACGCCCCGCCCCGTCGCGGAGTTTCCGTTGGGGCTCGTGCTCGCCTCGCTCCTCTTCTTCCTCCCGCTCGGCGCATATTACATCGAGACGGGTGCGTTCCAGTTTTCCGAGTGCGGCTTCAAACGGATGTTCGATCTGCCGTGTTTTTCGTGTGGCTCGACCCGCGCGACGATCCATCTGCTGCACGGCGACGTGGTCACGGCCGTTCGGTTCCAGCCACTCACGATGCTCATCTATTCGATCCTCATGACCTGGGGCGCGATCAGTGGCTGGGCGCTCTGGCGACGGGTGTCGATCCGGCCGAAGTTCGGAAAGAGAGAAGACATCGCCGTCAAACTCACCCTCGTCGCCCTCCCGATCCTCAACTGGGTCTACCTCTGGTGGGCGGGGATCTGAAGAGCTGGTCGGAGAGTCCGGCCCCCCAAGTTCGTGACGTGCTCGTTGGGTCTCTACGGTGGGCTTCGATCGCGTCCGAACCTCAGACCGTAGGTGCCGTGGCCCGGGACAAGCGCTATACTGCGCTCCCATTCGTGTGGTGATTCAATTGGAGACTCGTCTCCCCAAAATTGGTGAACTCGTCGCGGGGCGTTATCGCATCCTCGAAGAGCTCGGGCACGGCGGATACGGCGTGGTCTACCGGGCGCGTCAGGACGCGATGGGCCGGGACGTGGCGATCAAGATCCTCAAGCCCGAGGCCGCGAAGGACGAGATCGAGGTCGAGCGTTTCCGGCGCGAGGTCTTCCACGCCAGCGGACTGCGCCATCCGAACACGATCGTGCTCTACGACTTCGGGGAGACCGGCGGTCTTTTCTACATCATCATGGAGTACCTGCAGGGGATGAACCTGCGGGAGCACTTGATGAAACTCGGACCGCTCGACGCGGACGAAGCGCTCGACGTCGTCACGCAGATCTTGAAGGCGCTGCGCGAGGCGCACGAGCATGGCATCGTCCACCGGGACCTCAAGCCGGAGAACGTCTTTCTGTGCGACGTCGTCGACTCCGAACGGGTCGTGAAGGTCCTCGACTTCGGGCTGTCGAAGTACATGCCGGGCGCTCCCGAGAAGGAGCCCACCCTCACCAAGGACGGGGTCATCTTCGGAACGCCGCAGTACATGTCGCCCGAACAGGCCTACGGACAGCCGATCTCGGCCGCGACCGACATCTACGCCGTCGGGCTCCTCATCTACGAGATGCTGACCACCAACTGCGCCTTTTCGGGTCGCAGCTCGATGGAAATTCTCATCAAGCAGGTGTCGAACCCCGTCCCGGTCCTGCCCGCCGAGCTCCGCACGACCGTGCTCGCAGAGCTGATGGACATCTGCACCCGCAAGGCGATCGAAGACCGCTTCCAGAACGCCGGGGACGCACTGCAGTGGTTGCTCAGCAAGCAGAACGAGAACTCCGTCGTCACGATGTTCGAGCCGCCGCCGCCCGAGCCCCTCACGGTCGACTTCGAACCGACGACCGAGCGACCGCCCCCGCAGTTCGGCGCCGACGGCGAGATGCTGATGGTCGAGTCGGCGGTCTCCGACGTGTCGATGCGGCTGGCGCAGCTCCCGCTGATAGGGCGGGAACGCGAGATCTCGCAATTGATGGAGTGGAGCGCCACCGCCCTTCGCCAGGGGGGAATCGCCACCATCACCGGCGCGATGGGGGTCGGCAAGACCGCGCTCCTCGACGAGTGGTCGCGCCAACTCACCCTCGACGGGGCCGTCGTCTTGCGGGGCCAGTATCGCGAAGGAAGCCCGATCCTCGCCGGGCTTCGCGACGCGCTGCGACCGCTCTACGAGGTCGACCCCCGGAAGGAACAGACCCTCCCCGTCATGATGACCCCCGAAATGCTCGCCCAGCTCCGGGGAGTTCTGGAGGCGGGGGCAGGCGAAGAGCAGGAGGGTGACGTCGGGCAGGATTGGCGCTTCGTCGCGATCGAGCGTGCCGTCACCAACCTGTCGCGGGTGAAACCGACAGTCGTCGTCCTCGAAGACATCCACTGGGCCGACTCGTTCACGCTCCGATTTCTGTCACACTGGCAGGAGGAACTCGCGACGCAGACGCTGCCGGTGATCCTCGTGCTGACATCGCGGACCGACGAGTTCGGGATGACGCAACAGCTCAACGAACTCTCGCGCCTGAGCCGTCGCTATTCGCAGGTGTCGTTCGCCTACGGCGTCGAGGTCCATGCCCTGAAAGAGGCACACGCGAGGCAGCTCCTCGACTATGTCGTTCCCCTCGAGGAAGAGGTCGCCCGCTACGTCCTCGCCCAGGCGAAAGGCAATCCGCTCTATCTCACGCAGACCGCGCGCTTCATCGCCGAGGAGGACTACCTCGAGTTCGATTCGAAGACGGGCAAATGGGGCTTCAAAGACGAAGTCGCCGCCGAGCCCCGGCTCGTCCCCCCCAACGTGCGAACCCTCTGGGTTCGGCGCGTGAAGAATCTCGTCAACAATCACCCCCTCGGGAGCGTCATCAAGGCGACCCTCGCGCGCACGGTGTTGCTCGGCAGCCGCTTCGACCTGCGACTCCTCAAGGAGTCGCTCCGCGAGGAGGGCCGCAACGACCTCATCGGCTATCTCGACGACGTCCTCGACGTCCTGTCGCGTGCCGGGATCGTCGTCTCGACGATCGTCGACGGCCGCCCAGCGCTCGAGTTCGGCTACGACATGGTCCGCCGAGCGCTCGGCGACTCCGAGCTGAGCGTCGGCGAGGATTTGCAGGCCCTCAATGCCGTCGTCGCCGAGGTGAAGCTACGCCGCTTCGACCCCGACGAGCCGGGCAGCGCCGAGCTCGCCGGCGAGGTCGCGAGCCATTTCGCAGCCGCAGGGCGCAAACGCGATTCCTTCACCTGGCAACTTCGAGCTGCCAGAGAATCGGAGCGCGGGCAGGACTTCCGCGGCGCTCTCGAGCGCTACAACGATGCAGAGGCGCTGCTGGACGACAATCTCGACCCTTCCGGCGAACGACTGCTCCAGATCCGGTTGGCTCAAGGGCGGCTTCACCGCTACCTCGGGCAGTTCGGCATGGCAGAGTACGCCCTGCGACGTGCCCTCGAAGAAGCAGGGCGTGTCGGCGACGTCGTCGGCGAAGCGATGTCCGGCGAAGAGCTCGCCGGTGTCCTCACCCTGCTCGCCGAGTTCGACGAGGCCGAGCGCCTCCTCGAACACGTGGCCGGTCTCTACGACAGATTCTCGGAACCTGCTGGCAAGCTTCGCGCCGATATCGGGCTCGCCGAGGTCGCGCGCTACAGAGGACAGTATCCCGAGGCGGAACGTCGTTTCCGCGCCGCCCTGCAGATCGCCGAATCGAACCCCGAGACGCCACCCGAAGTGGCGATCCGTTGCCTCTTCGGGCTCGGCCAGTGCGCCTATGCCTCGGGGAGGCTCGACGCGGCGCAAACGCTCTTTCTCCGCGCGCGGAAACGGGCCGAAGCGGCCGGCGACACCCGCCTCGTCGGTCATGCCGACATCGACCTCGCCCTCCTCGCCGTTCACACCGTCGGGGTCAACGAGGCCGAAGTGCGCGCCCAGCGCGCACTCAAAGAGCTTCGCGCTCTCGGTGACACCATGGGAGTCGCGAACGCCCACCTGATCCTCGGGGTCGCGATCCGCCGTTCGGTCCGCATGTCCGAAGCGCGTTTCCACGCCCGCCGCGCTCGCTCGCTGCACGAGCGCCTCGCGCACCGCTACGGCATCGCCAAAGCGGTGCTGCTCGAAGGGGAGATCGCGTGGATGGAAGGAAATCTCGACGAAGCGATCGAGCGCGCTCGTGATGCCGAGAAGCTTCACGCCGAGCTCAAGGATGCGCATGGGCTCGCGCTCTCGAAGGCATATCGTGCGCTGTTCGAGGTCGACGCCGGAAACTCCGAGACCGCTCAGCGGCTACTCGAAGAGACGATGGAGATCACCGGCCGCGAGGGCCTCGGGCTCTACCAACCGAACTGCGTTCTCTTCATGGCGCTGGTCCAAGAGAAGGAGCGCAACCTCGAAGAAGCAGTCCAGCTCTACGGCGAAGCGCTTCAGCTCGCCGAGGCGGTCGGAAATCGCGAGATGGCGTCGATCGCCGCGACGGGTCTCGCGAAGCTCCACCTCGTCCTCGGTGACTTCGAGTCGGCCAAGCAGGAGGTCCCGATCGCGAAGAATCAGGCCCAGGTCATCGGCTCCAACATGGCGCTCATCTTCGCGCTCGCGGCGGAGGCACTCCTCGCCCGGCTCTACGGAAACCCACATGCGCTCCAGTCGGCCATCCAGTCCCTGCGATCCTTCAAAGAGACCCGCTCCGGCGTCGACCTGCGGGTCGGCGAGCGTATTCACGACATGGGCCTGATGATCCTGGAGCGTCAGTCGGCCCAACAAGCGAAGGAGCCGATTGCGGCCCTCGTCGAGATCCTGGCCGCCCTCGGCTCGACCGAACTGTCGAAAGACCTCGCCGGCCGGGCCGGCGTCAAAAAGTGAAGCTGAACCCGGCCCCCGCCGCGAACTTTCCTTCGTTCGACAGCAGGGTGGGTGTGACGCGCACCTTCGAGACTCGGTTGTCCACCTCGCGCGTCTCCTCGGGCGACCGTCCGAGGTTCATCAACATGTTCTGGTAGGAGCGTTCGGGGCCCGAAAGCCCCACGAGCTCGACCACCCCGCCGATCGTCTGAATCGCCGCCGCGATCCCGAAGAAGATGAGGAGAAGGTCGTAGGAGCCGAAGACCTGGGCGTAGAGGTAGTAGCTGCCCAGAATCGCGAGTCCCTGCGCGATCGACGTGCTTCCACCCACGAGGCGGTTGCGTTTCGCACGTCGCGCCTCCTGCTCGACGAAGAGGACGCCGGCTCGGTCCATCAACCCTTCGTCGTTCAGCAGCTTCGCGGCGATGTCCTCCTGGGGCGTCGAGTAGAAGATGTTCCAGACCCCCGACATGATCTGTGGGACAGCGGAGAGCATCAGGCCGATGCCGATGATGCGGAACGTCAGTCCGTTCTGCGCGTCGGCCTGGTCGGTCCCCGAAATGTAGAAGTAAGTCCCGAGCCCCGAAACGAGCGCACCGCTCAGCAGGTTGCCTACGCCGTTCGCTCGTCGCCGCGACTGGTACGCGTCGTAGACGTCTTGCACGGCCTCCGTGACGATCGGTCGCTCTTCGGGACGCAGCGGCGCCGTCGGGGAGACGGCCTGAGCTGATGCCGTGGAGGCAGAGAAGAAGATCAGAAACGCGACGAAGAAACGGGCCAGCATCACGACGACCAGTTCTCGATGATCTCGCGCATCCGTCGCATGAAGCGGTCTGCGGTGGCGCCATCGATCACGCGGTGGTCGAACGAGAGGCACCAGATCGAGGTCGGCCGGACCATGATCGCGTCGGTCTCCTGATCGACGACGACGCGCTTCTTGATGGCGCCCGTCACCAGGATCGCGACCTGGGGCTGGTTGATGATCGGAATCCCGAACTCGCTGCCGAAGATGCCGGGGTTGGAGATCGTGAACGTCCCCCCCTTCACGTCGTCGGGCTTGAGGCGTCGATTGCGTGCCCGGCTCGACACGTCGTTGACCGCGCGCGCGACGCCGAGGAGGCTCAACTCGTCGACGTTTCGAATCACCGGCACGATCAGGCTCTCGCCGGTGTCGACGGCGACGCCGATGTTGAGGTCTCCGCGGCGGACGACGTGGTCGCCGTCGACGGAAGCGTTCAACTGCGGGAACTCCGTGAGCGCTTCGGCGGCCGCCTTCACGAGGAAAGAGGTGTAGGTCAGCTTCGCGTCGCGACTGGCGTACTCCGCCTTGAGTGCCTCGCGGGCAGCGACGACCTTCGAGAAGTCGACCTCGTGGATCGTCTGGGCGTGAGCGCTGGTCTGACGGCTCGCGATCATGTGCTGCGCGATCATCTGGCGCTGCGGAGTCATCAGTTCCACGGTATCCCGTGGTCCGACCTCGATGGCTGGCAGGTGGATCTCGCGCTGCTTCTGCGGCGCGCGCGCTCGCGTCGGCGGAGCGGCCTGCTCGGCGGGGCCCGACTCGATGAACGCGAGAATGTCCTTCTTCGTCACGCGTCCCGACAGCCCCGATCCCTCGATCGCAGCGAGGTCGGTGATGCCGTGCTCTTCGGCGATCCGTCGTACGAGCGGCGTGGACCGGGTCCGGCGCAGCTCGTCGGCGGTATCGTCCGCCGATGGGGCGTCAGCCATCGCCCCTGCCGACGTCGCGCCGTTCGTCTTGCGGGGGATCTCGACCGTCGTCCGATCGGATACCGCGGGCGTTGGAGGAGCGGGCGGCGTGTCATCCGCAGGACGGGGGTCCTGGGTCGTCTTCCCGGCCCCTTCCTTCGCCTCGGTGTCGATCACCGCGACCAACGCGTTGACCTCCACGGTCTCGCCCGGATGCACGAGGATCTCGATGAGCACGCCCTCGACCGGGCTCGGCACGTCGGCGTCGACCTTGTCGGTAGTGAGCTCGAACAAGGGCTCGTCCCGTTCGACCTTTTCGCCGATCTCCTTCAACCACCTGGTGACCGTGCCCTCGGCCACCGACTCGCCCATCTGAGGCATCACGACTTCTGTACGCATGGAGTTCCTCGCTCAGGTGCACGTTGTCTACCCCAACGCGTACTGCTCCTTCAAGTTCCCCGCGCGTTGGCGCGGGGGCACGCGATGGTTTCGAATTCGTCGGCGACGGTCCCCGTGGCGTGATGTTCCTTCTGGTTCTCTACGTATTCGACCACCCCCTCCATGTCGAACGGTGAGACGGTGAAGGCCCCGTAGCCTTCCTGCCAGCGGAAGTCGAGGTTGGGAAACTTCTCACGCACTCTTCGTGACGAGTTCGCCTTCAACTTCGCGACGTACTGCGAGACCGAGAGCGTCGCCGGCACGGCCGCGACGACGTGGGCGTGATCCTCCGTGCCGCCGACCGCGAAGCTCTGTCCACCAATCCGGAACGGAATCTCCCAGAGTTCCCGGTGGAGTACTTTCTCCACGGCACCGCTGATGATGGGCCGCCGTGCTTTGGTGGCGAAGACGATGTGAATGACGAGACGGGTGTGCGACATGGTTCCTCCTAAAAAGGTTCCCTACGTTTTCGGCCGCCGTCGCCGCCCGTTGCGAAAAAAGTTTTTCTCCCTTTATTTCAATGGGTTGTGTTGTGTTCTTCTGCGTCCCGGCGCACCCCCACCGTCGCTCCGGGCGTTCCCGGCGCTTACGCGCCGCACTACACCGTCGCTCCGGGCGTTCCCGGCGCTCACGCGCCGCACTACACCGTCGTTCCGCACGATCCCGGCGCTTACGCGCCGGGCTACACCGGCGCTTCGCGCCGGATGCCCGCTGAC
>CAYPJU010000083.1:6759-27171 GCA_964411125.1 uncultured Bradymonadales bacterium | reverse complement strand
GCGTTCCCACAACGCCGCAGGCGTTCCCACAACGCCGCAGGCGTTCCCACAACGCGCGAAGCGCGTTCCCCCAGCGTTGCCGCGCGCAAAGCGCGCGCGCAACGCTAACCGTTGATCTCGACGCGCATCAGCTCGCTGCCGAAGTAGACGTAGTCCCCGTGGTTGAGCTGTTCTTCGTCGGCGATTCGTACGAACGTGCCGTTCTTGGAGTCGGCGTCTTCGACGCGGATACCTTTGTCGGTCCACTTGAGACGAACGTGTTTGCGCGACATGTGACGGTCCTCGGGGAAGTTCATGTCGCAGCCTTCACGACCGATGAGGACGTCGTTACTGGTGGAGCAGAAGCTCGCGCCTGGGCGACCGGAGCGCAGGATCTGGATGATCCGGAACTTATAGTCTTTGGGCGGGCTGATATACATCAAGGTGTCTTCGCGCATCGGATACTCCCGCCGGAGCGCCAGCGGCTCGATCCGGAGGAGCTGCTCGCCCGCCATGATCTCGGTGCCGTGATCGATGACCCGCGGCTCGCGGATACGCAGGTAGGTGCCGTTGTGGCTCCCTTCGTCGCGCAGGTAGAGAATGTTGTCGCGATAGACGAACGATGCGTGCTTGGGGC
Source organism: uncultured Bradymonadales bacterium (assembly GCA_964411125.1). Lineage (GTDB taxonomy): Bacteria > Myxococcota_A > Bradymonadia > Bradymonadales > Bradymonadaceae > JBFIHF01. The sequence goes on along the minus strand of CAYPJU010000083.1, from coordinate 26,555 downwards.
TGAGGTAATTGTCCTCGGGGAAGAGGATCGCTCCCTGCTTGCGGCCGGCGACGTGTTCGGTAGCGTTGAGGTGATAGCTGAGCCCCTCGATCCCTTCGCCCCGGATCAGAATGAGCTTCGCGCGACCGGGTGCCTGCAGAGCTCCGAAGAACATCGTCTCGTTGGAGGTGCTGGTACCATCGGCGGCGTAGCGCGCGCCGCAGCGTCCGCAGAAGTGATGACCGTCGGGGACGATAGCGCCGCAATTGGCACAAACCTGCGCGTTCGACATGGGAACCTCTATGGGTAGGGGCGTCGGCAGGTTACGCCGGGCACCCGAGTCGATCAAGACTGAGCGGGCTTCACGGTTGCTTCGTCTTTTCGGTCTCGTAGACGCGGATGAGCGTCTCGGCTCGTCGCTTCATCGCGTCGGACGTGTCCATCTGCTTATAAGCCTGCAGCGTGTCGATGGCGCGATCCCACTCCCCCATCGCGGCGAGACAACGGCTCTTGTTGTAGTACGAGAGCGCGTAGGACGGGTCGATCGCGTGTGCGTCTTCGTAGTGTTGCACCGCGACGGCGAACTGCTCGTTCACCTGCGACACGAGCCCCAGCCCATGTACCGGACGGGCGTCGTCGGGCGCGACCGTCCGAAGGTACTCGTACGTCGCCACCGCGTCGTCGTAGCGGCGGATGAACACGTAGGCGGCAGCGAGATTCAGGAGCGTGTCGACGTCACGCGCGTCTCCGACCGAGAGCGCCATGCGATACGCGTCGATCGCCTCCGAATACATCCCCCGGTCCTGGTAGAGATTGCCCAGATTGAAGAAGAAGATGGCGTGCTTGTCCCCGCCCGCCTTCAGCGCGGAGTTGAACGCGTCGATCGCGGGGGAGAACTTTCCGAGCCGCGAGAGTGCGATCCCACGGTTCATGTGCGCCTCCCAGTGGTTCGGGTCGACCTCGACGGCGTCGTCGTAGTACTCGATCGCGGCGGGCCAGTCGGACTTTTCCAGCGACCGATTCGCTTTCACGAAGAGCTCCTGGGCCGTGGGGCCCTCGGGTTCGGGCTCGACGACTTCGACCTTCCGTTGGTTCTTCTTTCCGCAGGCGGACAGAACCATGAGCAATACGAGCAACACCGTGATACGACGCATGAGAATTCTCCGGAGAGTGCTGGTGCGACGCGGTACCATAACAGGTTTCCTCGTGACGCACGACGTGCGAAGCGTCGTGCTGCTGGCCGCCCTCGCGCTCGGAAGCGTGGCTCTCGGGGCGTGCCGGACGACGGGCGCCGACACCGAGCGTGCCCCACTGACCGAACCGGCGACGGACGCCGAGCTCCTCTGGAACTCCATCCTGCACACCTACGACGTACGCGACATCGAAGTCGCCGTCGCCGAAGAGGAGGCTGCCGTCGTGGTCGGTGAGTGGGAAGAGTTGAACTCCGAGCTGCGCCGCCGGTTCGTCGCCCGGGGAATTCCGGCCGGCAAGACGGGGCTCGTGATGCGGGTCATCGCCGAGTACCAGCGACGCGACCGCACCGACGAAGCGCCCCGCTGGGTGCCTGCCGAGGACGAACTCACCGCGCAACGCGCCCGCGCCGACGAGCGTGACCTCGGGGGCGCGATCCAGGACGAGTTCATGAAACGCCGCAAGCAGAGCCGACGCTGAGCGGTGGAAACGCACTCGACCTCACCGTACTATGCCGATCTGATGCGAAAGTTTTCCGCGCTCCTGACCTTCACCGCCGTCACCTTCGGCGCCGCGCTCGCCGCGGCACAGTCGGCCGATGCCGTCGTCGTGCTCGGCTCCGGCGGCGTCGAGCGCGTGGCGGCGTTCGACATCGCGCGGCAACCCGAAGTGCGAGCCATCAACCTGGGGACGCGCCGGGTCGTCCCGGCCGAGGTCGGCCCCGTCGAGATTGGCGACATCAAGATCCTGCGCGACGGCTCGTACCTGCTCTCCGATGTCAGCGGCCGCGGCGTCGTCGTCACGAGAGCCGACGGCTCCGAGTTCACCCTGGTGTACGACCCCACCGGGCAGTTCCAGCGAGTCTCCGCCGCGTCGGTCGCTTCCTACTTCTCGGTCGGTGAACCGTCGCTCCTGCTGATGGCGGATCCATCTGGCGTAGCGATCCGACGCGCGTCGACGCAGACCGTCTCCTGGTTTCGTCCCCTGTCGATCGCCTCGAGCACGGCCCGCGTCGTCCAGGTCATCGCGATGCCCGACAATGTCGTGGCGGTCGCGCTGAACTGGCCCTCCGCTGGAGTCTCCGCGGTCCAGCTCGGCAGTAGCCTCGAGGTCGAGCCGTTCGCCGAGTTCGAGAGCGCCGAGCATCTGGAGTCGAGCGACCAGGCCATCGTGGTGCCGGAGCTCGACGGGCTGCGAGATCTTCAGGGCCTCGCGAACGGTAATCTACTCGTCACCACTCGCTACGCCGTGCTGGAGCTCACGCAATCCGGCGAGGTCGTCGGCGAATGGGCGGCGGCCGACTATCCCGCGATGAACGGCGAACTCGCGAGCGCGAGAATGCTCGCTTCGGGCCTCGTCGCCGTCGCGACCTTCGAGCCCGGCGAATGGGTGCGCCCCCACACGAACCACAGAGTCCATTGGATCGACCCCGCCGACGCGGCTCTCGTGGCGACTTCGGAGTCGCTCCTCACGGCGCCCACTCGCGTCGAAGGGCTCACGAGCACCGGCGGAACCGGAACCGTCGGCTTCGACGCTGGTCTCACCGTCCTGGAGCAAGGAGACCCCGAAGACGTCGAGCTTGCCGACCTCGCCGTCGATCCCGCCGCGGTCGAGGTGGGCGACGAACTCATCGTCACCGCCACGGTGCGAAATGCAGGTGCGGGTCCCGTCGCGCTGTCACGGATCGTCGTCCGCGGCTCACGCGGACCGTGCCAGCCGGGCGATCAGGACGACTACGATTTCGCCGTCGAAGAGTCGGTCGCTCTCGGCGCCGACCAGTCGATCGTCGTGCAGAGCGAGCAGGTCGTCGACGCCAGGTTCGGGCTCGGCACCTGGTGCGCCTACGTCGAGACGCTAGATCAGATGGGAGTGTGGCGTTCGGTGGGGGAGGGGCTCGAGTTCGAGGTCGTCGAGGCAGACGACTCGACGGGCTCGGTCATCGACGTGACGCCGCTCCCCTACAATCTGGGGCGCGACTTCGGCTTCGAGGTCGACATGGACGCCGGGGACGCAGGCCGCGCCGACGAATTCGTCCCGAAGAAGGGATGTTGCGCCACCAGCCGCGGCGCACCCACCTCGGCGATTCTCTTCTGGCTCGTGCTCGTCCTCATGGTCGCACGGCGCCCTTCGGCAACAGGTCGAGCCCGCCGGTGAACGCGTAGCTCACGTAGTCGTCGTATGCGTACACCACGATTCCGATCGGCAGGTCCGCCGCGATGCGGTGCGCTCCCGGCTCGAGCTCCACGGTGAAGACTTCCCACTCGGTTCCGTCGAGCGACGTGGTCCGCCGGTCGAGGCGCGCGTCCTGACGAATCGAGCGTCCGTCGAGCGTCACCGGAGCCCCGGGAGGGGCCGTCACCGTCACGTACGTGTCGGCGAAGGTCGGCGGGTTCACGAACGAATAGTCCGACCGAAATTGCTCGACCGGGCCGAGCTGAAAGAGGGAAGGGTCACCGGCGCGCTGCCCGAACGCTCGAGTGCCAGTCGACTGGTGGCCGGAGATCACGCCGACCACCGCAACGGTCCCCCGACTGAGGATGGAGACCGGCACCTTCAGCCCGAGCTCACAGACTTCCCCTTCGTCGAGTTGCAGCAATCCATTGTCCCCGACCAACGACGCACAACTCTGCGACGACGGCGCGGACGGAGTCACGATCGTGACGTCGGCGAGGGGCGGTTCGAATTCGATCTCGGCAGCTTCGTCTGCGACGATCCGCCAGTAGGTAGCCTCACTGACGTCCGAGCCTGCGACGTCCGAGGATCGTCGCAACACCGGGGAAAGCACGTAGCGTTCCCCCAGCGTCTGCGACGGCAACACGGACTCTTCCAGATGATCACAAGCCCACTTGTCCTGCGGTACGAAGGTGCAGGGATGACCCACGAAGACGCCCACCGGGGCCGATGACTCGACCACTGTCCCGGAGAGGTCCGCCTCGCGCGACCCCATCCCCTCAGGCCCGATCGCAGTCGTCAGGGTCGCGAACCCACCCGCGGACAGCGAAAACGAATGCGTGCGCGACGGCTCGCCTACGTCATCGAGCAAGAGGGGGACGGGGGAGTCGACTTCGACGTCCGACGCTTCGACCGCGACGACTCGAACGTAGGCTTGCTGCACGTCACCTTCGCCTCCCGATGCCCATGCCGGATACCCGGCCACTCGGTAGCGAGTCGACCACGTCGCAACGGGGAGTAGGAGGCTCGCGTCGTTCGACGCCGTGAAATTGCAGCAGTACGGGTTGAACTGATACGCGACGACCGGCCGCGAAGACGTGAGCCGAACCGAGCCGGGCATCGGCAGGAAGACCGCTGACGCTCCCGGCGGAAGAATCGTCTCGGTCGATTCGATCGGCACGTCTGTCCCATCGTTGAGGAAGAGTCTCGACTCCACCGCGGTCGGCTCGCCGAACGCGTAGCCCGAGCCCGGCTGCAGGACCGCGCGCTCCCTCAGCGCGACGGCACCACCCGACAGCGACGTGAGCCGGACGGTCGACGACACCAGCGGGTCCGTGTTGGCGACCACCACCCCGAAGGCGGTGTTGGGGACGATGTTGGGGAGGTCGTCCGCGACGTAGTCGCATCCGATGTAGCTGCGCGTTCCAGCGGCCTGTGCACAGCGGTCCACGCATGCGCCCCCCAGACAGACCGTGTCTCCTTCGCAGTCCACGAGGTCGTAGACCGAGGCCCCGTCGGTGTCACAAGAAGCCGAAGTCGTCGGCCCCACGCAGAGAGGCCGGTCGGGAACGCAAGTGAACGGGACACAACCGCTCTCGCGGCACACCTCGCCGTCGTCGCACGCACCGCGAACGAAAGAGGCACCGTCCGACGCGCACTCGTCGAAGAGTGGACTGTTTTCGGTGATGCATCGCCGCGACCGCGGAACGCATAGTGCGCGAACCGGAGCTTCTGCTTCGCCCGCATCAGCATCTTCGTCGCCCCGCGTCCCCGGGTTCGTGACTCCCCCGGGGTCACGTGTACGGTCGTTGCAGCCGACGACCACGAACGCTGCACAGATCAACCAGAAGATGGAGGGGCGAAGAGACATTGCGGCGAGCATAGCGATTCAGAACGCGAAGAGCACGGCAACGCCGGCCACCGCCACGCACGCTCCCGCGATCGCGCGAATCGACAGCCGTTCGCCGAGCACCAGCCAGGCGAGAGGCAAGATCCAGATCGGGCTCGTCGAGGACAATGTCGCCGCGACCCCGGTGTGTGAGGTGTACTTCAGGCCGGTGTTGAGCAACCAGATTCCGAGGTACGTTCCGAGCAGCGTCGCGAACACCAGCGTGGCGGCAGATTTCTTCTCACGGAAAGGGTCGACGACAGTCTTCAACCGACCTCGAATCGTCAGGAAGGCGAGAAGACCGAGCGCCCCGGCCGACACGCGCACCACGCTGATCGCGATCGCCGATATCTCCGCCGATGCCGACTTCGTCAGCACGTTACCGAGCGACTGGCACAACACCGCGACGAGGCCGAACACCACTCCGATCGCCTCTGCCGTCGTCGTCTCGTCGGGGGTCTCGTCGACGGTGGGGACTCGTTCGCGAACCACCCACACCACGCCGCCCACCGTGAGTGCCATCCCCAGCGTCATCGGCAGGGTGACGGCTTCTCCGAGGAATGGCCAAGCCAGGACCGCCGTGGTGGGGGGGACGAGTGCCATCAGGAGGAGCGCACGTCGTGGGCCGATCCGCGTCAACGCGCTGAAAAACGCGGTATCGCCGATCGTGAGGCCGATGAGACCGCTCGCGACCAGCGCCGTGAGCTCGGTGTCATTCAAAGCCGGCCACAGCGTTCCCTCGAGGATTGCGAGCGTCACGAACATCATCGCGAGTGCGATGACACACTTCAGCGTGTTCATGAGCATCGCGCCGTAGCGCTGACTCAGTGTCGTGAAGATGATGCTGGCGACTGCCCAGCACGCGGATGCGCAGAGCGCGGCAAGCTCACCCACGCATCAAGCCCCGAGGATTCGGAAGGCGAACGCCAGCTCCGAAGCGACCAGCTCCCAGAGCAACTGCCCGCCATAACCCGTCCACCAGTACCAGTTGGTGTCGCGGTCGACTTCCAGCGCGACCACTCCGAGCGGCTCGCCGTCGAACATGATCGGATGAGCGACCGTCGCATACGCCCCGGCGCGCGCAGGCTTGTAGTACCGCCCGAGCCGCACCCAGTTGGGATCCGATTCCACGCTCGGGCAGGCGGGGGCGCGCGAGTCGCAAATCTCCCCCGTCGTTTCGTTGACCCAGAGGTAGTTTTTGAACTCCGCGTGATCGTCCATGGCCCGGCCACCGGCGAGGACGATTCCGCGACCGAGTCGCACCGCCAGCGATGCCACGCCGCTGTCGACGAGCTCGTCGTCCGTCACGTCGACCGGTAGGTCGATCGAGTCGAACTGCGTCCACCCGAACGACGTCGGGAAGACCAGCGTGCGGCCGCGGTCGTCGGATTGCTGCAAGAAGCCAATGGAGAACGCCGGCACGTCCGCCGTGTCACGCACCAGCGCGACGACCGCTTCGATCAGCTCGTCGGGAGTGCTCTCGCGCGTCACGTGGGCTTCGCAGGCCTGGCGGATTCGCCGGACCAGCCGAAGCTTGCGTGCGCTCAACGTATACAGCGGCGAGTACCGCAGCACGTCGGCGAGGCGCACCGCGAGGTCTTCCAGAACCTCTTCGACCGAACGCGGGATCGCTTCGCTCCCCGTGAACGCGAGGCAGAGAAAGCCGAGCAGCTCGTTCTCATCCCCATCGATCACCAGCGGGACGACGAGGCTCAAAGCATCGTCGGGGCGGCCTCCCACCGAACCGATACTCACCGCGCGTTCCCCGTCGGCGTCGACGTAACCATCGGTCGTTCGACGAAAACGACGGACACGCGGCTCGGGATCGGTCTGATTCATAGCGATCGCAGCGTCGATGACCGTCCGAATGTCGTCTCGAGTGTCGATCTGCATCCCGACCAGTCGGGGAGATTCTTCGGCGTCACCCTCGATGTAGAGCCTCTCCGCCATGACGTAGAATTCGCTCTCGTGGGCGTCTTCGGCGTGCATCGCTTCGAGCGAATGCGCCAGAATGACAGCGCTCGCGACGTCGCAACCGGTCCACGAGGGGACGCGGTCCAACATCGCGTAGAGCAGGCCCTTCATGTCTGCTTCGTCGCACGAGTCGAAGAAGAGGCGCAGACCGTTCCGGCGCGAAGCCCGGATCCCCTCGCAGAGATGAACCTCGAGCTCCGCCCGGTCCGCCGCCGCCAGGGCATGGCCGACCACCGCGAAGCCCAGCAGAGTCGGGATGCCGTCGGCGCTCGGCTCGGCGAGTGGGTATGCGTACGCGGGGTCCGTCCCCTCCACCGCAATCTCGTCGGTACCCCGATGAAACTCGGTGACCAGACCTTCCCACGACCATCGCGGTGACACGATCTTCGTGTCCCGCACCGAGACCTCGACGACGACTGGTGGCATGACGGAGTGCTCGTACCCGACCGTAACCCATACCTTTTCGAGGCCGGCGTGATCGAGCCACCGGGCGACGAAACGGTGGAGATGAAAGGCGAGTACTTCGACTTCGGCGTGCGCGAACTGCGCGGGCCCATTGGTTTTGATCGATTCCTTCATGATGGACCCCGTACCACGACGGTCGTGGGTTTTCCATCGCTCCCCGAGAATCCGGTCGCGCGGCCCGTGGCGGTCCCGGGGGACGGGCCCCCGTGGTGCGCGCAGAACGGATCCTCCCTCCGCGCAGACCCGCACCCCGACGTCGCGGGCAGAGCGGTGCCGTCCTCGCCGGCCCGCGCGAAAGGAACAGAGAACTGCTCTTCCGCCGACCTGTCGGCAGATTTTTTGGGCGGGGAGGGCAATTGTCTCCGCCGCGAAGACTGTGGCCACCGGGTCGACCAAGGGTCGGTCGGCGTCGGTGGTTGGCTCGTTCCGTTTCGTCGGGGGGAAGCGTTCGCGCAGCTTCCTTGCCCTCGGCCGGTTCCCGAACCGTTCGGGCGGAGGGGGGGCGGTGCCCGACCTCCTCGCAACGCGCCGAGCCCGAATATGTGCGGGCTTCGCCGTGGCGCGTCACTAATGATGTTTCATAGGCATCTCCTGGTCTGTGGTCGAAAAGCTCTATCTGTTACGAAACTCGATGAAACGTCCTACTGCTCTCGGGGCCTGAAAGGCGCGCGACCCGAAAGTCGCGCGCCCTACGGGCCCGCCTACCAGCGACCGTCGGCCGCCCCCCACCCCCGCGACCAACGGTCACCGATAGGCTTCGGCAACCAGCGCCACTCGTCAGTCGAAGGGAACGAAGGCCCTCCGCGCGCGAACGAAGGGCCCGCCCTCCGGTCGACTCGGAGCGCCAGCTACATACTCGTTATCGACAGCGGCGCGGCTCCGTTGCAGGATTTTTTTAAAAACGTGCTCATTCCAAGGTTTCATGCGGGTGAGTGAGGGGTGTGTTTTTTTCGGAATCGTTCACCGGGGAGTGGTCGGCCCGCTGGCGACGGGCGGATTCGCAAGAGCGCCGCGCCACGGTTCGCGGCGACGGAGCGCCGCGCCACGTCTTCGCGGCGACGGAGCGCCGCGCCACGTCTTCGCGGCGACGGAGCGCCGCGCCACGTCTTCGCGACGACGGAGCGCCGGGCCATGGTTCGCGGCGACGGAGCGCCGCGCCACGGTTCGCGCCGCGGTTCGCGGCGATGGAGCGCCGCGCTGCGGTTCGAGGTGCTCTCTTGCAATCTGCACGGGTTTTGGACGCGGATTCCTCGCAGGTTCCGCGCGCGCGCCATCGGAAGTGCAAGGGGGTACGGCATCATCCCCGCAGTCGAGGTGCGTGGTTTCGTCAACCCACACACTGACAGATACGGCCGACATCCCGACAGATACCGGTTCACGTACCTCGACGACTTCTCTGGGGCCGATGTGCCCCGATGATTGACATCCACAGCGGTGAACTGGTTTGATCGAACGATTCGATTTCCGGAGTGACGAGATGGGGAAGCAGCGCATCCTGGTCGTGGACGACGACCCGCATCTGCGGGAGGTCGTCACGTTCGCGGTCGAGCAAGCAGGGTTCGAGGTCGCCGAGGCGAAGGACGGTCGCGACGCCCTGGACGTCTTCGACGCGACCGATCCCGATCTGGTCGTCCTCGACATCATGATGCCCGAGATGGACGGCAACGACGTCTGCCGCGCGATTCGCGCGAAGTCGTCGGTACCGATCATTTTCCTTTCCTCGCGCGACGACGAGATCGACCGCGTCCTCGGCCTCGAACTGGGGGGCGACGACTACGTCACGAAGCCGTTCTCACCGCGCGAGCTCGTCGCCCGGATCAAGGCGATCTTCCGCCGCATGGCGTCCGCCGAGTCGACTCCGACGGGCGAGCAGGATTCGAATCAGTTGAGCCACGGGCGGCTCACGATCGATCCCGTGCGGTACAAGGCATTCTACGGTGACCAGGAGATCGAACTCACCAAGACGGAGTTCGGCATCGTGAAGCGAATGATCGGCTATCCGGGCAAGGTCTTCAGCCGTGGTGAGCTCATGACCGACGGCATCGTCAGCGAGCGCACGATCGACAGCCACGTCCGGCACCTGCGAAAGAAGTTCGGCGAGTTCGGCGCGGACCCGATCGAGACGGTGCACGGGGTCGGTTACAAACTCGGAGAGTGCGCGTGACGCTGCGGCCACGCATCCGAACCATCCTGCTCGTCGTAAACCTCTTCATCCTCATGTTGCCGGTCGCAGGGGTGGCCGGCCTCCGAATCTACGACAACGAACTCCTTCGTCAGACGGAGGCGGCGCTGCTGGCGCAGGGCGCGGTGCTGGCGTCGACCTACCGCCATCAGGTCGAGATGCGGCTGCGCTACGACGAGATCGACCCCGCCGACTACGGGCTACCGGCCGAGGTCTCGTTCCCCGAAAAATTCGACGAGGAACTCGGTCCCTTTCCGCCGCGGCTCGACGTCACCTCGACGCGAGTGCGTCCGGCCGCGCCTCCTGCAATTCCGGCCGCGCCGCCCGATTCGTTCGCGCGGGGCGCGGGGGCGGCCATGACGCCCATCATCGATGGGACGCAGGAGATCGCGCCGGCGACTGTCGCCGTGATGGACTGGCGTGCCACGGTCGTGTCGTCGACCGGGCACGACGGGTTTCGATCGGTCGCAAACCGCGAGGAGGTCAAGCGCGCGCTCCTCGGCGAAGTGGTGACGATGCTGCGCGAACGCGATTCCGCCGAGCCCGTCTCATGGTTCGAATCGCTGTCGCGCCGTCGCCGTGTACTCGTCTTCGTCGCGACCCCCGTCGTGTGGGAAGAGGAGGGGCCGCAGGGGGTTCGCCGAGTCTTTGGCGCCGTGGTGCTCTCCAAGCCGCCGCTCGAGCTCTCCCAGGCGCTCTACGAGAGTCGCGATCTCTTCGCCGGGCTCGTGGGAACGCTGCTGCTCGGGGTGACGATGCTGACGATGCTGACCACCATCACGATCCAGCGCCCGATCCGACAATTGATGCGTCAGGCGCGTCGCATTGCCGCGACCGGGGGAGGGGGAACGCGACGCATCGACAAGCCGGGGACGCGCGAGTTCGAGGAACTCTCCGAGGCGATCGCCAACATGGCGCGAACGCTCGACGAGAGGAACGAGTACATCCGCACCTTCGCCCGCGACGTGTCGCACGAGTTCAAGACGCCGCTGGCGTCGATCAAGGGGACGGTGGAACTCCTCGAAGATCATTTCGAGACGATGCCGAGCGAGCGCCGGGAGAAGTTCCTCCGCATCATCGCCGACGACACCGAGCGGCTGGACCGGCTCGTGCGGCGCCTGCTCGAGCTGGCGCGCGCGGACGTGTTCCGGCCGACGACCGATTGGGTCGACGCCGTGGAGCTGCTCCCCGAGCTCGCCGATCGCTCGAAGGTCGAGCTTCGGCTCGACCTCGGCGAGGCAAAATCTCTCCCGGTGGCGATGGCGCGCGACGTGGTCGAGTCGGTCTTCACGAACCTCTTCGACAACGCCGCGCAGCACGGCAGCGCCGATGTGAAGGTCGAACTCATCGACGACCGGGGCAGCGATATCCGACTGCTCGTCTCCGACGACGGCCCCGGTATCTCGCTCGCGAACCGCGAGAAGATCTTTCAGTCCTTCTTCACGACCGCTCGAGACGAGGGGGGGACGGGGTTGGGGCTTCCCATCGTGCGGTCTCTCTTGCTGCGTCACGGGGGCGACATCCAGTTGACACCCGCCGAAGAGCGTGGTGCATCGTTCCTCGTGACGATGCCGCGTGCCGGTCGCCCGGTCGACGGGCAGTGAGCGCGCGGCGAAGCTCCGGACCGATTTGATTGACACGGAGCCTCGCTTTATCTACGAATTCCTAGTGGACTAGTAGGATTTCGGATGCCTGCGGAACGTGCGTTGAAAACCGAACCTCGGCGGCCACTCGCCTTCGACCGTCTTTCCGATCTCGTCGGAAACACCCCCCTGCTGCGCCTGGGGTCACTCGGCGACGAGGGCGGGGCACCCGTTTATCTGAAGCTCGAGAACCGAAACCCGAGCGGGAGCATTCGGGATCGCTACGTCCTCGAGATCATCGAGCGAGCCATGGCGGCTGGGCAGCTCATGAAGGGCGATACGGTGGCGATCGCCGGCATCGACGACTCGGCGATCAGCGCGGCCTTCATCGGATCGGTGCTCGGGCTCCGGGTGCGCGTCTGGGCGCCGAAAGGGAGTTCGAAGCGACTCGTCCCGCTGATCCGGCGCTGGGGAGCTTCCATCGAATGGACCCCCGACGAGGACGGGTTGGAGGGCGCGATCGCGACGGCTGCCGAATGGGCGCGCCCCGAGCCGACACGTCTCTACGTCGACGGTTATCGGCGTCATGCCGTGCGCGAGGCGTACCGGCTCATGGCCCACGAAATCCTTCGAACTCTCGGGGGGACGCCCCTCGGTGGGTTCGTGACCAGCGTCACCACAGGAGGGACGTATCGCGCGGTCGACGCGGAGCTCCGGCAGCACCATCCGATGCTGCAGGTGGGTGGTGTGCACCTCACCGAGAACGAGTTTGCAGACCCGGATCGACCCGACGGCGTCGAGGAGATGACGCTCGCCGAGGCGTTCGAATGGCGCGACCGCATCGCGCGCGCGGAAGGCTTGTTGGTCGGCCCGAAAGGCGCCGCCTGCGTCAAGCTCGCGTTGGAAATGCAGGGCCGCGTGCGGCCCGACCAGGCGATTGTAGCTTTGAATCCCGATGCCGGTCAGCGGTATCTAGGGTGGGAAACGAAACCGCTCTACCGAGCGACCTTCATAGGAACATGAGATGGCTGTAAACGTACGAATCCCCACGCCCCTTCGAAAGTTCACGAACAACGCCGAGGCCGTCGAGGTGAGCGGAGCGACGGTCGGCGAAGCGCTGGCGAGCTTGACGGACTCGCACCCGGAGCTGAAGTCGCGGCTCTTCACGGACGAAGGTTCGGTGCGGCGATTCGTGAACATCTTCGCGAACGACGAAGACATCCGTTTTCAGGAGAACCTCGAAACCTCGCTGAACGATGGTGACTCGATCTCGATCGTCCCGGCGATCGCGGGCGGCTGATGCACGTTCGGGCACTCCACGACGAGCGCGCGAAGCGCAACCCGCCCGTAAGGCACGAAGACCTCCTGTCGCTCATCGGCAACACGCCGCTGTTGCGCCTGCGTCACGTGACCGAAGACCTCCCGGCGCAGGTGGAAGTCTGGGTGAAGCTCGAGTACGCGAACCCGGGGGGATCGGTGAAAGACCGACCCGCGCGTCAGATCATCGTCGACGCCCTCGAAAGGGGTGACCTCGCGGGGGGTAAGACGCTGATCGACGCGACGAGCGGCAACACCGGCATAGCGTATGCGATGCTCGGCGCCGCGCTCGACATTCCGGTGACGCTCGTGATGCCGGAGAACGTGTCGGAGGCTCGCAAGCACATCGTCACGACGTACGGCGCCTCGATCGAATACTCCTCACCGCTGGAGGGGAGCGACGGGGCGATTCGGAAGGTGCGGGAGATCGTGGAGAATGACGCCGAGGGTAAGTACTGGTACGCGGACCAATACTGGAACCCATCGAACCCGAAGGCGCACGAGACGACGACGGCACCCGAGATCTGGCGGCAGACGCAGGGGCGCGTCACGCACTTCGTCACGAGCACCGGGACGTCGGGAACGGTCATGGGGACGGGGCGAGGGCTCAAGAGCTTCGATCCCGGGATCCAGATTCTCGGCTGTCAGCCCGCGGACTCCTTCCACGGTCTGGAGGGCTTGAAACACATGGAATCGAGCATCCAGCCGGGAATCTTTCATCCGGAAGAGCTCGACGGAATGCTCTTCTGCGACACGGAGACCGGCTGGGACCTCGCCGAGCGTGTGGCACGCGAAGAGGGGCTCGCCGTCGGTAACTCCTCGGGCGCCAACATCTGGGCAGCGCTCGAAACAGCCAGGACGCTCGAGTCGGGCGTCGTCGTGACGATCGCGTGCGATCACGCGGACCGCTACACCGGTGAATAAGTGAACCAGCGAGCTACCGAGACCGAACCCGCCTGGTTCGAGTGCCTCGACGACGCCGTCGAATGGGTCGCCCGGGCTTACCCCGACGAAGGGTGCGGGCTGATCCTGCAGGGGGAGGGGGGATATCGGTTCCTGGAGTGCGAGAACCTCGCGGACAAGTACCACGCGCTCGATCCCGAGACGTACCCACGGACGGCGCGCACCTTCTACATCATCGATCCGCGGGAGTTCATCCGCGCCGAGGATCGCGGGGAACGCGTCGCGGTCGTCGTCCACAGCCACGCCGACGTCGGCGACTACTTCAGCGACGAGGACGTGGCGGGCGCATTGATGCCGCGGTTCGAACCTGACGACCCGATGGAGCCTACGCACCCCGATGTCGACTACCTCGTCGTCTCGGTTCGCGAAGACGGCCCGGATCGTGTGTCGCTGTTTCGGTTCGACGCCGACGACGAGCGCGGCTTTCCGCTGGTCTGGCAGTACGACGTGACCGCCTGACGTGGCCGCGGCGAACCGCTCGTGGTACAACGCAGCCGATGAAGAATTGGGACCAGATCCGCGGGCAGAGCCGGGCGCAAGACGTCTTCCGTCGCGCGATCGAGGGGGACCGGCTCCATCACGGCTACCTGATGGTGGGGCCGGCGGGGGTGGGAAAACGGACCACTGCTTTGTCGTTCGTGCGCATCCTGAACTGCGAAGAGCGGACCGAGGGGGAGTTCACCGCCGCATGCGGTCGTTGCCCCAGTTGCCGCAAGCTCGACAACGATCTGCAGCATCCCGACGTTCGCCTCGTCGTCCCCGAAGGGGGAGTGAACAAGTTCATCAAGATCGACCACGTTCGTGCGATTCAGAAGCTGGCGATGACGAAGCCGTTCGAGGCTCGCTATCACGCGGTGGTCTTCGACGACGTCCACGCGATGACGGACGAGGCGGCGAACGCCCTGCTCAAGACGCTGGAAGAACCGCCGGCGACGATGCGCCTCTTCCTGGTGACCGACCAACCGCAGGCGCTCCTCGACACGATTCGGTCACGCTGCCAGACCGTGCGGTTTCAGGCGCTGAGTAGCGACGACGTCCGTGCGGTGCTCGCCGAGTCCGAAGAGGCCGAAGAGGCGACGCCGCAAGACCTCGAAGTCGCCGCCGCGTTCGCCGAAGGTAGCCCGGGGCGCGCACGCAGTTTGATGGACGCGGGCGTTCTGTCCGACCGTGAAGAGATTTTCGACGCGGTCCGCTCCGCCGCGCGTGGTCGCCCGGCCGCTCTACTGGCGAGCGCGGAGCAACTCGCACGAGACCGGCGGACGCTCCCGTTGCGCCTGGAGCTTTTGCTGGTGCTGATGCGGGACGTGATGGCGGTGCATCTGGGCCGCGACGAGACGGTCGTGAACAGCGACCGACTCGACACCGTCCGCGAGCTCGCCGAGCGTTACGACATCGAAGGCGTGTTGGCCCGAGTCGATGCGCTGCGCACGGCGCAGACCCTGCTTTCTCGCAACGTGAACGCGACGATGGTCGTCGAAAACCTGCTGACCGAGATCGCGCCCGGTCCCGTTCGCGAACCCGTCCGTATTCCGAGCCACCTCCGATGAGCGAGCCGTTACGAGATTTCGACCTGAAAGGGAAGGCGTTCCATGGCAAGCATCGCTTGCTCAACGTCGTCCCGATCGAGCTCGACAGTGCGATGCTGAAGTCCGATCACGACGCGCGCGAGCTCACCCTTCGTCCGGGAGACCGGGTCGTTGTCGAGACGGAGCGGGGACCGCTCCTCGGGACGGTGAGAGGTCACGTCCGCCGTCAGCTCGTCGAAGTGGGCGAGCTCGATCGCGTCCTGCGCCGCGCGACAGAGCACGATGCGCAGACTGCGGAGCGGCACGCGGTGGCCGAGATCGAAGCGTATCGCTTCGCGATCGAGCGAATTCGAACACGGCGTCTCGCGATGAAGCTGGTGCGTGCGCAGTGGATGCACGACGGCTCGCGGCTCGTCTTCTACTTCAGCGCCGACGGTCGCATCGACTTTCGTGATCTCGTCCGCGACCTCGCCCACCAGTTCCGCACCCGGATCGAAATGCACCAGATTGGTGTCCGTGACGGCGCTCGGATGCTCGGCGGCATCGGGCCCTGTGGCCGCGAGTTGTGCTGCAGCACGTTCCTCGAGAACTTCGCGCCCGTCTCGATCCGCATGGCGAAAGACCAGGGGCTGACTTTGAACCCTACCAAGGTCTCCGGGATGTGCGGGCGGTTGATGTGTTGCCTCGTGTACGAGCAGCAGCTCTATCGATCCCTGCGAAAGAGGGTCCCAAGGGCCGGCAAGAAAGTGCGGACCCGCGAAGGCGTGGGGAAGGTATACGACGTCGACGTGATCAACCGGCGGGTCGGCGTAGAGCTCGAGTCCGGTGAGCGCAAGTCGTTCGACGTCGTCGACGTGGTGACGCTCGGGAAGAAGTCGTCAGACGACGGCTACGTCGACCACGGCGTCGCTCCGGTGGAGTACGAGTGGGACCACCAGCCCGCGAGTGACGACGACGAGTCGGACGCCGGAAAGAAGAAGAAGCGGAGGCGTAGGCGCCGCAGCGGAAAGAAGGGTGGCAAGAAGGGGTCGTAAGGGCCGAGCGCTAGCGCTCGAATGCGATGTAGACGACCCTGCCACCACGAATCACTTTCAGCCGCATTACTTCCCCGGGCTTCACCCGTTCGGCGGCCGACTGGAACTCCGACTTCGACAGGACGGCCGTTTCGCCGACCTCCAGGATGACGTCGCGCTGCCTCAGTCCGGAATCTTTGGCGGGGGATGTCGCCTCAATCTCGACGACGACGACGCCTTTCGAGTCGCTGGCGCCGAGCTGCCTTGCGAGGGCGCCAGCCAGCGCCTTCACTTCGATCCCGAGGTCGATCTTCTTGCCGCTCGCGATCGGCTCGTCGACCCGACTGGCGGGGAGCGGCGGCGCCTTCTGATTCGGCTGCTCCTCGAGCTGTACCGGGATCGTTCGCTGCTTACCGGAGCGGAGAATCTCGACTTCCACGGGCTGGGTCGCTCCGGCGGTGGATGCGAGCCAGGGGAGGATGTCGCTCTTGCGGATCGTCTTCCCGTCGAATTTGAGGATGACGTCCCCGGGTTGCAGGCCCGCCTTCTGCGCGGGCCCATCGTCGATGACCTCGGTCACCAGCGCTCCCTGCGCTCTGTTCATGCCGTAGCTTCTGGCGAGCGCGAGGGTCATCTCCTGCATTCGGATGCCGAGCCAGGTTCGAACGACGTAACCGTTGGCGTGCAGGTGAGGGATGAGGGTCTTCACGGTGTTGATCGGGATCGCGAAACCGATCCCCTGGCCCTGTCGGTTCACCGCCGTGTTGATCCCGATCACCTCGCCGTGGAGGCTGATGAGCGGCCCGCCCGAGTTTCCGGGATTGATCGAGGCGTCGGTCTGGATGAACTCGGCGTACAGTTCTCGCCCGCCGGGCGCGAGGTCGCGTCGCTCCAAGGCACTGACGATGCCCGCCGTGACGGTGTGGGTCAAACCCAATGGGTTGCCGATGGCGAGCACGTTGTCGCCCACCCGGACGCTGTCGCTGTCGCCGAGCTCGGCGATGGGGAAACTGACTTCCTTGTCGCCCGGCTCGATTTTCAGGAGCGCAATGTCGGTGGGCGGGTCGATCCCGACGACGCGAGCCTCGAACTCGCGGTCGTCCCACAGGCGTACGGTGATCGACTGGGCGCCCTCGATGACGTGGTGGTTCGAGAGCACGTATCCAGTGGGATGAATGATGAATCCGGAGCCCTGCGCCGATGCGGGGCTCCAGCCGTCCGACTCGAAGAAGCCGCCGAGCTTGTTGCCGCTGGCGTAGGAGACGATGATGTTGACGACCGCCGGGCTCACCTTTTCGGCGAGGGACGCGATGCTGGAGCCTCTCAGCGGCTGGTCGAGATCCGCCTTGCGGTGCTTGCCTCCATCGACCCAGAGGTCTTTCTCCTGCGCGGCGCCAGGCGACGGACCGGCGAACGCGACGAGGGCAATGGCCAGCCCCGTCAGGATGGGCCGTCGGCGGGAGTGGCAGGGGAGGGTCATCAGTATCTCTCGTGCGGCATGAGTTGCCGTGGTCCCCGAAAGTAATGCAGCGGGGAGTAGTTCACGAAATTTGATACCCGGCTGGTGTAGAGACAAGCGTAGTCTTCGACCTGTTCTCCGAACAGGGTGTTTTCGTTGCCCTGCTTGAAGATGAGACCCCAGTACTGGTTGAAGTTGGTCTCGAGCTCGTCTTCGGTGTCCTCCATCTGGCGGACGAGCGCCGCCCGCCGACGTTTCATGCTGTCGCGGCGGGTTCGGATCTCGTCGCGTGCCTTCTTCAACATCTCGGGGTCGAACGCGGTCGAGAGGTCACCGGCGGTGAGGAGCTTGTCGAGGCGATAATCGAGGCTCTGGTCGAAGGCGAGCTCTTCGTTGAGCCGCAGCACCTCGCGCTCCCATTCGTCGAGCCGGGCGATGTCCTCGCGCAGCTCGTCGACGCGGCGCAGCTCGTCCTCCATCTCCTGAACGATCATCACGGTCCGCCATGCCGAGGACTTCTTGCTCCGGACGATGTCGCCGTAGATGTGGTCGCCGACATAGACGAGGGTCTCGCCCCCCAGACCGCTGAGGCGCTCGAACTCGAGGAGGTTCCCGCCCTGGTAGAGGTGGCCGCGGCGAAGGGCGCGGACGTCGTTGGAGACGACCTCGGCGTTGGCGTCGACTTCGAAGAACGGGTTCTGCTCGGTGAAGAAGCTCGGCTTTCGGGCGCCGGTGATGCAGATGTCGAAGTATCGCCGCCACGAAGAATACTCCGGGAGCATCCCGTCGAGGAGGTAGGACATCACCTTCTCGGTGTAGCGCGCGTAACTGTTCGTGAGAACGAAGAGCTTCTTTCCGGCCGATCGCAACTTGTGCAGCGACAGCGCGAGGTCGCGGCTGCGTGTGATGAACCGCCCGATGTCGGACATGATCTCGTCCTTGATCGAGTCGTCGCGATGCGCGAGGTCGATCGAGAATCGGATGTCGTCGAAGATCTGGACGAAGTCGTGGTCGGCGCCCGGCTTCGTCGTTTCGTGCCAGTCGACCAGCGCTGCGTAGAGGAACGCTTCGGGGAGCGCGAACAGCGTGTCGATGAGAGCGAAACGGTGGTCGCTGTTCAGCCGGATGGTCGAGTTTCGGTACTCGTGGCGTTCGCTGTCCTCGAGTTCTCGGAAGCCGTGGTACCCCTTCCCGACGTGGCGGTGCGCATCCATCTTGAAGATGTGCCCCTTCTGCTTGTCGACGACGAGCCCGCGGATCGCGAAGTCGGGCCGCGGCTCGATCTTCAGAATCTCTTTGGGATAGCCGCGATGCGAGACGAGGCGCTCCAGGGTCACCCGTACGGAGAGCGCGTCGAGCTCGTCCTGGATGTAGGGCGCGAGGGTATAGTCCATGTCGAAGCCGACCGCTTCGACCTTGGCCATGTTCAAGTCACGATTGCAGTAAATCTGGCGTGGCCGTTCGACTTGCATCCCTTCGTGCCGTAGAGCATCGAGGAGGGACTGAACGGTCTCCGAATTTTGAAGGCGGAGTTCCTCGCGCGGTGCGCTCATTCAACCACCGAACAACGGTTTTGCAGGATAAACAAACGGTATCAAGGGTACGGGGTGCAAACAACTTTCCAGGCCGTCAGACGCGCCGAACGCCGCATAATTCGCTTTTCCGCGGTTGTACGCCCCCGATCTTCGCCGAATTCCGACCGCGGTCACCGAACTTTTTTCCCCGGCGAGGCGCCGTTGCGCATCACAGGTAGGCAATGAACCTACACGCAGCCCCCGTCGTTCGGGCCCGATCGGCCGTTCGGTGGCTCGGGGTGTGGGGCGCAGCGCTGTCGTTGGAATCGGATCCACAACTGTGTTAATCCTTCGCGCCTGTGGATTGTTCCAAAAAGACAGTGGAGATGAACATGACCATGAATCGATTGACGATTGGCGTAGCCCTCGTTTCGGCCGCGCTCGCAGCTTGCGGTCCTTCCAACAATGGGAAGAACAACGGCGGCACCAACAATGGTGGCACCAACAACGGTGGTACGAACAACGGCGGCACCAACAACGGTGGCACGAACAACGGCGGCACCAACAACG
>CAYPJU010000083.1:0-6659 GCA_964411125.1 uncultured Bradymonadales bacterium | reverse complement strand
ACGAACAACGGCGGCACCAACAACGGTGGCACGAACAACGGCGGCACCAACAACGTGACCGCAGACGTGACCGAGTCGGAGCCGAACGACTTCGAAAACCCGAACCCCATCACGCTGGGGCAGTCGGTCGGTGGAAACATCGCGACCGGCAGCGGCGAGACGTCGGACTTCGACGTCTACTCGATGGAGCTCACGGCCGGGACGGTCGTCGAATACGAGATCGCCTCCACCGGCCCCGGTGCCGACGGAACGCTCATCGCGTTCCTCGCCGACGCCAACTTCGAGATCATCGAGCGTTACCTCGATGCGTCGACCGGCATCTCGAAGCGCCAGGTCTACATCCCGGTGGACGGCACCTACGTCCTCGGCGTCTACGACCAGCGCGCCGACCTCGAAGATGCACCGCAGCACGGCGGTGACGACGCGACCTACGTCATCACGACCACGGAAGTCACTCCGACGGCAGAGAGCCTGACGGTTGGCGCGACGGTCGCGGCCGATCAAAACGATGCGCTCCTGGATGTCTACGAGTTCACGGCGGACTTCGACGGCGCGCTCGTCCTCGAGACGACCGCGGACCGCGAGCCGATCAGCGGCGAGCTCGACACGGTCCTCTGGATCACGGACGCCTCGACCGGCGAAATCGTCGCGTTCAACGACGACGTCGGTGGCGGAAGCTACGACTCCCGCGCGGTCCTCAGCACCGTCACGGGGACGACCTACCGTGTTTACGTCGACTTCTGGTTCGCGACGACGAACGGCTCCTACACGCTCGACACCTTCGAGACCGACGACGACATCTCGGCGCCGACCGAGCTCGTCGTGGGCACCCCGGGCACCGGCGTCATCGACGCGGTCGATGGCGACGATTTCGACACCGACTACTTCTTCGTGACGCTCAACCCGGGCGACACGGTGCGGATTCAGACCACCGGAGCCGGCGGCCTTCAGCCGGTGACGACTGCGGTCGTCAACACGTTCCTCGGTCTCATCCCGTTCGCGACCGGCTACCCGGTAGCGGGCTCGTCGGCCATCACGATCGCGCACCCGGCAGACTCCACCGAAGCGGGCGACTACTACGTCTTCGTCGACGACCTTCGTAACGTCGAAGACCCGGAGAACCCCGCCGATGTCGGCGAAGCTGGCTTCACCTACTCGATCGAAGCTTCGGCGACGACGCGTTCGGCGACCGCCGTCACGCTTCCGTACACGACCCCCGGCTCCATCGGTGGTCTCGGCGAAGAGGTCTTCTACGAGTTCACGATTCCGGCGGGCCACATGTTCGTCGGCAACGTGACGACCGCAGCCGCCGACTTCGAGCCGGTCATCGCCGTCCTCGAGAACGGCACTGCGTTCGGTCAGGAAGCTCCGGCCGTGCTCCTCCCCTCGATGGACACCGTCGTTCAGATGGGTGTTCGCGACGCCTACTTCCGTGGTGGCGCGGGCTACGACTTCACCCCTGACTTCAGCTCGATCGACATCTCCGGCATCACGTTCACGCCGGCAACCGAGACCGAGCCGAACGACACTCCGGGAACGGCGCAGGCCCTCACGGCCCCGGCCGCGGTCGCCGGCGTGCTCGACGGTGCTGGCGCTGCCGACCTCAAGCCGGACTGGTTCAAGGTCTCGGCGACCGCCGGCCAGGTGGTCGGGGTCCAGACCCTCGCCGGTTCGGACGCCAACACCGACGACGCCGACACGGTCGTGAAGATCTACGCGCCGGACGGAACGACGCTCCTGTCGGAGAACGACGACTACGACGGTCAGGAGTCGACCTTCTTCAGCGCCACGGCCGTCAACGCCGACGCTGCGGGCGACTACTACGTCGTCGTCGAGCCGTACTGCCCGGGCGACACCGATTGCTCCGGCAACGGCGACTACACGCTCAACGTCTTCGTTCAGTAAGACGATGCTTCGGGTCGTTGCGAAGCAGTTCCAGGAGCTCACGCTCCTGGAGCTGCACAACCTCTACTACCTTCGCAACGTCGTCTTCGTGGTCGGGCAGCGGATCACCGCCGTCCCCGAGATCGACGACCTCGACCCGCACTCTCACCACTTTCTGGGAACCCTCGACGGAGAGCTCGTCGCGACTGCGCGAGCCTTTCGTCAAGGCGACGTCTGGGTCGTCGGCCGCGTCGCCGTAGCGACCGACCGGCAGGGCGAGGGGCTCGGGACCGACCTGATGCAACAGGTCGCCGACTGGCTCGGGGACCGCCCCGCGGAGCTGCACGCCCAGGCGCACCTCGAGGGCTGGTACGCATCCCTCGGCTGGCGCCGCGTCGGCGAGATCTACGAGGAAGCCGAGATCCCGCACGTCACGATGGTGCGCCCGTAACGCCCGCGCTTACGCGCGGAGTTACAACGGCGCTACGCGCCCTACGCCGGCATCGTGATTCGCCGGTCGAGCGCATGACCACCGAAGACCGGTCCCACGACCTCCAATGTGCGGCAGGATGCCGCACCAAAGCAGAGCGCAGAGCCCAGGGCGCAGAGCGCAGAGCGCAGCGCGCGGAGCGCAGAGCGCAGAGCGCAGCGCGCGCGGCGCGGAGCGCGGTTTGACAGGGCGTCCGGTCGCGCGATACGTCGGGCGTAGATACTCGTTTCCAAGGAGATGTATGAAGCTCGCAACGCTGAAGGATGGAACGCGCGATGGCACCCTCGTCGTCGTGAACAAAGAGGGGACCCGCTTCGCTACGGCGAAGGACATTGCGCCGACGATGCAGGCGGCCCTCGATCAGTGGGACGACGTCGCCGATGCCCTGAAGCGTCGCGCGGCGGACCTCGAGTCGGGCAAGACGGACGGTGAGCCCGTCGATCCCGACCGCCTCCATTCGCCGCTGCCGCGAGCTTACGAGTGGATCGACGGCTCCGCGTACATCAACCACATCGTCCTGGTGCGCAAAGCGCGTGGCGCCGAGCCTCCCGAGACTTTGGAGACCGACCCGCTCGTCTACCAGGGCGGTTCGAGTCACTTCCTGGCGCCCACCGAAGACGTTCCGCTCGTCGACGAGTCGTGGGGGCTGGACTTCGAGGCCGAAGTCGCCGTCATTCTGGGGGACACGCCGATCGGGGTGAGCAAGGAAGAGGCGTTGGACTACGTGCGGCTCGTCGTCCTGGTGAACGACCTCACGTGGCGCAATCTCATCCCGTCCGAGCTCGCGAAGAGCTTCGGGTTCTTTCAGTCGAAGCCCGCGACGGCGTTTTCGCCGTTCGCCGTCACGCCCGACGAGCTCGGCGAGTACTGGAAAGATGGGCGGATCGAGCTTCCGCTCGAGACGTACTACAACGACGAGATGTTCGGGAACCCGGAGGCGGGCCCCGAGATGCACTTCTCGTTCGCCGACCTCATCCATCACGTCGCGAAGACCCGACGCTTCGCGGCAGGCACGATCCTGGGTAGCGGCACGGTGTCGAACGAGGACCGAAGCCGAGGCTCGAGCTGCCTCGCCGAGAAGCGAATGATCGAGAAGATCGACACCGGTGAGTTCAAGACGCCCTTCATGAAGGAGGGCGACACGGTCCGCATCGAGATGAAGACGCCCGAGGGCGACAACATCTTCGGCACCATCCAGCAGAAAGTCGTGGCCCCATGAAGCTCTACGGTTACTGGCGAAGCTCGAGCTCGTGGCGCGTCCGGATCGCCCTTGAACACAAAGCGCTCGAGTGGGAGTACGTCCCCGTTCACCTCGTGAAAGACGGCGGCGAGCAGCGGACGGAGTGGTTCGAAGGGCTCAATCCGTCGAAGCAGGTGCCCGTGCTCGAGTTCGAAGCAGGGGGGACGACGCGTCGACTCGGGCAGTCGATGGCGATCCTCGACTACCTCGAGCAGACCCACCCGGATCCGGCGATGTTGCCTGCGGATCCGTACCTTCGCGCTCGCGCGATCCAGCTCGCCGAGATCGTCAACTCGGGCATTCAGCCGCTCCAGAACCTCGCCGTGATCCAGACCTTGAAGGCGATGGACCAGGATGCAAAGGGTTGGTGCAAGAACGCCATCGCGGCCGGGCTGCACGCCTACGAAGCGATCCTGGCCGAGACCGCGGGAACCTATTCCGTGGGGGACGAGGTCTCCTGGGCGGACGCCTGTCTGGTGCCGCAGCTCTACAACGCTCGTCGGTTCGATCTCGACCTCTCGTCGTTCGACCGGATCCTGCGCGTCGAGCAAGCGTGCATGGAACTCGATGCGTTTCGAGCGTCGCACCCGTCGGAACAGCCCGACGCCACCGAGTAGATCCGCGGAACTCGTCCATCGACTTTGGACGGGTTCTGCACAGCTTTTCCGGCTCCCCCCCACACGGCAACCACGGCGACCACGTAGGCTCCTCGAAACCTCACGAAGGAGCCCGCATGTCGTTTCGAAGATTCGTTCCGGTCCTGATCTGCACGATCATCGCCGCCTGCCAGACGGACGTACCGGCCCCCAGGTTCGATCCCGCCGTCCCGCCGTCGTCGAAGACAGTGACTGTGGCGAGCAGTGGAGAGCACCAGGCGGAAGAGCGTGCAGAGAATGCGAAGGCGCCCGAAGACTCGGCGCTGGTTCACTATGTCGATGGGCCGCCCCTCGGCGTGACCGAAGTGGGGACGCGGGTCGACGTCGTCGGAGTCTTCCCGCTTCCGTCCCGCCCCGAGCTCGTGCACGCAGTGGGCGAAGCGCCGACGCAGCCCCCGGCTCACCCGGCTGTCGATCGGCCGGCGTCGATCGCGCTCAACCTCTTGCAGAACGTCGCGGTGGCGGACGTCCACGAAGTCGATGGCGTGCGGCGAGTCGGGCTTTCGCTGTCGTCGGACGAGGCAGCGAGCCTGATGGTCGCGTCGCGTCGGGGAACCCTGCACTACCTGCCGAGGGGCAACGGGGACAGCGATCTCGTCACGATGAAGAAGACCACGCTTCGCGAGGCGTTGGAGGACCTGGAAGTTCAGGCCGAACGCCGCAGCCGGCGGCGGTCGGCACGACATCGCGCCGCAGTTGGGATCGCTCGCGACGAGCGCGGTCTCGTCCTTTCGCACGGCCTACCGGCCGGAGTCCTGGCGAAGGGCTCACGCGTCGACATCTACGGCACCTTCCCCTTGCCCGACTCCCCCGGCGGTCCCCCCAACCTCACGTCGATCTCGCTGGCCCACGACGTAGTGGTCGTCGCTGCGGACGACGAACATGCCGCGATCTCCGTGTCGATGGAGGAGGCGGAAATGTTGCTGTTGGCCGAAGCACACGCCGATCTCGACTTCGTCGTGCGGCGCGGTCCGCCGGCTGACCCCATCGTCTTGAAGAAGACGTTGAGGGACGTGCTCGAGAACCTGGAGGTGATTCAGGAGAAGCGGCAGATTCGCATCAAGAAGGTGAGGCGTCCGAAGAAGAAGGAGGAGCCCAGGGGGATCGAGATCATTCGCGGAGACTCGTCATCGCGCTCGCTTGCGATCGGCTCGGCTTCGTCCGGCTCGGTTTCGGTCCGGAGCAGTGCACCCACATATCAACAGCCAGCCTCTGCGAGGTTCGAGCATCACGGCTTCAACCGATGGACGGAGTCCGCTTCGGACAACCTCTCCACCTTTGCCGCCGACGTCGACACCGGCAGCTACACGGTGGCCCGCAGTGACCTGCGGACGGGGCAGATTCCCGTGCCCGAATCCGTCCGCGTCGAGGAGTGGATCAACTTCTTCGACTACGGGTACCGGGAGCCGACGGACGGGCCTTTCGGCGTCTCGATCGAGGCCGCCCCTTCGCCGTTCCAGTCGGATCCGAACCACCGGCTGATGCGAATCGGCGTGCAGACCGAGGCTGTGCCCGCCACGGGACGAAAGCCTGTGCATCTCACCTTCCTCGTGGACGTGAGCGGGTCGATGAACGGCCCAGACCGCCTGGGCCTTGCCCAGAAGGCGCTGAAGTTCATGGTGCGGGCGCTCGACGGCCAGGACACCGTGGCGATCGTGACGTACGCAGGGCGATCCGAAACGCTGCTGGTGCCGACGAGCGTCTCGCGAAGTGGTGACATCTTCGCCGCGATCGAAGCGCTGCAGTCGGGGGGCGGAACGGCGATGAACGACGGCCTCGCGACCGCGTACGAGCTCGCGGGCGACGCCTTCGTCGCTGGCCACGAGAACCGCGTGATGGTGCTGTCAGACGGCGACGCGAACATCGGGCCGTCGGGGACCGACGAGATGTTGCGGACGATCTCGGCGGGGGCCAAGAGCGGCATCACGCTCACGACGCTCGGGTTCGGCTCGGGGAACTACCGGGACGAAGCGATGGAGCGCCTGGCTGACGCGGGCAACGGCAACTACTTCTACATCGACGGGCTTGCCGAAGCGCAGCGCGTGCTGGGCGACCAGATCGACAGCACGCTTCGCACCGTCGCGCGCGACGTGAAGCTCCAGGTCGAGTTCGACCCGAAGACGGTCAAACGTTACCGCCTCGTGGGGTACGAGAACCGCGACATCGCCGACGACGACTTTCGAAACGACGCGGTGGACGCGGGCGAATTGGGGGCGGGACACTCCGTCACTGCCCTCTACGAGGTCGAACTCACGGCGCCCACGGCCGACCTCGTCGCGACCGTCCGAATCCGCCATCGTCCGCCGACCGGTGACGGTCCGACGCTCGAGACGACGGCCCAGTTCTGGGGGAGCGAGATCGCGCCCTCGGTCGACCGTACGAGCTACGC